>JBBDIM010000163.1:0-15493 GCA_040880405.1 Pirellulaceae bacterium | reverse complement strand
CGCTGAACGACGGCAAGCTCGACTGGGTGGTCGCGGAGATCATCAAATACACCAGCACTCGTTCGCTGAAGCTCCGAGCGAAGGCGAACGAAGGGGTGCAAACCACCGCGGTGCTCGTAAATTTCCCAACCGAGGATGGCCAAACCGAGACCCGGGTCATCACCCATGAAGTGGTCCCAGAGATCGATAGCGACGCGATTGACGGAGTCGAGATCAACGGGCAGGCCCCAATGGCAATCGTGCGGCTCTCCGATCGGCACCTGCTATACCTGGTGCTGTTCTGCACCTCGGCCGAGCAGCGAACCGCCACACCGATTGTGAACCTGCTGTGGCGAACCGCCCAGCTTTGTGGCATTGAGCAAGGGGAATTCCAGCGGATCGTCGCCAATTTCGACCCCCAAAAGCCACTGCGGCTACCTTCCCAAACCCCACAATTTTGCCGCCGCTGGATCGCCCTGGTAACTGAGGCCGCCCTGTCCGACGGCAAGCTCGCACCCTGGCAGGAACAGCTCCTGGCCAGGGTCGGTAAAGAGCTAGGCTTTTCCCGTTTCGACATCCAGCGCGAGATCCGTTCGGTGACCCGGACATTGCACAATCAACGCTCGCTCGCGACCGAGCCAACGCTGATGGCCTGGGTGGTCCGCACGGTGGTCGCCAACGGGCAAGTGAGCCCCGAGGAACGGGCCGCCCTGCAAGAGTCCGCTGCGGCCCATGGCATTTCCGCCGGGGGGCTAAATCAAATGATAGAACAGGCCCAAACTAATGAGTTGGCCCTACCCGACCCGGCCGAGTCGGAAACCGCGCGAGCCTGTTTCCAATTGATGCTCGATCACGCGATCGCTGACGGCGAGATCTGCGCGGCGGAACAACGGGTGATCCAAACCTTCGGCAAGCGAATCGGCATGGCCGATTTCGAGATCGACCAGGAACTGAAAAAATGTCGCTCGCAGTATTTCCGAGCCGCCCGGCAAAAACAGATGGAAGCGTCGCAACCCGCGTCGCTGGATTAGCTGGATTATTGGATTTATCGGAGTGCGTCGTTTACCGCATCCATAAGGTCGCTCCGTTCTTCGATTCGCAGCATCCGAATGTCCTTTACCGAAGGTGCGAACCACGGATACTTCCGCGCCAAGTCCATTGCGGCCAACACGCATTTAACCGAATCAACCTTCTCCGGGTCGCCGAAGTAGACGCTTCCTTGCTGCCAATGGAATCCATGTTCCATGAGAGTTTTCCGGATATCGCCATACGCGTTGTTATAGGAATCATTTCCATACGATTTTTTTAACGTATCCGTATCCAAGTCGAATGCAATTGCGTACATCCTGGAATCTCCGACAGGCAGGGAATGGCGTTTCACGCCCTCCTCGGCGGACATACGCTTTGAACTTGCATCTAGTTTTTCGAGAGTGAGTGCGGTCATAATCTTCAGTCCCTTTATTGTTTGCAGTCACCTAGCCTTATTTAGGCATTATACTACCCGCCATTATGCCGAGCAATCTTTTCCCGCACGTCGGGGATGATCTCGGCCGGGACGAACTGTTCTAGCTGGGCGTCGTTGGCCAAGGGGGTGATTTGCTTCAGGAGCGAGCTGGAGACGTGACCATATTCCTCGTCCGCCATCAGAAAGATCGTCTCGATCCCCGGATCGAGTTTGCGGTTGGCCATCATCATCGTGAATTCACCGGCAATGTCGGTTAACGGCCGAATCCCGCGAATCATCACCGTGGCCCCCACACTCCGGACAAACCCGACCGCCAGCCCCTCGAAGTGGATGACCTCGATATTGGTCAGATCGGCGGTGACCCGTTCGATTAACTCGATCCGTTCGTCGGCGGAAAAGAGCCCCGACTTGTCGGAATTCACCCCTACGCCCACTACCAGCCGATCGACCAAGCGACTGCTCCGGTGGATGAGATTCAGGTGACCCAGGGTAACCGGATCGAACGATCCGGTGTATACGGCGGTGCGAAAGGACTCGGCCATCGTTCGTGCGGTGCTCGGAAAAGGAAGTGGATTGCGGAATCGTCGGACAGCGTCCAGTTTAAATTCAAAGGATCGACCACGAAACAGTCGAACGACACGAAAATTAAGTGTGCCCAACGAGATTGAAACGCAAAGGCGCAGAGATCGCTGAGGGAGTCCTCCCACGCACGTTGCGTCTCTGCGCTCTTTGCGCCTCCGCGTTTCAAATTCTTTAAAACTGTGGACGCAGCCCAGTGAGGATACGCAGATAAAAATTTACTCGGCGGTTGTGACACGGGGTTGGGGCGTGGCGGTTTTCCGCTGAATTTCACCGCCACTCCAGTACCAACCGACGCCGAAATACGACAATTGAATCAGGAATGTTAGCCCCACAAAAATCGCGGTGCCAATCTGCCCGGCGTAGATAAACTGAACCATCGTCCGGGCCATCCCCTCTCCCGGATCAAACTCGGATAATTCATGGATGATCTGATAGTACGGAATCGCCGTGAGCAACAAATTGACGCCGCTACCCAACAGACCGATTTTGCACGCATTGCAAAAGCGGGCCAGCGCCAAGTCATCGTTGGTGCGTAACAGGGGAATCGCGCCAGAGAGCAAATAGCCAGCGACCCCCAGCGCGATCACCAAGCTGGTCACCGTCATCAGGATATAAGTCCGCTGGACGTCGTTCACCTTCTCCTGAATCTCGTGGGTGACCTGTTCGAAATCCTGCCGCTCCTCGATCGGCCGGGCATCGAAGTCGACTCCGGCGTAAATCATGATCAGCCCTGGCATGTAGCCTAAGGCCCCCAAGATCAAAAACGACGCGAGGACCACCCCCGCCACTCCCATCATCATCGCCGTGCGGGATGGCTGCGGATCGGCCGGTTCGGCCAGGATCAGTTCTTCATCGGAAAACTGCGACATCCGCGGGTCCAATACGGGTAAAAGGAAGGAATGATTGTTTGGGACGAGTGCTCTTCCAGATAAACACAATCATCTTTCAGTCCCGATAGGGGCGACATGTAATAGCCAGGGGCGTAAGCCCCTGGAACGATTCCCGATCAAATCCATAAGCCCTGAAAGGGCGGCATGAAGATCGCATGTCGAACCAACGAGGCTCGGCCTTTTCCATGACGATGATTCCATTTTTTAACCACGAAATACACGAACGACACGAATAACGACCTGCGAAATCAACAACTCCCAAAACACCTCTTCTTTTCGTGCTACTAACGATCGTTTTCTTCTCCGCTCGCGAAGATTTTACGCGGCGAGTTGCATAAAGTCTTCGCTGCTCGCTCGTTACGCGGAAAGAATCGCATGAGAGAACCGCAAAGCTTGGTGACTCGGCAGTGCCCAACGGGATTGAAACGCAGAGGCGCTGAGTGCGCAGAGGAAAGCCTCCCACGCAGGTTTCGTCTCTGCGATCTCCGCGTCTCTGCGTTTCAAATTCTTTAAATCCGACCGTCATTTCCCGCGTGATGCTTCGTGAATGTTTGCGAGCAAAAGCCGCTTTTAAAAATCTCTCGCAAAGCCGCCAAGACGCAAAGGGGGTTAATCGCCCAGATCTTGAAATTTCTCGTCGCTTCTCGGCGCTCGTATGACCAGAAAACTTTCCACCCCCAAGTGACTCTTGTCTTTGCGGCTTTGCGAGAGAAATTCCTTCGTAAAACCGTGGAGAAACCGCCGAATGGCCCTGGTTAAACCCACTCCGGCCCAGCCAGGCGGATCACGCGAATTGCCCTCGTCACAAGCATCTAATTTTGGTTGCGGCCAAAGGCCGCGCTGGGTCATTCGTGTGTTTCGTGGTTATTCCTTAACTTTGAACATCGCGCGGTTCAACTTCATGTCGCCCCGTTGGGGCTTGGGAACTTTTAAAAAACTCTTTACCAGGGGCTCGCGCCCTTGGCTATTACATGCCGCCCCTAACGGGGCTTCTTTGAGTTTCGTTCTCTGGGTTTGGCTCGCACTTCAAGAATCTACCCCGCCGACGCGACAATTTCCAGCAAGCGATCGATTTCCTCCCACGTGTTGTAAGCGTGGGGGCTCAACCGCAGCAGGTCTCCCCGGACGCTCAGATTGATCCCCGCCTCAATCGCCTTGCTGCGTAACTGCCGCGGATCGGTGCCCGGGACGCGAAACGAGACAATTCCCGAGGCGGAGTCGGCGGTCCGGCGGGAGAATGGTTCCGCCCCTCGATCCTGCAATCCGTTCACGGCGTAATCGGTCAATTCCAGCACTCGCAAGGCAATCTCCGAGTGATCCGGCCCCAGCCCGGCCGACTCCAGCAGCTTTAAACTAACCCCGAGCGCCAACAGCCCCACAATATTCTGCGAGCCCCCTTCGTACCGCGCGGCCGTATCTCGCAGGTCCAACTCAATCCGGCCAAAATCGTACCGGTGGCTCACGCTATTCCAACCGACCGAACGGGGCCGGAGCAGATCGAGCAGTTCGCGTTTAAGATAAAAAATGCCCGCCCCTTCCGGTCCGAGCATCCACTTATGACCATCGGCCGCCAAAAAGTCCACGTCGGCGGCGCGAACATTGAGCGGAAAAACGCCCATGCCTTGAATCGCGTCGAGGAAAAAATAAGCCCCCTGCTCATGCGCAAGCCGTGCCACCTCCGCCACGTCGATCCGCCACCCGCTCTGATATCCCACCCAACTGACCGAGACGACCCGTGTGCGAGAGTCGCAGGCTTCGGCAATCCGCTGGAGGTCGGGCACCCCCTCTGGTGCCGCCACCTGCCGCACCTCGACTCCACTCGCCTGCAAGTTGAGCCACGGATAGAGGTTGGAAGGAAACTCATTGGCCAACGTTACGACGTTATCCCCCGGCTGCCACGGAAACCCCTCCGCCACGAAGTTGATTCCCTGGGTGGTGTTGTTGATCAGGGCGATCTCCCCCTCCTGGGCCGCGATCAAACGAGCGGCGGTCCGGCGGGTCTCCTGCACCTCTTTCTCCCATTCAGGCCAAACCGCGTCCCCTTCGGAAGAGGCCTGATCCGCCCAGTCTCGGATTCGTTGGGCGGTGGGGCCTGGCAACGGGGAGACCGCCGCATGATCGAAATAGGCCCACTTTTGGGTGATGGGCATTTCCTGACGAAAACGGTTAAAGCGGTTATCCGGGCTCACGGTCATGGTTTTATGAATGCTCGATGAAATGGACTGAAAGGCTTGTCAGCGATATGTTTACGACCTAAATTATGAGACTTCACGAGACCGGTGGTTCGCCTCGCGCCTAAGAAAATCGGTCTCGCGGGCTTTTAAGGGCGGAACCGGTTCACTCAATTTTTGCCTAAATCTGTTGACGAGATGACATTAGCTCACTTCGAGTTATACTAGACGGGTTGGATAATTTAGCCAAAATGATCCGCTTGCCTCTTCTCGTTTGTCAAGTCGTCTAGGAGTCGCCAATGTCGAAAGCGCTCGCGATCGCGGGAATGGTAGTTTCCGCCCTCGTATTTTTGATTTTTGCGCTTGATTTGGCGTTGGGAATCTTCCAACCGGAGACGGGAGATCGGCTGACCGCGATTATGGTCTTCGACATCCTGTTCATCATCGGAGCCGGAATCCTCGGGTTTCTTGCCTTCTCTACCTTTCGCGAACTCAAGTAAACCGCCAGCCCTTTCCCCCTGGCCGTTCCTCTTGCCCCTACCCCCCGCCCTATCAATGGTCATCCCTGGATAATTGCGGAAAGTTGCCTGGACCCCGCGCGACCTCGCCGCGACAATAAATAAAGGTCCATTTTTCAGGAGGGTATGGCGTGCTCGGGAATTTCAATCGACGATCGATGCTGGGTGTGATGGGTGGCGGACTCCTACGGGGGCTCTCCGCTGGTTGGCCCATTAGCCCTGCGCAAGCAGCGGCCGCATCCAGTGCTCAAAAGCGTCGCTGGAGCGAAACCACCGAAAAAGGGCTGAAGTGGGTCGCCCGGACGCAGTCTCGGATCGGGCACTGGACCGCTGGCGGCTATCCTACCGCGATGACCGCCCTAGCCGCCACCGCCTTAACCGCCTCCGGTTCGACCACCACCCAGGGTCCCTATTCCAAGAACCTCCGCCGCGCCGTCAGCTTCCTGATCTCCAAATCCCGCGATAACGGTCTCATTGGCGACCCCCTGACCGACAACCGCTACACCTACGGGCATGGATTCTCGATGCTGTTCCTCTCGCAGGTCTTGGGTGAGGAAGAGGATTCCGACCGCCGGAACGAACTGATCGAGGTGCTAACCAAGGCGGTGGAGTTCAGCATTTACGCCCAAACCAAGTCGGGGGGCTGGGGCTACGTCAGCGCGAAGGATGGAAACGACTTCGACGAGGGCTCGACCACCATCACCCAGGTCCAAGGGCTCCGCGGGTGCCGCAACGCCGGGATTCCCGTCCCGGACGAGGTGATCAAAAACGCCCAAGAATACATCCATGGGTGCCAGAACCCGGATGGCGGAATCTCCTATAGCTCCAAAAACCGGGGCACTTCGCGGCCGGCGATCACCGCCGCTTCCATCTGCTGCCTGCAAAACGCGGGCGAGTATGGCGGCGACGTGGTAGAGAAGATGAGCAAGTACTGCCGCGATAACCTGTACCAAATCCAAAGCCAGGCCCAGGCTTTCAGCCACTGGCACTACACCTACCTCTATTACGCCCAGGTGGTCTATCGCGAAGGGTTCGAAAAACGAGAAGACTGGGAGGCATTCCGCAACCGGCTGTACGACCGGATCTCCGACGACCAAAACCGCGACGGTTACTGGGACAGCAGCAACGTCGGCCCGATCTACGTCACCGCTTGCAACCTAATCATGCTGCAATTGGACTTGGGACTGTTGCCGATTTATCAGCGGTGACCCTGCGCGAGTACGTCGCCAAAAGCGTGGGAGATGTGCGTACCGACGTCGCCCCAAGGGCAAACCCAACCCGCCAGGCCCCCACGGTCTACGCGACCGTGGCTACGGAAGAAGGTCAGACGCTATCGCTTCAGCATCGCCGCAACCATCCCGTCCATCGTGTACTCGGTCGCCTCGGCGGCTGGCTCGATTCCCAGTTCTCGCAAGGTGGCGCTGGTAATCGGGCTGATGCTCACCACTTTGGCTGTCCGCAGCGTTTCACCCAGCAGCCGCTCGGAAGACCGCGCGATCGCGCTGCTGGTGATCATCACCCAGTCGATCGGCCCCGACTCCAATTGCCGCTGCGCCTCACCCGGCAGTTCGGCCGTGTCGCCGCTGTGGTAAACCACCACCTCTTCGACCTCTGCTCCGGCCGCTTTCAGGCCCTCCGGCAACACATCCCGGCCTCGACTGGCCCGGGGCAGCAGGAACCGCTTGCCGCGTGCCTCGGCTTGCAGGGCCTCGACCATGCTCTCGGCCCGGTACTCAGTGGGAATCACATCCGCGGTGAGGTGATACCCGGTGAGGGGCTCGGCGGTGCCTGGGCCAATCGCCCCCAGTTTTAGGTGGCCCACTTGGCGGATGTCGCCGCCGCGAGAAAGCAGCCTCTCAAAAAAGTACCGCACGCCGTTGCGGCTAGAAAAGACTAGCCAATCAAAATCACGCAGCCGAGCGATCGCCTTGTCGACCGGGCCCCAGTCCGCCGGTGGGCCGATCTCGATCGCGGGAATCGGGATCACCGCCGCACCCAATTCCGTTAGTTGGTCGCGAAGCGTGCTCACTTGGTGTTCCGGCCGGGCAATCACAATCCGCTGGCCAAACAGCGGCCGACTCTCGAACCAGCGGCACGCCTCCCCTTCCCCGGCGACGTCCCCCACCACCACAATCACCGGCGGGCGAATCTTGGAGCCGGGGTGCAGGTGCTCGGCAACCTCCCCCAAGGTGCAGCGGGTCGTCTCCTGGTCGGGCCAGGTGCAGCGGCGGATCATCGCCACCGGGGTCTCCGGCGACTTCCCCCCGGCGATCAACCCCGCGGACCAAACCGGCCCGGTGGTCACCCCCATGTAAAACACGAGCGTCCCCGGAAACTTCGCTAGCGCCTCGTAATCAACCGACCCAGACGCCTTGGAAAGTTTTTCCTGTCCCGTGATAAACGCGACCGCCGAAGCGTGCTTGGCATGCGTGACCGGTATCCCCGTATAGGCCCCGGCCGCAAGCGCCGACGTCACCCCCGGGACAATCTCCACTTCGATCCCCCGCTCAACCAACGCGGTTATCTCGTCGGCCGCTCTGGCAAAGACCGTCGGATCGCCCGACTTGAGCCGCACGACCGAGTGGCCCGATTCCGCTTGGCGGATCATCTCGGCGTTGATCTGATCCTGCTTCCAAACCTTCCCTTCGCTGTGGCTCCCCAGGCAATGCACCACCGCCGTGGGCCGGACATGCGCCAGCAATTCCGGATTGCAGAGGTAGTCGTACATCACGACATCGGCGACCTGCAACAACCGCATCCCCCGCAGGGTAATCAGCCCCGGATCGCCCGGGCCGCTTCCCACGAGATAAACTTTACCAGTCTGAGCATCGCTAAGCATCAACGGCCAATCGTCACGCAAAAGGAAACAGGAATACCATGGGCAATGGCGCAATCCATAGTTTCAACCCTCGGCTAACGCCTGTCCAGGCAGGTCGAACCCCGGTCCCTGTTTTTATGGCCCCGGAAACGGGTTTAGCCACAGAGGGCACAGAGAGATGATGATGATGCACGTCAGCTAGGCAATGGATCAAAAACCTACATCCCCTCTCCTCTGTGGTCTCTGTGCCCTCTGTGGCTCAAAAGTGATTCTCTTTCACGCCGGGGTAATATGGCCCTTGTTTTTACGCCCCCCAACCAACAAGTGACTGGCCTTGGCCCTCGTTTCCAGCTACGCTAAAAGTGCAGGGAGAGCCGGGCAAATAGACTCTCCCATTTCGTGTAGGCCAGCTCAATCTCTTCTCGATTTGAACCAAAAAGAACCGATGGCGGAACCAGCAACCGGGCCGACCCCGACCGATGAAGGCTACGAAATTTCGCCCGCCAAGCGAAAGCAACTGCAGCAACTGTACGACCGGGCCCAGCAGTTGATGAAGCAGCCGAAGTACGACCACGACTACGTCCACACCTTGCTCAGCGGGGCCTGCAAGCTCGATCCGGCCAACGTGGTGTTCGCCGACACCATGATGACCAACCTGGAGCGGAAGTTTAACGGCAAAAAGCCTTCCTCGCTGTTCGGCGGGTTCGGCGGCGGGGGCCGGGCGGTCAAAAAACTGGCGGCGGCCGGAAAATGGTCGGAAACGCTCAGCCAAGGGATGGACCAGTTACTCTCTAACCCCTGGGACACCACCACCCTGCTCGCGATGGTCGAAGCCTGCGAGGCCTGCCGCTATAACGAGGCGGGGCTCCGCTACATGAAAAACGCCACTGATGGCTCCCCGGGAGACCTCGAAGTCCTGCGGACCTGCGCCGGGTATCTCGGCCGGGTTGGCCAGTTCGATCAAGCGATCGCCGTTTGGCACTATATCGAGGACAAAAGCCGCGGAGATGACGAGGCAAACCGAATGATCTCGCAGCTCACGCTCGACCGTGAACGTCAGGCCCAGGGCTTGGCCACCGTCACCAACCGGATCGACCCCAAAAAGACCCCACTCCGCCCTAAACCAGCCTCCACCACCCCCACCGAGGAAAAACCGCGGCGTCAGATCGAACTGAACGAGCGGCAACGGCTCAAAAACCTGATCGAGCAAAACCAGTACAACCTGGAAAACTACCTGCAACTGGCCGACGCCTGGTGCCAAGTGCAAAATTTCAACGAGGCGGAAAACACCCTCAAACAGGCCCACGACACGATCGGCACCTCCTTCGAGCTGACCCAGAAGCGGGAAGAAGTCCAAATCGCCAGAGCCCGGCATCGCTTACTGGTCGCCGAAGGCCAAGCCAAGGAAAAACCGTCGGAATCGGCCGACCGGCTCCGCGAAAGCCTTCGCGACGACCTAAACCGGATTGAGCTGGACATCTACTCGCAGCGGGTCGAACGCCGCCCAGATGATTTTCCCCTAAAATACGAGCTCGGCCTTCGCCTGAAACGGGCCGGAAACCTGCCTGAAGCGATCCAGGAATTCGACGCAGTCGCCGCTGGAGACGAAAAGTTGGCCGCCGCGGCCTATCTAGGCAAAGGGGAATGCCTCCAGGCCAATCGCCGCTACGAACCGGCCCTGGAAGCGTACAAGGAAGCCCTAACTCGTTACAAGACATTAAGTTCCGACCGAGTCAAGCAGCTCCTTTACCGGGCCGGCGTGCTCGCCGCCGCGTTGAAACAGACCCCCTTGGCCCTCCAATACTTGGGGCAGCTCGCGAAGTTAGATCCTTCTTACAAAGATGTGGGACCACGGCTAGACAAGCTCAAGCAAATGCGAGAAGATGGTTAGCTTCTACCTGGCCCAGGGCTGATGGTAGAGCCCGTGTTGAAATACCGCGATGTCGAGACACCGTGGTGTTGAAATTCCGTGATAGAAATTCACTGCATGCCTTAGGCGATCCCGTTCATACGGTTCTGAAATGCCCAATACCAAGAGTGCCAGCAAGCGTTTACGTCAAAACGTCGTCCGACGTCAACACAACCGCGCCGTCAAATCGGCCCTCCGATCGCAGCTCCGCAAGGTCCGCGAAGCGGTCACCGCCGGAGACCACGAAAAGGCCGAGCTCGAGGCCCGCGTCGCCGTCAAACGCCTGGACAAGGCTGGCGCCAAACGGGTAATCCACCCCAAAACAGCCGACCGCCTAAAATCCCGCCTCTCGGCCCGCCTGAAAAAAGCCAAAACGGCCGCCTAAGGCGTTCCATCGCAGGCATTTAGGCATTCTCAAAATGGCAGGGTGGGTGGAGGCCGACAGGCCAAAACCCACCGATGCCAACTGCCGTAGCACCCAATTCCCGGCTTAGATGTCGGGAATTATGGCATCTCGCCACAAATTTCGTGTGCTGCCCACGCCTCGTCTAGTGAGTGTGAACCACCCACCAATCTCCCGGGTCAGAAGTGTGTGGTTTAGGGCCCCAATTCCAACCGACTCCACTCCGGCAACGTCGCTTCAATCACGAGCGGGATGGTTTGGTTCGGGATGTCGAGTTTTCCCTTTTCTTTGTCCCATGTGAGTCCGTTTCGGTCGTTGATTTGAAATTCCCGACCCGCCAGGTTGCTGAACCGGGTGGTTCCGTCGGCGACCGTTTTGCCTTCCGCTTCGTAGGCATACGGTTCATCGGCTTGGCGATTTAGCGGATAGGCGTACAACTCCACTCCGGGAATCGGGCGGCCTGTTTCGGCGTCGAGCACAGCGCATTCCAAAACATGCCCGTTTTCTAGCTTCATCGTGACCGGCGGCCCGCCTGGATTAAGGGGAATCGACTGTGGTTGATAGTCCTTATTGGTCGCCAGGCTAATCTCGTAGCCATCTAAGGTTGAACTGAGGCCATCGAATTGAAAGCGACCGTTGCGATCGGTCGTAAAACCGGGACCCCAAGAGGTGCTGGCCAACGAATGCGTTAACTCCAACTGGAGGGGGATGTCGGCGAGTGGTTTGCCGCTCGGACCAACCACGGTTCCGCTCGCCGAGGCATCCGGCGAAAGCGAAAGCTGAACGTCACCGGTCGGCTCGGTCTCGGTCAATTCGACCGGATCGCTGACCGTTTTGTTATGCCCTTTCCCGGCGATGACGACATATTTCGCCCCGAGCGGCAGCGGTGTGAACACGAACCCACCTTGGCTATCGACCCGCTGGCTCGAGCTGTGCGTAATCGTTTGCAATTTGAATTCTTCCGGTTTGTCGATCGCCCGGATGCTAACCTGAATCTCGGTATCCGGCTTTCCGCTGGCCAATAGAGCTTGGCCGGAAATCGCCCCGGCGGGGAAGGTTTCCAGACGGACCGTGTGCGGCTGATCGCCCGCTTCCACCGGAAAATGCCGCTCCTTAAACCAGTAGCCGATGATTCCCTTGGGCCGGACATATAAATCCGCACCCACGGTAACCTCTAGCTCAACACGGCCATCGACAATCGGTAAATCGCTCAGCTCGCCATTCCGGAAACCGGGCGAATAAACCCGAACGCTACCTCGCGGCAGCGCCGATTTATCGGCCTCGAAGGTCAGTTCGACCTGCCGGGTCTGGATGACTGGGACCGTGTCATTCAGATCGATCGTCACCTGCGATCTTGGCTCGGTCAGGTCGATGGTTGCCTTGTGCTCTCCGGCGGTGATCGTCGTCTCGGCGGGCAATAACCCCTTGAGGGTGAATTTCCCGCCGGTTTCCGTCCTTTCGATCATGGCCTCACCGCCATCCCAACCGCTTGTGCCCTCTGGGCCTACGCGGACTCCCTGCCGATAACGGATGTAGGTTTCGCCGCGACGCTGCGGTAGTTTCGAGAGATCACCCTCCAGAGTCCCCGTCAGCGTGAAGTCGGGACCGAGGACCATTTTCAGGCCTTGCTGCCCTGGCCGGACACCCTCGTGGACCCGCTTCCCATGTTCGGGATGCGAGACCAGAAGGTGATAGACCGTGTCGCTGACGAGTTGATCTAGGGTGAAACGCCCCTCGTCATCGGTGGTTGCCAGCTTGTCCCCATTCGGACCGTGAATATGGTTGCCGCCATCGGATTGTCTTATGGTAACGAACTTCTGGAGTACCGCGCCGCCGATCGGAACGCCATCGGCGCTTACCACCTGCCCGGTCACCGGTTGGGCCTTGCGAACGACAATCTCCAGGGTCTTCCCTTGTTCCACTTTCGTCCGGGTGACTCCGGTATCTTGAAAGCCGGGAGCCTTCGCCGAGATGAAATACTCTCCTGCGAGCGCATGGGGAATCACGCCTTCTCCCTGGGGGTCGCTTTCGGCCTGGTGGGAGTTGGTGGAACCACCATTGATGATATAGCCAGCAGAAACTGCGACCCCTGGAACCGGCTTTCCCTCTTCGTCACGAACGTTGAAATCAACCGGAAAGCCCTTGGGCAGAACAATCTCGATCTCGTCGAATTCTGCACCCGAGCGTCCGTCAAAGGGACCAGACACGCCAGGCGCGTAACCCTCGCCATGAACGATGAGCATGGTAACCCCCGGCTGAGAGGTGAACTTGAACTGCGGGCCGATTTCTCCCAACGCGCTCAGCTCGCTACTGTTTTCGAATCGCGTGTGTCGCGTGGCCCGCAAGGGTTCCGGCAACGGCTTTCCATCTTCGGTCCGAACCTTACCAGAAAACGTAACTGGCGCGTCTCCTGGGCTGGGGCGTGGTGGAGCATGCTCCTCCACCTGCTCCGCGACCCGCTTTACCCGTTCGGCGGGGCTGACGATCTCCGCTGCGACGACGACCGCCACCGTCGTCCCCTGCCAGACCAGGGCCATCCCCAGACCGGCCAACACCAACAGCATCAGCAGGCTGACGGGGGAGATATGGACCTCTGGTTGCTCGCCCGGCAGGAGCACTCGGCGGAGACGCCCGAGCAATGTGTGGCGGCGATGCACGCCGATCCCCATCGCCGCGGTTGGGGTTTTTTGGTCTGCCATCGCTTTTCTCGTGGTTGAACTTTCCGTCGCGGCGGCCTGCCGCCGGTCTGCCCAATCGGCCAAGGCTTGGGAATAGACGACCGGTTCTCCCATATGTTTAACGGCCAAGCCGTCGCAGCACGCTTCCCGTTCGATCCGAATCTGGCGGCTAATCCACCACACGGCCGGGTTGAAAAACAGCACCGCCTCGATCAGCATCTGCCCCAGGTTCAGCAGGTAGTCGTGCCGCCGAATGTGGGCCAGTTCATGCAGCAGGATTGCCCGGATCGCCTCGGGCGACAGCTCGGTCAGCAGCGAAACCGGTAGCACCAGCGTCGGCCACAACACCCCGGCCACCGCTGGTGAGTCGCACACCTGGGAAACGACCACGCGGACTCTGCGGCCGATCCCCAGGTCGCGCCGCAAGCGGTCGACCAGATTCGATGTCTGCTCGTCGGCCGGAGTCCCTTGCCGGACCAACCGACCCGCATCCGCCACGGCCCAGGCCATCCGTAGCAGCATCAGTGTCACGCCAGCCAAATAGAACCAGGCCAGGGTGTCGGTCCAAGCCAACCACACTCCCACCTTGCTTGAGTCGCTGGCGTTTACCTCGGTGAGCGTGGGAATCGTCCCGACCTGCGCTGCCCCCAGCGGCCAACCTGCTGCCAGGTCCGAGGTGACCGCCAGATTCCGCGGAGCAGCCTCCCGCTGTGGCTGCGTCGTGGGCAAACTAAGACAAACCGCAACGACCACCACCGCCAGTAGAACCACCACCTGAGCCAGCATCGCCACGGCATATCGTCCCGCGGCCCAAGGAGCCGGCATCCAGCGGAGCGCCAGCGCCAACATGCCCGCCACCATCAGCCCAATCCACAAGGAATGAAGTAAGGCATAAACCAGTGGCTGCGGGTGGAGCATATCAAACAGGTCGAGCGAGGGGAGCATCGTGAAAACTCCGAAAGTGAGTTTATTTGATTCGGGTTTAGCCACAGAGGTCACAGAGAGAATGGAATAAACTGGTATTAGTTTCTGATAAGTACATGATCTTGTTGAAAATAATTAGTTCTAATATTTGCAACTTACCGAGAGGTTCAAAACTCAACGTCTCTGTGCCCTCTGTGACCTCTGTGGCTAAAAAACGTCCTTAAAAATCAAGGTTCCCGCGGCGGAGCGGGCTTCTTCTTTCGCTCGGCCGCGGCTAGTAGCTCGCGGATTTCCGCCATCTCTTGGTCGTCGACCGGTGAGCTCTCTAGCAGCGACTGCACCGCCTTGGCTGGGCTGCCGCCAAACAGGTTTTGCAGCATCTCCCGCATCAAGGGACGCATCACCTGCTGCCGTTTGACCAGCGGATGGTAGATATTGGCCTGGCCCTTGGTGGTGTGGTCGACCAACCCTTTCTTCTCCATCACCTGAAGCACCGAAAGAATCGTGGTGTAGGCCCGGGCCTTGCCATCAGGGACCGCCTCCCGAATCTCGGCAACGGGAAGCGGCCCCCGTTGCCACAGGACGGTCAGTACCTGAAGTTCCAGATCGGACGGTTTGGATCGTTGGCTCATGCTGCCCCCTGAGGAATCTCGCGGCTACTATGTTCATAGTATGTACTAGGCAGCTAGTAGCGTCAAGACTTTTTGGGCAGGGGCAGTCCGAAGGGCAAATCCCCACTCGTTCAATCGTCGTTACCAGGGCACAAATTTGGCGCGCAAAGACAGGAGGGTGCGATCCAGCATACGCGCCGCATGGCATTGGCATCCCCGTCATTTTCGGTTGTCGATGGTCCCCGTGGCACCTGACAGCCGACTCGCCCATGTGCGGGCACCGCCAGGAAAGGGCCTGAAGCGACAGAAATCGGCCGATTCATTTTCCCGCCCCTTCAATTCCCCCTGGTACCTTTGCGCGAGCATTTCCCGCTTGAAAATCTCTCGCAAAGGCGCAAGGCCGCAAAGAGAAGAGTCGATCACCGGTGGTAGGTTTTCGGGTCACATCATCGCCTGGAAACGCCGGAAAATATCGGAAACAGGGTGATTCAACCCCTTTGCGTCTTGGCGGCTTTGCGAGAGAAATTTTTTCCTAATCCCCACGC
>JBBDIM010000162.1:1681-2527 GCA_040880405.1 Pirellulaceae bacterium | reverse complement strand
GGTTGCCGCGAGTCGCTGGCCGACGGCATCAAACGGGCCACCGACGTGATGGTCGCCGGTAAGGTGGTTGTCGTCGCTGGGTATGGCGATGTCGGTAAGGGTTGTGCCCAGTCGATGCGGGGCTTCGGGGCTCGCGTGATCGTCACCGAGATCGATCCGATCAACGCCTTGCAGGCGGCGATGGAAGGTTACGAAGTCACCACCCTGGACGACTGCGTCGAGGAAGGGGATATCTTCGTCACCACCACCGGTAACCGCGACATCATCCGTGGCGACCACATGCAACGGATGAAGAACGACGCGATCGTCTGCAACATCGGCCACTTCGATCTGGAAATCGACATGGCCTGGCTCAACGGCCAGAAGGGTGTCACCAAGGAAAGCATCAAGGGGAACCAGCAGGAAGGTGGTCCGCTAGACCGTTACACCTTCCCGGATGGTCACTCGATTCTGATCCTGGCCGAAGGCCGTTTGGTGAACCTGGGCTGTGCCAAGGGACATCCCTCGTTCGTCATGTCCTCCTCCTTCACCAACCAGGTGCTGGCCCAGATCGAACTCTGGAACCACCCGGAGAACTACGAATTGGGAGTCCATGTTTTGCCGAAGCATCTGGACGAAGAAGTCGCGCGGCTACACCTGGGCAAACTGGGCGTGAAGCTGACCAAGCTGAGCGAAGCCCAGGCCGACTACATCGGCGTCCCGGTCAGCGGCCCCTTCAAGCCAGACCACTACCGGTATTAAGCGATTCCGGTGGGTGGTCCGTGAAAAAGGGGTCAGGACTCTTTTTCATAACACGCTTGCCAATGGTTTACGCCGAGTGAAAAAGAGTCCTGACCCCATTTTCAC
>JBBDIM010000162.1:0-1671 GCA_040880405.1 Pirellulaceae bacterium | reverse complement strand
GGCAACGACACCATTTTTTATCGCGATCGAATTTCCACCAGACTGGCAACTCGTGTCTGATAGGATGATTCGAAACGGGCACGCAACTCACACTGGCGGTCAAGCCGCCAGTGCCACCCCATTTGCCCAACCACCCGGTTGCAAGTTTCGAGGGACTCCGAGATAACATTCGGAGTCCCTTTTTTTATTTCCCCAACGCGTGCAGAGAGTAAAGATGCCAGAAATTCAGGCGATCCGTGGTTTGCGTTACGATCTCGGACACGTCGGTTCGCTTACCGATGTCGTCGCGCCACCCTACGACGTCATCAGCCCCGAGTTCCAGGACGAGCTCTATAAGAAGCACCCCGCTAACGTCATTCGGCTGATTCTCAACCGGATCGAACCTGGGGACGACGACCACAACAACCGCTATTCCCGGGCCGCCAAGTTTCTGGCCTCGTGGCAGAAAGAGGGCGTCCTGAGCCAAGAGCCCGACCCGGCCATCTATGTCTATCACCAGCAGTTCGAGGCCGAGGGGCAAACCTACCTGCGGCGTGGGTTCATGGCCGGCGTGAAGCTGATTCCGTTCGGTGAGGGGAACATCTACCCGCACGAAGAGACCCACTCCTCCGCCAAGGCGGATCGGCTGAAGCTATTTGGGGCCACCAAGACCAACCTCAGCCAGATCTTTGGCCTCTATCCGGACGACACCACCGAGGTGCAGCAGATTCTGGAAGACCATATCCAGGGTAGCGCTCCGCTGGAAGCGACCGACCACCTGGGTGTCTTGCACCGGATGTGGCCGGTGACCGATGTGAATGTCATTGGCAAAGTCAGCCAGGCGATTGCCAATCGGCCGATGTACGTTGCCGATGGCCATCACCGCTACGAGACCGCCTGCAACTACAAACAACAGTTGGCCGACGAGGGGACGTTGACCGAAGGGCACCCCGCCAACTTTGTGCTGACGATGCTCGTCGGAATGGCGGACCAAGGGATGATCGTCCTGCCGACCCACCGGCTGTTCCGTGGCCTGCCGGAATTGACCTCCGCCGAGCTGATCGAAAAGCTCTCCCCTGGCTTCGACTGCGAGGTGAAGGGGAAGGGTGCCAAATTAGCCACCGAGCTGTGGGAAGATATCGAGACCTCCAGCAACCAAGGCCAGTTGGCCCTCTACTGCACCAAGGACGATACCTGGGTGATGGCCACCATCAACGAAGCAGGCAAGCAGAAAATGGCCGAAGTCGCCTCTGAGCGAAGCAGCGACTGGCAAGGCTTGGGTGTTGCCATCTTGCAGCGTCTGGTAGTGGAAACCTTCCTGGGTGTGCCTGAGCCGCCGAAGCCGAAGTACGTTCACCTGGTAGAAGAAGTGGTCGAGGGAATCGAGCAAGGTGACCCCGAAGGCGGAACCTTCCCGCTCTGCGTCCTCGTGATGCCCGCCACGTTGGAGCACATCCGCCAAATCAGCGAGAACAAAGAGCGGATGCCCGCCAAGAGCACCTACTTCTACCCGAAGCTGCTCAGCGGATTGGTCTTCAACCCACTCTCGTAAACGGTCCACGGACTCGTTTCACGTGAAACAACCCCTAAGGTCGCCCACATCGCTGGGCGACCTTTTTTCGTAGCCACGCTCGCGTAGAGCGTGGGAGAAGTGGTTTGCCAGGCATGTTTGACAATTTGAGGGTGAAAGTC
>JBBDIM010000161.1:0-15725 GCA_040880405.1 Pirellulaceae bacterium | reverse complement strand
TTGCGAAAAAGAGTCCTGACCCCTTTTTCGCACCGGCAACGCGTCCCTAGTCGTAGTTTCGAACACGCCGCGCGATCGCCTCGGAGAGGGCGTCGCGAACCGTGGTCAGGGAAATTCGATCAAACACCTGCTGGAAGAACCCGGTCACGATCAAACGGACCGCCTCGTTCCGGGTGAACCCACGACATTGGGCGTAAAACACCTGCTCGTTATCGACTCGGCCGGTGGTCGCGCCGTGGGTGCAACGGACATCGTCCGCTTCGATTTCCAGCCCGGGGATCGAATCGGCCCGACTGTGTTCGGTGAGCAGCAGGTTGTCGTTCCGCTGGTAGCCGTCGGTCTTCTGGGCCTTGGTGTCGACCTTGATCATCCCCCGCCACACGGTTCGGGAATGGTCTTGCAGGGCCGCTTTGTACAGGAAGTTGCTGCGGCAACTGGGGGCTTTATGATGCTGGAGGGTATGGTACGAGAGGTGCTGTTTCGCCTCGGTGAACATCACTCCGTTCACCTCGCAGTCGGCCCCCTCGCCGACCATCACCACATGCTGATTCACCTTGGAGAGGCGGCTTCCCAAAGCGCCCAAGGTCCACAGCAGGTGGGCGTCCCGC
This sequence comes from Pirellulaceae bacterium, assembly GCA_040880405.1. Taxonomy (GTDB): domain Bacteria; phylum Planctomycetota; class Planctomycetia; order Pirellulales; family Pirellulaceae; genus JBBDIM01. Next base: position 15,117 of record JBBDIM010000161.1, on the reverse strand, counting down.
TTGAGCTGGGCCTTCTGCTGGGCGAAGTGCCACACCCCTTGGCCCCAGTTTTGCAGGTTGACGTACCGCAGGTTCGCCCCGTTGCCGGCCACCAGATCGATCGCCCCACAGTGCAGCCCAGGTGCTGACTGGTCGAGGCTCGCGGTCTCGCTGAGTAACGTCGCCTCGGCCCCATCTTCCAAAATCACCAAGGTGTGACCGAAGTCGGAACCGTTTTCACCCAAAATCGACAGGGCATACAGTGGCTCGCGGACACAAACCCCTTTGGGGACATACAGCACCTGCCCGCACGAAAAGAAGGAAGCGTGCAGGGCGGAGAACTTATCGAAATCGGGGTCGAACTGGTTCTGGAACAAGTACTTCCGCAACAGGTCCTCGTGGCTGGCGGCAACTTCGGCGATGCTCCCGAAAATCACCCCCTGGGCTTTGAGGTCGTCCGAAAGTTCGCTCCGCACGGTTTGCCCGTTGTACGAGACGATGCGTCCGCCGACGTCTACGCCGGCTGAGAGGAGCCCGGTTGGTAAATCCGCGGGAATCTCTTCTTCCTGGCCTGGCAGCGGAAAGCGGTCGAGCTTGAAGCCGCGGATGTCGGTCCGCATCCACTCTTCCTCTTTCCGAGTGGGCCACGCTCGGGACGTGAATGTCTCGTAAGCGGAACGGCGGAGTTCGGTCAGCCACTCGGGCTCGTTACGGCCATCGACGAATTTCTGGAAGGCCTCGGGACTAAAATTTTCAGCGACTGAGGCGGCGGCACTCATGACAGTCATGCGGTCTTTCTGACGTGACGGATAGTAGTGAAATCGATTGGCCCCGGGAGGAGAACGCCAAGGCCAAGGCGTTTGAAGCGCCCTTTCAGGGCTTCGGTTCTGCTGGGGTCAGGCAACCCAGGGCGTTGCCCTGGGCTGTCGTGCGGGCACCCTTTCAGGGCTCCGGAGGGGACGCTTCTTGATTATTCGACGGACATTCCGCTGCGTCCCAAATCACGCGGCCCTAGCCAACCGAGCCTTCCATTTGCAGCTCGATCAGGCGGTTGAGTTCGACCGCGTATTCCATCGGCAGTTCCTTGACCAGCGGCTCGATGAAGCCATTGACGATCATGGTACTCGCCTCGGTCTCGGTCAGGCCGCGGCTCATCAGGTAGAAGAGCTGCTCCTCACCGATCCGGGTCACGCTCGCCTCATGGCCGATCGAGACATCTGGTTCGGCGATCTCGATATAGGGGTAGGTGTCGGTCCGGCTTTCCGGATCGAGGATCAGGGCATCGCACACCACACTGCAACGTGTGTTCGTGGCCCCTTCTTCCACCTTCACCAAACCACGGTAGCTGCTGCGACCGCCATCTTTGGAGATCGACTTGGAGATCACCTGCCCCGAAGTGTTAGGAGCACAGTGAACCAGCTTGCCGCCGGTATCTTGGTGCTGCCCCTTCCCGGCGAAGGCGATCGACAAAATCTCACCCCGCGCACCCGGTTCCATCAAGTAGACGGCCGGGTACTTCATCGTCAGGTGGCTACCCAAGTTTCCGTCGACCCATTCCATGGTGGAGTCGCCATAGGCCATGGCCCGCTTAGTGACCAAGTTGTAAATGTTGTTAGCCCAGTTCTGGATGGTCGAGTAACGACACCGCGAACCACGCTTGCAAATGATCTCCACCACGGCGGAGTGCAAACTCTCGGTGGTGTACATCGGGGCGGTGCAGCCTTCCACATAATGGATTTTGGCCCCTTCATCCACAATGATGAGCGTCCGCTCGAACTGACCCATGCTTTCGGCGTTGATCCGGAAGTAAGCCTGGAGCGGGAACTCGATCTCGACCCCCTTCGGGACGTAAATGAACGACCCGCCCGACCAGACGGCCGAGTTCAAGGCGGCGAATTTGTTGTCTTCCGGGGGAATAATCTTGCCGAAGTACTCGCGGAGAAGCTCCGGATGTTCGCGGACGGCGGTATCGGTATCGGTGAAGAGCACCCCCTTCTTGCCGAGGTCCTCCTGCAACGAACCATACACCACTTCGCTCTCGAACTGAGCCTTCACGCCGGAGAGGAACTTGCGTTCCGCCTCGGGGATTCCGAGCCGCTCGAAGGTGTTTTTGATATCTTCCGGCACATCGTCCCAGGTCCGCCCCTGGCCGTCGGTCGGCTTCAGGTAGTAGAAGATGTCCTGGAAGTCGATCGCGATATCGCCGCCCCACTTGGGCATCGGCTTGGAGTTGAAAATCTCCAACGAGCGGAGGCGGAATTCCCGCATCCAGTCCGGCTCGTTCTTGATATCAGAAATCTGATTGACGACCTCGGCATCGACACCCTTTCGGGCCTTGAACACCGCGGTGTTCTCAGTATGAAAATCATACTTGTTGATTTCGCCGATCGGGGACGCGACCGCATTGTCGGTCAAGTCGGTAGCCATATTATCTCCAGTGTTAGCTTAGCTGCGTTGATCTCTTTTGTTTGACGGCCCACAAACGGGCCGTCCGAAGAGACGTCCGTGGCGTTCCCCGTGCGGGGCTACACCGCCTCTTCCAACTCTTCCTGCATGGCACGTTCCAGCTTCGCCGCGTCGGGGTAGGTTTTGCGAATCCGGTCGTAACCGACCGAATGCAGCTCATGGGCCAACTCGACCCCGCCGGTCTCGACGATCTTGCCGCCGAGCATCACGTGGGCGAAATCGGGCGGATTGTGCTCCAGCAGTTTGTCGTGGTGGGTGATGATCAATAGTCCCATGTGCTCGCCACCGATCTCGGCGATACTTTGGCTGGCCAGACGCACGGCGTCGGCATCCAGGCCGCTGTCGGTCTCGTCCAAAATCGCGAACTTCGGCTGGAGCATGGCGAGTTGCAAAATCTCGGCCCGTTTCATCTCGCCGCCGGAAAACCCTTCGTTCACATACCGTCGGGCGAACTCCGGATCCATCTGCAGTTGGCTCATCTTGGCCTTGATCTCCTTGCGGAACTCCCGCATCGGGATCAATTCCTCCCCCTCTTTTCGCTCGGGGTTGCGAACGTTGGTGGTGGCGTGCCGCAGGAAGTCGGCCATCCGGACCCCGGGAATCGAGATCGGACGCTGCAAGGCCATGAACAGCCCGGCGCGAGCCCGCACATCGGCCCCTTGCTCGGAGATATCCTCTCCATTGAGCAAAATCCGACCCTCGGTGACCTTATAGTTGGGGTGTCCCATGATGGCAAAGCCGAGGGTGCTCTTCCCGGAACCATTGGGTCCCATCAAGGCGTGGGTCTCGCCCCGTTTGATCCCCAGGTTCACGCCGGTCAGGATCGGCTTCCCTTCGACCGAAACATGCAAATTTTCAATCTTTAGAACGTCAGTCATTCTGTTTCCCGTTGGGGGTAGTTTGGGGCCGAGGGAGACTCGCAAGTTCTCCCGTTGGCCAAACGCGTTAATTCATCGTCCGCTGAATACCCGGGTGGCAATGGCAGCTTGCCCGCCAGTGAAAACAACCAGACAGCTTTCCACCCGGAAAATCTGGCTTTGGCAAGGTTTACTTGCCGGTAATTTTTTGGTGATCGTACAGGGGATGCTCGCTTCCGGTTGCTTCGACGTAACCGGAATGGTGCGGCACCGGCAACTCATCCTCGACCCGGACGCCGCTCTTTTTGTTGATGCGATGTCCTCGAATTTTGTCCTGAATCCGCATCAGCCCTTCGAGCAGGGCCTCTGGCCGGGGAGGACAACCAGGCACATAAACATCGACCGGAACCACCAAATCGACTCCCTTGACGACATGGTAGCCATACTTGAAGTACGGTCCACCGCCGACGGTGCATGCGCCCATCGCAATGACATACTTCGGATCGGGCATCATGTTGTAAAGCCGCCGGACGCGACTCGCCATTTTGTAGGTGACGGTCCCGGCCACGATCATCAGGTCGGCTTGACGGGGGGAGGCCCGAAAGGCACCGGCACCGAACCGGTCGATGTCGTACCGGCTGGCCCCGACCGCCATCATCTCGATCGCACAGCAGGCCAAGCCAAACGTCATCGGCCAGACACTCGCCTGTTGAGCCCAATTCACGGCTTGCTCAACCGAGGTGGTGATTACGTTTTCCTCAAAGCGTCCTTCGATCCATGGTTTAGTCATCAATGATTCCCTCGTGGAGGAGGCGTATGGGCTGGGAGACGAGTAAAGGTTGGCATCAAAATGTATCACACGACAATGTATCACAGGCCGCGCGGCCTGGGGATAACCTCAACTCCCGGCTTGCCTTAATTCCTTCGGTTCTCCGCTCTCCTCTTCTACGCTGTCCTCTTCCAAACTAGTCAGTCGCTCATCACTCGTGGTCGACTCATCCAGCGACAATTGGGTCAACTCGTAGGTGCAGCAGGTCTCGCCATCGAGCCGGCATTGGCTCAATCGCAAATCCTCTCCCAACAACTCCGCGAACATCCCCTTTTCGACGGCACAAATTCCACGATCCTGCTCCGCCAAATCAGGGTAGGGACAGGCCATGATTTGCAGCACCATCTGCCCGTTTTCGTCCCGACCGTACTCCAACGGAATTTGGCGTTCGGCGAAGAGGGAGGCCATCGCCTTCAACTTCTCTTCCACCGATTTTCCCTCAAGCCGCTCGGAATACATCTCGCTCAATCGCTTGGCGAGACGTTGCACCAATCCGCGGCGAACCTCAAGGTCTTTGATCGAGCGAATTTCCTGCCACAGCACGATCGCCAAATCGGCGTAGTTGGCTCCGCTTTTCCGCTTCCCCAATGTGGTCAACGTGTAGCGATGGTTGGGCCGACCGCGGCCCAGCTTTTCCACGGTTCGCTGGACATAGCCTTGGCCCATCAAGCGGCTAAGCCGCTGTCTTACCGCCGTTGCCGTCACACCCATTGCGGATGACAACTGCGAAATCGTTAATGAGCCGCCACCCCGCAATAAGTCGAGCAAAGCGATATCCGTCGGGACGATCTCGGTGGCCCACCGCGATGAGTCCTTTTTTTGTATCGGCTCTGTCATACTTGCCCTAACTCACACGTGAAAAAATCGGTGCGATGCCGGAATTCCGACCCGCATTACTACCATCGTACGAATTTGCACATTTTTGACAAGCATATATTTGAAAAAAGCGGCCAGCCCGGAATCAAAAGTCGTAAACCATTGACTTTCAAGAATTTACCCATTATAAGAATTCCCAGCTTGACGGGTGTATAACTGTCTTGGCGGACAATTATGGACAGTTTCCTCACCCTCGGGTGTTGAAGCAAGAATCTCCCTCCGGAACCGTATGGCCAAGAAGCATGATTCGATCTCACGCGTATCGGACGCGATCCCTGACGCTGCTGTTGACGCTGCTGACCCTGGCAACCGCCCCTTGGTCGTCGCAAGTTGTTCTGGGACAAGAAGATACAGCCCCCCAGGCACCAGCGGAAGACGCATCGCCCGCGGCGGGTACCTGGCCGCATAATCTTCCGTCTGCGCAGATCCCGAGCGAGGATGATGCGTTCCGACCTGGCGCGCTCGCGCAAGTCAACCAATCCTTCGAAAAGCTCGTGGGCCTGATGGAGGCCACCCTCTTCTACCGTATCTTGGGGACGCCGCAGCGGTATGTCGCCAAGGATCACGTCGTCTACTTCGTCCGTGAGCGCGACACGACCGACGAATTCCAGATCCTCCCGGCGAGCGCCGCGGTCAAACCGGACAAACTGCCGGACTCGCTCAACACGCAGCAATTGCTGGGTCTTCGCGAGCGAGGCTTGGTGGTCTTGAGCCCCGACGCAACGCGTTCGTACCGGCGCGGGGAACTGGGCAATAAGCTGGTCGACTACGTGACGTACGTCGTCGATAACCAGACCAAGTACGTCCAGGTGATCGACGACAGCGACGCGGTCACCTACCGCCGAGTGACCAAGATGCGGGGCAAATTGGAAGAGGACCCGGAGCTTTGGCTCAGCCCGGCCATGGTCGCGGAAATGGCGGCCCAGGGGATTCTCAAGACAGATTCCACCAACGGCGCGGCCACTCCCTATCTGTTTACCGAATCGGTTCATGGTGCCCCGCTGGTGGTACTGTGGCTGGCGGGTGGAGCGATTGTGTTCACCATTTATTTTGGCTTCGTCAATTTCTGGGGATTTTACCATGCCCTGCAGGTCGTTCGCGGAACCTACGACGACCCCGACGAACCGGGCGAAGTGACGCACTTCCAGGCGCTGGCCTCCGCTCTTTCGGCGACGGTCGGCCTAGGGAACATCTCCGGCGTGACGATTGCCATGGCCAGTGGCGGGCCGGGCGCCTTCTTTTGGATGGTGATGTGTGGTTTCCTGGGAATGAGCAGTAAATTCGTCGAGTGCTCTTTGGGGCAGATGTACCGCAAAGTGAAGCCGGACGGAACGATCCTGGGTGGCCCGATGCAGTACCTGACCCACGCCTTCGAACAGTTTGACATGAAGCCGGTGGGGATTGTGTTTTCGCTCGTATTCGCTGTGATGTGCGTGATGGCGAGCTTCGGCGGCGGCAACATGTTTCAGTCGAATCAGGCGACCCAGCAAGTCTTGGGCATGGCGCAAGAGTTGCGCGGAGAATTGCAAGAGAGCAGCGATCTGAACCGGGAAATCAAGGCGGCGGCCGAGGCGGAGAATATCGACTTGCTGAGCCAGCTCCAGGCCCGACGGACGGAACTGAACCGCGAGATGGACCAGTTCGCGAGGATGTTCAAAATTGGGTTTGGCGTGGTAATGGCGGTCGCCGTCAGTCTGGTCATCATCGGGGGGATCAAACGGATTGGGGCGGCGGCCAGCAAAATCGTCCCCAGCATGTGCCTTATTTATGTTCTGGCCTGCCTTTGGATTATTGGCACCCACATCACCGAAGTCCCGGCGATGATCCTGCTGATCATCTCCGAGGCCTTTAATCCGGAGGCGATGGGAGGCGGACTCCTGGGAGTCTTGATCATCGGCGTCCAGCGGGCCGCGTTCAGTAACGAGGCAGGCGTCGGCAGCGCCGCGATCGCCCATAGCGCCGCGAAGACCGATGAACCGATCCGCGAAGGGCTGGTCGCCCTGCTGGAACCGTTCATCGATACGATTGTGGTTTGCTCGCTGACCGCCCTGGTCATCTTGATTACCGGTGCCTGGAATAATCAGGATTGGATCGTTACCCAAAATTTGGAGGGGGTCCAACTGACCTCCAGGGCGTTTGGCGATAAAATTGAGTTCTTCCCCTATCTATTAACCGTTGCGGTCGTGCTGTTCGCCTTCTCCACGGTGATCTCTTGGAGCTATTACGGCGAACGTTGCTGGGAACGACTCTTCGGTGCCCGCAGCACGATCGTCTACAAGGTACTCTTCGTGGCAGGGGTCTTCTTCGGGGCGATTTTCGAACTGGGGCCGGTGACCGCATTCGCGGACATCGCCCTGCTGGCGATGGCTTTCCCCAATATTTTGGGGGCCCTCTTATTGGCACCGGTGGTAAAACGGGAACTGCATGCCTATTGGGCCAAATATAAATCGGGCGAGTTTGAAGAAGCACGCCAATAATCTGACCTGGCGGGCGAAACACAGGGCAGGGGGGGAGCTCGAGGTCGATTTCCCCTTCCCCCACGAGATACCCTTCATTGGAATGGATCGCCCATGTGTCAAGCCGCCATGCATCCCGAGGCCGCCCGATCGCCGTTTCATCCCTGTAGCCACCGCTACAAGCGAAGCCGATCCTCGGTCAACCGACTGGGGTTAGCTGGGTTTGTCATTTCCTTGGTCGGTTTGGTTTTTACGCTCGGCATCCTCTCACCGCTAGGCTTGCTGCTGAGCTTCCTGGGGCTCTTTTCCCGCAACCGCGGTTTCGCGATCGCGGGGGTGGTGCTGGGGAGTATCGGCACCGCGATCTTCGCGCTGGGACTCGCCACGATCGCGTGGGCCGCTTCGACCGTGCACCATTTCTCGGTTGAGGTGCCCCAAATCCAGGCTACGCATGTCGTGCTGGAAGAGGCGTTTATCACCGTCGAAGAACATCGCCGGGCGAAGGGGGAACTCCCCGAAGGGATCGAAGGGAACAAGCTGGTCCTGCCGCACATCGACGCCTGGGGTAACGCGGTCCGTTACGAGACGGAAGACAACGCCCACTTTGCCGTCCGGAGCGCGGGCGCGGATGGCAAGTTCGATACCACCGACGACATGATCCATTCCTCCAGCCAACCGCCGCGGCGAGAAGTGGGTGTGTTCGAAACGCCAAAGTGGTAGGCCATCCTACTCGAAGCCCAACCCGGGGCCATCCAGAGCCGCCGTGCCGACGGTTCCGTCGGTGATGTTGAACATCGAGGGATAACGATCCTCCCACCCCTGATTCCCCACCGGACAGAATTGTCGGCCATTCCCTTCAATCGCGGCGATCGTCGGAATCCGGGCCGCGAGACTGGCCGAATGCAGGAACGAAAACCCGGGGCAGGTCAAATCCTGCACACACAGAAACAGCCCCAGCTTCTGGGCGGCCGCACCCATCAACAGCGCGTCTCCATGGCCTTTGCAGGCCTTCAGGGCGACGCCGCTATAACCAAGCTCCCGAGCCAGGAACAGGCTCTCCAAGTCGATTAGCGATTCGTCGATCACCACCGGTTTGATTTTCGCGGCGGCGTGCATTTTGTTTTCCGGATGGGCCTTTAGGTCCCGGTGCGTCGGCTGCTCGATGTACTGGACCCGCAGCATCGCGGCAGGCGCGGCCTCTTCCAGTTTGGCGAGGAAATCGAGGACGTACTCGACACTGGCGCACTTTTCGTTGAAGTCGAGCGAGTAAACCCACTGGTCGACACCTCGAGACTCCTGGGCGATGGACGCCACACGGTCGATCTTCGCCACCCGGGCGACATCCCACGCGAGATCGTCCCCGTTGAGCTTGATTTTCAGGTGGGTCAGGCCATCCGCGAGAATCCAGTCGTGCAGCGTCTCTGGTAAGCCATCGCCAATCGGCTCAGGCAATTCTTCGGTATCCAGCGGATCAAGGGCACCCACCAAGTGATAAAGGGGCATCCACGCCTGGGGAGTTCGTAAGGTGTACTGGTCGAGGTACTCACCCTTGAAGTCGGGCGTCAAAAAATGGGACAGGTCCGGCTCGATGAACTCTTTGCCCAAGGTGTTGTAGCTGTTGAGACCCAGGGCCTTCCCATAGGCGTCGTGCAGGGCCGCCCTGACGGGGCTGGCCGCCACGAGGATCGCCAGTTGCGGAATCGCCTCCGCCAAATTCAATTCCTGCTGAACCGCGGCAGCCAACGCCGGAAACCGCTCCGCCAACCGCTCCTCTAACACCAGCGGATGATCCGCCTCGGAAATCGTGGCCAGTTCGTCCGTGATTCGCTCTCCCAGCAGCACCAACGCCTTGAGTGTGTCGTCACTGGAAACGACCGCACTGGGCCAACCCCAGACGTTGCCCATCGTCATCGACCCGAACCCCGAGCCGACTTTCCCCTCCCGGGTTTCGACCGTTACCTTGGTGTTCAGCAGCGTGACCGCCGTCACGACGCGCCCCCCAAACTTCATGGGCGAGCGATACTCGATCGTCTCGGTATCGTGGTGAATGTCACGAACACGGATGTCGGTTGGTTTGGCCATGGAAGTTATCGCGTTCCCTGAAGCATAAAATCGAATGGTGGCCGGAGGGCCAACCTGAGGAGCCCCCTATCCTACGGCCTGAGCGACTCGTTGCAATTGCCCCTAAAACGAAAGAAAAGCCGGCTCCCGAAATGGGAGTACCGGCTTTTGTGGGCGAGCTGGTCTGAGCGGGAGATGGGTCCCGCCTAGGGCCTGCGTTAGGCCGTTACACGAGCCCTTTTCGCACGGCCCAAACGGCCGCTTGGGTTCGATCTGAGACGCCAACTTTCCGTAGGATGTGTTGCACGTGCTCCTTGACCGTTTCGTAGCTGATGTGCAAGGCCTGGGCGATTTCCTTGTTGGTTAGCCCCAAGGCCAACTGCCGCAAGACTTCGCTTTCCCGCTGGGTTAGCGGAACCTCGACATCGGCGTTAAGCCGCGGAGTGGCCAGCGCCCCGGTCACGCGACGCAGCTCGTCACGCGTCCAAGCGTTTTCCCCCTTGGACGCCACGCGAATCGCATCGAGCAAGCGATCCCGAGTGTCCCCCTTCAAAACGTAACCATTGGCACCTAAGGCAACCGCTCGGGCCACATAGGTGGGGTTATCGTAAGTGGAGAGAATGAGCACCGGCATTTGCGGGGTCTCCAACTTGATCCGGCCCAAAGTCATCAGGCCATCGCCGTCAGGCATCCGGATGTCGAGCAATACGACGTCCGGCTTGAGAGATTCGGCCATCGAAATGGCGGCATCCCCACTGGTTGCTTCCCCCACAACCTCAATGTCGGTATCCGCAATCAAACTCTTCAGGCCGCATCTGACGACTTCATGATCGTCAGCGATCAGCAGTCGTATTCCCATTTAAAGCTCCAATATAGTCTTCATGAAGTGAACGCAAGTGAAACCCTTGCGGTGTGTGTCGATCAATTCTCTTGATAGCATCGGTGCCCCTCATTCCTCACGCGGGGCCTCTCCGCATCCGAGGTAAGCGGTTCAGTTCTACCCCGGTTAGGAGGCAATCGTAACCGCGTTTTCGATCGCCACTGGGGGGAACGTAAAACCGCCCACCTATCTAGCATGGCACGAGACCGGAAGATTTTCCATAGCGGGTAACCGAAGGAAGGGGATTCTTTTGGGGGAATATTATCCCACACGCCAGAAATTTCCTGGTTTTTCTTTCCGCTGTGGGGAAACCCGAAGTGCGTCGCGGCGGATCGATAAACCGCGACGAATACTAGCTCATCGCATCGAGATTGCCCGATATGCCCGCGGAGGACTGGGCGACCCGTTACCCACGCAGTTACCCCTAGCGTAGAAGCTTAGGTAACGAACGAATTGCTCGCGTCGCCAAAATGGGGAGTCAATTCAGAGATTTTCACACCGCGTGGCCATGGGAAAGTGGTAGCCCACGTGGTTCACATCCTGGCACCAACGGAGGGCCGCATCAGTTACCAGTCCCAAACGCTGAAAAAACGCCATACGCTCAAGAAACAAAAGCGAGCCCGATGCTTTCACATCGGGCTCGCTTAAGCTGGAGTTCATGAGGGCATGGTAAGCCCTCAAGAGGCGCCGGCCGGATTCGAACCGGCGATGGCGGATTTGCAATCCGCTGCCTTAGCCACTTGGCCACGGCGCCATTTTTTTGAGCCCGACATCTGGGACACCCTCGCTCATGGCAAGGTTCGATCTCGGGCAACTCAACACTTACCGATTATTCCGGTTTTGATTGATTTGACAATGGTATCGACCTTCAATTCGGCTGATCTTGAATCAATTTCACAGAACCAACCTCGGAAACCCTTATCCAACCCTTGCTATCGCTCGCTGGGAAGGAATCCTCAATCACGACTCCCAATCCTTTCGATTCTTGCAAGTGGATACCTTAGTGTGCCCATCGCGACGGGAGGCCTTGAGGACGAGGACCCCATCGGACACGCGATCGACGAAACAAGCAGGGTCGTTCAGTTCAAGTAAGGAATTGCCATGGAATGGCTGACAGCAAAATTTTCGGGGCGAGCTCGCCGGACGGTCGTGGTACGACAACTCACCGAGCGAATTCTTCCCCTGCTAACCAAGCAATTGGCAGATGACATGCGGATGTGGAGCGATTCGCGGATGTCGGGCTACGTGCGGGCCAAGGCGAGCCTCTTGATTGACGAGAGCCTCGACCAGATTCACCGCATCGAGCCCCGCCTGGTGGCGCGGCATCGGGAGAAACTTTGGAACGAGACGCTGGAGATGGTTACCGAACAGGTCGCCTCGCAATTGACGCCGGTCGCACCTCGGATCTATCGCCCCGCCCAAGCAGCCTAGCCATTTGAAAAAGTAGACGCTCGCCGCAGCTTTTTTTGGTAGCCACAGAGGGCACAGAGAGAAAGGGTGAATGAAATTGGCCATTTCATAAGCAGGAAATTTTAGCCACGGATGGGCACGGATTCTCACGGATAAGCACCGCTCGTTCCATTAGTGTCCGACTTGGGTTTAATCGTGTCGTTCCAAATCCGGCATTTATTCATCGAACAGCGTTTAACGGGATTGAAACGCAGAGGCGCAGAGAGAGCGCGGAGGCCCCCGCACATTTTGCGTCTCTGCGTCTTGCGTTAAAAAAGCAAAGGCAACCAGCCATGACGGAAATCGAAATCATTCAACGCCAAGCCGCAAAGACACCAGGACGCGAAGAGCGCCCATGGGATTTCCTTGCGTCCCTGCGTCCTGGCGTCTCTGCGTTTCCATCCCGGTTGCGCTGCTGGATCAATCGATGTTGGATTGGGCATGACACGACGAAACCCCGCCCGCATGAGGAAACAATCAACTTGACAAGCGACACAGTCGCTCTGCGTTTCCAGTTCTTAAAATCCGACAGTCTGGGCCACCTCAAGCCATTTCCCGGACGATGCCAAGCAAGAGAGCGGCGAAAGAGTTTAAATGCTTGCCTGAATACCTGCCACTTCGAAAAAGCAACGACCTTCTCACCACGCCATCCACTCCAACAGCCCATCCGTGGCTAACTTCCTTCTGATAAATGGGGGAATGATCGTTGTGGTGGGGCGGGCCGTCGGTTACACCCCTGGTAAGTCACCCTCGCGGGATCGGTTGATCCCGCGAAACGTGCTGAATGTGGCTATTTTATAAAGTGCGCCCGCCCCCTCACGTAGCGCGGTGCCTCATTGCCGCCTCTGCGGCGTTAAGCTAAAATCCCCGGTTTAACTTGCCCCCACGGGTCGCCGCATGTAGGCAACCGGTTTGGCAATTCCCCAATTGCAATCCCCTCTTGGCGAGCACAGGTCGATAGCCGAAATGAGCGCACCGAAAAATCTTGTCGTCGCCCAAAGTGGCGGTCCCTCTCCCGTCATCAACAACACCCTGCGGGGGATTGTTGAAATGGCCCGAAACTATGACGACATTGGCACGGTTTACGGGGCCCATCACGGCATCGAAGGGGTACTGAAAGAGGAACTGCTCGATCTGAGTGGTCAGGCCACCGATGAGATCTCACTGCTGCGGTACACACCGGCCGCCGGTTCGATCGGGAGCTGCCGCTACAAACTCAAAGACTGGCAGAATGAGGATTTCGATCGGTGCATCGAGATCTTCAAGGCTCATAACGTCGGCTATTTCGTCTACATCGGCGGCAACGATTCGATGGACACTGCCAACAAAGTCGCCCTGATGGCGCAAGAGCGGGGGCTCGATCTGGTCGGCATCGGTGGCCCCAAGACGATCGACAATGATGTCGGCGATAGCGAGTTCAAGCTAATCGACCATACGCCCGGTTACGCCTCGACCGCCAAATACTGGATGCACATGGTCCAGTACGCCAACGAGGAGAACCAAGGGAGCTCGCCCGCCGACCCGGTCCTCGTCATGCAGGCGATGGGTCGCAAAATCGGCTACATCCCGGCCGCCGCGCGGTTGTCCGATCCGAATCGCGAAATGCCGCTGCAAATCTATCTCGCGGAATCTCCCTGCACGCTGGAACAACTGCACGAAAACGTCAATGCCCAATTGAAGCAAGATGGCCGCTGCATGGTGGTGATCAGCGAAGGCTTTGATGTGGGGGACATCGGGGCGGTGAAGGACTCCTTCGGGCACACCTCTTTTAGCGCCAGCCAGATTACCGTCGCCCAAATCGTCACCAATTACCTGAATGAAAAGGGTTTGGCAGTCAAAGGGGCGGCCCGCTGCAATGTCTCCGGGACCGATCAACGCCACTCAATGGCGTACGCCTCGGTCGTCGACCTGGAAGAGGCGTATCACGCCGGCGAGATGGCCGCCACACTGGCCGCTACGCGGCAATCGGGGTACATGTCGACCATCCTCCGCAACGAGGGGGATATCTACAGCGTTCGTTACGACAAGGCTCCCTTGGCCGAAGTCGCCAACAGCGAGCGGACCTTCCCGGCCCACTGGATCACCGAGAACGGCTACGACGTCACCGACGACTTCATCCGCTACGTCAAACCGTTGGTGGGCGAAGGGATGGTTTCGCTGCCGATGATCGACGGTCGACAGCGAATGACCCGCTTGGAACCGCTGTTCGCCAAGCAACAGCTTCCCGCTTATGTTCCGCAGGCAGACCGGCAGAAGCCGCCTGGAAAGTAAGCCCACCCCCATTTTCTCTTTCACCTCACAACGGAAGCAAGCGAGCGAGTTTTCATGGTTTACTCGATTGAGCCCAAACACGAATTCCTAGTTGGTATCGACTCCGATGGTTGTGTCTTCGACACAATGGAACTGAAGCACAAAGAGTGTTTTATCCCCAACATCATCAACTACTACGAACTGCAAGGGGTGAGCAAGTATGCTCGCGAAGCGGCTGAATTCGTGAACCTCTACTCCAAGAGCCGCGGGATCAACCGCTTCCCCGCGTTGATTGAGGCCTTGGAGTGGCTCCAAAAGCGGCCCGAGGTGAAGGCCCGGGGGACCAAGATCGAGATTCCGCAGGCGCTCGTGAAATGGATTTCCGAAGAGACGAAGCTCGGTAATCCCGCGCTGGAAGCGAGGATCAAGGAGTCGGGTGACGAGGAGCTGAAGCACGCCTTGAAATGGTCGCTTGCGGTCAACGAAGACGTCAAGGCAATGGTCCGCGGCGTGCCTCCATTCCCCCACGTGAAAGAAAGCTTGGAATCCCTCAAAGGCAAGGCGGATATGCTGGTCGTTTCCGCGACTCCCAATGAGGCGTTGGAAGCGGAATGGGAAGAGCATGACGTTGCCAAGTACGTGACCGCCATCTGCGGCCAAGAGGCGGGCAACAAAAAAGAGACCCTCACCAACGCCACCAAGTACGCCGCCGATCATGTCCTGATGATTGGCGATGCCCCCGGCGATCACAAGGCCGCGGACGCGAACAAGTGCCTCTTCTACCCCATCAACCCAGGCGACGAGGAAAACAGTTGGAAGCGATTCCACGATGAGGGAATCGACAAATTCCTCACCGGCCAATTCGCCGGCGCGTATCAGGCGGAACTGTTGGCCGAGTTTGATCGCTACCTGCCCGAGAAACCGAAGTGGCCCGTCGACGCGTAATCTCGCGCGATCTAAGAAACCCGCCGCTCAACAAGACATCTACGAAAACGTTGACCCTTTTTGGAAGTA
>JBBDIM010000160.1:10092-16162 GCA_040880405.1 Pirellulaceae bacterium | reverse complement strand
CAACACTGTTAAAAACCAGAAACAGGTTGGTCCGCGGATAGGGGCTTAAATTGGCGACCGAGCCATGCAACGTGTTGCAGTCGAACATAACGGCGGAACCGGGGCCGCCGGTCGGAGTCGAGATTCCTCCCGCATCGACCAGCCAACGGAGCGATTGCTGATCCGGCACCCCATACCGCTGACTGCGAAGCGACTGTTCAAAGTGATTTTCCGGAGTTCGCCCCACACAACGTATGTAATATCGGTGTGAGCCAGGAATCAGCATCAACGGACCGTTGTACGGCAGATTGTGCGTGAGACTCAGGGAAATGCTTACCGCGCGCATCCGAGGGAGACCGTCCTCAATGTGCCACGTTTCAAAGTCGGAGTGCCAGAAAAATTCTTTGCCTTCAAACGCCGGCTTAAAGTTGATTCGCGACTGATGTAAATACACCTCACTACCCAAAATCTGCTCGGCTCGCTCGACGATGCGAGGATCTCGACAGATCTCCTTGAAGTCCTCGTAGTCGCGATGCAGCCTGAAAACGGAGCGAATTGTGCGGCTGGCCGGTTCCGCGATCACATGCGACTGGTCGGGGTCGACCGTCTGGCGCAATCGATCGGCCGCCTGCAAAAGCTGATTCACCTCCTCGCGGGAAATCAGCTGCGGTATCGAGAGAAACCCATCCCGCTGGTACGACTCGATCTCGGACGAGTTTAGCCGCCCCGGGCGTTCGGACCAGACAACCGGGTCGAGCCTAGCCGCCATTCCGAATTGATCTCCGAGACGCGAAAAATACGGATCTTCCACATTACTGGATGCGAGGGCCATGATGGGGGTAACCTCCATGCCAAACGAGATTTTGAAAACACGATAACTTCCCGCTACCACCTTAGGCGTGTGGGGCAAGTGGCAGGCGAGAAACGATGATCCAGAACATGATCTTCAGCGTCAGTTCCGCTAGTGGGGGCGAGCAAGAACGACGACACCCCCGGGTCGAAATCGGCCGGGGGCGTCTTTTTAATCAGTGTGCCGGAGGTGTACTCCTCGCAGTAGCGAGCGATATTACTCGTCATCCACGAAAGCGGGATAAACGCCGTTTTCGTCGTGTACTTCTCCTCCGACGATCGCCGGGTTGAACACACAAATCATTCGCATGTCGGTCTCTGCGGTCAACAGGTGATTGTCGTGCAAATCCAAGGCATAGACCATTCCGGCGGAGATTTCGTGTTTCTCTCCGGAGTCCACCATGGTGACCGAACCCTTCCCTTCAATGCAGTACACCGCTTCCAGATGATTCTGGTAATGAATGGGAGTCGTGGTTCCGGCATGGATGATCGTGTCGTGCAAGGAGAACCCCATTTTGTCGTCGCGAAGTAGCAGACGACGACTAGTCCAGTTCCCCCCTTTGACTTCGCGATCGGTTCCGATCGTGTCTTTTAAGCTACGAACGATCATCGATTATTTCTCCTGTTGCTCGCCCTTGGTTCTTGTGATCGCGACGCGAGGCTTGGCGTCGCCGCGGACTTCATGGACCGAATCAACAAGAATATTCAAACCCTCTTTCAGGGCCTGGTCGTTGATCGTCAGCGGCGGCAAAGTCTTCAGCACTTCATCATCAGGACCGGCGGTTTCGATGATCAGACCACGCTTAAAGGCGGCCGCCGAAACTTTGGCGGCGATTGAGGGATCCTCAAATTGAATCCCTTGAATCAACCCACGTCCGCGGACGTTCCCGTCGTACGTATCGGCCAGGTCCAACAGCGTATCCTTAATCATCTTCGACTTACGAACGACGTCATTGGTCAGGGCGTCGTTCCGCCAATAATGATTCAGGGCCGCAGCGGCCGTGATAAATGCCGGGTTAAATCCACGGAACGTACCGTTGTGTTCACCTGGATTGAAGGCATCAAACTCTGGTTTCAGCAGCACCAGGGCCAGTGGAAAACCATACCCAGACAGCGACTTCGAGAGACACACGATATCCGGATTAATATCAGCGAACTCGTAGCTGAAGAACGGACCGGTTCGCCCACAGCCCACCTGAATGTCGTCGACAATCAGCAACGCCCCGACATCCTTCGCCAGCTTGGCGATCCGTTTGAGCCAATCCTTGGAGGCGACATTCACGCCACCCTCGGCCTGCACGGTTTCCAGCACAAAAGCCGCCGGTTTCTCCATTCCGCTACTGCCATCGGTCAGATAGCTCTCGATCATGGAGATCGTGTCGGTATCCGCGTCGAAGTAATCACAGAACGGCATGTGGGTCGTGTCGTTTAAGGTCACGCCGGCACCGGCTCGTTTGCCCGCGTTGCCGGTGATCGCCAACGAACCCAAAGTCATCCCGTGAAAACCATTGGTAAACGCGATGACATTTTGACGTCCGGTCACCTTCCGCGCCAACTTCAACGCGGTTTCAACCGCATTGGTACCTGTCGGGCCGGGGAATAACACCTTGTGGTTCATTCCTCGCGGAGCGAGCAACACATCCTGCACCGTTTGCAGGAGGTCACGCTTGGCGACCGTCGACATATCCAAAGCATGAGTCACCCCATCCTCGGTCAGGTACTTGATCAGTTCCGCCTTGATCACATCATTATTGTGACCATAGTTCAGCGATCCGGCCCCGGCGAAGAAGTCGATGTACTCTGTACCTTCTTCGTTGATCAGCAAGTGATCCTTGGCATGTTTGAAAATTGTGGGGAACGAGCGGCAGTAGCCACGAACGTTCGATTCGAGTCGATCAAAAATATTCATAATTCCTCCTGAAGTGGTCCGACACGTACAAGCTCTTCCGACTCATGTCCGGCCCCACCAAAGTGGTGCGGCAGAAAACAATCGGAGTACTCAATCCGGGTATTCCAATGAGAAGCCAGAGCGGCAAACAGAGCACGTGACGGCGAATTCGATGGGGTAATGGTGGCTTCGATAAATTCGATGTCGTGCGGCGGTTGAGCCTCAGCCAATGCAACGATCATCCGCTTGGCGAGACCTTGGCGGCGGGCTTGGGGTGCCACCACCACCTGCCAGATAAATAAAGCGCGAGAGTTGTTTGGAGCCCGATATCCCGTGACGAATCCGACGACTTCCCCTTCATGCTCGGCAACGATGCACGTCTCGGCGAAATCGCGACAGAGTAGGAGATAGAGATAACAGGAATTCGTATCCAGCACCTCGTCCTCGGAAACAATCCGCCACATCGCGGTGGCATCTTCTAGTTGAGGTTTCCGGAGTGATATCGGAACGTCAATCGGTTCAAACTCCTCACAGAGGTTTTCGTGATGACAAGGCCATTATCCCATACTTAGATGGAATAACGACGTGGCGTCAGGGATTTTCCCTGGGTTTCACGAAAATAATACGACTTTCACGCCATAACAATCATTGCTACAGCAATCATTGTTGGGCTAAACTATAACAATTCCAGTTCGGCATTTCAACGCAAAGCGTGCAAAACTTCACTGAAACCAAACGAAGCAGCCAACCCAATCCGTCGTAACCATTGCATTCATAACCGTTTGCATCACAAACTGAAACTTAATGGGTCCTCCCGGCAACAAAATCACACCCCTCGGTATCACCCTTCTTAGCTTAGTTCTGCTGGGGATCGGGTGGACAGTATGGCGAGCGGCAACCCAATCGAATGACGTGGGGCCGGATCGCTCACTGGAGCGGATTCGGGAGCGGGGCACCATCCGCGTCGGTTTCGCGAACGAGCGTCCCTACGGCTATCTCAACACAGATACCGGCGAAATCACCGGTGAGGCCCCGGAAGTGGCGAAGTACGTCTTCGAAAAACTTGGGATCGAACATTTCGAGCCGGTCGTCACGGAATTTGGGACCCTCATCCCCGGTCTCCAAGCCCGGCGATTTGATGTGATCGCCGCAGGAATGTACATTACGCCTGAACGTGGCGCGGAGATCGCCTTCTCCAACCCGACGTACGCCATTGGCGAGGGGTTTATCGTGTTGGCTGGGAATCCGAAAAATCTTCACAGTTACGAGACACTAGCCGAAAACCAGGATGCTCGCCTCGGCGTCATGGGTGGGAGCGTCGAACATGGGTACGCCCAATCCCTGGGCGTTTCAGATGATCGAATCGTCTTGTTCCCCGATTACCTGAGCGCTATGAAGGGACTGGAAGCGGGACGTATCGACGCGGTGGGTGCCACGGCGAATACGATTAACGACCTACTCTCCAAGGCAGAAAACCCTAATATCGAACGAGCGGACCCATTTGAGAACCCGGTGATCGATGGACGGTCAATCCTCGGCTATGGGGCTTTCGGATTCCACAAGGAAGACGAGGCCCTGCGTGACGCGTTCAACGAGGTGTTGGCCGATTTTATTGGCAGCCCCGAACACTTAGAGATGGTCGAGCGGTTTGGGTTTGGCGAAAACACGCTTCCCGGCGACATCACCGCGCGGCAGTTAATCGAAGGGAATCACTAAGCGATGCCCCCCCCTTTCGATTTACTTCCGTTCATGCTGCAAGGGCTGGGTGTCACGTTGGTGATCACCCTGGGCGGAAGTATGGTGGCCCTGGTATCGGCCATACTGGCCGGTTTGGGACGGCGATCCGACGATGTGATCGTGCGTTGGCTGAGCGGCGCTTATATCGAAATATTCCGCGGGGCCTCCGCCCTCGTGCTTCTTTACTGGTTCTTCTTTGCGCTGCCGGTTCTGCTTGATATCCGTGTCAATGCCATCCTGGCCGGGATCATTGTGTTGGGATTGAATGTGGGGGCCTACGGTGCGGAAGTGGTCCGAGCGAGCATCGCGGCGGTGCCGGAAGGGCAGTATCGCGCCGCCAAGGCCCTCAACCTGACTTCGTGGCAAACCATGCGGTACGTCATTGTCCCGCAGGCCGTGTTGGCAATGATTCCTCCGTTTGGCAACCTCCTGATTGAGCTCCTGAAAGGTACCGCGTTGGTTTCC
Organism: Pirellulaceae bacterium; assembly: GCA_040880405.1. GTDB lineage: Bacteria > Planctomycetota > Planctomycetia > Pirellulales > Pirellulaceae > JBBDIM01. The sequence goes on along the minus strand of JBBDIM010000160.1, from coordinate 11,244 downwards.
GTCGTGACCGTCAGCGACTTGACCAATCGAGGAATGCTACTGCGTGATCAGACACACCGGTCGCTCGAGATCTTCGGAATCCTACTGCTGGTGTACTTTGGGCTGTCCCTGATATTGACGACCGGCGTGCGGTGGCTAGAGCGACGATTGTCGCGCGGCCAGGATCACGGGAAGGGGTAGACCATGTGGGACTGGAATTTTGCGATCTCGATCTTACCGGACCTTTTCCGAGCGTTACTCGTAACCTTGCAAGCGGTCGCCGGCGGAATGGCAATTGCCGTGGTTCTTGGTTTGGTCTGGGCCATGCTCCGCCGGGGAAGCTCACCCACAGTCGCCTGGATTGTGTGGGTGGGGGTCGAGTTTGTCCGCAGCACTCCCTTGCTGGTGCAACTGTTTTTCGTCTATTACACCATCATCGACTATGTGGGTGGCGGACTCTCTCCGTTGGTAACGGGAATTTTGGTGCTGGGAGTCCACTACAGTTGCTACACGGCCGAAGTCTATCGGGCCGGCCTCAACAGCATCGCTCAAGGCCAATGGAATGCCGCTAAGGCCCTCAACCTGACCATGTGGCAAACCTACCGCCACGTGATCTTGCCGCAAGCCATTCCGCCGATCATGCCCAACCTGGGCAACTATCTGATCGCAATGTTCAAAGATGCCCCGATGCTCTCGACGATTACCGTCGTGGAAGTCCTTTTTCAGGCCAGAGTCATCGGGAACGAAAGTTTTCGATATTTAGAACCCCTCACCATCGTAGGGCTAATGTTCATCATTTTGAGCTTGATTTCCGGACTGGGTGTCAGTTGGTTGAAACAGCATTGGGAAACGCAATCATGATGAATCAAGACACGACCGCCCCAATTCTGGAAATCCGTGACCTGACCAAACGCTACGGCGATCTGGAGGTCCTCAAAGGACTGTCCATCGATATCGAGACCAACGAAAAGGTCGCGATCATCGGGCCCAGCGGTTCCGGAAAATCCACGCTGCTGCGGCTGCTGATGACGCTCGAACAACCCGACGGGGGAGACATCCGGGTGCAAGGGGAGTCGATGTGGACGATGCCCAGCAACAAGGGGCCCAGCAATAACGGCGAAAGCATCCCCGCCAACGAGGCCCATGTTCGCCAAGTGCGGGGTAAGCTGGGGA
>JBBDIM010000160.1:0-9992 GCA_040880405.1 Pirellulaceae bacterium | reverse complement strand
GAAAGCATCCCCGCCAACGAGGCCCATGTTCGCCAAGTGCGGGGTAAGCTGGGGATGGTCTTTCAACATTTTAACTTGTTCCCCCACCTCACAGCGCTACAAAACATTATACTGGCACCCAACTTGGTAAGTGGTGTAAGTAAGCGGGAAGCGAAAGAAGAGGCGATCCGACTTTTGGATCTCGTTGGCTTGGCTGACAAGCACGATACCTATCCGGCCAACCTGTCCGGTGGTCAAAAGCAGCGAGTCGCCATTGCCCGGGCCTTGGCCATGAAGCCTCAGGTCATGCTGTTTGATGAAGTGACCTCCGCCTTGGATCCGGAACTGGTACACGAAGTCCTCAACGTCCTGCGAAAGCTGGCGCATGAGACAGAAATGACCATGCTGCTGGTCACCCACGAGATGCAGTTCGCCCGAGAGATTTCCGATCGTGTCTTGTTTTTTGACCAGGGAGTGATCCTGGAATCGGGACCGCCGGAACAGATTTTTACCGCACCGACACAAGAACGAACTCAAGAGTTTTTAAAGACCGTCCTGGAAGCGTAACGGATTACATGTTTGATAAAGACTTCACCAACGCGGTCATTCTGCTGCTGGTCCTGCTGAATCCCTTTTTGATGTGTGTCTATCTGTTGGATCTGGTCCAGCATTTGGACGGACGAACCTTTCGCAAGACGATGACCCGGGCCGGGATCATTAGCGGTGTGGTTTACATCGGGTTCGCCGCCGCCGGCGATCAGATGTTTTCCAAGGTCTTTAATGTACGGTACGAGTCGTTTTTGATTTTCGGTGGTATCGTATTCCTGTTGGTCTCGATCAAACTGGTGACCTCCGGAAGTGGCGCCCTTCGCGATTTGCGAGGTGGGGCGGAACATGTCTCCGAAGGTGTTGCCCTGCCGTTCATGATCGGTCCGGGAACCATCAGCGCTTCGATATTGGCCGGGGCTTCTCAAACGATGACGAAAGCGAGTATCGCGATCATCTTTGCCGTCGCGGTAAGTGTGTTTTTCGTAATCTTGCTAAAACATCTGCACGACTATGTGAGAACCAAGCACGAGCCCCTTCTGGAACGGTATCTCGATACCATTGGACGAATCTCCGCCCTGCTGATGGGGACGATCGCGGTCGACATGCTGCTGCGGGGCCTCAATATGTGGCTCGACTCCCGAATTCCACCTCAGTAGTCTCTCGGTCGAGCGGATGCCATTCGAAGCGGGTTACGCGCCTCATCGCCGCTGCCGTGTTGAGCCACGTTTCCGCGCAAAAGTTCGCGGACATCTCGATTTAGGCCAGCCAACCGACTAAAATCGAATTTAGGGTGACTCGCTCGCCGCGCGCATCTCAACTGCGGTCCCGCCTCTTAGCCCCAAGGAACCTTCACATGCCGATCCATGTCCCGCCCCTTTCTCGTCGCCAATTTCTCACCCAATCCACAGCCCTCGGCGTGGGCCTTGCTTACGCCACATCGGGCCTGCGCGCCGAAGAAGATTTTTTCGCGAACGATCCGAACTATTTTGCTTTGCTCTCAGACACCCATATCCCAAGCGAACCATCGGTGACCGCTCGTGATGTGAACATGTCGACGAATCTCCGGCAGGTCGTCAGCCAAATAACGGCGGATGAAAAGGACAAGCCGGCCGGGGTGATCGTCAATGGCGATTGCGCTTACCTCCGGGGACTCGCGGCAGATTATGTCAATTTCGCCGGACTGGTCCATCCTCTCGGAGTCGCGGGTTTACCGCTGCACCTGACAATGGGCAACCACGACGATCGTGGCCCACTCTACGAAACATTTGCCAATCAGCGTCGGGAGGATCCGCCGGTTGAGAATAAACACCTCAGCATGATCGAATCCCCCTATGCCAATTGGTTGCTGCTCGATTCACTATTCAAAGTGAACGTCGTCACCGGGGAACTCGGCGATGCTCAACTGAAGTGGCTAGCCATGGCCCTGGAAGTGAACCCGGACAAGCCAATCATCGTCGTGGCTCACCATAATCCACAGTTCGAACAATCCGACAGCGGTACCGCCTGGACCGGCATGAAGGATTCGACCGAATTATTTGAAATTCTAGATGCCCACCCTCAGGTAAAGGCGTTCATTTACGGTCACACACATAACTGGAACGTCAGTAAACGTGGTAACATTCATATAATCAACTTACCGCCGGTTGCCTACGTCTTCTCCGCCGGTAAGCCGAATGGCTGGGTTGATGCCCGGCTTTCAGCAAACGGAATGCGACTCAAGCTGAACACTATCTCGGCCACGCATCCTCAAAATGGCCAGATCTTGGATCTGAAATGGGCATGATTGCCCCAGGCTTACGATTTTCCAGGCGGCGCACACCGTATGGCCGCACCTTTTCCTTTCCCACCATGTTTGAAAGTTCTCTTGATGAAAAACAGCTCTCGAATTCGGACTCTTACGCTGGCCATGATCGGCGGCTGCCTGTTGTCACTGGTCGGTGTGGCCACCGCCCAAAACACGGCGACCCTGCCGGTCCCTCGGGACGCGAACTGGGTCAACAATCGGCACATGAAGATTAACGAAGCGGTCAAAGCGGCTGAAGGGGATGTCGATTTGATCTTAATCGGCGATTCCATTACCGACGCCTGGAGCGGCCCCGGCAAGGCCGCCTGGACTCATCACTACGGCCATCGCAAAGCAATCAACGCCGGTATCGGCGGAGATCGCACGCAACACGTGTTGTGGCGGCTGCAAAACGGCAATCTCGATGGAATCACCCCCAAGTTGGCCGTAATTATGATCGGGACCAACAACGCGCGTGACAACAAACCAGAAGAGACCGCCGAAGGGGTGACGGAGATCGTTAACTATCTCCAAAAACGCCTGCCGGAAACCAAAATCCTTCTGCTGGCGATCTTCCCCCGAGGTGCGACTGTCGAAGACCCGCTGCGGCAGAAGAACGCAAAAGTGAACCAGATCATCGCCAAGTTGGGCGAGCGAGAAGGGGTAACCTACCAAGACATCGGTTCCGCTTTCCTGGACGATAAGGGAACCCTTTCCAAAGACGTGATGCCGGATCTCTTGCATCTTACTCCCGCAGCCTACTGGACCTGGGCTCAGTCGATTGAGTCCAACGTCGCCAAACTGCTGGGAGACGAACCCGTTGCCGCCCCGGAAACGAAGTAAGACGCATCGGACCACGCGATCTACTACTTAATTTCCGACGGATCGGGTCTCACGGGCCCGATCCGTTTTGCGTTTCCCATTAAATCTGAGGCCAACCATGACACTTACCCTCGTTTCTATGCCTGCCCGCATGTTCATTGTCGCGGTAGGAATTATCTTTTCACTGCCGATTTCCATTTGGGCCGAAGAGCAAGTGGACCTTCCCTCCCCTGAAAAATTCCATCTTTACGTTCTGGCTGGGCAGTCGAATATGGCGGGTCGGGGTCGTGTTGAGGAAGAGGACCGCACACCCCATCCGCGCGTCTTAGCCCTAAACGAAGAAGGAAAATGGGGGCCGGCGGTCGATCCACTGCACTTCGATAAGCCGAAAGTCGTGGGAGTGGGACTTGGCAAGACGTTCGGGCAGATCATGGCCGAAGCCGATCCCGACGTCACGATCGGGCTCATTCCCTGCGCGGTTGGTGGATCATCGATTGACGCCTGGGCACCCGGCGGATTTCACTCGCAACCGCCAACCTATCCCTGGGACGACTGTGTGAAGCGGCTAGAGCAAGTCATTGACGACGGTGTATGGAAGGGTGTGCTATGGCATCAAGGCGAGTCGGACGGATCTGCCGCGAATAGCGCTGCCTACGAAGAGAAATTGCACGCGGTGATCGCGCGATTCCGAGAGGTCCTGAAACAGCCCAACCTGCCGGTCGTGGTGGGTGAATTGGGTCATTTCAAGGACAAGCCGGAATCGGACGGGCGCAAGATGGTCAACCTCGCCCTGAAAACTCTACCAACCAAGATGCCCCACACGGCCTTTGTCCCTTCGCACGGCCTGACGGACAAGGGAGACCGCGTCCATTTCGACGCCGCATCCTATCGTGAGCTGGGAAAGCGTTACGCGGCCGCCTATCAAAAGCTGATTTCTGAGTAGCCACTGTGCTGGCGACTTCCACGCGTGCCAGAAACGTCAGCGTAAAGAGGGGATGAAGTTTCGGAGATAGTTCGGCGCTTTGGCGTGACCCAACGCTCGGTTTTCGATAGACTCTACTACATCCGATAAAACCTAACTCTTTGGTCAAATTCGCTCGTGCTCGCAGGCTTTCCATTTACCCACTTCGCGAGATGATTGACGCTCCCTACCGATCCCCTGTGGAGATACCATGGCCCGTTTAAAAACAACCCTCTGGATTGCGGTTTGTCTCTCCGTCTGCGGGCTTTCGCCGACGAATGCCGAAGATTGGCCGATGTGGCGCGGCAACGCGGCGCGGACTGCCTCGACGGACCACCAACTTCCGACGGACTTGGCGCTCCGATGGACTCGGCATCTCCCCTCCCCTGCCCCGGCTTGGCCCCAGGAACAGGACTACCACGGCAAGTTGGAGTTCGACGCGGCCGACCAACCGGTTGCCAGCGGCGGCAGGCTGTTTGTGCCGTCATCTGCTCGTGAGTCGTTGACCGCGCTGGATATCAAAACGGGACAAGAACTGTGGCGGTTTTATGCCAACGGCCCCGTTCGTTTCGCCCCGGCTTGCTGGGAAGACAATGTTTATTTGGTATCGGATGATGGCTACCTTTACTGCTTGGATGCGAAGTCGGGCGAGTTGAAATGGAAGTTCCGAGGGGGCCCGGCCGAGCGAACCTTGATGGGCAACCAACGTCTGATCTCGACTTGGCCCGCTCGCGGTGCCCCCGTGATCGCAGATAACGTGGTCTATTTCGCGGCAGGCATTTGGCCCTTCATGGGCACCTTTTTACACGGAATCGACACTGAGAGCGGTGAACCGGTTTGGACCAATAGCGGCAGTGGATCGATCTACAACTTGCACCAGCATGGGGGTGCGCTCGCTTTTGGCGGCGTCGCTCCACAGGGCTATCTGGCGGTCAACGACGAGAAGCTGATCGTACCCGGCGGGCTCACCGTCCCGGCGATTTTTGACAGGACGACCGGCGAATTCCAGCACTTCGAGTTTTCCCATGCCGCCGTCGGAAAGGGTTCCGGCGGTTTTGACGTCACCACGCAGGGAGATCTCTACTTCAATAATGGCAAAATGTATCGGCTGAAAGATGGCAAGCAACTCGGCTCCATCAACGCCGGAGTGTTGGCCGACGGCCGGTTGATAGGCATCAGCAAAGGCGAAGCAATCGGTTTCGAAGTTATCGCGACCGAAGAAGAGAAGACGGACAAACGGGGCAAGAAAACCTCCGAGATAAAATACTCCGGCAAGGGCAAGTGGAAGGTTAATCTCCCCTCGGAAATCAACACCGTTCGCGTCCAAGCGGATAACCGAGCCTTCGCCACCGGACCCGAGGGCGAAATCGTTAGCTTTGACATTCCCCAAGATGGTGAAGAGGGCAAAATTGCCTGGGAACACAAGGTCGACGGGGAGATACGCGGCATGTTGGCGGCCAGTGGTCAACTTGTCGTCATCACCAAAGAGGGCCAACTATACTGCTTTGGGCAGGCGACCGATCAGGAAGTCACCAAACAGGGAGGATCCACCAAAAAGAAGTTTGCTCCCCCATCGCCTGAGGTTAAAGCTCAGGCCGAGCAAATCCTCGCGGCGGCCAATCAGCCAGGTGGGTATGCCGTTGTGCTGGGTCTGAATGACGGGGCGTTGACTGAGGCGATTGTCGCCCTTTCCGATCTGCATGTGGTGGCAATTGAGGAGGACGCTGCCAAGGCGGAAAAACTTCGTCGCCGCTGGGATGAGATGGGAATTTACGGTACTCGGGCCGCGATTCGAGTGGCGGATTTTGAAACCGCCTCACTCCCTCAGTACATGGCGGAATTGATTTACTCGGAGGACATCGAGCGATTTGAAGCCGCGGTCGGTGACCAGTGGCCGCGGTACTACGAGTCTCTCAAACCGTACGGCGGCACCGCGATTTTGGCCGCAGATGAGGCTCGTCACGAGGCCCTTGCGGCGGCCGACCTTCATGGTGCCAAACTAACAACCACGGGAGACTGGCTGGCCGTTAAACGTGAAGGCCCCCTGCCGAATTCCGGACAGTGGACCCACCAATATTCGAATTCGTCGAATACGGTCTATTCAACCGAAAAGCGGGTCAAGTTGCCGCTTGGGGTTCTGTGGTTTGGCGGTCCCACCAATCAACATGCCCTGCCGCGGCACGCTCAGGGCCCCATTCCACAGGTCGTGGGTGGTCGGTTAATCATTGAAGGGGTCAACACCCTCAGCAGCCGCTGCGTTTACACCGGCCGGGAACTATGGGTCCGTGAGTTTGAGGATATCGGTTTCCCTTACAAGGCGGAAAACCATACCTTCACCGGCACCGTTTACATCAAGAATCAGCCCGGTGCCAACTACATCGGCAGCAATTACGCCTCGACCGAGGATGGCATCTATGTTGTCTATCAGGACGAGTGCCATCGCCTAGACAACGCAACCGGAGAAACCCTGGATACCTTTCGCTTGCCATCATTTGATGCAGACAAACCTGACAATCACGCATCCTGGGGCTACATCGGCATTCAGGGCGACTATCTGATCGCGGGTGCCGAACCTCAAATTTTCAATGACGAGCGGATCGGTCAAAAGAACTGGAACCGCACTTCAAGTCAGCATATCGTGGTAATGAACCGCCACACTGGTGAGGTCCTTTGGACCGAGACTGCAAAGCATGGATTCCGGCACAACGCGATTGTGACCGGTGGAGATCGACTGTATGTCGTTGACCGTCTCTCCAACGGGGCGATTGAGCATCTGCAGCGGCGTGGTCAGGACCTAAAGGAACCACCTCGGATGCAAGCTTTCGAATTGGCTACCGGCAAACAGGTGTGGGAATCGAATGAGGAGGTGTTCGCGACCTGGCTGGCCTACAGTGACAAGTACGATGTCCTGATCCAAGCAGGTCGGACCGGGGGACGTGAATCGCTGCCCGATGAGACGAATCGCCAAATCATCGCCCATGACGCGTCCACCGGCGAGATCGCCTGGAAACGCGGAGACCGCTACACCGGCCCGCTGGTCATGGCCGAGGACTGGATCATCTCTTCTAGCGGTTCACACGGGGCATTTTCCATCGAAACGGGTGAGCCCAAGCAGCGGCTGCATCCGATCACTGGCGAAGAAATGCAGTGGACCCATACCCGCAGCTATGGCTGCGGCGTGGCGCTGGGCTGCGAGAACCTACTCACCTTCCGCTCTGGTGCCGCCGGATTTTTTGATCTGAAAGACTCCAGCGGCGTGGGCAATTTCGGCGGTTTCCGGGCGGGCTGCACTCCGAACTTGATTCCAGCGGATGGAGTGTTGAATGCCCCGGACTACACGCGTACCTGCTCCTGCTCCTACCAAAACCAAACCTCATTGGCCCTTATCTCGATGCCGGATGTCGAGATCTGGACCTGGACCGATCTGCCCAAACCGGAGAAGGCTGATCGGGTCCGCCAAATTGGCGTCAATTTCGGTGCTCCCGGTAATCGTCAAAGTAGCGAAGGGGTTTATTGGATTAACTATCCCAGCGTCGGTGGTCCTTCACCCGAGGTGAAGGTTCGGGTTCGTTCCGGTGAATCAAACTGGTTCCGCAATCACTCTTCGCAGGTAAACATTGGTGGGCAGAGGTTCAACGCACCAACTGACGACTTGGTTTGGGTCGCCGCCTCAGGGGTAGAAGGTGCTGAGGAACTGGAGATCACCCTACACGACCAGAAGCTGAAGACAGCGGCAAAGTACCGCGTCCGGCTGATTTTCAGTGATCCTCAAAACGAAACCGCCGGTGAACGTCAGTTCGATGTCGCTCTTCAGGGAAAGCTCGTCCGACAAGGGCTGGACATCGCGGCCGAAGCGGGCGGCGATCGGACACCGCTGGTGATTGAAGTCGCGGACGTCGAAATCGAAGAGCGACTGAAGATCGAGCTGACTCCCAGCAAGGGTTCAGCCAAGCCAACGGTATTGAGCGGAGTGGAGATTGTGATTCAGGAGTAAACCAATCTTGATCACCCGAAGGGCAAAACAAAGAGGACCGCGAAACCTGAAGTTTCGCGGTCCTCTTGCTGTTATGTTTATCCGTTTGTGCCGTCTTCTAGGTTTGAACCGTACACTTGGCGATCACGGCATCAGTGAACTGCGTGGTCGACGCGTTGCCGCCCAAATCTCCGGTGACGGTACGTCCTTCTCGCAGCACCTCAAACAAGCTGGCTTCAATCTGGTTCGCTGCGGCATCCTCGCCCAAGTGACGTAGCATCATGGTCGCGCTTAGCAGCAGGGCGGTTGGATTGGCCAGGTTCTCGCCTGCGATATCAGGGGCGGTCCCATGGACCGCTTCAAAGATCGCGGCATCCTTACCGAAGTTCCCACTAGGCGTGACTCCCAAACCGCCCACCAATCCGCTGGCCAGGTCCGAGAGGATATCGCCGAACAGGTTTTCCATTACCAGCACGTCGAACTGGTGCGGGTCCATCACCATTTTCATCGCGGCGGCATCGACAATGCACTGGTCAAATTCGATTTCCGGATAGTGCCGGGCAACATCCGTCACCGTATCCAGAAACAGGCCATCGCTCAGCTTGAGGATATTCGCCTTATGGATACAGGTCACCTTTTTGCGATTCCGCTGCCGAGCAGTCTCGAAAGCAAACTGGGCAATCCGCCGCGATCCGGTTTCGGTGATTACTCGGAGGCTCTCGACCACTCCGGGAATTACCGTGTGTTCCAAACCGCTATAGAGCCCCTCGGTATTTTCCCGGATGACGATCAGGTCGACATCCGTGAACCGCGACCAAACTCCTTGAATCGACCTGGCGGGGCGGTAGTTGGCGTATAGCTGAAGTTCTTTTCGGAGTGCGACATTCACGCTCCGAAAGCCCTTCCCGCTGGCAGTCGCGAGTGGCCCCTTCAGGGCCACCTTGGTTTGACGGATGTTCTCCAAAGTGTGCTGCGGGAGGGGGTCGCCATATTTCTCGAACGTCGCCAAGCCGGCCTGGCACTCGACCCACTGGATATCCACTCCCGCCGCCTTGATCACTCGCTGCACGGCATAGGTAATCTCCGGACCGATTCCATCCCCAGAAATCAAGCTCACCTGATGGGCCATCTTCGTACCTCTCGTTTTCCATGAAAATGCGTTCAATTCGTGTCCCCCAACCTTAGGTTGAGAATCACGTGCGCGTAATCCGCTTTACCGCATTATTCCGAACCAAGTGTCTTCCTGTCGACCCACAACGATAATTGAATGTGACCTGATTCTTACCACGTCGCGGTTTGCAGCCCTGGAGCTCCCCACAGGCAACAGTTAATGGCGGCGCTGGCCTCCTAACTCCTACAAAAAAAATGGCCGACTTTCACCCGGCGGTGAAAGTCGGCCATGGTCATTTTGGCCATGCGAAACAGGATCAGACGAATAACTCGCGGATCGGATTCCCTTGGTCCGTGGCGGGCACTGGGCGGTCTCCGTCGTACAATTCGTGGTGGGGGTCGATTCCTAGCGAGTGCAGCATTGTGGCGAACATATCCGGAACGGAAACTTTCCGGTCCAGTGCCTTCTCCGCCTTCTCATCGGTCTGCCCAATCACCTGACCGGTCCGCAAACCGCCGCCGGCCAATACCGTTGAGAACGCCGCTCCGTGATGTCCGCGACCGCCACCTCCATCGAAGCCACCCGGCCGCCCGAATTCAGACGAGACAACAATCAGCGTCTTTTCCAACAGATTGTGAGCCCGAAGATCGTTGATCAGCGCGGTCAGGGCCAGGTCAAGCTCCTGGATTAGTAGGTGCTGCTTAACGATGCCGTCATTGTGAACATCCCAGCCGGTCCCATTCACAAAGTTGAGATTGTGCGAGACCTCAACGAACTTTACCCCCGACTGGACCAACCGGCGAGCCAGCAGGCA
>JBBDIM010000159.1:0-2639 GCA_040880405.1 Pirellulaceae bacterium | reverse complement strand
CTGCTAACCCGGTTTGCTGGCGGGGCCTGCCGTCCTCGCACTTCCCCCACGCTCTGCGCGAGCGTGGCTACGTGAAGTCTCGCGAAAGCTTGGCTACGAGGAAGTAGCAGACGGACGCCGAGGCGGGTCGTAGAGGCAGCAGTTTTCGGAGCAGATGTCGTGCCCTGCTGGTAGGTCGCCGATTGCCAGACGCTCGGAAGTCCGCCCCAAGCGTTCTTCGATGAGTTGGCGGATCATTTGGATGAACCGGGGATGGGTCCCGGCGGTGGCGGCCCTAGCCATGGGCAGACCGAGCTCTTGGGCCGCGTCATGGGCCTCGTGGTCGAGGTCGTACACCACTTCCATGTGATCCGAGACGAAGCCGACCGGAATCACGATCACGCTCGATTGCTGGCCGTCGGCTTTGATCCGCCGCAGGGCGTCGCAGACATCCGGTTCCAGCCAAGGTTGCTGGGGCGGGCCGCTGCGGCTTTGGTAGTCGAGCTCCCAGTGCTGGTAGCCAGCCTGCTGGCTGATCAGGCGGCAGCTTTCCCGCAACTGCTTTTCGTAATTGCAATTCTCGGCCATTGCCATGGGGATGCTGTGGGCCGTGAACACCAGCCGGGTCTGCTCCGGCGAGGCGTCCGGCAACTTGGCCGCGGCGTCTTGAACGCGGTCGACCATCGTTTCGATGAAGCCGGGGTGATTGAAAAAGGTGCGGATCTTGTGGAACTGGAGCGCCTCGGCCCCCAGTTCCTGCTGGGCCTTGATGATGTCTTCACGGTATTGCCGGCAGCCGGAGTAGGAACTGAAGACCGACGTGACGAACACCAAGCTCTGCCGGACGCCATCGGCCTGCATTTGCCGCAGGGTGTCGCTGAGCATGGGGTGCCAATTGCGGTTTCCCCAATAGATGGGCAGGTCGATGCCGTGGGCCCTTAGTTCCGGCTCGAGGGCGGACAGCAAGTCTCGGTTTTGCTGATTGATGGGGCTTACGCCACCAAACTCGTAATAGTGCTCGGCGACCGCCAGCATTCGCTCGCGGGGGACGTTTTTGCCCCGGAGGACGTTCTCTAGGAACGGCAGGACGTCGTCCCGCTTCTCGGGGCCACCAAACGACAACAGGAGTAAGGCATCGTAGGACATGATGGTTTGGCCGGTAGGCGATAAGGTTGGAATTCTCGCGAGTCGCTGCCGACGGGACGTCGGCGGTCCCAGGGGGGGCACGTTCAAGCACGTACGCCGCACCCAAAAATAGGGTTCGCGCATAAAAAACGCCTCTCATCAAGGAGAGGCGGAAGTGACCCCTACGGGACTCGAACCCGTGTTGCCGGCGTGAAAGGCCGGTGTCCTAGACCACTAGACGAAGGGGCCGTACTAGTCAAAGACAATTAGGATAAACCATTGCCGGGTGACTTGGCAAGGGGATAGTTCCGCTCGCTTCAGACCGTAGCCGCGAGCCGACATTCACGGCGATAACGCAGGCTGTTGGTGGCAATCATCGCCGAGGCGAATCATTGCAATCGCGGCAACGGGTTATCGTGCCTGGTAGACACGAAAAAATGCGCTCGGGTTCGGCTTTTGGGGGCCAAAAAATCCGGTCGCTATTTGAGGGGAAGGGGACGCAGGGGGGAGGGGAGGTGCTTCCGGGGGAGAAGCGGCGGGTTGTTGTTTGTCTGGGGTGGGGGCTTCAGGCGGACATCCTGCCGCCAAGGTCGGATCGGGCCAAGCAATCGGGCCGATCGAAGCTAATTCTCATCGGTTGGGGTAGGGGAATCATTAACGGCCGACTGCTCAGCCTCGTTCCGTTTGATCGCGTCGAAGACTTCTCGGCGATGGACCGGGACTTCCTTGGGGGCTTCGACACCGAGCCGGACCTTGTCCCCTCGGATTTCTACGACGACGATCGTAATGTCATTATTAATGACAATACTCTCGTTCTTCTTCCTCGATAAAACCAGCATTTTCCTAAATCTCCATTCGGACGCCCGTAACAATTCGTTCCGTTCTCGGCCTGATAATCTTGGCAAACACTTGTTGGTTGGGATTGCCTTCGCTAAACTATGTCGCATTCTAACAAGCGACGATCCGGGTCAATGGCCGCCACCCACCAGGGTGGATAGGTAAGTGCGCACAATGGTCATGCGCACTCTGCCTTACTCTTCACTCTACGCGGTAATAGAGCATCGTCAAGCAATCGTTTTTTCCCAAATACGGTTTTCCCGCAACGGATTTACCAAACGCAACGTAAATTCGGGAGATTCGGCCTAAAGTAGCCCGTTTTGGCGATCTGCGGACTTTGGGTCCCTGCCGGCGAAAACCCTATGGACACGTGGCCCTAGCCCTAAGTGGATCGCCCCAGTCGTAGCCACGCCTGCCAAAAGCGTGGGAGAAGTGCTGGATCGCTTCGACTTCGGGGCGGGCATGTTTAGGCTGGAGGAGACCCTCATCTTCAACCACCAAAGCGGCCAAATTCGGACCACCATAACCCTTACTCGCAGTTAACCGGTAACGACGCCACCCGCTCTGCCCGCTTAAATCTTATCCGTGAAATCCGCGTAATCCGTGGTTAGATCCTGCTTTGTTTTTAACCACGGATTACGCGGATTTCACGGATGGTTTTCACTGGGGCAAGGCAACTCGCGGTTCATTTTTTTCAA
>JBBDIM010000158.1:0-16464 GCA_040880405.1 Pirellulaceae bacterium | reverse complement strand
GACGACGGCAGTCAATGGATCCGATCTTGTAACGATTCTCTCGAGAACGGTTCCGCTTTCGCCCTTTTCAACTTCCACGGCTTGCCGAAGCAAACCCCAAAAGCCGAATCAGACCATTACGTAACCCGTTTCAATTGCGTCGTGTGTTACGAAGTACCGCTCTTGCCTCTCGGCCACCATCAATCCATCACCCAAACCAGGTAAACCCAGCCCAGGCAACGACTTAACGGCAAAGCAAGCACCTCGCCACTCAAAATGCCATCTACCAACCAAATTGTCAAAGATCAAAAGAGCTACCCCATTCAGGGTCGCGTCTCACTCTTGTTACTGAGTGAAGAGAAAACGAGTTCGAAAACGATTGAACTCGGCTTCTCTTCGCTCAGGTGTTTTCCGTTTCCCGAGTTGAGAAGTGGAAGTATAGCGATCTGTTTTCGGAAGGAAAGGCCCCCTGGTCAAAAAGATTGAAAATCGTTTTTGGCCTGGGAAATCACGGCTACTTGCCGTCCTTCCGAAAAACACAAAGTGACGGGGTGAACGATTCGTTGCTCACTCGCCGCTTTTAGTTTACCGCGGTAGAGCGATCGCCTCGTAACGAAGCGAATGCTCAAGTGGAGCTGACAGGGCTCGAACCTGCGACCCTCTGCTTGCAAAGCAGATGCTCTCCCAGCTGAGCTACAGCCCCAACCTGCCAAGGGACTCACTTAAGAGCCATCTGGCCGGATGGAAGTGGGCGCACCAAGATTCGAACTTGGGACCTCGTCGTTATCAGCGACGCGCTCTAACCAACTGAGCTATGCGCCCTAAGGATCAAAGACCCTTGGGGGGAAGCACATTATTTTATGTGCCTGGGCGAATCTGTCAAATAGGGGTCCGGCAGGTTTTCGTTCACTCCGGCGATTTATCGGGAAGATGGACTCGTCACAGCCCGAAAAACGCTGACAAATATATCGGGATTCCAGCGTCGGGCACCGTTTTGGAAAGGAATTCCTTCGCGTAAGTAGTGAGATTCAATCAGGCAAAAAGGTTCGCGGATATGAGGCGGCTAAAATTTGCCGAAACTGCTAATGCTTTGGAAAGCTGTTTTTTGGATAATCCAATCGAGGATGTTCAACGGAGTGAGCGGGAGACGCTACGCAGATTGCCGTGCGGAAACGCTCCCCGTTCCGTGATTATTGTTTAAGAGCACTTCGAGAAGTCAGTCCTTGCCGGGCGATTTCTCGTTTCGAGGTCATGATGACAACAAGGAAGTGGAAAGCCATGCGACGCGTAACTCTCGGAATTACTGTACCTCTCTCCTTGCTAATGTTTAGCGGTTTGGCACGCGCCCAAGCTCCGACGGTTGAGCAGGCTTTGCAATTGGAACCACTACAGGACGGCGTCGATTACGACCGACCGGCGGCTGATGAGATCCCCAAATGCGATATCAAGGTCGAAAAGATTAACGGGAATACCGGCTGGATTGTTACCGGCAGCTCGGGAGAGCGGCTGCGAATGTTTCTCGATACTAATGGCGACAAGAAGGTCGACTTTTGGGCCTACTTCAAGGATGGCGTCGAAGTCTACCGAGACATCGATTCGAATTTTAACGGGACAGCGGACCAATATCGCTGGCTCGGAACCGCGGGAATTCGGTGGGGACTGGACCGTGATGAGAGCGGCGAAATCGATACCTGGAAGATGATTTCTCCCGAGGAGGTTTCCTCCGAAGTAGTGGAGGCGGCCCGCAATGTCGATGTCGACCGATTTCGGGCGTTACTTCTGACCCAGGAAGAGTTCGCAACTCTTGGTTTGGAGGGGGATAAGGCTAAGGAGGTCTCAGAGATGCTTAAGTCAAGCGTCGAAGACTTCAAAAAGTGGGCTCAGGCACAAAAGCAAATCAACAACAGCACCAAGTGGGTTCATTTCGGGGCTACCCGCCCCGGCTTGGTTCCCGCAGGTACCGAGGGGTTGAAAAAGGACCTGGTGGTGTATGAAAACGCCATCGCCGTACTGGAAACCAGTGGCGAGCATAGCCAAATTGATCTCGGTACGATGGTTCGCGTGGGGGACAACTGGAAGCTAATTTCCGCCCCGAAGGTACAGGGAGAATCGGGTCAGTTGGCCTCGAATCAAGGTTATTTCTTCTCTGTCTCGTACAATAACCGTCCAGCCACCGGTGAAAGTGGCGAAACGCCTGGAATGGGAGCGGAGTTGCAGTCGCTGCTGGGTAAATTGGAACAACTGGATCAACGCACCGCCCAGGCGACCACTCCGCAGGCCCAAGAAAAATTGGCTCAAGAGCGAATGGCCTTGATTAAGCAGATCATCGCCTCGACGACCGATGCGGAGATGAAGGAGAACTGGATTCGTCAGCTCGCGGATGCGTTGAGCGGTGCGATTCAGTCGGGGGAAATGCCTAATGGAATGCCTGAACTGACTCGGCTGGCCAGCGAGCTTGAGGGGAAGTTAGCTGGGACGGACTTGGCGGCTTATGTCCGCTTCCGGGAATTGACCGCCCAGTACACTCGGCAGTTTCAAGATCCCAAAGCGGATTTCGCGAAGATTCAAGAGGCTTGGCTGGAGAAGTTGGAGGGATTCATCAAGCAGTATCCTAAGAGCGAGGATGCGGCCGAGGCGATGATGCAATTGGCAATCGCTCACGAATTCGCTGGCGAGGATAATGACGCTAAGAAGTGGTATGACCAAATCCGCAACAACTTCTCGGAAACATCGCTCGCCGAAAAGGCGACCGGCGCGATTCGTCGGATCTCGGCAGTGGGTCAACCGATGCGGCTGGCCGGTACGTCAACCGATGGCAAAAAGGTAGATTTGGCGAGCTACAAAGGGAAAGTGGTTCTAGTCCACTACTGGGCGACATGGTGTGAGCCTTGCAAAGAGGATATGGCTGTCATGCGGCAGATGCAGGCGAAGTACGGGGCGCGGGGTTTCCAATTGATCGGGGTGAGCCTAGATTCCGACAGGTCCGCGTTGACTCAGTTTTTAGGGCAGAACCGTTTGGCTTGGCCGCAACTGTATGAGGAAGGTGGATTGGATAGTCGCTACGCCTTAGAGATGGGGGTTTTGACGCTGCCTACCATGATTCTGGTAGGGGCGGACGGCAAGGTGATCAGCCGAAGTCTGCACATTAGCCAGCTTGATTCAGAGTTAACCAAGCTCATCAAGTAGCGAGAATCGAATGATTGCCTCCGCGCCCGCCCGCGCAGGCTCGCGAGTGATCGACAACAAAAAGCCACTTCCGGGGTACGGGAGTGGCTTTTTTCGTTGGCTGAGAAGGAAGTTCATTGCGGGAAAATCAGAAGGATGAATGCGAATGGGGCAGATTCGGGTTTCTCGATGGGCGGGACTTTAGTAAAAACTGGCTCGTCGGCAAGGATTCGCCGAAAAACTTCTAAGGTATCGATTCAGGAGCAAGGATGTTTCCGTTTCACGTTCCCCAAATGGTAGCGCTATTCGCCGCTTCAGTATACGTCTGTGGTGGACTGAGTGTCTTTTGGGTGCGGTTTGCCCAGAAGGAGACAAACCGTCAAGTTGCGCAGTGGTTCGCCATGGCAAGCTTTTTAGCGATGGCGATACACATGGCCTACGAGATCACCATGGGAGGTGGATTCTGGCTGGCCGGTGGATTCGCCATTGGGCTACTTGCCGTGGGATGCGTCGTGGAGCCGGATCGGAGCCGGGTTTCCGTCCGTGAATTTTAGGCAGGTGTTTGTCCTTTTCCCGCTTGCCATCATTCCGCGAGCAGGCGCTGGCGTGGGTGCCGCGCTGTCTTGCCTATCTTGTCTAAGGCGAACGATCTTGTCGGAAATAGTGGTGCGATCGGCAGAATTGACAAAATTAGTTCTTCCCGTTCAGTCGAATTGCCGAAATTGATGCTAGGCAGTTTGACCTATGACCATTTGAAGGCAGTGACAGCGGCCGAATCTTCGGGGGAGGCCGCGGTTTGTCGATGGTAAGCATTTCGCTCGATTAGCGGTTGGCTTCTCATGTGACGGGTGCTTTAGTGGTACGACACCATGTGTGACGCCCGGCGTTGGTCGCGTCACCCTGTAAACGGGAGAATGGAATGCGTTTGTCGATCTTTCAGTTCATGTTGGCGTTGGGAGTTTGTGCTCTTCCCGCCGTCGGGCAGGCGCAGCAGTCGTCCGTGCCGGGAAGTTCCGCCGGTCAAGCGGGGCATCACCAAGCGTATTACCAGCAGCAGGCCGGGGGTGTTCAGGGCCAGGTCGTCGGGCATAACGCCCCGGGCGCGTACTGTCCTCCTGGGTATCAGGGCCACCATGGTGGTGTTCGCCCTCATTTTCAGGGTCAGATGCATGGCCATGCGATGCCGGGGCAACCGGGGCCGGGTGGTTACGGCGGAGTGCCTTATCCGAAGCAGCATGCTCCGGCCGCTTGGCCCTATGTGGGCGCTCACTATCCCTATCCGCAAGTGCCAATGGGGTGGAAGCACGTGACACTTGAGTGGGCTGACGGGTGGTGGTTCCTGGACTTTGACGAACGTCGGCCAGGCAGCCATCGCTAGGTGGCCTTCGCGAGAATTGAGGTCTCGCGGAATTCCGTGGTCCCAGATTTATGGGAATCATGGGAGTGCGAATAGACGGTGCCGATGGCGAAAAAAAATGCCACGCGGATAAACGGCTATCCGTTGAACAAACAATCACGAGCCCGACTCGTTTGGGATCGATATCCAAGGAGGGTCATTGATTGGGGACCCTTCATTGTTTAGGGAAGCAAAAGCGGTACATGGGGGCGATGCGAGCGACTATGGTTCGCTGGCCGCAAATCCCGCAGGGACGTTTAGTGTCCTTGAAATGGTCGCCGTCGCGTTTCATGAAAATGAAAACTGTTTAGGAAACATAATCTCAGGAGGGGGATGATGTCACACATCATAAGGTTCGCGATCATCGCGACCATGCTGTCGCTACCGACGATCACTGTCGCCGGTGACACCGAGATCGCGGAACAGATTGTATCGAGCTTGAACGAACGGAAGTCCGAAGGGAGCCTGAAAGGGTTCAACATCGGCTTGCGTGTCGAGGAAGGCGTCGTTTGGCTCGATGGCCATGTGGCAAGCGGGGATCAACACGACCTCGCGGTCGACATCGCCCGACGCGTTGAAGGGGTTCAGCGGGTAATCGACGGGATTCAAGTTGAAACCGTCCGCTCGACCGATACGCTCAAGACCCTGAAGACCGAAACCCTGGAAACTGAGGCACCGGAAACCCTGGAGCCTTTCACTGAGCAACCGGAACCGGTGAAGCTTGAGTCGGTATCGGCCAAGAGCATTCAGCAGGATGAAATGGAGTTTGCTGTCGAACCAGCGGCCCTGCTTCCCGCATCCTTGGCCAATGTCGGTAGTGAGTCTCGCAGTGTTCTGGTGAATCATGACGAATCGGCCGCGGACACGATGCGTCCGATCCGGCCCGCCACGCAACCGGCACAAGGGAGTGCCGCGGGGCGGTCGGGTGGATCACAGCGTCCGCTTGCGATGAGTGCCGCCGGGTCCAATGCCTATCCGCAGCATCGGATGGTGGGGATGGCTAAGCAAGGCGGTGCGATGATGCCGGCTCAGCCAGCCTACTATCCGCCGACGATGCAGGCGATGCCGGTTCGTTACGATCAGCCGCACATGCCCGGCTATGCCTGGCCCGCCTATGCGGCGCACCCGAATTATGCCGCGGTCACCTATCCCAAGCAATACTCGCCCGCCGCGTGGCCATACATCGGTCCCTTTTATCCTTATCCTCAGGTTCCCCTGGGGTGGCGTAAGGTGACGATGCAGTGGGACAAAGGTTGGTGGACGGTCGATTTCAGGGCCCGCTAGTCACTTCGGGTAAGGTTTCGATAGGTCGTCCGGCTCCCGCGCCAGACGTATCCTCATGCCGTTTACAAAGTCCTGGCGGTCAACCGATCGCCAGGACTTTTTTTGCGCCAAATGGGCTTTTCGGTGAGACGCTGGCGGTGCTATCGCGGGGTGTTTTTTTGGAATTTCCGGTGCGATCGGAAAAGGCCGCAAGTCTGTTACAGATTCACACGATAGATATCACTGACAACTTACTTTCGTACGGCAGCCAATCTCGTATTGGTTCGGGCATCGCCCATACGTTCGCCCATGGAGTCAATGAGGAAACCATGAAACGTTCCATTGTCCAACTCGGCTTGATCATGGCGGTTGGTCTCTCGGCAATCTCGAGTACTGGCTGTACCACCCGAGGGCCTTACCTCGGACCTTTCCTGTTTCCGGTGCCGGTCTCGCCGTATCACCAGAAGCTGAAAGAAGACGAATTTAACCAGCACGAGCGATATGGCCGCGTCCCGGTGATGCCGCCAATTCCGCCTGGAGCCCCTCACGTATCGCTCGATCCGCCCAGCGACGACGAGGTGATGCGAGCTTTGGAGCGTGCCCGTCCGGTTCAAGGCGGTATTCCGTTTCTACACGAAGTGCAGCGGAACAATGTTGAGATCGTGAAGGAGAAAATCGCCGATTACGTCGATCCTCCGCGAGTCATACCGCTAGTCGGACCGGTTCAGTTGCACCATGCCCACTACAAATGCACGGTCTACTTCACCGAAATTAAGCGAGTCGGTTGGCCCTTCCCGCACACCCTGGTGAATCGGGACGCTCAAGAGGTCATCTACATCGACCACAACCACTTGCACCGCGTCGGGAACACCGACGAAGGGAATATCATGCCCGCTGGGCTATAGGCCAGCGGGGTTGCTGCCCAGCAAGTTTCGCACGGTACCATCTAAGCCACGCTCATCGGAGCGTGGCTTTTTTTGGAGTAAGCGAGGTCGTGGATCGTACGGGATTGCGAAATCCCGGTTGTTTTGGGGGCCTAGGGCAGACGGGAATTCGCTTGAGTCGAGTTTTCGGTTATAGTAAGCGGGAATTTCAGGCCCCTGCGGGTCAACGCAAGCCCAAGCATTGTTGCCACGTTTAAGAATCCATGACACACAGTTCGCCGCCGTTGACGCGTAAGGCCTTGGAGGAAGAGCTCCCGCCGTGGGGTGTTTATATCCTGGAAAGCCACCACGCGCCCGACTTCGAGATGGAATGGCGGGTACACGACTTCATTAAGGTCGTCTACGTGATTTCCGGGGCCGGACAGATTCACATCGGTGATCAGAGTTATGAGGTAGAGCCTCGTGACATTGCGGTGGTATTACCTGGTCGGCGCAATCGCGTTGAGGATCTGCCGACTTCCCCGATCTCATTGTATGCCCTTTGCCTTGATAAATCGCTGATTGGCTTTGATCCGCAGGTGATGTCGGTATTACCGCTGGGGATTTTGCCGAGACAGGTCCATTTCTCGCAACGGGTCGAACGTCGACTGCGACGGCTTCTTTATCAACAGCTACAAGCTTCGCCCACGACTCCGCTGGCGATGGTGGCCAATGGGCTGGAAATACTGTCGCTTCTGACCAGTCATAATTTTACCGGTGAAGATTCGACGATTGACCTTTCGCAGGAACCGGGGATCGACGAGATGGCGGCTTATATTCGCCATCTGGATGATCATTTCTTCGAAGCGAGCACGATTGATGACGCCGCCAACCGGATCGGGATTCCAAGGCGGCGCTTCACCCAATTATTTCGACGACTGACCGGGCAAACCTGGCTTAATCATGTGCAAAGGCGGCGAGTCGACCACGCCTGTCGCCTCCTGGAGACCTCTCAGCGTCCGATTACGTCGATCGCTTTCGAGTGCGGCTTCTCGGAGCTTTCCACTTTCTACCGAGCGTTTCGGAAGATGCGAAACATGACTCCCAGCAGTTGGCGCAAGTCGCATTCGGAGTAGGCGGCCGCTGGAACGCTTTTGATGTGCAGTCCGTTCGACGAGCCTTGCCCCCTATTGCTGAAAATTTGGCCGTTTTGCCGCTAACACTTTGACATCTTCTATCATTCAGAACACAATACTTGAGTATTTTGGTGGTGTATCCCTGGTGGGATTGTCGCCGTGGCTTTCTTTCGCGATCCAGTGGTAACCGCTTCCTTCCGAAAATCCTGACTACCCACCTGTTGCGTTCCCGCGTTGTTTAACTCCCTCCTGAATGAAAGAGCCTCTCGGATGCGAATTATTCCTTACGCCATGGCATTGTTTCTTTTGGCTCCGATGGTCCTAACCGCTGAGGATCGGACCGCCGAAGTTAAAAAGGAAGAGGGCTTTGTCTCATTATTTGACGGAAAGACCCTGAACGGATGGGTTGGTGCGACCAAGGGGTACATCGTTGAGGATGAACAAATTATCTGTGACCCTAAAACGGGTGGCAATCTGTTCACGGAAAAGCAGTACCAGGATTTTGTTCTGAGGCTTGAATTCAAGGTTCCGCCGGGTGGCAATAACGGCATCGGGATTCGAGCGCCGAACAGTGGGGACGTCGCCTACAGTGGAATTGAGATTCAAGTCTTGGACGACGATGCTCCTAAGTACAAAAATTTGCAGGAATACCAGTATCATGGTTCGCTATACGGGCTTGTGCCAGCGAAACGAGGGCATTTGAAGCCGGCTGGCGAGTGGAACTTCCAGGAAGTTCGCGTTGAGGGAGACAAGATCCAGGTGATCCTCAATGGGACGACAATCATCGATGCCGACATGGCGGAAATTCGGTCCAATCCAACCCTCGATGGCAAAGAGCACCCGGGAATTCACCGCGATAAAGGGCATATTGGATTCTTGGGGCATGGCAATCCGGTCGCATTTCGGAATATTCGCATTCGCGAACTTTAATTGGTTTGGAGTCTCGATGCTGATAATTGCGGGAAATTGCGCAATCTGGAGTCCCGCGGTCATATTCGGCTGAATCTTGCTTCCATTTCACGACGATCTTTAGAACCAGAGGCAGATTCCGGGGTATAACCCCGGGTGCGCCTCTGGTTTTTCCGTGGTTAGCGGAATCCGTTGTTTTTCCTCATCTGAAATCTCGCTATGATCGCGCGAATTTCATGGGGCAGTCCTCACGGGACGAGACTGTTTAGGTTCAGGGAATGATCCGCCTTCTCTTCAATTACATCGCAATCGGCTGCGCCTTCGCTGGGTGTCTCGGCACATCCACCGCTTGGGCGGACCGCGCCGAGGATGACTACCGAGTCGGTGCGTTTCACTACAGCCGAGGTGAGTGGACAGATGCTCATGAAGCACTCAAGTCATTTCTCGATCAACATCCGGGGCATAAGCTGACCGGATCGGTCCACTTCTACCAGGGTGAGATCCTAGTTCAGCTCAAACGCCATGCCGAAGCGATCCGCTCGTACACCGATTTCTTAAGTCTGGAGCCCAACCATAAGCAGGCAGCTCACGCTGAGTTTCGGATCGCGGAGTGCTATCACTTGTCGGGGAAGCTTGAAGCGGCTGAGCGGGCCTTCAAGTTATTTCAGGATCGCCACCCGGATCATCCGATCGGAAACCACGTTCACCCCTACCTCGCGGAAATTGCCCAGGCATCCGCCGATTGGGACAACGCCTTAGGGCATTTTCAAACCGCCTTGGAGGTCGCCGGCTCCGACGAGGAGCGAGGCATCGCCCGCCTGGGAATAGCCCGAGCTTATAGCCAGCAGGAAAAGTGGTCCGAGGCACGAACCGCTTATCGTGAGTTGGCAGCCACGATTAGTGGATTGACTCATTCCATCGTTTGCTTGGAGCGGGGAATTTTGGAGTTCAATACTAAAAACTACCAGGCGGCGGTCAGTCATCTCGAAAAAGTCTCACAGCTTCATGCCGGGCCTCGGGGGGAGGCGGACCTCTGGACCGCCAAAGCGTATTACCAAACCCGCGATTGGGCGGCGGCCGAACGATACCTGCGAAAGGCGCAGGATGCGGAAAAGTTGGCCAATCAAGTTGAGGAGATCGACTACTTGTTAGCTCGGACGCTGTTCGAGCAGCGTAGGCTAGAAGAGGCGGAAACCGCATTCCAACGGCATTTAAACGAGCATGCCGAGTCTCGCCGCAACGAAGCCGCGAAGTATTTTCTCCTGTTAATTCAAATCCAGCGGGAGGAAAGCGAATCGGTTCACGCTGCCGTTGACCGTTTGCGTCGCGAACATCCGGAAGGTAGTTACAGGTCTAGGGCTGAATTGGCGACGGCCAAATTTTTCCAACGCCGCGATGATCATGAGGTCGTATTAGAACTCCTGAAGGAAACGGATGAAGCGGAACGCCCCGAGCATCGCCAACGTCGATACCTGATCGCGATCTCACAGCTTGCCCTAGGATACGATGCGGAGGCACTGAAGACGCTTGAAATTCTAGTACAACAGGAAAACGCTGATTCCTACAGTGCTGGTGCCCGCCTCATGTTGGGACGGATTTATCTGCGTCAGCAAAATTGGATCGAGGCGGTTCGTCATCTGGAAGAGATGTCGACTTTAAAGCTCTCACCGGAGATAGCGGATCAGGGGCGTTGCCTCACGATCGTTGCCATGGCTGAACTCGGCCAAGTGCAGGAGGCTCGAGAGCGATATCGAGAACTGGACCGCGAGCGGGTGGACGCTAGGTTATATCTCGACACGACTCGTCAATTGGCGGAAATCGCGTTTCGTAAAGAGTCGATTCCTTGGGCTACCGAGTTGTTCCAGCTCCTGGCCAAGGAACAGAATCCGTCCGAGTTCATCGAGCAGGGACTAGCTGGCTTAGCGTGGTGCCAAGTAACATCCTCCCATGCCGAGGATTCGGAAGCGACCATTGCCGAATTGACCCGACGCTACCCGGACAGCCCGTTGTTGCCGGCGGTCTTGTTGATTCAGGCCAAGTCGCTCGAAGGTCCCGATCCGCCACGCGCGATTGGGATGTATCGCCGCCTCCTGGAGGAAGAACCTCAGCCGGAGGATAAATACCGGGCAAACGCCGCGTTGCGGCTTGTCGCGTTGCTTGAGCAAACGGGACAAAAAGAAGAGGCCATTGCGGTCTACCAGCAATTGTTGGCCGATCCGATTATTGGACTGAATACGGACGAACTGACGTACCGCCAAGCGTGGTGTCATTTTGATCTCCAGGACTGGGATGCCGCCCAGACGAAGTTCCTAGAGTTGCATCAGCGAAGTCCTCAAAGTTCCTATTGGGGCGATGCGACGTACCGTCTCGCCGAAATCGCGATGACTCGGCAGGATCAGGCGGAGGCCGTTGAATACCTCGACACGATCCTGGCTCGGGAAAACTTGGGTGATATCACGAACTACGCGCGATACATGCGTGGACACATTGCCATTGGGAACGGTGACTGGGAGACGGTCGCGAGGCAGATGGACCGGTTGTCCGAATCGTCAAGCGACGAACCGTTACGGTCGATGGCCGCTTACTGGGCAGGGGAAGCTCAATTCAAACAAGGGGAGTTCGAGGCCGCGCGACAGCGACTAGAGCGACTCGTAAGTGACAACCTGGGCCGCGATCTCACGACCAACCAAGTTGCGAAGCTACGTCTGGCCCAAATCGCCGCCAATCTGGATGACTGGGAGGATGCTCGGCACCGCGCGGAACGATTGATCGAAGACCACCCGGAGTTCGATCAACGTTACGAAGTGGATTATCTAATCGGTCGATGCGACGCCCGTCAAGCGAAGTTCTCGTCGGCACGCCAAGCTTATGGCCGCGTTGTTCAGTCCGAACGGGGCCGAACGACAGAGACCGCGGCCATGGCGCAGTGGATGATCGGGGAGACCTATTTCCACCAACACGACTATCCAGCAGCCATTCGGGCCTATGCGAAAGTCGGGGCGCTGTACAACTATCCGCATTGGAAGGCGGCGGCACTGTTGCAAATCGGCAAATGCCATGAGGCCCAGGAGCAATGGAGCGAAGCGGCGGGATACTATCGCGAAATCACGGAAGACTTCGCGGAGTCAACCTATGCCGCGGATGCGGAACTCCGATTGAGTGTGGTGCGACAACGAGAACGAAAAGCGGACGGTGGCGCCACTCCCACCAATAAATTGCGTTAGAAGTTACAAAATCGGTCTGCCCAGGCGAATCCAGGGAAGGATGTCAATCGGACCATGAAATCGAAGAATCGTCGTAAAGACTCGAAATACGTCGTACGCCAATGGATGTCCCGTGGGGCATATGGCCTTGCGATGGCGACACTTCTGATGGGTACACTTTCAGCCGCCGAGTCATCGGCTCCGATCGCGGACGCGGCGAATCTCGCCGAGGCGGCCACCACCGTGCCGACCAAAAATTTGCTTCAAACGTTCCGTGACGGGGGACTGATGATGTACCCCATTGGGCTCTGTTCCTTCCTGCTTCTGGTGTTCGTGTTCGAACGCTCGATTAGTTTGCGACAAGGACGAGTCATTCCTCGACCATTCGTCAAGCGATTCTTGGAGCAACTCCGCGATGGTCGGATCGATCAACAGGAAGCCCTCGCCCTGTGCGAAGAGAACAAGAGCCCAGTGGCGGAAGTGTTCGCGGCGGCGGTAAAAAAATGGGGGCGATCCTCTGTAGAAGTGGAACAGGCGATTCTGGACGCCGGTGAACGAGTTACCAATCAGCTCCGCCGCTATTTGCGGTTATTTAACGGAATTTCAACCATTAGCCCGCTCCTCGGACTACTCGGAACCGTGCTCGGGATGATCAGTGCTTTTGACGCGATCGCCTCAAGCGCCGAGGCGATGGGACAGCGGGAACTTTTGGCCAGTGGGATCAGTCAGGCCCTGTTAACCACAGCGGCGGGACTTTCGGTCGCGTTGCCCGCATTGATCGCCTATCTGTTTTTTGTCGGCCGGGTCGATCGGTTGGTAATGGAGATCGACACCGTGGGGCAAGAGGTCGTAAATGCCATCGCGTCCGACGGCTGGAAAGATCGTAAGCCCACCGCCAAGAAGAGCACCCGTCCCGCGAAAGCAGCCTGATCTCGTCCACCGCGGCGAAGGAACCAGTCGATGCCACTCAAGACGTATCCGGAAGAGACGGCCGGGCCGAATCTGACTCCGATGATCGATATTTTATTCCTGCTGATCATCTTTTTCATGGTTGGTTCCAAGTTCACGGAATTGGAACGCTCCATCGATTTGGACGTTCCGCGAGTAAGCGACGCCGGAACGCTCAGCCCAGCGCCTGAGAAACGGGTCGTGAACATCCATCGGGATGGCCGGGTTAGCCTGGGCCAGACTGACTTGACACTCGACGAGCTACGTTCGGAACTCGTCACTGCGCGGGAGGAATATCGCGACTTGGGCGTTTTGGTCCGTGGCGATTCGGAAGTGCCGTTCGATCGGGTTGCGAATGTCCTGAACTCCGTTCGGCAAGCGGGGATCTCCGAAATGGGCATTTCGGTGCGGTTGGAAACTCAGCGGAGGTAAGCGATGCAGGTCCTGATGGGCAATGTCGACGCGTCCTCGCTGGACCATTCCCAGTTTGTCTGGGGGCTTCTCTGGGGTGGCATGGCGGCAATCACCCTGATGCTTTTGATCTTGATGCAGACCCGCTGGGGACAAGCGAAGCCTGTTTCGAAGTGCGTGGTACTTTCGATCTTCGCACACTTGCTCTTGATGTCGTACGCCCACATGACGCAGATGTTTTCGCCCCCTTCACCCGGTTATTCGCGGGAGACGGTTCGTCTTAAACTCAGTCAGGTGGATCTAAATCTCCCGGAGTCGGACGACGTCGTCGAATCGCCGAAGGTTCATCAGCCATGGGATGATTTTCAAGCCGAATTGCCTCAGCAATCGACCGAACTGATGCGGATGGCTCGACCGGAAGCGATCCCCGCAATGGCGGACGAATCCACCATGTTCCTAGCGGAATCATCTGCTTCTGCGGTTGCATCAACGCCGATTCCGGACGATATGGTAAAGCACCCGGAAGAAGAGATCGCAAACGATTCGCCACTGCAACTTACGCAAAGTGTGGAACCTCTTCCCGCCGTGACGATGGAAACTCCGCCACTCGAAGAGGTGAGTCAGTCGCCTCCGGCTCCACCCTCCCCCCCCCTGCCTTCCCCGGCTCGGGCGGCGCCACAAGTGGCGGAGGTTGAGACGCCCGCGCCGATGTCAACCAATAACGATCGCCCCACGGCAAAGAATCTACAAACGTTGCAGGATATCGCTCAATCCGAGGAGATTGCCGACGCAATGGCCAATGAGGACCATCTCGCCGAGTCCGATAATTTGCGGGAGACTTCGTCTCACCAGCGAACAAGCGGCGACCGGCGCGAGATGCAATCCACCAATTCTCCGGCTCAGTTCGCTTCGACACAGGGCGGTTCCGCGACAAGACGAGGCGATTCTGAGATTCGGCAAAGGCTCGGTGAGCTCGCCCTGCTACTACCTCAAGCGAATCGCACCTTAGCGGATGGTAGGCCATTGCCACTAGTAATGCAGGCCCGCGTCGCCGAAAACCAGGCGGCATTCATTGAGGCCCAAGGGGGATCGCCGGAAGTGGAGCCAGCGATCAACTCCGCATTGGCATGGTTGGCCGCGGTACAGGAAACGGACGGCCGTTGGGATGCCCGTCGACATGGCGCTGGCAAAGAGGCTCGGATCGCGGGGCACGACCGGCAAAGCGCCGGTGTGAATTCCGATATGGGGATTACCGGTCTCGCAACGTTGGCGTTTTTGGCCAAGGGGCATACGCATCTGGAAGGGAAGCACCGAGAAAATGTCCAGCAGGCTTTGGAATACCTGGTCAATCACCAGGCGGCGAGCGGCTCACTGGCCGGAGAGGCGGGGGCTTTTGCGAAAATGTATTGCCATGCCATGGCCTTGCTGGCGATCAGCGAGGCGTACGCGATGACTGGTGACGAGCGGATTCGACCCTTTCTCGACCGCGCCCTCGCGTACACCATTACCGCCCAACATCCGACTCTCGGCGGCTGGCGATACCACCCAGGCGATCAAGGTGACATGAGCCAGTTTGGTTGGCAGGTTATGGCACTGCACAGCGCCACCTTGGCCGAAATTGAAATACCGGACAGCACGGGGCGACTCATGGAGCGGTTTCTTCGCGACAGCTCCAGCGGAACGCACCGAGGTTTAGCAAGTTATCGCCCGGGGGAACGGATTTCGCCTACCATGACCGCCGAGGGACTTCTGTGCCGGGCTTTTCTGCAAACCGAAGATCGGAAAGAGCAACTCAGCGAGGCAACGACGTATCTCCTGAAAAATTTGCCGGATCAGGGAGAAGCGGACCTGTACTATTTCTATTACGGCACGCTGGCGATGTATCAGATGCAGGGCGATGCCTGGAAAAAGTGGCAGGGACCGCTCCATGAGCGAATTTTGTCAAGGCAACGAACTGCGGGAGATATGGCTGGCAGTTGGGACCCTGATACCCGCTGGGGAAACTACGGCGGACGAGTTTACAGCACCGCCCTGGCGACGTTGTCTCTGGAGGTCTATTTTCGCTATCTGCCCATTTATGGTCCAACCGACCTTTCCAGCGGTATCAATGTGGCGGATCGGCCGCAATATGCCCCCCCGTTTGGCAGGTAATTGCCGTGGATTGCCGCAAGGTGCCTTTGACAAGTGGAGTGCGCCGCTTAGAATGAGGTAGTCCGTGTTGGACCGCGTAGTTCCTTTTTTTCTGTTGGAACCGCACGAGTTTGGTTCTGGTTGGACCCTGCTGGGTGCTGGCCCGCTTTCGCCGACTTTGTTGCGTGTATTCCCAATACTCGATGCCATTTTGAGTGTGAGGAAATCACAATGATTGGGTTCGGTTTAGGCTGGCAAGAACTGATGATCATGCTGGTCATCGTCCTACTTCTTTTTGGGTCCACCAAGCTCCCCGCCCTGATGCGAAGCTTTGGTCAGGGGATCAATGAATTCAAGCGTGGCATGAACGATCCGGGCGACGATCTCGCTCAGGACGATGAGCCTAAAGAATCGACCGAGCACAAGTAATCGCGATTTCGCAATGAATCGTCATCCGTGCCGGCGGTACACCACGCCCGCGTTGGTTTGTCGTAAACCTTCAGCAGAGAGTTCAAGGGAGTCATGATTTCCGTATTATTGACAACACCAATCCTCTTTGGGTTTCTGGGGTGGATTGGTATGCAGGAAATGATGATCATCGGGGTCGTCGCTATCTTGCTGTTCGGAAAAAACTTGCCCGGTGTCGCTCGGAATCTGGGTAAAACCTACAACGATTTCAAGCGCGGCCTGAGCGAAGTCCAGTCGGAGTTCAGCAAGGCCACGCGTGACGTTGAGGACACATTCAGCGAGCGAAACTTAAGTGGCGGCGGTGGTTCAGGCGGCTACCAGCCGGCGGCCAGCGACTATGACGATTTCGAAGAGGCAACCGCGCCGAAATTCGAACCCCCGCCAAGCGAGCCGCCGCAAAACTCGCAATCGCCCACCACCTGAGATGTCCCCTCCCCACGAGTAGCCAAATTCGTTAAAATTGGCGAACCTTGGTGGTCCCATTGCCGACTTAAGTGATAGACCATCTCGTGCAAAAGGGCGTTTAGCTCAGTTGGTTAGAGCGCTGTCTTCACACGGCAGAGGTCACTGGTTCGAGTCCAGTATCGCCCACT
>JBBDIM010000157.1:1281-16562 GCA_040880405.1 Pirellulaceae bacterium | reverse complement strand
TCTCGCCTTGCGGGGAAAACCGGAGTCGTTATATTTATTGGTTTTCCATAAAGCCCTGATAGTGGGCTAGCGTAGCTCAATTGGCAGAGCAGCTGATTTGTAATCAGCAGGTTGTGGGTTCAATTCCCTCCGCTAGCTTCTCCGATGGTGGATCTTTGTGGACGGCAGCTCCTTCACAAGGTGCCACCGGCCAATAGGTTGGGTTGCAACGCGCTTCCTTGCCTCGCGGCAAAACGACAATGCGTTGGGGGGTTTCCCGAGCGGTCAAAGGGGACAGACTGTAAATCTGTTGGCAATGCCTTCACAGGTTCGAATCCTGTACCCCCCACTTGCCAACGTGCGTGAAAAAGTGTGAAGTGACTGGTTCTGATTGGCGGATGTCATCAATCAGGGCTCAGCGAAAGACAGTTTTTCGCGGGTGTAGCTCAATGGTAGAGCAACAGTTTTCCAAGCTGAAGACGAGGGTTCGATTCCCTTCACCCGCTCTGCCGGGCAAGCCCGGTCGCCCGATGGCGAGGTCGTCGCACGTAGCGTCGACTCAGTGCTTGCGAAGATAAGTGCTTGCGAAGAGAGGGCTTACAGCGAATTTCACGCGGCGATTTTGACGCGGCGAATTTCACTGGGCAGCCAAGAGGTCGATCGCGGGCGAACCAACGGCGTGGAAGCACGCGTGGTGGTTCGCTTGCTGCTTGACGACTCAACGTCCGTGCGAATCGCGCTGATTAAGCTGCTGTAGCTCAGTGGTAGAGCACTTCCTTGGTAAGGAAGAGGTCAAGGGTTCAAGTCCCTTCAGCAGCTCTTCGCGACACCCGCGTTTCGGTTTAGTGTGTTTTAGTTAGCTCCCAACATTCATTTTGATTTGCGTGGGGTAAGAAAGACAAAGAAATGGCTAAGGACGTATTCCAGAGATCCAAACCGCACGTCAACGTGGGTACTATCGGCCACATCGACCACGGTAAAACCACAACCACCGGTGCGATCCTTGCGGTTCAGGCCGCCAAGGGACTGGCAAAGCACAAGTCGTACGCCGATATCGCCAAGGGTGGTACCGTCCGTGACGAAACCAAGACCGTGACGATCGCCGTGGCTCACGTTGAGTATGAGTCCCCCAACCGCCACTACGCCCACATCGACTGCCCGGGCCACGCGGACTTTGTGAAGAACATGATCACCGGTGCCGCCCAGATGGACGGTGCGATCCTCGTGGTTTCCGCCGCTGACGGCCCCATGCCCCAGACCAAAGAGCACGTTCTGCTGGCTCGCCAGGTCGGTGTGCCTTACGTGGTCGTTTACCTGAATAAGTGCGATCTGGTCGACGACGAAGAGTTGCTGGACCTGGTCGAGCTGGAAGTTCGCGAACTACTGAGCTCCAACGACTTCCCCGGCGATGACTGCCCGGTCGTTCGTGGCAACTCGCTGGCCGCTTACAACAACCCGGCCGACCCCGAAGCCAGCAAGTGCATCACGGAATTGGTCGACGCCCTGGATGAATACATTCCTGAGCCGACCCGTGAGACCGACAAGCCGTTCCTGATGGCGATCGAAGACGTCTTCTCGATCGAAGGTCGTGGTACGGTTGCCACCGGTCGTATCGAGCGTGGCGTCGTGAAGGTTGGTGAGGAAGTCGAGATCCTCGGGCTGTCCGAGAAGCCGGTCAAAACGACCGTCACCGGTGTTGAAATGTTCAACAAGATCCTCGAATCGGGTCAAGCGGGCGACAACGTCGGCTGCCTGCTCCGCGGTGTCAAGCGTGAGGATATCTCCCGCGGCCAAGTGTTGGCCAAGCCGGGCTCGATTACCCCGCACACCAAGTTCGAAGCGGAAATTTACTGCTTGTCCAAAGAAGAAGGTGGTCGTCACACCCCGTTCTTTAGCGGCTACCGTCCGCAGTTCTACTTCCGCACGACCGACGTCACCGGTTCGGCCAACCTGGTTGGTGCTGAGATGTGCATGCCAGGCGACAACGTCAAGATCTCGGTCGAGATGCACAAGCCGATCGCGATGGACGATGGTGTCCGCTTCGCGATTCGCGAAGGTGGCAAGACGGTCGGTTCCGGCGTTGTCACCAAGATTCTCGAATAATCGAGAGTCGATAGATTCAGTTCACTCGGGCGCCGCATTTCCTGCGGTGCCCGATGTGGTTAGGGGCGTAGCTCAATTGGCAGAGCGCTGGTCTCCAAAACCAGAGGTTGAGAGTTCGATTCCCTCCGCCCCTGCTTTATTGTCGTAGCTTCCAAGGTTGCCGGAACCTTCCACCCACTGGACGTTCCCGGTGCCGGATCTCCACTTGAGCAGACGGTGCCCCATGAGGTGTCCGCCAAGCATCAAGTGCCGATCAGACACCGACAGGCCTTCAAGAGGAAGTGCCTTACGGAATGAGCCTGGTCGAGTGGGATTCATTTAGGCGGGCTGCGGGTCTATTCAACAAGAATTGAGAGCGGTTCATGGGCAAGGAGAAGACGGTCGGTTCGCCCACATTGGCGCACGAGATGTTCCAGGTGGGCCGTTACAAACGGACCCAAGGACGGATCGCGCGACAGGTGACCCTGGTCGCAATCTGCCTGATCGTCGCCATCGGGGCGTGGCAGCTATACACGCCATTGAGCGCGTCGATGTCTCGAGAGGCGGCCTTGATCATCCCGGGCCTCGTCTTGGTGCTGGGGTGCTGGTGCGGCTTTCGCTTGGTGAACTGGCCGACCTTCGCCGACTTTTTGATTTCGGTCGAAGCGGAAATGAACAAGGTGACCTGGCCATCTAAGGCGGAACTGTGGCGCAGTTCGCTGGTGGTCATGTTTTTGATGTTCTTCCTGGCCGCCTGCCTGCTGCTATTTGACGTGGTGTGGGGGCAGCTATTCCGGTGGATCGGGATTAGCTAATCTCGCGCGGGGCGAGCACCCCGAGGGTAAGATTCGGCGAGTCCCGCACGGGAGTTCGCCGGCAAATTAGACGCTGTCATTCGAGGAGTGTTGAAAGTGATTGATCCGTCCGAGCGAGCAGCGGAGCAACCGGAAGATTCCGAGGTCAACTCGGCAATCGAGGGGGATGCCGTATCGCCAAGCGATCAATCCGCCGATGGCGACACCTCCCAGCCTGCCCCAGAGGAAGCCCAAGCTTCCAGTCCCTCCGAGCCCGCTTCCACGGAGGAAGAGCCATCCACCGAAGACGTACCAGCCACGAAAGAAGAGGCGGCTGAAGACACCACATCCGAAAGTGGCGAGCCCACGGACGAACCAGTCGCCGCTGCCGCCAAGCCTCCTGCCAAGAAAAAGGCGGGCAAGAAGCGCGGCCCGATTGAAGAGACTCCCGACGTCGAAGAGGATGAGGACGTGCCGAAGGACTGGTATATCCTCAAAGTCGCCAGCAATCGCGAGAAGTCGATTTGCGCGAATTTGCTCCGAAAAGTCAAAAAAGAGGGAATGGA
Organism: Pirellulaceae bacterium; assembly: GCA_040880405.1. Classification (GTDB taxonomy): domain Bacteria; phylum Planctomycetota; class Planctomycetia; order Pirellulales; family Pirellulaceae; genus JBBDIM01. Next base: position 13,141 of record JBBDIM010000157.1, on the reverse strand, counting down.
GAAGTACTTCGGGGAGGTTTTAGTGCCCACCGAGGACTTAGTTGAGTACAAAAACGGCAAAAAACGGGTCACAAAGCAAAAACTGTACCCTGGGTATATTGTCGTTTACATGGCAATCAACGATGATACGTGGTTTCTCGTACGAGAGACGGGCGGCATAGGGGACTTTACCGGTTCCGGTGGCAAGCCCTCTCCGATGCCAAGTCAGGAAATTGAGCGGATTTTAAAGAAGGCTCACCCGGACGAGGACGTGGGCGAGAAGAAGGACGATATCAAGACGAACATTCGCTTTAAGCTTGGCGAGCATGTTCGGATTACCGAGGGAACCTTCGAGAACTTCGAGGGAGATGTCGAGGGAATCGACGAAACCAATGGCCGGGTTACGGTCATGATCAACATCTTCGGCCGCACGACGCCGGTCGAGATGGAGCACTGGCAAATGGAGCCGGTGTAGCATCTCGCCAGCCGATGTCGGTCGATTCCACCGCCACCTCCTGGCCACCGTTTATGTGGTTCGGATCGGGTGGCAAGAATCGGCAGGGAATGTCGATGTGGCACGTTGAAATCGGTCGTTTTAAGAAATACTTTCAAAACACGTTATTTTGCATCGGCGGGGCCATCCCCGCTCACCTGGCGGGAAAGCGATCATGGCAAGGGAAAAGGTTGGACAGGCGAAGTTTCAGGTCCCCGGTGGGCAGGCGACTCCCGCGCCGCCGGTGGGTACTTCGCTCGGTCGGTACGGCGTGAATCTGGGACAGTTTGTCCAGCAATTCAACGACCGCACCAAGGAATTTAACGGCATGCCGATCCCGGTAGTCGTGAGCGTGTTCAGCGATCGAACGTTTGAGTTTATCTGCAAGAGCCCTCCCGCCGCGGCGCTGCTGAAAAAAGCTGCCGGATTGGCCAAGGGTTCGGGGACTCCCAACACCAAAAAGGTCGGTTCGGTCACCCGCGACCAGATCGACGATATCTGCCAACAAAAGATGGCGGACTTAAATGCCCGCGACTTGGAGCATGCTCGGCGAATGATCGAGGGCACCGCGCGCAGCATGGGGCTGACTGTCGCGGAGTAAGTCGCGATTGCAGATCACCCCTTTCCCGCGGCCTGGCTGATGGTAGTGGGACATCCGACAGCGGGCACACCTGGCAACCAATTCATTACATTCACGGCGATACAAGTTATGGTTAAGCAATCCAAACGCTACCGGGCCTTGGCGGCGAAAGCGACCGAAGACGCCCTTCCCTTGGATAAGGCGATCACGCTGCTCAAGCAGTTCGATACCACGAAGTTCAACCAAACGGTTGAAATTGCGATGCGGTTGGGGATCGATCCGAAACAGGCGGACCAGTTGGTCCGTGGCGCGATTGTCCTGCCGCACGGAATCGGCAAGGTGCAACGGGTCATCGTGTTCGCCAAAGGGGATGCGGTCGCCGCGGCCCAAGAGGCGGGTGCCGATGAAGTGGGCCAAGAGGATTTAGCCAAGAAGATCAAAGATGGTTGGCTCGACTTTGATGTCTGCATCGCGACGCCTGACATGATGGGACTCATTGGTCCGCTCGGTCGCGTACTCGGCCCGCGTGGTTTGATGCCTTCGCCTCGTGCCGGGACGGTCACCAACGACGTGTCCAAGGTGGTCCAGGAGTACAAGGCGGGCAAGGTGGAGTTCCGCAACGACAGTTCCGGAATCGTCCATGCGGTCGTCGGTCGGATTCAGTTCGACGCCGACAAGCTGGAAGAAAACATCAAGGCCTTCATGAACCAAATCATTGGGATGAAGCCCAACACTTCCAAGGGCACCTACGTCAAAAGCATCAACCTAAGTGCCACCATGAGCCCCGGCGTGCTGGTCGCCCAGTAAGGGCTTCAAGCGTGCCCCCCGGCCCTCTGTCTGGCCTCCCTATACCGTTTAAAACGAACCTCGAGCGTGCAAGATGAGTAAGTTTCTCAAAAATTTGGTGATGAAGGATTTGTCGGGCCGACTCGATGGCGTCAATGACCTGCTGTTGGTCGACGTGGTTGGGATGGACGCCAACTCCGCCCACGAGGTTCGCAAGACCCTCCGCGAAAAGAGCATCCAGTTGCTGGTGGTTCGCAAGACCCTGGCCCGGAAGGTGTGCGAGGGGACTTCGCTGGCTCCCGCGTTTGACGGCATCGAGGGGAGCACCGCCGTGATCTGGGGCGGTGAGGACTTTATCGACCTCGCGAAGGAGGTCGTTAAGCTGCACGGCGACGACAAAATGAAGTTTGTCGCCAAGGGTGGCGTCATGGACGGCGAGACGCTGACTCCGGAACGCTTGAAGGAGATCAGCAAGTGGCCTAACCGTGCCGAGCAGTTGAGCCTGCTGGTGGGCCAAATCCTAGGTCCTGGCCGGAAGCTGGGCGCTCAGATCAAGGGCCCTGGCGGCAAACTGGCCAGCCAAATCAAAAAGATCTCGGAGGGATCGTCGGAGGACGCGTAGTCGCCATCCGACGTCAGGTCGATCGGTCGGCCTCCTATCCGACTGCCCCGTTATTAACCGATTCAGTTGTTTTTACGCCACGGCCTTTGGGGCTTGGCACATGTTCAGAAAGGGTCGAGTTCACGATGTCCGAAGAAGCAACCGCAACCATCGAAGTCTCGGAAGAAGTTAAAGGCTTGGGCGATCAGATCGCCGGTCTTACTCTGAAGCAGGCTGTCGAATTGGGTGATTATTTGAAAGATGCCCATGGTATCGAAGCCGCCGCCGGCGGTGTCGCCATGATGGCTGGTCCGGCTGACGGAGGCGCTGCCGCCGTTGAGGAGCAGACCGAGTTCGACGTCGTCATGACCTCGTTCGGCGACAAGAAGATCGGCGTGATCAAGGTCGTTCGCACGATCACCGGCCTGGGCCTGAAAGAAGCCAAGGACTTGGTCGAGGCGACTCCGAGCAAGGTTAAGGAAGGCATCTCGAAGGAAGACGCCGAGAAGGTCAAGAAGGAACTGGAAGAAGCGGGTGCCGCGGTCGAAATCAAGTAACCGCGATATTTTGCAATTTTCCTGTATTCACTTCGACGTTGCCTCCCCCTATACTGGAGGCAACGTCGCGAGGTGTGATTTTGAAATCTTCCGGATCGTCTTGTTTCTTTGTTCGCATGGATGGATCGGGGGGAAGGTGCGCGCACTCGCTTCGTGGCTGGAGAGGCTTTCGGTTTTTCCGGCGGCTAAATCTCTTGATATCCAGTAAGCGGATTTTCGCTATTCCTTGCGAGGCGGATTCGCATTTTGCTGGTTCTTGCTCGCCCCTTGTCATTCGCCCCTTGTTAGTTCTAGTGTCTATCGACGGACGTATCTGTCGACGGACAGAGACGCCCCTGTTTTAGACGCCCCAGTATCATTCATCGGTTGCATTGCCGCCTAAGGAGTAGCGTCATCTATGGCTACCTCGTCGAAACGACGTTTGGCACCCTCGGAAGTTCGTCGATTTGGAAGCGGTACGATTTATCTGACACCGCCCGATCTTTCTCAAATTCAAACCAAAAGCTACCGCCACTTTCTGCAGGCGGACGTTGAACAGGCGGATCTGGATCCCGAAATGGGGATTGAGAGCGTCCTGCGCGAGATCTTCCCGATCAACAGCTATGATGGGCAGAACCAACTCGACTACGTCCGCTATGAATTGGGCAAGCCGCGGTACACGCCCGAGGAATGCAAGCAATTGCGTTTAACCTTTGGTCGTCCGTTTCGCGTTTGGCTCCGTCTGAATAAGGAAGAGCCGATTGAGGAAGAGGTGTACCTGGGAGACATGCCGATCATGCTGGGTGGTGGTGAATTCATCATCAACGGGGCTGAGCGTGTCGTCGTAAGCCAGTTGCACCGCAGTCCTGGTGTCGACTTCGTCGAGGAATCCGAAGCGACCAGCGACCGCAAGATCCCGAGCGCTCGGATCATTCCAGAGCGTGGAAGCTGGATCGAGATTAACGTCTCGAAGAAGGACGCGCTGACGGTTCGGATTGACCAGAGCGGGAAATTTTCCGCGACGACACTCCTCCGAGCCATGTCGCCGGAGTTCAGCAGCGACGCCGACTTGATCCGAGCCTTCTATCCCACAACGGTCGAAAAGATCAAGGATGGACGAAGCGTTAGCAAGATCGAGAATAAGATCGCGGTCGACGACGTGATCTACCCCTCCGGCAGCGACCGAGCGGGCGAGATCATCATTGAGGCGGGCCAGAAGGTCAGCCGAAACATGGCGGAGCTTATTTGCACCGCGGGTGTCGAAGAGATGGAGGTGATGGAAGCCCCCAAGACCCAACTGATTTTCAACTCGCTGGTCGAGGATAACACCTCCAGCCACGAAGAAGCGTTGCTCCGGATCTATCAGCGATTGCGTCCCGGTAACCCGCCGCAGTTGGAAAAGGCCCAGACCCTGTTCGTGGAGAAGTTCTACGACGAGAACCGTTATCGGCTGGGGCGTGTGGGTCGTTTCCGGATGAATCGAAAGCTAGGATTGGGTGTCGATGAGGGGAATCAAACTCTCCGTCCGGCCGACCTGATTGCCGTGATCGATTACATTTTGCGACTAGCCAGCCGAGACGGGACCGCTCGGTTGGATGATATCGATCACCTGGGTAATCGTCGCCTGCGGACGATCGACGAATTGGCTTGCGACGAGCTGCGAAAGGGCTTCCTGAAGCTTCGTCGAACGGTCCAGGAACGGATGAGCCTGAAGGACGCGGAGGACATGACCCCGCGAAATCTGGTCAACCCCAAGAGCATTTCGGCCGCAATCGAGTACTTCTTCGGTCGAGGCGAGCTCTCGCAGGTGGTGGATCAAACCAATCCGCTTTCGATGCTCACTCACGAGCGACGCCTTTCGGCCTTAGGCCCAGGGGGGTTGAATCGGAAGCGAGCCGGGTTTGAGGTCCGCGACGTTCACATTTCGCACTACGGTCGGATTTGTCCGATTGAAACGCCGGAAGGTACGAACATCGGCTTGATCTCCAGTTTGGCGATTTACTCGTCGGTGGATGAGTACGGCTTTTTGGTCACGCCCTACCGCGTTGCCAAGAGCGGCAAGCTGACCGATGAGGTGGTTTGGCTGAGGGCCGATGAGGAGTCGGATACCTTGGTCGCGCCGGCGGACACTCCGATGGACGAAAGCGGAAAAATGATCGGGGACCTCATCGTCGCCCGATTCCGCAGCGACTTCGAGCTAGTCGCTCCGGACCAGGTCCATTATGTCGACGTGGCCCCGAGCCAAATGGTGGGTGTCTCCGCGGCGTTGATTCCGTTCCTGGAGCATGACGACGCCAACCGTGCGTTGATGGGGTCCAACATGCAGCGGCAAGCGGTGCCGTTATTGGTGGCGGAACCGCCGATCGTCGGCACCGGGGTCGAGAAGGATATCGCGATCAACTCCAGCATGATCGTGCGAGCGGACCACGCCGGAACCATTAAATATGTCGACGCCTTGCAGATTGTCATCCAGCGGAGCGGCAAGGTCGAGGCGGACGACATCTATCGGTTGCGGAAATTCGTCGGTCTGAACGAGCGGACCTGCCTCAACCAGCAACCGCTGGTCAAGGTGGGCGAAAAGGTGGAAGCGGGCCAGATTTTGGCGGACGGTGCGGCCACCTACAAAGGTGAGCTGGCCCTGGGCCGGAATCTATTGGTCGCGTTCATGTCGTTCGATGGGTACAACTACGAAGACGCGATCATCCTCAGTGAGGAGTTGGTCAAGCAGGATGTCTTAACCTCGATTCACATTGAGGAATTCGATGTCGAGATTCGCGAAACCAAACTGGGCCGCGAAGACTTCACTCGGGATATTCCCAACGTCAGCGAAAAGATGCTTCGCAATCTGGACGAGGGGGGGATTGTGCAGGTCGGTACCTATGTCCGCCCGGGAGACATCCTGGTCGGTAAGGTTTCGCCCAAGTCGAAGACGGAGCTCACGCCGGAAGAGAAACTGCTGCACGCGATCTTCGGACGTGCGGGCGAGGACGTGAAGAATGAATCGCTGGAGGTCTCGTCCGGGATCGAAGGAATCGTGATTCACGCCGAGAAGTTCGCGCGGCGGATGAGCCTCGGCGACGACGAACGCAAGGCCTTCGAGAAGTCCCTCAAGGACGCCGAGAGCCAGGGCAACGCCAAAATTTCCGAGCGGTTCTCGGAGATGATCGCCGAGTTCGAGAAGGTGATTGGCAAGACGATCTCCGACGACGACGGGACTCCGCTCACCAAGGACCAGGATTCGAAGTTCATCGCCGAACAGGCTCAGCAGTTCCGCCTGATGAAGGTGCTGGAATCGCTTCGTAGCGAGGAACGGATTACTCAGATTCGGGACCTGTACGCCGCCAAATGGCCCTCGGTCGAGTTGGCGATCGATGAACGGGACCGTCAGCTCAACAGCATGAAGCGAGGTGACGAGCTTCGCAGCGGCGTGCTGCAGATGGTGAAGGTCTACATCGCCAACAAACGAGTCATCTCCGTGGGTGACAAGATGGCGGGCCGCCACGGGAACAAGGGTGTGATCGCCAAGATCCTCCCGGTGGAGGACATGCCCTTCCTGCCGGACGGGACTCCGGTCCAGATCATGCTCAACCCGCTGGGCGTTCCGAGCCGCATGAACGTGGGCCAGATTCTCGAAACCCACCTTGGCTGGGCCGGTTCGAAGCTGGGTTTCCAGTCGATCACTCCGGTGTTCGATGGTGCCTCAGAAGAGGATATCAATCAATGCCTAGAGGATGCGGGCCTGCCACGGCACGGTAAGGTTCGCCTGACCGATGGCCGCACCGGCGAGCCGCTCAACCAGGAGACCACCGTCGGCTACATGTACATGCTGAAGCTCCACCACTTGGTGGACGACAAAGTACATGCCCGGAGCACCGGTCCCTACTCCCTCATTACGCAGCAGCCTCTGGGTGGTAAAGCCCGGTTCGGCGGTCAGCGATTTGGGGAAATGGAAGTGTGGGCCCTGGAGGCTTACGGTGCCGCCTATATCCTGCAAGAGCTGTTGACCGTCAAGAGCGACGACGTCGAAGGACGGACCAAGATTTACGAGTCGATGGTCAAGGGAGAAAACACACTGGAAGCCGGCACGCCCGCGAGCTTCGACGTGTTGACGAACGAGATTCGCGGCTTGGGCCTCAACATGCAACTGGAAAAGCGACGGCTGTAAGGCGCGGGAGTCGCGGCTTGGGCGGCAAAAGGTAGGGAGGCCAGGAAACGGGATCGGCCCGGCCTCCTTCCCCCTCCAACTTGCCCCGCCTCGCTCCTTCGGCAGGCCCTCGATTTCCGTAAGACAGACAACCTCATCGCATTATCTCTGGGGCCTTGCTCAGAGAGACGGCGGCTGGCGACAAGACATTCGACCACAACGTGGTGACACCCTTAAGGAGTACCGGTGCATGAGCATTCTAGAAGGCTCTTATGACCGTATCAACGACTACACCGCGGTCAAAATCAGCCTGGCCCGGCCACACGATATTCGGAGCTGGTCGTTCGGCGAGGTGAAGAAGCCGGAGACAATCAATTACCGCACCTACCGTCCCGAGAAGGACGGTCTGTTCTGCGAACGAATTTTCGGTCCGGAAAAGGACTGGGAATGCTCCTGCGGCAAGTACCGCGGGATGAAGTATAAGGGGATGATCTGCGATCGCTGTGGTGTGAAAATCACCCATAGTCGCGTCCGCCGCAAGCGGATGGGGCATATCGAGCTGGCCGCGCCGATCGTCCATATCTGGTTCTTCAAAGCGATGCCCAGCCGTCTGGGTAACCTGCTGGCCATGAAGACCTCCAGCCTGGAAAAAGTGATCTACTTCCAGGATTACGTCGTCGTCGACCCCGGCACGACCGAACTGGAACGGTTCCAGACCATGACCGAAGAGGAGTACCGCGCCGCGCGAGAGCAGTATGGCGAGGGGAGCTTCGAAGCGGACATGGGCGCTGAAGCGGTGCGGAAGTTGCTGCAGACGCTCGACCTGGTTCAGCTTTCCCGCGACTTGCGAAAGGATCTGGTTGAGACCGGTTCGAAGCAAAAGCGCAAAGACCTGACCAACCGACTGAAGATTGTCGAAGCGATTCGGGACAGCGACAACAAGCCGGAATGGATGGTGATGGACGTCATCCCGGTCATTCCGCCGGACCTGCGTCCGTTGGTCCTCCTGGATTCCGGCAACTTCGCCACCAGCGACTTAAACGACCTGTATCGCCGGATCATCAACCGCAACAACCGCTTGCGGAAACTGGTCGACCTGAACGCGCCGGAAGTGATCATCCGCAACGAGAAGCGGATGCTCCAGCAGTCGGTCGACGCGTTGTTCGATAACAACCGCTGCAAGCGGCCGGTGCTCGGGAGCAGCAACCGCCCCCTGAAGTCCTTGACCGACATGATCAAGGGTAAGCAGGGTCGGTTCCGTGAAAACCTGCTCGGTAAGCGGGTCGATTATTCGGCCCGAAGTGTGATCGTGGTGGGCCCGCGGATGAAGCTGCACCAGTGCGGGCTGCCGAAGAAGATTGCCCTGGAATTATTCCAACCGTTCATCATTCGCAAATTGAAAGTGCTCGGCCATGCCGACACCATCAAGAGCGCCAAGAAGATGCTTGAGCGGAAGGACGAAGAGGTTTGGGATATCTTGGAATCGGTGATTCAGAATCACCCGGTTCTCTTGAATCGCGCCCCCACGCTGCACCGCATGGGTATTCAAGCCTTCGAGCCAATCTTGGTGGAAGGGAACGCCATTCACCTGCACCCGCTGGCTTGTCGGGGGTTCAACGCCGACTTTGACGGCGACCAGATGGCGGTCCATTTGCCGCTTTCGATCGAGGCCCAGGTGGAGGCCCACACGCTGATGTTGTCGACCAACAACATCTTCGCCCCCTCCAACGGCAAGCCGATCATGAGTCCTTCGCAGGACGCGGTTATGGGTTGCAACTTCCTCACCATCTCGCTACCAGGCCGCAAGGGTGAAGGGATGATCTTCTCCTCGATGGAGGAAGTGGACTACGCCTTTAGCCAAAATATCATCGAACTGCACGCCCTGGTCAAACTCCGCTTGCCGAAGTATCGCAAGGTGAAAACCGACGATGACAGCGGCAAACCGGGCGCGATCATCGAGACCACCTATGGTCGGGTGATGTTCAACGACATGCTGAACCACCAGATGGATTTTTACAACTTTCCGCTCGGCTCCGGTGAGCTGTCCAAGGTAATCTCCGACTGCTACCAGCGTCTGGGTAGCCGGCCGACGATCGACCTGTTGGACGACATGAACCAGATCGGGTTCCGCGAAAGTACCCGCAGTGGGTTATCGTTCGCCACGGACGACCTGGTGACTCCCGACTCCAAGCACAAGATTATCGCCGAAGCGGAAAAGAAGGTCATCAAGTTCAAGAAGCTGTACGAACGGGGTGTCATCACCGACAAAGAGCGAGTCAATCAGGTGCTCGACTCGTGGACTCACGCTCGCGAGCAGATTACCTCCGAAATGATGGAGGAAATGAAGAACGACGACCGTGGCGGTAGCGGTTACATCAACCCGGTGTATCTGATGGCCGACTCCGGTGCTCGTGGTGGTACCGAGCAGATTCGCCAGTTGGCCGGGATGCGTGGTCTGATGGCCAAACCGTCGGGCGAAATCATCGAGACCCCGATCAAGTCCAATTTCCGCGAAGGGCTGACGGTGTTGGAGTACTTCTCCTCCACTCACGGTGCTCGGAAGGGTTTGGCCGATACGGCATTGAAGACGGCCGACTCCGGTTACTTGACGCGTAAACTGGCCGACGTGGCCCAGAACGTGGTGGTCACCAGCGAGGATTGCGGCACCACCCAAGGGATCACCAAGGGGGTGATTTACCGTGGCGAAAAAGTGGAAGTGGCCCTGGCCGACGCGATCAAGGGTCGGGTCAGCCGTCAAAGTATCGTCAATCCAATTACCGACGAAGTGATCGTCCGCGAAAACGAACTGATCACCGGCGAAATTTCCCACAAGATCGAACGACTGGGCCTGGAAAAGATTCAGGTTCGCAGCCCGATGACCTGCGACTCCCCCTTGGGTTGTTGCCAGCTCTGCTACGGGATGGACATGTCGTCCGGCGACATGGTGGAAGAGGGGATGGCGGTCGGAATCATCGCGGCTCAAAGTATCGGTGAACCTGGGACCCAGCTCACCATGCGGACGTTCCATATCGGTGGTGTGGCGGTGACCGACACCGAGGAGCAGGAAAAGAAGACCAAACGAGGCGGTTTCGTTCGCTTCACTCGGATGCGAGTGGCGGTCGACGAGGAAGGCAAAGCGATCGTGCTCACGCGGAACGGTGAAATCGCGATTGTCGACTCCAAGGGACGTGAAATCGAAACCTACGACGTCCCCACCGGTGCTTCACTGGAAGTGAAGGAAGATCAAGAGGTCAAGGCAGGGGATGTGCTCTGTACCTGGAACCCGCACGCGATCCCAATCGTGGCCGAGGTGGGTGGTAAGGTCCGCTTGGAGGATGTCGTCGAAGGGGAAACGATGTCCCTGGAGAAAGACTCCACCGGAACCATCCGGCGCGTCATCACCGAGCATAAGGGTGACTTCCATCCGCAGATCGTCATCGAGGACGAGGATGGGAAACCGCTCGACGTTTACTACATGCCGGAAAAGGCGATTATCAGCGTCGAAGAGGGTGCCAAGATTTCCGCCGGTACGAGCTTGGCCAGCACGCCCCGCGAGTCGAGCGGCGTGAAGGACATCACCGGTGGTCTGCCCCGAGTCACGGAAATTTTCGAGGCGCGGAAACCCAAGGACCCCGCCGTCATGGCGGAGATCGATGGGGCGGTGGAACTGCTCTCGGAGAAGAAACGTGGCAAACGGACGATCGTCGTCCGCAACGAGTCGGGGATCGAGCGCGAGCACTTGGTGCCTCACGGGAAGCGATTCCTGGTTCATACCGGTGACTTCGTCCGAGCGGGTCAATCCCTGATCGACGGCCCGCTCGTCCCGCATGACATCCTCCGGATTTCGGGCGAAGAGGCGGTGCAGCAGTACCTGGTTCACGAGGTCCAGGGGGTGTATCGCAGCCAGCGGGTGGAGATCAACGATAAGCACATCGAGGTGATTGTGGCCCGGATGTTGCGTAAGGTGATGGTCGAATCGGCGGGCGATACCAGCCTGCTACCCGGTTTGGTAATGGACAAATTCGACTTCCGCCGCGCCAACGATCAATTGGCGCGTTGCCTGAAGATCGCCGACAAGGGAGATAGTCAGCAGTTCGAGGAAGGGATGATCGTGCCCAAGGATGCCTTGGAGCAGGAAAATGCCCAAATCGAATCGTTGGGCGGCAAACCGGCCAAGGGCGTGAAGCCGAAAAACGCCACCGCTTCGACCCAGTTGCTGGGTATCACGAAGGCCTCGGTGCAAAGTTCCAGCTTCATCTCCGCCGCGAGCTTCCAAGAAACGACCAAGGTGCTCACCGAGGCCGCGCTTTCCGGCAAGGTCGACGATCTGGTCGGCCTCAAGGAAAACGTGATCCTGGGTCACTTGATTCCCGCCGGGACCGGATTCCGGACTTTCCAGGATTCCGAAGTGCGGATCAATCCGGAGGCCTTGGCCGAACTCGCGTCCCGATCTCGCGAACGCACCCTGGAAGAGAGCTTTCCCCTCTTGCAGGATGAATCCGAGGGAGAGAATCCGGCCCTGACCCAGGTTCCGCCGGAACCTGGTTTGGAAAGCCTGTTCGGCGACCAGCCGATGGGCGGCGGTTCTGAAACCTTGGGTGGCCCAGATGCCCTGGGGCCGAACTCTCTGGGCCCGAACTCCCTGGGTTCTGAGCCGATGGGACCGGAAGGCCCTGTCGAAGGCCCGCGAGAGGAAGACGACCCGTTTCATTCGTAGGAGAATCGGTCCGTCGCGGGGGGG
>JBBDIM010000157.1:0-1271 GCA_040880405.1 Pirellulaceae bacterium | reverse complement strand
CAAGGAGTTGTCAGCCCGCGACATCGTCCCAGACCCGATCAAACGCAGTTGACAAAACGTAAGTCGTGATAAACAAGTCCCCTGTGGGTCGCTAAGCCGCTTGACGGCGTCCGCGATTTCGGTATGCTGAGGGGCTTCCATTTGAGCAAGTGTCGTCCATAAACAGGATTCAGTCGCCCACCTTCCGGGCGACCATAGCGCAGAGCAACGTTTTTAAATGCCTACCATCAATCAGCTTATTCGTCATCCCCGGAAGAAGAAACGCAAGTTTTCGAAGTCTCCGGTGCTGGAGAAGTGCCCGCAAAAACGGGGCGTTTGCCTTCAAGTTCGGACCATGACGCCGAAGAAGCCAAACTCCGCGTTGCGGAAGATCGCGCGTGTTCGGCTTTCCAATCAAAAGGAAGTCACCGTTTACATCCCGGGCGAGGGTCACAGCTTGCAGGAACACTCGATTGTGCTGGTTCGCGGTGGACGTGTTCGCGACCTGCCGGGTGTGCGATATCAGGTGGTGCGTGGTGCGTTGGATGCCTTGGGCGTTAACGGCCGCAAGCAATCGCGTAGCCGTTACGGTGCCAAGAAGAGCTAGTTTATATTGGAATTTTAGCCGGGCCTTCTTCACAGTCGGCTCGGTCCTCATAAAGCCTAAAGTATTTGAAGCGGAATCATGGGTCGAATCACTGCCAGTCGCTCAACCTTAAAGCCAGATCCCCGCCATCGATCGCTGCTGGCCAGCAAGTTCATCAACTGCCTGATGGATGATGGCAAAAAGTCGATCGCACAAGGTGTGTTTTACGACGCCCTGGACGAACTCAAGCGTCGTCTGCCGGATGTCGAGCCGATCGAGGTCTTCAATCAGGCCCTGGAGAACGTCAAACCGCACATCGAAGTCCGCTCGAAGCGGGTCGGTGGTGCCGCCTACCAGGTGCCGATGCAGGTCAACCGGATCCGTCAACAATCCCTTGCGATTCGCTGGATCTTGCTGGCCGTCCGTGACAAAAAGGGTCGTCCGACCCACTTGAAGCTGGCCGACGAGCTGTATTCCGCGTACAACCGGGAAGGTGCTGCCGTCACTCGCCGCGAGAATGTCCACCGCATGGCCGACGCGAACAAGGCGTTCGCCCACTTCGCCTGGTAACGCCGGACACAAACAACAGGGCCGCAAAGGGAGTCACCTTTGGCGGCCTTTTTTTATGCGCGGCGACGTAGATCTCCCTCGTAGCTACGGTCGCAAAGACCGTGGGGGAAGTGGTTTGCCAGGCATGTTTGACAAT
>JBBDIM010000156.1:0-16595 GCA_040880405.1 Pirellulaceae bacterium | reverse complement strand
CTAACCAATTTCCGGACAGACACTAGCTACGGTCGCAAAGACCGTGGGGGAAGTGCGAGGAGGGGTTGGCCCCTGGGGCGAAGCGGGTTAGCAGTTCCCCCACGCTTTTAGCAAGCGTGGCTACGTAATATTTCTCGTAGCCACGCTCGCGTAGAGCGTGGGAGAAGTGCGGGTTAGGTTTGCCCCTGGGGCAATGTTCGGGTGCCATGCCCACCGCTCTTAATGCGGGCGGAAGTCGTCGTCTTCTTTGACGCTTAACAGGAACGCGGCTAGGAGGTCGGCGGCCATGTCGATGTCGTCCAGCGAAATGGTCTCCACCGCGCTGTGCATGTAGCGGTTGGGGATCGCCACTAATCCGGCCGCGACGCCACCTCGGGTGGTTTGAATCGCGTTGGAATCGTTCGGGGCCGCTTTGCCCAGGGCCGCGAGTTGATAGGTGATGCCCTTCGCGTCCGCGACCGCGATCAGGCGATCGACGACGGTCGGGTTCATGTTCGGCCCGCGATAAATCACCGGGCCGCCACCTAGTTTGATATCGCCCCGTTCCCCTTTGTCGATGGTGGGGCAATCGGTGGCGTGGGTCACGTCCACCGCGATCCCGACATGTGGATCGATGCCGTAGGCGCTGGTCTGGGCTCCTCGCAGGCCAATCTCTTCCTGGACAGTCGAAACCGCGAATGCGGCGCACTTCAGGCCACCAGCGGCCGCCGCGCGGCGGGCCGCTTCCAGCACGACCCACAGGCCGGTGGTGTCGTCCATTTTAGGAGAGTTGGCCAGATTGTTGCGCATCATCTGGAAACCGAGTTGCAACGTGATCGGATCGCCAATGCGGACAGCGCTTTTGGTCTCCGCCTGGTCTTTGGCCCCGATATCGAGCCACAAATCCTTTGCCTCGACCGCTGCTTTCCGCTCATCCGGGCTGAGCAGATGAATCGGTTTGCGGGAAATGACCGCCGCGACTGGCCCGTCGTTGGTCCACACGGTCATCCGCTGACCCACCAGTTGCACGGGGTCCCAGCCGCCGATCGTCTGGCAGCGGATGAATCCCAGTTCATCGATCTGCGAGACGAGAAGGCCAATCTGATCGCAGTGTCCGGCCAGCATCACGCGAATCGGGGCATCCAGCTTCACGGCGGCGATCACGTTGCCGTGCAGGTCGGTGGTCACTTCATCGGCGAAGCTGGCGGCATGTTCGCGGACCACATTTTGCACCGGCCCTTCGTAGCCGGAAGGACTAGGGACCTCTAGCAATCGTTTCAGCAGTTCCAGGGAAGCGGCTTCCATAATGCGGCGGTTTCTCCAAAGAAGTTGTGGAACATGGTCGGTTAGCGGGCCTGAGTCGGTCGTCGGTCGTTGCTGGAAATCCCGCTGTCTCCGATAATGTCACCAGAAACGATTCACACCGACCGCCAAATCGCGACCCAGAAATCACACCATCGAAGTCTATTGGAAAGACACCCATGACGGAACCGCTTGATCTTGAGGAATTCCAGTGGAAGACCATCCTGCGGAAAATCACGCCGGACGATTTCGCTCCCTTGATCGAGATGCAGAAGCTTTGCTTTCCCAATATGAAACCATGGGATCTGGCCCACCTGGAAAGCCAGCACAAAATTTTTCCCGATGGTCAGATCGTCATCGAGATCGATGGCAAGGTCGTCGCTTCGTCGGCCTCGCTGATTGTCGACTACGATCCGAATCAGGCCTGGCACAACTGGTCCGCGATGTCCGACAACGGATACATCCGCAACCATAATCCCAAAGGGGACACTCTTTACGGGATCGAGATCATGGTCCACCCGGAGTTCCGCGGATTGAAGCTCGCGCGGCGGCTGTACGATGCGCGAAAGGAACTTTGCCGGGAACGGAATTTGGCGCGGATCATGGTCGGCGGACGAATTCCCGGGTATCACAAGGTGTCGGAGGAGATGTCGGCTCGCGAATATGTGGAAAGTGTCGTCGCCAAAGCCCATTTCGATCCGGTCCTCACCGCTCAAACGGCCAATGGTTTCGCCCTGCAAGGATTGATCCCCAATTACCTGCCGGAAGACAAAAACTCGTGCGGGTACGGCACCTTTTTGGAATGGCGGAACCTCGATTATCAAGAGGGGGCCAAACGCCGCTATCATCACTTGGTCGAGCCGATCCGCCTGACCGTAGTGCAGTACGAGATGCGGTCGATTTCCAGCTTCGACGAGTTCGCCCAGCAGTGCGATTTCTTCTTGGATGTCGCCTCCGATTACAAGTCGGACTTTATCCTGTTCCCGGAACTGTTCACCACGCAGTTGCTTTCCTGTGTCGAGGCGACTCGCCCAGGACTCGCGGCCCGGCAGTTGGCGGAATTCACGCCGCAGTACCTGGAGTTCTTTTCAGAACGCGCGATCAAATTCAATGTAAACGTGGTGGCTGGGTCGCATTTCGTGCTGGAGAACGACTCCCTGTACAACATTGCCTACCTCTTTGGCCGGGATGGGATGATCGGGAAACAGTACAAAATTCACATTACCCCCAGCGAACGAAAATGGTGGGGAATTGAGCCAGGCGAGAAGGTCGAGGTGTTCGACACCGACTGCGGCCGCGTCGCCATCCAGATTTGCTACGACATCGAGTTCCCGGAGCTGACGCGGATCGCCGCGCAGAAAGGGGCGGAGCTGATCTTCGTTCCCTTCAACACCGACACGCGGCATGGTTACCTCCGGGTCCGCAACTGCGCCATGGCGCGGTGTGTCGAGAACCATGTGTATGTCGCGATCTCCGGTTGCACGGGCAACCTGCCGTTTGTCGAGAACGCCGACATCCACTACGCCCAATCGGGGATCTTCACCCCGGCCGACGCCGAGTTCGCGCGCGATGCGGTAGCCGCCGAGTGCAACCCGAACGCGGAGACGGTGATCATCCACGACGTCGACCTGGAGCTTTTGCGGAGGCACCGGATCGCCGGCTCGGTCCAAAACTGGAACGATCGGCGGAAAGACCTTTACCAGGTCACCTATTGGGAGGATGGCGAGGAGAAAAAAGTTTAGCGGTGGTGGTATTTTCGCGAAACTGAACCAATCGTTTTCGGTTTCATCCCCACCGGTGTAAAATTTGGAGATAGCAATCTCCTCTCTTCTTCTAGTATCGGATCGGAGCGAATTATGACCCAGCTTTGGCTTCCTTCGCGGCGTAAATTTATCAGTGCGTCGGCGTTTCTTTCGGCGGCGATGGTCACTCCTGGGCTGCTGGCCGATGAGTTGACCCTGACGCCAGCCCAAACCGAGGGGCCGTTCTATCCGACCAAGTTGCCGCTGGATACCGACAACGACCTGATCGTTATCAATCATGGGCTCACGCCCGCGATCGGGGAAATCACCTATCTCAGTGGTAAGGTGATGGACGCCAAAGGGAACCCGGTGCGAAACGCGCTGGTCGAGATTTGGCAAGTCGACGGTAACGGGGCGTACCTGCACCAAGGGACCTCCAACCGAGACAAGCAGGACAGAAACTTCCAGGGCTTTGGACGGTTCCATACCGGCCTGGGTGGAGATTACCTGTTCCGCACAGTGAAACCGGTTCCTTACCCCGGCCGCACCCCGCACATTCACTTCAAGGTGATTCGCAAGGGTCAGCCTGATTTCGTGACGCAGTGTTACGTCAAAGGGCACCCCGGCAACGCGAGAGACGGCATCTTCAACCGGTTGGGTGGCCAGGACAAAATGGACGCCTTGCTGGTTGACTTCAAGCCGGTTGAAAATTCCAGGGCGGGGGAACTGAGCGCGACGTTCAACATCGTGCTTGGTGTCACGCCGGAAGATCGGTCGTAGGATTCCTGGTAGGGTGGGTGGAGTCTTCGGAACCCACCGTCGCCAACCAATTATATAGTGGCAACGTAGCTTGGGTTCATGCGGTTATCGTCCACACAGCACCAATCGGGTGCTGGCAATTCGTCCCGCGCACCATCGGTGGGTTACGGCCTATCGGCCTTCACCCACCCTACCAACTTCTTGACTCCACACCGGCGGCGGTGCCTGAAAGGTGACTCGCTCGCCGGTTTGCGGATGGCGGAAGCTGACCTCCCACGCGTGCAGGCACATCGGTGGGTCGTCGAGGGTGAGGGTCTGCTTTTGGCTCATCACGTTCTGCTGCTGGTACATCGGGTCGCCGACAATCGGCCACGCGAGATGCCAGAGGTGCAAGCGAATTTGATTCGTGCGACCGGTATGCGGGACCACTTCTAAGAGCGACGTGCCATCAGGGCATCGCTCGCGGACCCAGAATTCCGTGGAGGCCGCCTGGCCATCTTCGGCCACACTGCGGCCCCCCCCTTTTTCTCGCGTGGTGCCGATCGGCTCATCGCAGCGGAAATGATCTTCCGCGGGATGGCCATGCACTTTCGCCAGATACCGCTTGCCGACCTGTCCCCGCTCGAACTGCGGCTGGACCTGCCGCGCGACCGCTGCGGTGCGGGAGATTACCACCACCCCGGTTGTATTGGCATCCAGGCGATGGGCGATCCGCAGCTTCTGCGGGCGATACACCTGCTCTAGCAAATAGACCAACGAGTTCTTGTTGAACCGGCCACAAGCGTGCATCGGCAGCGGGGCCGGTTTGGCAACCACCAAAATCGCCGCGTCCTCATGCAGGATCTCGATTGCCGCTGAAACATCTGGTTCGACTGTGCCGGGGTAGCGCTGGATAAACTTCTGACCTGGGCGGACCACCATCTCAGGCTTCGCCGCTTGGAACTCGGTGAGTCGGGTGTCTTGATGCGGGATCTCCTCGACCATCCAACCCTTGGCCATCTTCTCACGCCAAAATTCGGCAGAGGCGGCCGGGACCTTTTCCGCCAGCACATCGATCAGCCGCATCCCTTGGTGAGGCGACGAGATGTAAAGTTGCCGGATGTTGGTGTACGGGATGCTGCCCGGTAGCGGGTCGGAGATCTTCGCCAGCTTGGCCTGTCGTTTTTTTAAGGTCGCTTGCAGTGCTTGACGTGGATCTTGATAGCAGTGGGGGCACGAACTGCCGGGAACGTACAGTGGCGATTCCTGCTCGGCGGCGGTCAGGGGTGTCTGACAGGCGAAACACTGGACCACGGCAGTCTCTTCCAGGGCAGGCCCGACGGCGACCCTTTGGTCGAAGACAAAGCAATCTCCCTGGTAATGGGCCCCGCCACATTCCTCAAAGTATTTCAGGATACCGCCGTCGAGCTGAAAAACCTGATCGAAACCTGCCTTCTGCATGAAGGGGCCCGCTTTCTCGCAGCGGATTCCGCCGGTGCAGAACATCACGATCGGCTGCGCCTTGGCCTCTTCCGGTAGCCGCTGGACTGCCGCCGGAAAATCGCGGAAGTGATCGATCCCCGCCGGGACCGCGCCGTTGAACGTGCCGACCTTCACCTCGTAGTCGTTTCGCACATCGTAGAGTGTGACGGGGCGACCTTCGTCGAGCCACTGCTTGAGCTGCTTGGCCGATAGCTTCGGCGCGGTGCTCTGGGCTGGGTCGATTCCTTCGATACCAAAGGCGATGATCTCTCGTTTGATCTTCACCAGCATCCGCCGAAATGGTTGATAGCCGGTGAAACTTTCCTTGGCCCGCAAATCCTCTAGGCCAGGAATCTGGCGCAGCCGCACCAATAGCTGCCGGACGTTCTCGATTTCGCCGGCGACAAACAGGTTGATCCCCTCATGAGAGATCAAGATCGTGCCCCGTAGTTCCAGCTTGCGGCAAAGCTTCCGCAGGTCGTCGCGGAGTGGCTTGAGCTTTGTCAGGTGGGCGAACTGGTAAGAGGAGACATTAAGGACCGGCGCGGTGTCGGTGGGATTCACGTGGGGGGGAGATTCGGTAGCGGGGGTCGAGGGGGTATTCATACCGCGATTATGGTCCCCAAGCGACAATCCGCAAACGGGGGTTCCCGCGAAAGGGGATGAGTTCAATTACAAAGAGTCGGAGGTCCAGAAGTTTGGGCCGCGGCACCTGTAATTGAGCTTATCCCCGTACCTGTTTGGCGTATGAGCCAATCGCCGCCCCTGGATCGCACGGTCGATTGGTGGGGGATTTGGGTATTGAGGATGGAGCGATTGAAAGGGGATAAGTTCAATTACGGGGACCGCGGATTAGGGTTCTCATCCGCCGACTCTTTGTAATTGAACTCATCCCCTGCCATTGGACCCCAATTCTGTAGTGGCTTAGGCCTGGGGATCCACCGAGACCTTGAGCGGCAATGCCCCGCGATCTTTCATCACTGGATCGCCGCCACGAGAACGGATTTGATCCGCTTTGAGCTCCGCTAGTTCGAGCGTTCCGACCCACAAGATGGCTCGGCCGCTTTCGTGGGCCATGAGGGTCAGTTCAAAACATTTCTCGACCGGGTAACCGAACACCTTGCGAAGCGTCTCGACGACGAACTCGAAGGTATTGATGTCGTCGTTGTACAGCACCACGGCATGGGGTGGTTGCCGGCGCGGACGCTTGTCCGTGTCGGGCCGAGGGTCGGCCTTCGCGGGAACGGTCGCGGTCGATTCTTGATCGGACATCGGTCAGTCAACTCATGGAAACCTGAAGAGAGTTACCCCTTTCCCGGTTAGTTGTACCGCGAGGATCGGCCGAGGACAAACAAAACATCCGAGTTCATCCCATTAGGGCACCCAGCTCAAAAAAACCTGGCGGGGCGACGCTTTCGCCCCAGCCAGGGTTTCTTTGCTGGACTCAGTCGTTTCTCGGAAGCTTCCCAACGAAGCCACCCGTAAATCCAAATTGGACGCATCCATCGCCGAAGCGGGTTAACACTTCCACCCACGCTTTTAGCAAGCGTGGCTACGACACGTTTTTTCGTAGCCACGGTCGCGTAGACCGTGGGGGCCCCGCAGGCGTGCGTTGCCCCTCGGGCGAAGCGGGTTAACACTTCTCCCACGCTTTTAGCAAGCGTGGCTACGTAGCTTCGCCGAACTACTCGGCCGGGATCATTTTGTCTTCGATCACCTGCAGCAGCTTCGAAATGCAAAGCTTGTTCATGCTGGTCCGCCGCGAGTGGGCTTCCCACCGGAGCGACTCGTGCAGGCTCTTCGGCAAGCGAACCGTGATCACGCGCGTCGGTTCTTTATCCTCGGCCTGACCGGTGGTTCGTTCGCGAAGCGAAACGATCAGCATTTGGATTTCGTCGAATTCTTCGCTCCGCTCGAACTCCGCGTAATGCTCTGGGTGGGTGAACAGCTTGCGAATCACGCCATCGACTCCCAGCACTTCGCGGAAGAAGGTCACCCAATCGGGAACCTGCCGCGCCAGTTCACGAGCCACACGTACCGATTCCCGCTTCTTCTCTTCGAAGGTCGCGGTGGGCGAGACGGTCGCGAGCAGGGTTTCGGCGATCGAAGCCGACTTGCCACCGCCTTGCCCTGGGGTACCGGATCCCGGAGTGGTCGTGGTGGGTCCGAAGGTCGTGGGACCCGTGGTGGCCGGGACCTGCTGCGGAGCGGGGCCGTGATGGTTGGTCATGGCGGGTTGGACCTGGGGTTGAGGCGGATAAGTGGTCGGCCCCTGGTACACCGGGCGATTCATAGGCGCGGCGGGCTGGGAAACCGAATTTCCACTGTGGCTGTAGTTGGACATAGTCGAGGCTCCTTCCAAAAAACGACGGATAACGAGCTGGCTTAGCAAAGGTCGCCAGCGGCACGATAACGATATGCCAGATTCCTACACTGCGAGTCAAGAGCAGCATCGAAGTGATTGCCATGCAAGCACTTAGGAGTGATAGCAATGCTTGCACAGCAAGCTGGCAATCGAGCGACTTTTTTAGGCAGGGGCCCACCTGCCCAAAAGTTAAGCAGGCTCAAAAGTTGCCGATTGGCAAGTGTCCCGGCCAGAGCGGCTCGGAATGTGGAAAAAAGCCGAAAATAGCCCCCGCGCAGCGCTTTATGCGCAAAAAAATCCCCCGGGAATCCTCAATGGATTTCCGGGGGATTGATTTCAGGTTTGGGCATAAACCGGTAAAGTCATCGGGTGCCATGCCCACGCCCTCCAACGTGGGCATGTTTTGGCGGGCTGATTCTCCACCGGTAACCCGATTATCAACCCGCGAAACGGCCGACCGCCAATCCACAGTCATTTAATCGCCTTGGTGTTTTTACTCACCGGGCTAGCCGCTAGTGGATCTCTATCGCGCCGGCAATATCGCCTGATGGAAACAGAGAGGGCGTCCCAACTTCCCAAAGGAAACACGATCATCTCTCACTTCTCATGCCCACGCTTCCCGGGCGTGGGCATGGCACCCAGACTATAGGCCACTACGCCAATTTCTCAGCGCAACGCTCAAGTAGCTTCTTGGTCGCCAAAATCCCCTCGACCGGTTCCAGGCCACCCCCTTCGTACTCGATTCCGACGTAACCGTTGTAACCATGCTTCACCGAGACGATCTCCATCATCTTGAAGAAGTCGGTCGCGGTCTCGTTGCCGTCGGCGTCGAAGTTGTGCGACTTGGCGCTGACCGCCTTGGCGTACGGCATCAACTCATCGACACCTTGGTACCGGTCGTAATGCTCGTTCTTGCCTCGGTCGATCGTGAAGTTGCCGAAGTCGGGGAGGGTCCCGCAATTCGGCAAGTCGACCCCCTTGATCACCCCGGCCAACCATTTGCCGTTGGAGGAGAGTCCGCCATGGTTTTCGACCACGATATTGATGTCGTAGTCCTTCGCGAACTCGCTTAATCTCCGCAGGCCATCGGCCGCAAGTTTCTGCTGTTCCTCGTACGAGCCGCCACTAGAGGCGTTCACCCGAACGGTGTGGCAGCCAAGGGTCTTGGCCGCCTCGACCCATTTGTGGTGGTTTTCCACGGCTTGAACTCGCTTCTTCTCATCAGGGTCGCCCAGGTTTCCTTCGCGGTCGACCATGATCAACAACGGCTTAACGCCCAGGTCGCCCGCCCGCTGGTTCATTTCGGCCAGGTAATCGGAATCCTTGGCCTTATCCATGAAGAACTGGTTCACATATTCAATCGCCTCAATGCCGCACTTTTCCTTGGCGACGGCGGCGAAGTCGAGGTGATCCATCTTCTTGCCGAAGATCGGCTTGTTGAGGGACCACTGGGCCAGCGAGATTTTAAATAGCGGTTCGTCGGAAGATTCCTTCGCTAAAAGCGAACCACCCAACATCAACCCGGCGGAAGCGGCGAGGGTCGATTGCAGAAACTCGCGGCGCCGAACAGTCATCGTCATGGAAAATGTCCTCGATCAAGTGAACAAAAATGGGGTGTTATCTGTCACTGTAGTTTAATCGGCGCGGGGAGCCGGGGCCATATTCCCCCGCGAAACCAGGCTTCACCCGAAGGTGGGGTCCACTGCGGCAGACTCTCGGCCGATGGATCAGAGGGAAAGGGGATTTCGCCCCAGTGCATCTGAGAACTAAAATAGGGATAACCTGCCGGCGGCGAAAACATGGGGTTCGGACCATTCATCCGAATAACTGCCTACCGGCCCCTTTCCCTCAGCGAGACTTTTGGAGAAGCAGGCTTACCTTAGTGTCTACACGAGAACGTCAACAAAGCGTCGCCCAGGAGACCGCAATCCTGGTCAAGTTACTCGTCCCGAGTAAAACGTACGCGGAGGATCCGCTCGACGAGCTGGAAGGCTTGGCGACCACGGCCGGAACCATCGTGGTTGGCAAGATGACCCAGCGGCGCGAAAAGCCTGACTCCGGGACCTACCTCGGCAAGGGCAAGATGGAGGAACTGAAGCTGTGCGCCGAAGCCTCCGAAGCGGATGTCATTATCTTCGACAACGAGCTGAGCCCCGGCCAAACCCGGAACCTGGAGATCGCGACCGACCGGAAGGTGATTGACCGGACCGAGTTGATTCTCGATATCTTCGCGACCCATGCCCAGACCTACGAGTCGCGCCTCGCGGTGGAACTGGCCCAGCTTCAGTATTCCTTGCCCCGGCTCAAACGGATGTGGACCCACCTGGACCGCATCAAAATGGGCGTCGGAATGCGCGGTCCTGGTGAAAAGCAGTTGGAGGTCGACCGCCGACTGGTCGAGAAACGAATCCAGGACCTGAAGCATGAACTGGAAAAGGTCCTCCGCCGCCGCGAGCGACAAGTCGCGGCCCGCGACCAGTCGATGACCATCTCCTTGGTCGGGTATACCAACGCTGGCAAAAGTACGCTGATGAACCGCTTAACCAACGCCCAGGTGTTGGCGGAGGATAAACTGTTCGCCACGCTCGATACGCGCACGCGGCGGTGGCAACTTCCGCACTGGGGTCCGGTTTTGTTGAGCGACACCGTTGGATTCATTCGCGACCTACCTCACCGTCTGGTTGCCAGCTTTAAAGCGACCCTGGAAGAGGCCCACCAAGCCGACCTGCTGCTGCATGTGGCCGATGCGAGCAACCGCGATATCGAGCAGCAAATCGAAGCGGTTAATGCGGTGCTCGCGGAAATCGGAATCCATGAAAAGGATACCCTGTTGGTCCTCAACAAGATCGACCGAATCGAAACCCCCGGGATGCTGGAAAAGCTCCAGCAGCGCCATCCGGACGCAGTTAGCATGAGCGCCTTCACTGGCGAAGGGGCCGATCGGCTGGCCCTCGCGGTTAGCGACGCCTTGAGCGAATCGTTCGCCGATGTCGATATCGAGACCAATGTCGACGATGGCAAGCTAGTTGCGTTTCTTTCCACCCATGGAGAAGTGGTCTCGAAGACCTACGGCGAAACGCGGATGCTGCTTCACTGCCGCTTGCCAAAACGGTATCTGGGTCAAATTAAGTCGGACGAGGTCACCATCCGGCCGCATGACCCCGACACGGAACAAGCGCGGATCGAGGAAGTCGCCTGATGCGGCGAAAGATCGAGGGGAAGCGAATCCTGCTAACCGGTGCCTCCTCCGGGATCGGCCGGGCGTTGGCCGCCACCCTAGCCAAACAGGGAGCCCAACTCTTAATCACCGCCCGCCGGGCCGATCGCCTCGCCAATCTCGCCGCCGAACTGAAAACCTCCGGCGGATCGGTCGAACTGCTGGCCGGCGACATCACCTCAGCCAAGCACCGCCAAAACTTGGCCGAGTGGGCCGATCAGCATTGGGGTGGCCTCGATATCCTCATCAACAACGCCGGCGTCGGGGCCTTGGGACCGTTCGCGGAAAAAGGGGAGGCCCGGCTGCGGCAGGTGATGGAGGTCAATTTCTTTGGCCCGGTGGAACTGACGCGAATCTGCCTCCCGCTGCTTGAGCAAGGCCGGCAAGCGGCGATCGTCAACATCGGCTCGATCCTGGGGCACCGCGCGGTCCCCGGGAAAAGCGAATACTGCGCCAGTAAGTTCGCCCTGCATGGCTTTAGCGACTCTCTTCGCGCGGAACTTGCGGACCAGCGGATTGACGTGATTTTGGTCAGCCCCAGCACCACCCAAAGCGAATTCTTCTCGGCGGCCATTGAAACCGAGGGAACAGCTCCCGCCGTAGGCAAGTTCCCCGCAACCCCGGAATCGATCGCCCAGGCAACTGTCCGCGCGATCCAAAAAGGAAGACATGAGACAATTCCTAGTATTTCCGGGGCGGCGCTGGTCTGGTTGGACCGAATTTGCCCGCCACTAGCCAATCGAGTTGTAGCTCGCTGGGGGTAGCTCGCAATTTCCGCTTTAAAATCTCTCGCAAAGGCGCAAAGGGGAGAGTCGATCACCGGTGGTAAGTTTTCTAGTCACATCATTGCCTGGAAGTGACGAGAAACATCAAAGACCTGAGCGATTAACCCCCTTTGCGTCTTTGCGCCTTTGCGAGAGAAATTTTTTCCTAATCCCCACGCAAAACCAGGGATGTCTTGTTAGGTGGGTGCCATGCCCACGCCCGGAGAGCGTGGGCATGTTTGGGCGGGAGAAATTTCCCAACGGCAACTCTTATCATCAACCACCAAAGCGGCCAAGTTCGGACAGCCAAAACCCTATGGCGTGCAGAGTTGGTAAAGGCTCCAGCCGCTCTACTCACTTAAATCTTATCCGTGAAATCCGCGTCATCCGTGGTTAGATCCTTCTTTTTTTGAACCACGGATTACACCGAATTCACGGATGGTTTTCACTGGGGCAAGCCCAACTCGCGGTTCTTTTTTCAACCACGAAACACACGAATGACACGAAAAGCAACCCGCGAAACAGCCGTTTTCCAGGTTTGAAACGCAGAGTCGCAGAGAACGCAGAGAAGAACATGCACGCGGGTCCTCTGCGATCTCCGCGGCTCTGCGTTTCAAAAATGCGTTTCGAGTAGATGGATGCTGTTTGGTTGAATTGAGGGTGATCCCCGCATCGGCTAATCCAGACGCATCACGCGGATCGCACCCGAACAGAATGCAAGGAAAAACGAAAAACTTATCCAGGTGTAAGCATTTCAATGGCCGCGGAGATTGGTTACTATAGAGCAAGCCGATTATGGCTTAATTAGCCCATCCGTAGAGAGGCAGACCATCCCGGCTGGCCAACCACACCCCGTTTCTGTCTGTGGTAGGCTTAACAGGCCGCCTCACCCAAGCGACCTCTACCCTCACCCTATTTTCAAGACACAGGTGAATTGATGACAATCCGAAAGACCCGACGACAATTTCTGGAAGACTCCATGTTCGCAGCCGCCGCTGCCGCGGCGGCTTCCACCCCGATGGCCTTGATGGCCGAAGAAGAGAAGCAAAGTAGCAGCCCCAACGAAAAGTTGAATGTCGCGGTGGTGGGGATTAAAGGTCGGGGCGGCGCGCACATCAGTGCGTTCGCCGGTCGCAAAGACACTGAGATCACGTATCTCTGCGACGTCGATTCCGCGTTCGGTGAAAGCCGCGCCGATTCGATCGCTCAGCGTCAAGGTTCCAAGCCAAAGTTCGAAACCGACTTGCGAAAGGTGTTGGACGATAAATCGGTCGATATCATCAGCATCGCGACCCCGAACCACCAGCACGCGCTGCAAGCGATCTGGTCGATTCAGGCCGGCAAGGATGTCTACTGCGAAAAGCCGGTTAGCCACAATGTGAGCGAAGGTCGGCGGATTGTCGAGGCGGCCCGGAAGCACGACAAGATCTGCCAGACCGGGACGCAATCGCGCTCCAACCCCGGCATGATCGAAGCGATCAAGTTCGTGCAGGAAGGTGGCGTCGGCAAGTGTACCGTGGCGCGGGGACTTTGCTACAAACCGCGGAAGAGCATCGGAGCGGCGGGGACCTTCGCGCCGCCGAAGACGGTCGACTACAACCTGTGGCTGGGTCCAGCCCAGGAAGCGGAAGTGACGCGACCGCAGTTTCATTACGATTGGCACTGGCAGTTCGCCTATGGCAACGGTGACCTGGGCAACCAGGGTATCCACCAAATGGACCTGGCTCGCTGGGGACTGGGTGTGAATGAGCTGAGCAAAAACGTGATCAGCTACGGTGGTCGGTATGCCTATGAAGACGCGGGCGATACGCCGAATACCCAGATGGTCGTTCACGACTACGGTGATCGTAGCTTGGTGTTCGAAGTCCGGGGCTTGGTCTACGACAAAAACCTGAAGACCGAGAGCAAGACTTACAAGGGCTCGGCCGTCGGGGTGATCTTCGAAGGGACCGAGGGCTACGTCGTGATGACGAGCTACCACTCCGGTACCGCGTTCGACTTGGAAGGGAACGAGATCCGGAAGTTCAACGGTGGCAACGACGCCTACCACTACGAAAACTTCCTGAAGGCGGTTCGCAGTCGGAAGCATACCGACTTGAACGCCGATATCGAGGAAGGTCATCTTTCTAGCGCCTTGTGCCACCTGGGCAACATCTCGTACCAACTGGGCGACACCGTCTCGGCCAGCGAGTGCCTGGAACGGATGGAAGCGATCAAGACCACCGAGAATGTGAAAGCCAGCATGGAGCGTACCATCGACCACCTGAAGGACAACAAGGTCGATGTCCAGAAGGATGGCTTCCAGTTGGGCGAGTACCTCGCATTCGATCCGAAGTCGGAAACCTTCGTCAGTAACACGCAAGCGGATCAACTGCTGACCCGAGAATACCGCGCCCCATTCGTGGTGCCGGACGCCGGCAAGGTTTAGTTCGCCGTTTGCGACAAACCGGCTGAGTGAAAGTTTCAGAAGATGCCAGGTCCGTTGGGCCTGGCATCTTTTTTAGCCACAGAGGACACAGAGATCACAGAGGGAGCGTTGAGAACCAGGTCATTTTGCATTCTCCAATTTCCATTACTCATTAATCATTCCGTTCGTCGGAAAGAA
Organism: Pirellulaceae bacterium; assembly: GCA_040880405.1. Lineage (GTDB taxonomy): Bacteria > Planctomycetota > Planctomycetia > Pirellulales > Pirellulaceae > JBBDIM01. The sequence continues at coordinate 2,401 of JBBDIM010000156.1, read as the reverse complement.
TGATTAATGAGTAATGAAGAATGAAAAATTCAAAATGTCGTCTCTCTGTGACCTCTGTGTCCTCTGTGGCTAAATCCGTATCTTTGATCGCTTCAATCTCGACCGCTCGCCGTCACCCCCACATCGCTGGCACCTCCAACGCGTTATAATCGCGGGATGGAAAATCTTAGCGCAGAGTTCGGGTTCGATTTACTGTACGAGCGTGGCGCGTGCTTGGCGGTTATTAAACCTGCCGGTCTACTGACCCAGGCGGTGCCGGGAATTGATTGCCTGGAACTGCGGGTCCGAAAGTTTATTGCCCAGCGGGAAGAGAAACAGGGCAACTTTTACCTGGTGCCGGTCCATCGATTGGATCGTCCGGTGTCTGGGGTTGTGCTGTTTTGCCGGAATGTTCGCGCCGCGAAACGATTGAGCAAGCAGTTCGAGCGGCGGACGATTCGCAAAAGCTACTGGGCGATGGTCCAGGGTCAACCGGCCGAATCGGCCGCGACGTGGATCGACTACGTCCGCAAGATTCCGGACGTCGCGCAAGGCGAGGTGGCTGAGGAGTCTTCGCCCGGCGCGAAGTACGCCGAGCTCGATTATCAAGTTTTGGAACCGACCGAGTCCGCGGCCCTACTGCAGCTAGAACTCAAGACAGGCCGTTATCATCAGATTCGCGTCCAGGCGGCGGCCCGGGGACTTCCGATTTGGGGCGATCGGCAATATGGCGGCACTCACGATTTCGGGCCGGAGATCGAGCATGAGCGCGAGCGACATATCGCGCTACATGCGCGGCAGATTGCCTTCCGCCACCCGATGGAGGAGATCGACATCGAGTTGACCGCCCCCCTTCCCGCCACTTGGGCGGCGCTGCCGCAGTGGGACCAAATAGCATCGCATGCCAATCTTCCACCGGTCCCCGCCCCGACCGACTCCCGGACCGAATGAGCCGCGACATGCCGGAGCCCGCCCCGCCCATCGTGACGTACCGCTTCGGCTGGATCTTGCCGATCGACCAACCGCCGATCCGGGGCGGGGTCATTCAAACTTGCGGGGGATGGATTGCCGCTGTGGGTGCTTCCGATAATATCTCAATCGACCACGATCTCTCCCACCTCACGGCGGCACCCGCGCTGGTCAACGCCCACACCCACCTGGAGTTTAGCCTCCTGGAAAACCCGCTCGGCACGCCTGGCATGCCGTTCACTGCCTGGATCGGCGAGGTGATCCGCTACCGTCAATCGCAAGGGGATGACCTGGCCGAGATGAAGCAGCGAGCGATTACCCAAGGCCTAAAAGAATCCGCCGAGTCGGGCGTCGGCCTGGTCGGCGAGATTTCCACCCTGCCACTACCGGAAAACATTTACGCGGGCCATTCGTGCGAGGTGGTCAGCTTGCTGGAATTGATCGGCATGTCCGATCCGCAGATCGCCGAACTACAGCAAATAGCCGCCGCGCACCTGCAAGGCAGCACCGGTGAGGCCCAGGGACTCAGTCCTCACGCGCCCTACTCCGTTCACCGCCAGGTGGTAAAGCGCGCCGCTAAGCTTTCCGCGCATCAACGATTCCCGGTAGCGATGCATCTGGCCGAGACCCAGGCGGAGCTTGAACTCCTCGCGCGGCAAAGCGGGTCGTTTCGGGAGATGCTCCAAGGGCTGGGTGTTTGGAATGAGTCAGCATTCACCCCAGTGGCGACGATTCTCGATTACCTGCGAGCGTTAACGCCGGCCCACCGAGCCCTAGCGATTCACGGGAACTACTTGAGCGGCGAAGAGATCCAATTTCTGGCCGAGCAGCGCGATCGCATGACACTTGTCTACTGCCCCCGGACGCATCACTACTTCGGGCACGATCCGTATCCGCTGCCCGAGTTGCTATTAGCGGGGGTCCGCGTCGCCCTGGGTACCGACTCCCGAGCCTCCAACCCCAGCTTGAATCTGTGGGAAGAGGTACAACATCTCGCCCAGCACTTCCCAGCGATTCCACCGGAAGCGGTTCTCCGGATGGTGACCAGCGATGCGGCGCATGGGCTGGCACAGGAAGAAAACTTTGGAACTCTGGCACCGGGCAAACGGGCGGTGCTCTCGGTCTGGGATGTTGCGGTCGATAACGAGCGCGATCTTTGGCCGGAAATGCTTACCGGTCAGCCTCGGCTCCTATCGCTTACTTGAGCATCGCTCAATCAGATAATCGACTGCGTAATCTCGTTGATGCTCACTAAAAACCTCAACGTCTCACGGGATTAAAACGCAGAGCCGCAGAGAGCGCTGAGGCCCCCCGCAAGTTAGTGGCGGTCGAAAATCAACTTCCCGATTTATGGGTAAGTCGCAGTTGCGCGAGAAGCGTGAATCACCCAGTTAAATCCTCACGCAAAGCCGCCGGGGGACAAAACGGGGAGGAGTTCAATTACAAAGCGTCG
>JBBDIM010000155.1:0-16787 GCA_040880405.1 Pirellulaceae bacterium | reverse complement strand
ACAGCGCTCACAGGGCCAAAAACGGGCCCGACACCACAACCGGTACGACCCCCGAATGGGCCAGCCACCTGGCCGAGGGGCGGCCAAGAAATAACCAGAAGAGGGGTAAAAGGATCTCAATCGCCTAGTCCGTTAGGGGGCGTAACCAATCGCCTAACTTTCTCTCGGTCCGGCGGATACAATAGAGGGAACCGTCCCGCCCCGTATCCGCCCCGTATCCGCCCCGCGACCCGCTCCCGGCTCGTGGTATAATGGCCGTATGATCTCTGGAATCACCGTCTTTTGCTTCGCCGCAAGTTACACCGTCTCGCTCGGCTGCGAGGTGGCGCGGTTGTTCGTGCGCGGCACTGTCCGCGCCTTTTTGGCGATTGGCTTCGCCGCGGCGGGTCTGATCGCCCATACGTCGTACCTGGTGGCGGAGACGCGCGCGGTGCTCGAAACGGGGCCGATCTCCTCGTGGCACCAGTGGTGCCTGATGGGGGCGTGGGTGTTGGCGGCGATCTACCTGATCACCTCCATTTCACAGCCCAAAACCTCGCTGGGGCTGTTCCTGTTGCCGTTGGTGTTGCTGCTGGTGGGGCTGGGATACCTGATGGATCAGGTGGCCCCGTTCGTGCCGGTCTCGCAAGCAGCCGCGTGGGGAACGATCCACGGGGTGGCGTTGTTGGCGGGGACGGTAGTGGTGGCATTGGGGTTTATTTCAGGGATTATGTTCCTGATCCAGTCGTATCGGCTGAAGCATAAGATGCTGTCGAACGAAGGGTTCTCGCTGCCGAGCTTGGAATGGTTGCAGGCGACCAACCAACGGGCGTTGTTCGTTTCGACCTGCTTGCTGGCGGCGGGACTGTTGGCGGGGATTTTGCTGAAGATCAAGCGAGAAAGCTTTCCGTGGACCGATCCGGTGGTCTGGAGCTCGACCATCCTGTTCCTGTGGTTGGTCGCGGCGACGGCGTTTGAGATCTTGTACCGGCCGGCCCGGCAGGGTCAGAAGGTCGCCTATTTGACGCTGGCGAATTTCATCTTCCTGGGGTTTGTGCTGGGGATTGTGCTGTTTGGACCGTCACAGCATGCCAAGACGAAAGACGCGGTAGAAGCGGAATCAACTGCGATTGGACCGACGCTGGTCGAGACGCCGGAGGCATTGGTCCTGGTGCAAGGAGAGCCGGACCGATGAGACTCCAAATGATTGGCTGCAGCCATCACAACGCGGCAGTCGAGATCCGCGAGCGGATCTCGTTCAATCCGGCCCAGGCCAAGGAAGCGCTGTTGCTATTGCGGATGCGGTACCCCGATTTAGAGTCGGTGATCCTATCAACCTGCAATCGGACCGAACTGTACACCGCCACAACCGACGCCAACTGCTGCCCTTCGCACCACGAGATCGTCGACTTCATCGCCCAGTACCACAAGCTGGAGCCGGAGGATGTGTTCGACAATGTGCTGGAACGAACCGGCGACGACGTGGTCCGGCACCTGTTTACCGTGGCGGCCAGCTTGGACAGCATGGTGGTGGGAGAGGCCCAGATCCTCTCGCAGGTGAAGCAGGCGTACGAACTGGCAACCGACATCGACTGCGCCGGAACGCTCACCCATAGCTGCTTCCAGGCCGCGATCCGGGTGGCCAAACGCGTCGGGACCGAGACCAATGTCCATCACAAACGGGTCAGCATTCCGAGCGTGGCGGTCGGTGAGTTCGCCTCCAGCATCTTCGACCGGTTCGATGACAAAAAGGTGCTGATCATCGGTGCCGGTGAGATGGGGGAAGAGACGCTGCGATATCTGCGGGATGTCGGGGCCAAGGACTTTACCGTGGTCAACCGGAACCTGGAACGGGGCGCGGCGTTGGCCGCGATGTTCGACGGCCAGGCCCGGCCATGGGAGGAGCTGCACGAGTTGTTGGCTGAGGCGGACGTGGTGGTCAGCACCACGGCCGCGACCGAGCCGATTGTCACCTACCAAGAGTTCGAGCGGATCGAATCGAAACGCTACCAGCGGACGCTGTTCATCTTGGATTTGGCGATTCCACGGGACTTCGACCCGCGGATTGGCGAATACGTGGGGGTCTATCTGTTCTCGATTGATGACCTCCGAAAGGCCTGCGACAAAAACCGCAAGGCGCGGGAACTGGAGTGGCCCAAGGCGGAACGGATCGTCGAGGAGGAGACGACCCGGTTCATGACCGACCTGCACCACCGAGCGACCGGCCCCACGATCCAGCGGCTCAAGCAACGAGCCGAGGAAATGAAGCAAGACGAACTACGGCGACTGAAAAACAAGTTCGGCGAAGCGGACACGCGACTTCAGGCGGAGATCGAACGGTCATTCGATCGACTGATCAACAAACTGCTGCACCCGCCTTTGGAATCGCTGCGAGACGAAGCCGCGAGTGGCTCGACCGAGGGACTGCTCGACGCGATGAAGCGGCTGTTTCATCTGTACGACTAGCCCAGTCTCCTAAAGTCTGGGTGCCATGCTCACGCCCTCCAACGTGGGCATGAGACGTGTGAGAGGGTTTTGACTTTTCCGGGAAGTTGGGACGCCGTCTTAGGTTCCGCCACGCGGCGTTGCCAGTGGGTCATCTTTTCGCCAAAGCATGCCCACGTTGGAGGGCGTGGGCATGGTACCCGCTTACGCGAGCGAATCCAGGTAGCCACTTCTCCCACGCTCTACGTGAGCGTGGCTACGACGGGGTGTTTACGCTGCCTCCATGTCTCGCTGCATCCGCGAGAGAGCGTTCATCAGTTGGCTCCATTCGGCCACGACTTGCCAGGTATCGAGTTCGGTGGCGTCCTCGGCATTGAAACCCCGCTCGCTGAGCCGGATCGTATCGCCCAAGACCATCCCGCCGACTGCCTCGACTTCGTGCCAGTTGACGTCGTCGTCCTGGGCACATTGATCCTCCGAGGGCATGACCGGCTCCATGGTGCGATGGACCGACCAGAGGGCGGCTCGCTGCTCGTCGGCGGCGTCGACAACCAAATTCACAGTACCGGATTGAACGTAGTATTTTGCCATGATGGTATCCTTCGTAACGAGTGTGATTTTTGTTCGAGAGTTGTGCCTGGGCGGCGTTTTGATTTCCGTTGCCTGAGCAGAAGTAGATATCGCGGTTCGCCCGACACGTTCGGTCCAGGGCAGAGAAATTTCGCGCTGCGAGGCCAAGATTTTCCCCGGAGCCTAAGGCTGGGAAAGATGGGAAGAAAAAGGAGCCGGATTCGCTGCCCCGATTCGCCAGCGGTGACAGTAACGCTGCCGCCAATGGTCGGTCGTAATCCGAATCCAGCCCCCCAAGATTTTTCCGAAATTGATCGGACCGCAGGGATCTCTTACCTCCCAGCTTGGGGTATTCAAGAATCCTCGGCCACCTATGTGGTGGGGGCGAAGCAAATTCGAACGAGGGATAACGACTTGCGGAAAATACTCGCGACCGCCGCAAGGCGATCCGGCAAATACCCCGAAGATGGTAAATCTAGCCACAGGGCTGCGAGGCAGGATTAGCCTGCGGAATCACTCGGTTATTTTCGTCCACAATCAGGACTTTCGGCTCGTGCTGGCGAATCTCCGCCGCGTCGTACTGGGCGTAGGTCACCACGATGACCAAATCGCCCGGATTGACCAAATGAGCCGCCGCGCCATTGATGCCCACGACACCGCTGCCGGCGGGGCCTGGAATGGCGTACGTGGTGAGGCGATTCCCATTGGTGATGTTCAGGACATCGACCTGCTCGTGCGGGAGGATATCGGCCAGTTCCATCAAGTCGCGATCAAGCGTGATGCTTCCAACATAATCAAGATCCGCCTGAGTGACGGTGGCGCGATGGATTTTCGACTTGAGCAGGGTACGAATCATCAAAGTCCCGAAACTGAAAAAGAGCACGCGATCAAGCGGGGAAGCTTTACGGGTAACAGGCCGCGCCCGCCTCAAACGTCCCTATTTTAAACAGAATGAGGGTAGAGTTGGGATGCCGGCCATGTGAAATTCTATGCGGATGGGCCCCGAAAAGGAAAAAGCCCTCGGTCCCAATCAGGATTCCGAGGGCTTTTCATGAGCTCAGTCGTTTCAAGTGGAGTAGAAACAACCAGTAAGATTCCGACTGGAGTATCAATTTACTCCAGGCAAGTATCCACTTCTTCCTCCGGCTGCACCGGTGAAGAGTAATGCAACTGAGCGATTTTCCACTGCCCCTCATGCTCTAGCATGACCGCGGAAATCCGCAGGGGCAGTTCGGCCTTTCGATATCCCGACTCAATGTAGGCATAGCAATCGGTGGCGAGCCAGGCAACCTGGCCCATCAACGAGACACTACGCCATCCAAAACGAAGCCGGGAGGTCTCGATCTGATCCCATTCCCGCCGAATCTGATTCCAAATAGCCATCGGGCCAACACACCGTTCGTCTTGGCCACTCCCGAGGAAAAGGACATCCCGATCCGGTAAAAACAGTTCCAGCAGCCTCTCTTTGTCACGATTGGAATAAGCGTCGGCGAAGTGGCGCAGCACGCCCATCACCTCCGCTTCAATCGAAGCAGACGCATACACGGCAATCTCCCTACCGAGTTTACGAGAGGTAATTTCCATGACGCCCCTGATGAGGTGTCACCCGTGATGAGGCACGTGAGGCGGCATGAAGACAAGGAACAATCGGCCTGTTGAAATTTTCAATAGGCCGATAGACATCATTCTAATGTCGGCATTCCGTTGGCGGGAACCTTAATTCCTACAACCGGGACAATGATTGCCGAAAGAAAAACACAAATATCCGGAATAATTGCTTTGCGAAATGCCCTCGCAAAGGCGGAGAAGCCATTATCGACCGGTTGTTTGGCGGGGAATCACTTCCTTTCCTAGCCTTCTCAACTGGCCCGAACCGAAGGCCCAAAACACCCCGAAACTCGTGCTAGGCTTGCCTTTGAGGACCGATTCGAGAATTGGTCGATTTCCCTTGCCCAGTAACGATTACCGGCTGCGAAATGAGCAAGCATTTATCCATCGGGCTGACAACGGCGATCGCAACCGCCGTGCTGCTGAGCGCATTTATGTTGTTTCAGGTTCAGCCCCTGATCAGCAAGGCGATTCTTCCTTGGTTTGGCGGAAGTCCCACCGTCTGGACCACCTGCATGCTGTTTTTTCAAATCACCCTGTTTGCCGGATATGTCTACGCTCACCTCTTATCGCGGTATTTCTCGACCCGGACCCAGGTCGCGATTCACGTCACCTTGACGCTCCTGGCCATCGTTTCATTGCCAATCGCTCCGAGTGACGACTGGAAGCCAGCGCCGGAGGATCATCCCGTAGCGTACATTTTGTTGATTTTAGTGGCCCATTTGGGGCTGCCTTACTTTTTGCTTTCGGCGAACGGTCCGCTGCTACAAGCTTGGTACGCCGCGAGTTTGCCTGGCAAATCTCCCTATCGCTTATATGCCCTTTCCAACATCGGATCGCTCGCGGCGCTGCTCACCTATCCATTCGTGGTGGAACCGATCCTCACCCTGCCATCGCAATCGACCCTCTGGTCGGCCGGATTTCTCGTGTTCAGTTTGATCCTGCTACTGACGGGTGTCCTCATCGCCCGAGTGCCACTCGCACCGGAAAAGACGACGTCCGATCATCACCCCCCGGCGGACAATGTTCACCACGGCTCACCGCATCGCGTCTCCTGGGGACAAATGGCGCGCTGGTTGCTGCTGCCCGCCTTGGCCTGTATTACACTTTTGGCGACCACCAATCATGTTTGCCAGGACATGGCGGTAGTTCCCTTCCTGTGGGTCGTTCCGCTCAGCTTGTATCTGTTGACGTTTATCCTCTGCTTCGAGAGCGATTCCTGGTATCGGCGAGACTGGATTGGATGGTCAGCCGTGGCTTGCTTGGTAGTTCTCAGTCTTCAGGCGATCGTCGGCGGAATGCTCTCGATCTCTTGGCTGGTTGCGATTTACTTTGGGGCGCTGTTCTTCATTTGCATGCTGTGCCATGGCGAACTGGTTCGGCTTCGACCGGACAACCGGCATCTGACCCTGTTTTATCTCATGATCTCAGCCGGCGGGGCCCTGGGCGGGCTGACGGTTTCGCTGGTTTGCCCGTTGATTTTCAGTCAATACCATGAGATGCCACTCGCCCTCTTGGCCTCGTTTGGCTTGGCGATGGTCGTCCTGTTCAAGCACAATGAAGCGGCCTGGAAACTGGGTCCACCCAAGGTGGTGTGGATCCTTTTAGGTTCGCTGCTGCTGGTGGTCTTTGGGCAGATGAAGTCGTTTCGGAGTGATTACATCGAGTCGCGCCGCAACTTCTACGGCGTGCTAAACATTGGTCAGTTGATCGAGCCGAACCGGCAGTCGGTCCGGACGATGTATCATGGTCGAATCGTACACGGATTTCAGTTTGAAGATCCCGCCCATCGCGCCGTCGCGACCTCCTACTATGCCCCGGATACAGGTGCCGGTCTGGCGATCCGACGATTTCCCAAGGCCCACAACCGCCACATCGGCGTGGTAGGGCTGGGCGTCGGCACCTTGGCGACCTACGGCCAACCGGGAGATCGCCTGCGGTTCTACGAAATCAACCGTGACGTCATTGAATTGGCCGATAAGCACTTTACCTATCTGGCCGACACCCCGGCTGAATGCGAGATTGTTCTGGGGGACGCCCGCCTTTCGCTGGAGCGCGAGGTGGACCAGAAATTCGACATTCTGGTCCTCGATGCCTTCAGCGGTGACGCGGTCCCGACCCATTTATTGACCAAAGAAGCTTTTGAGCTATATCGCCGTCACCTGACGGACGGTGGGGTTTTAGCCATTCACATCAGCAACAAACATATTGACCTCCGACCGGTCGTCTTCTCGGCCTGCGACGCCTTGTCGCTGCGAACCGCATACATTACCACCAACCCCAACGCCGCACGATACGAAACCGGTTCACAGTGGGTCTTGGCCAGCGACGACTCCAAACTATTCGAAGATGAAGTCATCCTCGCGGCCAGCCACCAGGACCAGCCACGCTTCGCCCAACACCAGATCTGGACCGACCATTTCAGCAATTTGCTGGAGGTCTTGAAGTAAGGACGCTCCCAAAGTGGTCTTGGCAAAGGCACCAAAACCGATGGATGATGGGACAGGTCAGTCTGGCTGGTAGCCGACGAATCAAAAACAGAAAAAGACAACACAATGGACGCATCACAAGCAATCACCCAGTTAATGAGCCCGGAAGTCCCGCTCCGAATTGAAGCGGCGGAATACCTCGGCAAGCATCCTGAAATGGTCTCCTCGGCGATCATTCCCCTCTGCCGGGCCGTCGTCGACGAAGAGGAGCAAGTGGGCCAATGGGCTACGTCCGCCCTGGAAGACTGCGGCCGACCGCCGGTCGAGGAACGGGACGCTTTGGTCGAACTGCTGACCGATCGGCAAGACGACGTGGTCTATTGGGCCGCGACGCTGCTCGGACGATTAGAAAACGATGCCCAACCGGTGGTGCCGCAACTCGCCCAACTCGCCACAGACCATGAATCGGCAAATGTTCGCCAAAGGGCCTTATGGGCCTTGGGGAAAATCGGAGATCGCTCCGAACTCGTGCGAACCGCGATCGAGGACCCAATCCACCAGAGAAATCCACGTTCCGCCCGCGTCGCCGAGCAAGTACGGCGTCAATTGTTTGATTGAGTCAAGGCTGAAATCGCCGAGATCGGTGCTTCGCCCGCTATCAGTCCAGTGGAATGTTGCTAAGTCAAACCAATTTTTTCGTCAATCGCTTGTCACGGGTGCCATCGACAACTTTAATGAGCGTAGCGAGACAGAGTCCGAAATGCGTTGGTCGACATCCTTCCACCTCAATCGAGATTTCGCACGGTTCAACTTGCTTGCTGGCTTCCCACTGCCCCGCCTTGGAGCTTATCTGATGCGTACATTGTTGCTAATGATCGTCACCTTGCCGTTTATGGTCCCGGATACCCTCTACGCTCAGCGTCGCGGAGCCGCGAATCGGCAAAACGAACAATCCGCCATGCCTGGCGATCCGCGTCTCCTAAGCATCCATCGCGACTTCATCACCAAAGCGGAGTCCCTTGGCGATGAGTACGCCAGGAAAAAGGATTGGGAAAAGTCGCGGGTGGTGTTTGAAGAAATCTTGAAGCTGGTCCCCAGTTACCGCCCCGCCTCGGATAAATTGAAACTCATACATGACGCACTGGGATCAATCAACAAGGCGGAAGTTACCGTTAAGGCGGAGGAGGGCTGGCAAGACACCGGCATTATGTTGGAATCGGGTTCGCCGGTGAATTTTAAGACCGAGGGAAAGTGGCTGTTCGCGTACGAATCGGACGGGGATGGTTTTGAAATACCACGCGAGATGCAGGAATTTCAATTGGGATCACTGATTGGCGTAATTGTTGACACGCCCATGCCTGGCCCGAATGCCAAGCCGTTTGCCATCGGCAAATCAAGCGAAATGTCAGCCCCGGAGGGTGGTCGTCTTTTCCTAAAGATGCACGCCACGAACAACGAGGGCTGCCGTGGTACCATGGATGTCGAAGTGAGCGGAAACTTTAAGGATCCCATTGTCCGAGCGGGTCGGCGTTGAACGAAGTTAGCAAGGTAAAATGGAACTCTCCCGCCAACGTCGGACGATGGCTAGGGCCGCTGGTTGCTATTCTATTTTGGATCGGCCCCAGGTTGGGCTGGCTGCTATCGGACGGCCAGCCTGAGCTCAACCTGATCGCGGGTGTGGCCGCGTGGATTGCGATCTGGTGGTTCACCGAAGCGATCCCTTTGGCCGCGACCGCCTTATTACCACTGGCGCTATTTCCTCTGCTCGGGCTTCAGTCTGCTAAAAGCGTGGCGGTTCACTACGGGAACAGCTTCATTTTTCTGTTTCTGGGCGGCTTTTTGGTCGCCTTGGCGATTGAGGAGACCGGCCTGCATCGGCGACTGGCCCTCTCGATTGTCGCCCTGCTAGGAGATAGCCCGCAGCGGTTGGTGCTCGGTTTTATGGTGGCCACCGCGGCGCTTTCCATGTGGATCTCGAACTCCGCCACGACGCTTCTGATGTTGCCGATCGCGGCCAGCGTGCTCTCACAGGCCGATCTCCGCGTGGAAGACCCGCAGCGCCGCGCGAACCTGGGCGTCGCGCTCATGCTGGGCATCGCCTATGCCGCGAGTATCGGCGGTGTGGCGACCTTGATCGGGACACCACCGAACATTGCCTTCAGTGGTTTTTATCACGAGACCTATACTGAATTGCCTCCTATCTCATTTCTCGGCTGGATGCTGATGGCCCTGCCGTTTTCGGCGGTTTTCCTGGGGATTTGCTGGCTGGTGCTTATCTACGGGCTATTTCCCATCGGCCGCAATGTCTCATTAGGGGGCAATCAGATTATCCGCGAAGAACTCGCTAAGCTCGGGGCGATGCGGGCCGCCGAATGGCGGGTAGCGGGGGTATTTCTCGCGACCGCGGTGCTCTGGATTACTCGAGAACCGCTGGAAGGTTACGGCTGGGGAGCTTGGTTCATCGATTCGTCCGGCGATTCACTAGTAGATGATTCGACCGTCGCGATGCTGATGGCGGTTCTGTGCTTCGCTATCCCGCGCGGTGGCCAAGAGACGGGACCGCTGCTGGTATGGAAATCGACAGCCCGGCTGCCTTGGGGGGTGTTGTTGCTGTTCGGTGGCGGAGTCGCCTTGGCCAACGGTGTCCAGACAACAGGGCTAGACAAGTACCTAGGAGCCGCGACTGCGGCCGCTCTGGGAGGTTCATCCGAATTGGGAATGACAGCGATCACCGCCACCACCATGATCTGGCTGACCGAGTTCACCTCGAACCTGGCCAGCGTGCAAATGATGAACCCCGTGCTGGGAAGCGCCGCTCAGGAATTAGGCGTTTCTCCCTTAACGCTGCTGTTGCCCAGCACTTTAGCGGCGAGCTGCGCCTTCATGATGCCAGTTGCGACCCCGCCCAACGCCATCATCTACAGTTCCGGCCGGGTGCCCATCCAGCAAATGATCAAGGCGGGGATTGTCCTGAATCTAATCTCAAGCGTCCTGGTCACCCTCACCGTCTATTTATTGGGTCACTTACTGGAATAGGCTCCGTAGATGCATGGCCCTTACGGCATCGTCGTCTCGCTCCCAGCAATGGTGGCCAGGTTGCCCAGGACTAGTTGATCGGTGGTTTCCGGGACAAAGGTCACACTACCATCGACCCTTGCGAACTGCACACCCCCGGGGTGCAGGGCCCCGAAAAATCGCTTGCAGGGGTTGTCGCTTACGCCTAGTTCTCCCGCAGTCGAAGCACACAAAGCGTAGTCGGTAACACCGAACGAGGGGACCGGATAGCCAACGGTGATCGAGCTCAAAGCGTACGAGGTAAAGGTGTGGGCCCAAAAGGTGCCCCGTGTCGGTTGGGTGGTGGTGTGGGCCTCGCCGATCGCCAAGGTGTTGCTCGTGCCGTCCGATACGTCGGCGAATCGTGGCGGCTTGCCGTTTTGGGCCAAAGCCGGCAAGACACCTTTATCTTGGGCATCGAGATTGCTGAAGTGGTTGGCATCGTCATAAAAATGCGAACCGCTGGAACGGCCCGAGAGGCCCCGATAGGAACTGGTGGCGTAAAGGCGAGAGCCGTACGTTCCGGTCTGCGGGGTCAGGCGTTGTCCGGTCCCGGTATCGCTAGGGCAATTGTAGGTGGTGACGAAAGTTTCGCGCACCTCTTGATTGGCAGCGGAAAGCGAGTTGTTGTTACGGTCGTACCGCTCGAACAGGTTTCGTTGTTCGATGAAGGGCAAGATCGCGATCGACCAGCCCATCCAGCCTCGGTCAGTTTCAATGTTGCCGTCCGGTTTGAACTGATTGCTCCCGATCGGAAAGGTATTGAAGGTGTCGTGATGGGTATGCATCGCGAGCGCCATCTGCCGCAGATTGTTGGAACATTGCATCCGCCGGGCTGCCTCTCGAGCTTGCTGAACGGCCGGAAGCAATAGCGCGACCAGCACACCAATAATCGCAATCACCACCAGTAGTTCGACGAGCGTGAAACCAGGGCGGGGGTATTTGGGAATCATTCTTTGAGCCATCTTTCAATTTCCGGTTGCGTCACAATGCGATCCGCATTGGCCGCTCGAGCTGCCATTCCAGGGGGAGGGCCATGAGCCAATGAATGGGCGAAGTGTTTCCGGGGGTCAGCCCCGCCACGTTAACCCGCTTATTCTATAGAATAATCATGCAAAAAAGAAAATTACTCATTCGAGGGGCGGGGTAGATCGGCGGACGCCGATGGCACCGACAAACGTTCGAACAATTTTCGTGTTGACATCTGTTGTCAGCCACGGTTAATCTAACAATGCTGAGAGAAATGCACCTCGATGCTCGACCTGCTTGTGCAAGGCTCTCATCTCGGCCGTGTTAAAATGTAAGAAAAAATCCGTACAAGGTTCAGCTCGATGATTTCAAACAGTTCCCCACAGGTAATTGTCATTGGTGGAGGCCCGGCTGGGTCGACCGTTTCTACACTGTTGGCCCAGCAAGGGCACCGGGTCGAGTTATTTGAGCGAGAGCATTTCCCTCGCTTCCACATCGGCGAGTCGCTGATCCCGGAGACGTATTGGGTTTTGAAGCGGCTCAACATGCTGCCCAAGATGCAGCAAAGCCACTTCATCAAGAAGTACAGCGTGCAGTTTGTCGGCCCCACTGGCAAGCATTCCGCGCCGTTCTACTTCACCGATCACAAGCCGCACGAGTGCTCGCAAACCTGGCAGGTCCGCCGGAGCGAGTTCGACCAGATGATGATCGAGAACGCCCAGGAACATGGCGTGACAGTCCACCAGGGACACCGGGTCACGGAAGTCCTGACCGAAGGGGAGGACAAGGTGATCGGCGTTCGTGTCGCCGATGAAGCGGGCAATAGCCGTGAGGTCTACGCCGATGTGGTGGTCGACGCCAGCGGGCAAAGCTCGATGTTGATCAACAAGTTCAAGTTGAAGGTTCCCGACCCGAATCTCAATAAGGGCGCGATTTGGACTTACTTCGAAGGTGCCTTTCGCGACGAGGGCAAGAACGAGGGGGCGACCGTGGTGCTGGCCCTGCAAGAGAAGAAGGGTTGGTTCTGGTACATCCCGCTGCACGACAACATCGTGAGCGTCGGCGTGGTCGGTGATTTCGACTACCTGTTCAAAGGCCGCGCAGGACACGAGCAGACCTACGCCGAGGAACTCGACCGCTGCCCTGAAGTGAAACGCCGAGTCTCCATGGGCAAGCAAGTCGACAAAATGCGCGCCACCAAGGACTACACCTACAAGGCTAGCCGCGTGGCCGGCGATGGCTGGGTCCTGGTCGGTGATGCCTTCGGGTTTCTCGATCCACTCTATTCGTCCGGCGTGCTTTTGGCCCTGAAATCGGGGGAATTGGCGGCCGAAGCGATCTCCGAAGGACTGGGCAAGGGAGACACGTCCGCGGCCCAACTTGGCAAGTGGGGACCTGATTACCTTAAGGGCATGGACCGGATGCGGCGTCTGGTAGTGGAATACTACGACGGCCTCAGCTTCAGCCGCTTCGTCCGCCGCTACCCGCAACACCTGGGTGACATTACCGACCTATTGATCGGCGACGTTTTTAAAGACACCTACGGCCCGACCTTTGAGGCGATCGATGCCGTAAAAGCGGAACAGGCCAACACGGGTAGTACTCCGTTCTAGTTCACAAACGCCGCTCGTGCCCCGGCCAGGCCATCGCCCGGCCGGAATAATCGGTACGACTACTTCGTATCGATTGGCAGGTTATCGATCTTGGCGGCCAGAATAAAATCGTTTTCGCTCAGGCCATCGATCGCGTGGGTCCACAGTTCGATCGCCACGTTTTTGTATCCGGCGAGGTGCAGGTCGGGATGGTGGCCATCCCCTTCCGCGATATCCGCCACTTGATTGAAGAATTTCATGCCCGCCATGAAGTTCTTTACCACCCACTCCTTGCGGATGCGTTTGCCGTCGTCGATTAACTTCCAACCCTCCAGTTGATTAAGCTGGGCGTTGGCCTCGTCGAGGGTACAGGCGTCAACGCCACCCTCACACGGTTTGCACTTTTGGGTCGTTAAGGCGTCTCGATCTAGTATCTTCATGATTCACCTCTTTCGGATAATTGCTTCGAGAAAGGACCGCCGGGAAACCACGGTGGCTAGTCCTCGGCGGATGGTTTCGCTTCGTCCGATTCGGAGTTCTCGGTTTCCGGTTTCTCTTCGGTAGGTTTTTCCGTCGGGGTCGATTCCACCTCGGGATCTTCTTGAATTTCTCGCCATGGCTTCTCTTGCTTGAAGCTTTCCAGCTCCTTTTCCAGATGCTCAACCATTTCAGGATCGCCGTCGGCAATATCGAGGGCCTTCTGCGACCACTTTTTGGCGTTCTCGAAGTCCCCTGTCTCCGCGTAAGCAGCAGCCAAGGTGCTCAGGATATGGGGCCGGGAATACTCGGTCACTTCGCACGCTTTCTTGGCCAGCTCGATCGATTTCTCGCCATCGCGGACCTCATCCTGGGGGCTGGTCGCCAACACCCACGCGTAGTTGTTCAGGATGCCATCGTCATCATTTTTGATCGCCATCGCCTTTTCGTACCCCTGGATCGCTCCCTTATGATCGCCGACCGAGAGCATCGCGTCGGAACGAGAGCGGATCGCCATGAGATTGTTGGGGTCCTTCTTGAGGACCTGATCGAAGATCTCGATCGCCTTGCGTGGTTTCTTGTTCGCTTGATGGAAGAATCCGATTTGTAGTAGGACTGCGTAATTGTCGTCATCCTGCCTGAGGATGGTCTCCAGATCGCGGATTGCTTCGGTATATTTTTCCTGAGCCGCGTACAGCGTGCTCCGCAGTAAAATCGCCTGGACATTGTTACCGTCCAGCCGCAACACTCGATTGGTGTCGGCGATCGCGGAATCGACATCCTCGCTCTCGAAGTACAAACCGGCCCGCATCATCAAGGCGGGGATCGAGCGGGGGGCCATAACCAAAACTTGGTCCAAGTCTTCCAGCGCCCCCTTGGTATCATCCGCCAACACCTTGAGCCGGGCCCTGAGCAGATAGCCAACCGGGGCGTTCGGGTTGGCGTCAACTACGCCGTCGACAAGCTTGATCGCCTCGTCGAACTTCTCCATCCGCACGAAGGTCTCGGCGTAGGCTTGCAGCGCGGTCAGGTCACCAGGCGAACGGTCGACCACAACCTTCAGGTCCTCCATCGCCTTTTCGTACTCTTCCGCTTCCAGGTACATCAGCCCCCGGGCACGGAACGCGTTGGCGTTGTTCTCGTCCGCCTCGATCGCGCGGCCGAGTCGTTTGAGTTGCTGTTCCCGATCGTCGGTGAGCGTTGCGGAAATCATCAGGGCCTGCGACAGTTGTTCGTCGCTCCCTTCGAGCAGCTCAATCGATTTTTCGATGCTCTTAATCGCCTGGTCCCGATCCCCCTCCGGCAACAAGAGGAGCCTCCCCTTGAGAAAGTGGAGCATCCCAACCGAATCGTCGACCTTCAGTCCCTTGTCCAGTTCCTCGATCGCCTGTTTCCGGAGCGATTGCCAATCGCGCCGCTGCTGGGCCGATTCCAAGACGTTTCGGGCATAAGTCTCGGCCCGTTGGTAGCGAACCGAAGTGAGCAGTTGCTTGGCGAACCGTTGGTCTTCTTCCCCCAGCCCCTTTTCGAGTGCCGACTCGCACAATTCGGCGACCTTTTCCAGGTCCTCCATCGACTCGGCTTCCAGTTTCAGGTCGACCGCCTGATCGAGATCGGGCTGACCTTCATTTTCGGCCCTTAGTTGTCCGGCCGAACAAGCGACCGCCAAAAGTGTGATTAACCAAAGGGTGTATCTTAGTGCGCCTAACTTAAACCAACAGGCGAGCGTTTTCCCCAAGGGAATCAGGCCGATGAGCAAGGTTGTGTTAGGGGTTCTCAAGTTCATTTCCGTCGACTCCTCGTGTCACGCGGGGGTGTCGCTGTTGTACAATACGCGTTCATTGTAAACATTATGGGTCGGGCTGCCATTTCCGGATACGTCGATTTCCGGCACCGACCATCTTACCACAAGCGGTCCAGGGAGGTATCCGATGCGGCTTTGGGTTGTACTGGGGTGGGGCTTGGCCTTCGCGATGCTCGCGGGCTGTCGTCCCGATCCCGTGGCCGAGATCAAACCGACCGCTCAGACCCTCGCCGCCGATTCAATCCCCCCGATCGAGATCGGCGCGGACGACTGGCCCTGGTGGCGAGGCCCCACGCTGGATAATCACGCCAGCGGTCCGACCCCTCCGCTCACTTGGTCCGAAACGGAAAACCTGTTGTGGAAGGTGAAGATCCCCGGTGAAGGACATTCTTCACCGATCGTGGTGGGAGGCAAGGTCTTTGTTTCCTACGCCAACGCCTCACAGCAACGAAAGGCCCTGCTGGCGGTCGACCGCGAGTCAGGCGAGGTCTTGTGGGACACCGAGATTCACAAGGGGGGCTTCATGACGGCCCACTCCAAGAACTCGCAGGCCTCATCCACCCCGGTCAGCGATGGCCATCAAGTATATGTCGCCTACATGGCCCATGGAGGAATCCAAGTCACTGCGGTCGATTTTGAAGGGGAACTCCAGTGGCAGAAAGAGGCGGGGCCCTTTAATAGTCAGCATGGGTATGGCAGTTCGCTCGTGCTGTATGAATCGACGGTGATCGTCGCCGGCGATAGCTCTGGACCGGGGTTTCTCGCGGCGCTCCGGCGTGACAACGGCGAGTTCGTGTGGAGGGTTTCCCGCCCGCAGAGTCCCAGTTATGGCACGCCGATTGTCGCCACGGTTGCCGGTCGTCCGCAACTTTTGTTAAGCGGCCAAGGTCAAACGAGAAGCTATAATCCCCGCACTGGCGAGATCCTCTGGTACTGCGACGGCCCGGCGACCACGACGGCCAATACCGTGGCGTTTCACGGCGATTATGTTTTCGCCACCGGGGGCTATCCTCAGAACGGCATCCTCTGCATCCAGGCCGATGGCAGTGGCGACGTGACCACGACCCATGTGAAATGGAAAAGCCGAGATCGACTGTACGTCCCTACCCCGCTGATTTACGACGGCAAACTATGGGCCGCCGGCGACTCCGGAATCGGCATCGCATTTGATCTGGAGACGGGTAACTCACAACCCAAGAAGCGGCTGGGGGGAAACTTCAGCGCCTCGCTCACCCTCAGCGGCAATCACCTGTTTGTCCCGGATGAATCGGGCAGCATGCGGGTGTTCGAACTCGGAGACCAGTTCAAAGAGGTCGCCAGCAACAAGCTCTCCGGCAACGGCTTCGCGAGCCCGGTGATCTGCGGCGGAAGGTTGTATTGGCGAACCAGTACGCACTTGTACTGTGTGGGGGAGTAGACGAACCTTCGCTGGTTTACGGAGCCATCCCGCCCGCAGACCCAGAGGTTGTCCAGGTGAAAAACTTCGCAACCGTGTCTTCGTTGATCATGATGCGATCCCAGGACGGCGGGGATAAACCCCGCCGCTCGGGGTCGGCAATAACGAGCGGCGGGGTTTATCCCCACCGTCGTCTCGTGCCAATTTTTTTCCGATGTTATCCCTGTTGCGTTCTTCGGCGGGGTGGCACACGAAGAAATCGACCAGATCATCAGTGCCACCCCGCCGCATCGATCACTCGGGGGCGGATCGACGGACGAGCCAGTCGACCAGGAGTATCCCGACGGCGGCCAGAACAATCAGCCCAAGGCAGGTAAAGGTCTCTGTCGGGGTTGGCCCCCATCGTTGTTCCTGCCAGGGCCATACCTGTTTTACGGCACCCAGCATGAAGCCACCCATCACCG
>JBBDIM010000154.1:0-2701 GCA_040880405.1 Pirellulaceae bacterium | reverse complement strand
GGGGGATGATCTTTTGCTCTCTCTGTGCCCTCTGAGACCTCTGTGGCTTATACTGTAATCTAGACTGTTGTGTTTCGCTTCCGGATACTGGGCTATCCGGCGCTCCTAGCCATCTTCCATGCCGCGGCCTCATCATCGGGTCGCGAAGGCCGAGTCTTTATGACCGACGAAATTAGCGTGCTGTTGGACCAAATCTCCGCCGGTGATCCGGCCGCTTCCGAGCGGCTGTTGACGGTGCTTTACCAGGAGCTCAAACAAATCGCCACCGGCCACATGCGGCGTGAACGCGCCGACCACACCTTGCAGCCGACCGCTTTGGTCCACGAGGCGTTTTTGAAGCTGGTCGATCAGCGCCGGGTGCAGTGGCAGGGCAAATCGCACTTTTGCGCGGTTGCGTCCCAGGTGATGCGGCGGATTTTGGTCGATCATGCGCGGCACCGTAACGCGGCGAAAAGAGGCCAGGGGGCCCAGCGGTTGGCGATCGATGAACACCTGGCGATGACGCCTCGTCAAAGTGAAGTCGACCTGGTCGCCCTGGACGAATGCCTCAACCAACTCGCGGAGCTCAACCCCCGGCAGGCGCGGATTGTGGAGATGCGGTACTTCGCCGGGATGACGATCGAAGAGACCGCCGCCGCCTTGGATGTTTCGGTCTCGACGGTTAAAGGGGATTGGCGCTTGGCCAAAGCGTTTTTGGTTTCGCGGCTGGCGGAGGAGGGTGAGGGGTGATTAACCAGGAAGATTACCAGCGGGTTTGCGAGCAGTTTGCCCAACTGGTCGAGCTGCCTGCTGCGCGGCGGGAGGAGTTATTGGCGGCGGAATTTGCCGATCGGCCTGATCTGGCGGATCAGGTTCGCGCGATGATCTTGGCCGATCCATCGGATGCCCTCAGTCAGTCGCCCGTGGCTCACTTAGCCAAACCGCCTGTCGATCCGGCGGAGACCGTGGCCTTGGCTGGCGCGAGCACCACGGTAAATGAGGCGGACTACCCAGCCATTCCCGGGTACGATCTGGAGCAGGAACTGGGCCGGGGTGGGATGGGCATTGTCTTTCGGGCCCGGCAGCATAGCCCGGGGCGGAAGGTCGCGATCAAGATGATTTTAGCGGGGCGGTTTGCTTCTTCGGCGGAGGTCGAGCGGTTTCAGGCCGAGGCGGAGGCGGCGGCAAATCTTTCGCACTCCGGGATCGTCCCGCTGTTTGAGGTGGGGCGGCACGAGGGTCGTCACTATTTCACGATGGCCTACATTGATGGTCCCAGCCTTGCCACGGTGATTCAGAGCAAGTCGTTCGATCCAACCGAAGCGGCTGAGTTGATCCTGAAAATCGCGACCGCCTTGGCCCATGCCCACGACCAGCAGATCGTTCACCGAGACCTCAAGCCTTCCAACATCTTGCTGGACGAGGAGGGGGAACCTTGGATTTCCGACTTCGGCTTGGCCAAGCAGATGAACCAAGACCTGAAGCTCACCCACACCGGGCAGATTGTCGGCACCCCCGGCAACATGGCCCCGGAGCAGGCGATGGGTCAGATGCACCTGATTTGTCCGGCTACCGATGTCTATGGCCTGGGGACAATCCTGTACACGCTGCTGACCGGCAGATCACCGTTTCAGTCGACCGACCTGTTGGACGCCATCGAAAAGGTCTGTAACGACGAAGTGGTCCCGCCCCGCCGGATCAGCCGCGAGATTCCCCGCAACCTGGAGACCATTTGCCTCAAGTGCCTCCACAAATCGCCGGGGGCGCGGTATGCCAATGCCCGTGAGTTGGCCGACGACCTGGCGGCCTTTTTGCGGCACGAACCGATTCAGGCCAGGCCGCTGCGAACCTGGGAGCGGATCGTCTTCTGGGCCCGACGCAAGCCGGGCCTCGCGGTGAGCTGGGCCGGGGCGCTCATGTTTTTCCTGTATCACCTGATGTCGGTTTACCTGATTCAGGACGAGCTCTCGGTAACGCTCCGCTTTCGGGTGGCCTCGGTCGTGGTGGCGATTGCCTTTGCCGGTGGGGCCTGGATCTTTCAGCGGCGGTACGAGAATCCCCGGCATCGCAAACCGGCCATCTACCAGTGGATGACCTGGAATGTGTTGCTGCTGACGATCCTGCTGTTTTATGCCCTGGGGGTCAACAGCCCGTTGACCCTGGCCTACCTGCTGATGATCGCCTCGAGTGGAACGCTGTACGAACGGGGACTGGTGGGATACGTCACCGCCATCGCGCTGGCTGGGTATCTGCTGCATGTCGCCACGGGTCTTTGGCTCCGCTCGGAGGTCACCGTCGACTTCCACCAAACGACCTGCATGTTGATCTCGATCCTCGCCCTGGGGATGATCCAATACTTCGTCGTCCGCCGAATCCGGGCGAGTGGTCACTAAAACGCGACCGGGCATGGCACCCGGAACCTTGGCACCCGGCTTTCATTTTGCATTTTTCATTCTCCAATACTCATTAATCATTCAAAGCGGAGCAGCGCGAGCTGCCCGGTGAAGTGCGAGAGGATGCTGACTCTTCCGGAAAGTCCGGACGCCGGTTCAGGTTCCACAAGGCGGCGTTGCCAGTGGGGGAATTTCCCGCCAAAGCATGCCCACGTTGGAGGGCGTGGGCATGGCACCCGGAACCCGGCACCAAGCACCAAGCACCAGGAACCAGGCTTTCATTTTGCATTTTTCATTCTCCAATACTCATTAATCATTCAAAGCGGAGC
>JBBDIM010000153.1:0-16941 GCA_040880405.1 Pirellulaceae bacterium | reverse complement strand
CTAGCGTTTTGACCCTTGACACTGCTTAGAAAAGGACGAAGTCCTGGGTTTGGGTAAATATAAGAAATGGAGCCCTGAAGGGGCGATTCAAGCCATGCCACAATCTCACGCCCGAATCCATATCCATCTGATTTTCAGCACCAAGCATCGTGAACGATTCATTTCGGACATGGTCCGCGATCCTCTTCACAAATACATGGGTACCATTCTCAAGGACCTCGGATGTGCTCCGGTGCTCATCAATTCGGTCGAAGATCATATCCATTTGTTGTTTGATCTCGGGAGAATGACGACTGTCAGTGGGGCGGTGAAAGGTGTCAAGGAAACCTCTTCGCAATGGATCAAACAATTTGGTGCGGAGTTCCAACAGTTTGCGTGGCAAGCGGGTTATGGTGCGTTTGCCGTCTCCCAATCAAAAGTTGAGTCTGTCCGCCGATACATCGCGAATCAACAAGAGCATCACCGTCACAAATCGTTTCAGGAAGAGTTCCGGCGATTCCTTGAACGACACAAAGTTGAATATGACGAACAGTATGTTTGGGATTAAAAGAAGTTGAGTCGTCCCTTCAGGACTCTCGGTTTTTTCTTAAACTTTTACCCAGGACTTCGTCCTGGGCTGGCGTGAGACGTCCCGTTGGGACTCAGGAAAAGAGGGTATCCTGCGCTCGCGATTCGAGCCCACGCACCCTTGGTCTATGACGGCCTGGCGGCCTTTATCCACGCTAATGCTAGGAAGCTGCTGGAAACTTTCCGCTGGCGGTGACGCCGCACCCCTGGGATCGCCGACGTCCCCGTCGGCAGATGTTCGTTCGACGTTACCCACCATGCAGCAAAATGTGGGTCGCCGCGGCAACTGTGGCGAACATCAGCAAAAACATCCCGATCGCACAGCCACCCCGAACCGGTTCCAGTTCGCCGGAGGCGACCATTCCCGCTTCCAGCTCTTCGACCTTCTCCTTCGCCTCTTTCAGGCCGAGACCTGTTTCGTTGCGGAGGACGCGGATCGCCTCGATCTTTCGGCTTTGCCGCAGAAGATCTTTCAGATGGGCGAATTGATCACTCGGCTCGGACATGCGCTGGTTCAAATGCAGGGGTAGCGTGGTAAGAACGTCACCCCTAAGCATATCGGAGGCCGGGCCTGGTTTTCAATCAGTAATTACACGAGCGTCTTTCGCCCGCGGTATGGATTCGTCGAATTGTGCGTCTCGTAAGACTGGTATTCTTCGCCGAGCGACTCTAGCCGCTCGTCCATCCAGTCAGAGAACTGCATATAGGGGGCGAGCCCTACCCAGATTTTCGTCTGGTCCCTCGCATCCTCAAGTTTGAGGTGCATCGTTTCAAATAGTGACTCGTTCATAAGGCGAACTCCCTTGGGAAAGTTCGCTACGAATCCCTGTAGCTGGTGACAACGATCCTTCGCTGCTTCAGGCCCCTCTGTAAAGGCTTAGACGAGAACCGCACGTTCGTGGTTCGCTCTAACATCCCAATTGTACGAAATTGTCCCTGTTCAGGAGAACCGTGGTTAGCCGCCAAAGACCCATTTCTCCAATAAAAGTCATAGATCGCCACGCAATCGCACGGTTAAAGGGGTGGGATGGCGCATTGCTAGCAGTACTGCACGTTGTCAGCCTTGCGGTAGGCCGCAAGTGGGGGCCAGGGTTCTCGATGAGTATTGAGAATTATTGCACCTAAGTTTTCGCCGCGGGATCGTGGCGAGACGAAAACAACTATTTTCCAGGGAAACGCTCAAGGATTGGCCCCTCATGGCCGGGATTGGGATTGAGACAGGGAGCAAAACCCCCTAAATTCCACTCCCCTCGGTCTGACGACTAGGCTGGCAACAAAATTAGAGCTGCCCGGTAAACCAAACCGGAGCCAACCGCGTAAGATCGTCAGAAGAGTTATAATCGGCCTGATGGCTGAGGGTGCTGCTCGAAGGCGTTGCCTTTGACAACTACGCGTTGCCCGCAGGCAACCCGAAAACCGCCCAGGTGGTGAAAACGAAACATATTTCCCAGCCATCCAAGCCATGTGACTTCGTCACCGTGCAAAGGATTGCTACAACGAGACCGCTTCCATTTCGGTTGCAAAACCGATGCTAGCATGTCGATGAAACAAGTGCTTCCATGACTCTCTGCCGTGAAGTCACTTGCTTCGCACGGATCGCTGGCCTGACAGGGAATGCGGCAACATTCAGAAGCCAATAACCTATACTTGAGAGCTCCGGGCTTTCGCCTGACACCCTGTTGGCCACCAGGGCCGACAACACCGGTGTCAAAGCGCGAGTCGCCGCCGCTCCAAATGTTCCCGTCCAGAAATATTTCCGTCCAGAAATATTCCAGTCCAGTACGTTTGGAAACTCGAATTACCGGGTCAAACTTGGCATTTCCCGCGATGCCACCGACCCGGTCACGATGATCCGCAGGGAGTAGGATTCAACATGCAAATCAACGGCACCACCGCGATTCACCCGGCTCAGCAGATCCGCGGCCCGCACCAGAACATCGCTTCGGAGTCCGCCAATTCGCGGAGCCGGATCGATACGGTCGATCAGTTGGACATCTCAAGCGAGGCCAACATGATCAGCCGAGCCCAAGAGTCCCCGGAGATCCGGGCGGATCGAGTCGCCTCGATCAAAGCCCAAATCGCCGACGGCACTTACATGACCGGCGATAAGCTGGACATCGCGCTCGACCGGCTAATGGACGAGTTCGGCTAACGCCGAAGCTCGCCGATTATTTCCCCCCCGTTATCAACGACCCGTTGCGCCCCGAAGCGCCACGGGTCGTTGGTTTTCTTGCCCTCCCGTTCGTAGCCACGCTCGCGTAGAGCGTGGGGACTTCGCGGGTTGGGTTTGCCCCTGTTGCGACGCGGGTTATCACTTCCCCCACGCTTTTGGCAAGCGTGGCTACGACGCGCTTCGCGTGGTTTCGTGGGCGTTGAGCGCGTGAGCGACGCCCCCCGGGTCTCAATTTCCCGCCACTTGGTTACCTCACCGGCCGTTTCCATGGTTCTAACCTTGTGAAACCTGGCCCTTGGCGTAGAATCTAATTATTGAGACTCGCGGCGGCGGAAACGTCCTATCTGCTTTGCCAATAATAAGATACAAGATGTGATTGAGTCTCAATAGTGATTCGAAGTTATTGTCCCAATTGAGATTGTCATGACCGAACAGTTCGCCCTGGAATCCGTCGATGTCTCCCTCCAGCCGATGGAACGGTTCGAGGAATACCTCCAAAGCAAGGGGAAACGGGTAACCCAACCCCGCCGGGTGCTGGTCGAGCATGTCTTCAGCAAGCATGAACACTTCGACGCGGACGCCTTGATCGACGAGCTTTCGACCCAGGTGAAGGGCCCCCAACGGGTCAGCCGGCCGACCGTTTATCGCACGCTGAACGAACTGGTCGAGGCGGGCCTATTGCGGAAAATGGAGATCGGCGGCCGCGCGGTCTACGAGCATGACTACGGCTACCCAGACCACGACCACCTCTACTGTACCCAGTGCCAAAACCTAATCGAGTTCCAAAGCACGGAACTGGTGGAACTGCGGAACCGAGTCGCGCGGGAACAAAACTTCCGCGCAAGCAGCCACCGCTTCATCATCAACGGCATCTGCGAAGAATGCCAAAAGAAATCTCGCCGTAAGAAACGGCGTTTAGATTTGATTTAGAAATTTTTCCTGTAGCCACGGTCGCCAAGACCGTGGGGACAGATTCTTCCGTAGCCACGGTCGCGTAGACCGTGGGGATTTGGCGAGTTGAGGTCGCCCCTGGGGCAAAGCGGGTAAGCACTTCTCCCACGCTTTTGCAAGCGTGGCTACGGTCGCGTAGACCGTGGGGACTTGGCAATCTCAAAGCCGCTTCAGCGTGATGTTGCGGTAGGACGCCTCGGCCGGTGCGCCGCTGTGGATTTGCAGGCCAATGATCCCGCTCCGCGCAATCTCGTCATCCTGCTCGGTATAGTCGACCGTCTGGACCTCGCCGATCCAAATTTGAATTCGCGGCCCCTCGGCTTTGATTTTGAGGGGGACCCATTCGCTGGAATGCAGGACGCCGTCCACCGCCGCGGCTTCCCCCTCGGCCAAAAACTTGCGTCGCCGCGACTCATCGTACAAATTGCCCCAAATGGTCCGTGTGGCGGAACGTCCCATGTCGGCCTGATAGCCGATCACCTCGTGATGGTTGGGGATTCGCTTACTCCGAAACTGCACTCCGGCGTTGTTCCCCTCACCCACGAGCTTGGCCTCCAGCGTCAACTCGAAGTCGCCAAACTCCTCTTTGGTACAGAGAAACTCATTATTGGGAATCCGCTTCTCCAAACTCCCCGCAACGACCGCCCCGTCTTCGATCCGGAACCAATCCAAGTTCCCCTCCCACCCGTCAAACGACTTCCCGTCGAACAGCGGCTTGGCCTCTTCGGCATGAAGATTGGGAACAAAAAAGCAACCGGCCATTAGCAAAATCATAAGCGGACGCATGGTGGGAATCTCGCGTGTGGGGTGGTTCGGGGGAAGTCGTCAGGGGGAAAGAATTTCGGGATGCTGGTAACACGATTGGTTTAGGATAACCTACGGGGGGAGCGAGTGGAAATATTCCTAGTCGCCATCCGACTCAGCGTCATCGTCCGAGGGCCTCCGCGCAGGTTTGAAGAGCGGCAACTCGCGAACGGCCAAGCGTTTTGACGTAATGGTAACCGCCGCGCCTCGTATCAACTCCTCGCCGACGACATTTGCGGCGCGAACAATCAGCTCGGAAAGAGCTTGCCCTTTCAGGCCTT
Source organism: Pirellulaceae bacterium (assembly GCA_040880405.1). Taxonomy (GTDB): domain Bacteria; phylum Planctomycetota; class Planctomycetia; order Pirellulales; family Pirellulaceae; genus JBBDIM01. The sequence continues at coordinate 12,165 of JBBDIM010000153.1, read as the reverse complement.
GAATTCGGATGCGTATGACCGATGGCGAGTCGGCATTCGACCTCGCCAGGATTGAGTGAAAGTCGGAATCTTGGGTTACAACAATTGCGTTTCGAGACAGTGCCTCCGCCAGAATTTCGTGATCGGATGCGGTCGCCATTCCCAACATCGCGACGTGCTCGCAACGGTACCCCAGGTCGATGAGATGCTGGGCCGTTGTGCGTGGTAACCCTTGATCCAAGAGAAACCTCACGAGGCTTCCCTCAGATCCAATACCCTGTCGTCCAAATTCGCCGCAGCATACGCCAACACTTCCCCAATATCATCTTCCGTAAGCTCCGGAAATTCGCGAAACAGTTCCGCTCGGTCCGGGTAGGTTGCCAAAATGTCGAGAACTCGACGAACGGTCAACCGCATCCCACGGACACAGGGTTGGCCGTTCATTTTGTCTGGGTCGATCGTTATTCGGCTGAAATGGGCCATTGCTGCTTCCTGGTTCTGGCGATTGTGTCCGGTGCGGGGTTTGAAACCCGCCTTTCATCTCATTATACCCCACCCGCGGCAAAAAACAGAGCGAACCTCCACCCACTTTCCCGTGTCTGCCCACCGCCTAGAACCCACCCAAATCTCTCGCTAAAATGCGGGATTGCCTGAATTCCCCTTGCCCTTATCCATAGGACCACTGCCCGTGTCTCAGCCCCTCAATAAGTACAGCGCTCGTGTGACCCAGCCTAAAAGCCAAGGTGCTTCGCAGGCCATGCTGTTTGGTACCGGCATGACCGAAGAGGACATGAACAAGGCCCAGGTCGGGATCGCCAGCGTTTGGTACGAGGGGAACACCTGCAACATGCACCTCGACAAATTGGCCGTCGAAGTGAAAAAAGGGGTGCTCGGGGCCGATCTGGTCGGTATGCGGTTCAATACCATCGGGGTGAGCGATGGGATCAGCATGGGAACCGAGGGGATGAGCTATTCCCTCCAGTCCCGCGATTTGATCGCCGACTCGATCGAAACGATCATGGGTGGCCAGTGGTACGACGCCCTGATCGCCCTGCCAGGCTGCGATAAAAACATGCCGGGCTGTCTGATCGCCATGGGCCGGCTCAACCGTCCTGCCCTCATGGTCTACGGCGGCACCATCAAACCAGGCTTCAAGAACGGCGACAAACTCGACATCGTCTCCGCCTTCCAGTGCTACGGGCAGTTTCTGGCCGGGACCATCACTGAAGAGGAACGCAAGGAGATCGTCCGCAAGTCGTGCCCAGGGGCCGGGGCCTGCGGTGGGATGTACACCGCCAACACGATGGCCTCCGCGATTGAGGCCTTAGGCATGGCCCTTCCTTTCAGCGCCAGTATCCCGGCCGAGGACCCCGACAAAATCGAGGAGTGCCACAAGGCAGGAGCCGCGATTCGCCTGCTGCTGGAAAAGGACATCAAGCCCCGCGACATCATGACCAGAGCCGCGTTTGAGAACGCCATGGTCGTGGTGATGGCCCTGGGTGGTTCGACCAACGCCGTGCTGCATTTGATTGCGATGGCCCGGAGTGTTGACGTCGATTTGACGCTCGACGATTTCCAAAAGGTCAGCGACCGCATCCCGTTCCTGGCCGACCTCAAACCGAGCGGCCGGTACGTCCAGGAAGACCTGCACAAGATCGGCGGCACCCCGGCCGTGATGAAGTACCTGCTGAGCGAAGGCCTGATGACGGGGGACTGTATGACCGTCACCGGCAAAACCTTGGCTGAGAACGTGGCCGACCTGCCGGAGTTCACCGCCGATCAGGACATCATCCGCCCGATCTCCAACCCGATCAAAAAGACCGGGCACATCCAAATCCTGAAAGGCTCTCTCTCGCCGACCGGGGCGGTCGCCAAGATCACCGGCAAAGAGGGAATGCGATTCTCCGGCCCGGCCCGCGTGTTCGACGGCGAAGAGGCGATGCTCAAGGCCCTGGAAGATGGCAAAATCCAAAAGGGTGACGTCGTGATCATCCGCTACGAAGGCCCCAAGGGTGGCCCCGGGATGCCAGAAATGCTGACCCCCACCAGCGCGATCATGGGGGCTGGCCTCGGTGGCGACGTGGCGCTGCTAACCGATGGCCGATTCTCCGGCGGCTCGCACGGCTTCATCGTCGGCCACATCACCCCGGAAGCCCAAGAGGGAGGCCCCATCGCCCTAGCCCAAGACGGCGACACCGTAACCATCGACGCCGACAAAAACGCCATCGACCTGGAAGTCCCCGCCGAAGACCTAAAAAAGCGGCTCGCCCAATGGACCGCCCCACCCTACAAAGCCACCCGCGGCACGCTGTACAAGTACATTAAGAACGTGAAGAGTGCTTCGGAGGGGTGTGTGACGGATGAGTGAGGCTTATTCAAAGTGAATAATTCGGGTGGCACTGGCGGCTCGTCCGCCAGTGTGAAGTGCGAGGCACTTTGCCCACCTGTAAATTCAATCTGGACGGCCCCAGCAAGGGCCACCGGCCATGGCATACAAAGTGATCATCGAAGTCACCGAGGAAGGCATAGCCGCCTCGGTGCCGGAGTTGCCGGGCTGCCACTCGCAGGGAAACAGTGTTGCCGATGCCCTCGATAACATCACCACCGCCATCCAAGAGTATTTGGCGGCGGCGGATGAGCTTGCCGGCAATTCGGGGAACTAGCGAGACCCAACCCGAACCCGACTAAGTCAAAAGTAGCAACCACGAAAGACACGAATCACACGAAATTCGCCACGGTATTCAACGTGAACCGAGTCTTCCGCGGCAATCTCGGTAGGCCAGCCCACCACCACGAAAGTTGCGGTGCTGCGGGTGGATGATTTCACCCGGGTTCCCCTTATTCGTGTCATTCGTGTGTTTCGTGGTTAAGAAAAAACGACCGCGTAACTCACAACGCCTCAACCTTCGCAATCACTTCATCCACCGTGAAGGTTGCCCCCTTGCCACCGATCCGCCCTTTCGCGAACTCGATTTCCTGTTCGGTGGGTGGACGACGTACAAGCCCGACCGGGCGTCCGTGGTCATCAACCAATTCAACGGGACCTTCGGACTGGCGGATTTGCTCGGCGACATCGTTTTGAATGACGATTCGGATCATTGGTGGCCTCCTTCTGGGCTGTCTTCAATTGTATCTCCGCGATGGTCGCCCTCCAATGGTAAATCCATCAACCATTAAACTTGCATAGGAGTCGGGTGCCTGATGCTGTTCACCTTTTAGGAGATCGCAATGAAGTACAGGATTGAAATCGAAGAATCCGCGGAGGGTTTCGCCGCCTCAGTGCCCGATCTCCCGGGCTGCCACTCTCAGGGAAACAGTGTTGCCGATGCCCTCGATAACATCACCACCGCCATCCAAGAGTATTTGGCGGTCGCGGATGAGCTTGCCGGCAATTCGGGGAACTAGCGAGATCCAACCCGAACCCGATTAAGTGAAAAGCAGCAAACCACGAAAGACACGAATCACACGAAATTCGCCACGGTAGTCAACGTGAACTGAGTCTTCTGCGGCCATCTCGGTAGGCCAGCCCGCCACCAAGAAAGGTCCGGCGCTGCGGGTGGATGATTTCACCCGGGTCGCCTTTTTTCGTGTCATTCGTGTGTTTCGTGGTTAAAGAACGTGAGATGTCACGGCTGCTTGCATCATGACCATTGGGGAAAACCACCCGACCTCGCCCATCGCGTTCACTCGCCTAAAAGTGCTCTGGATCATTGAGCACTTTGCCCTGGACCAAAAATAACTTTCCCGGCAAACGTCTCCGCAATTAGGCTGTAGGAGGTAATGGCAACTTAAGGCCCGCCCGCTTTTCAATCTCAAAACACGTATGGGAAGGATACCTCGGGATAGAATCCGGAAAACCTCATGTACCTGATGTATGTCGACGAGAGTGGCGATTGCGGATTGCCATCTGGTGGCTCCCCGACCTCACTCTTTTGTCTTTCAGGCGTGGTCGTTCATGAATTGGCCTGGCGGGATACGATTGATCAGTTGCTGCAATTTCGCCGTTGGCTCAAGAGACGATACGGCATTTTCCTGGAAGCGGAAATCCACTCGGCGGAACTAATCACCAAACCCGGAAGGTTGCACGCTTCATTCCAGAGTCTCGCAAAGCATCAGCGACTTGCGATTATTCGTCACTTCGCCGATGAAATCGCGCAACTTCAAAATGTTCGCTTAATCAATGTGACGCTCGACAAGACGCGAGGCATTGCGAGTCCGGAGGATGCCTTTAACTACGCTTGGTGCTCTCTGTTTCAGCGCTTCGAAAACACCATTCAGCAGGAGAATTTTCCAGGCCCCCAGAATCCGCAGGAGCGGGGAATCGTGTTTCCTGATAATACCGACGGAGGAAAATTACGACGTCTACTCGCCAAGATGCGGATCAACAATCTGTTGAAAATCAATCTCGGCTCCGGTGCGACAACTTATATCAATCGCCCCCTTCGATTTGTGATTGAGGATCCAGTCGTACGCGACTCGCGTGAGTCCTATTTAATTCAAGTCGCGGACTGCGCCGCGTTTTTGCTCAAGCAATACATGCAACCCAACGGTTATATGCGGAGACATGGAGGCAATGCCTATTTCGAGAGGCTCACGCCGGTGCTTTGCAAAGAAGCGTCGAGAAAAGCCCCAAGCGAACTGGGGATTGTCCGACTGCCCGGTTAAAAGAGCGATTTTCCGGAATGCGCATAAAATGGGGCCCTTGCGGGCCCTGGTGGATCCTACTACCCGAACTTTCTCGGGGTTCAGATCCTACAAGAACTATAGTTCGGACGATGGTGCCAGTCAAGTTGACAAATTTCGGAGAAGCTTGGTCTCTATAATTCGCTCTTGCGGCGCGTTTTCAAAGGGGTGGTTTTGTTCCTCTCACCGGATCACCGGAGCGTGGAGTAAAAACGGGGTCGGGAGTCTTTTTTCGAAACGTGAGCGGTGGGCACCAGTGACAGGGTAGCCAAAAAGAGTCCCGACCCCCTTTTTACGCGCTGTGAGTAAACGGACATGCCGAGAGCCCAATCCGTTAAAACGGGGTCAGGACTCTTTTCTTCGTCGCTGGGAGGCGGGGCTGTGATTTCTTGTTTCTGAAAAGACTCCTGACCCCTATTTAACTCCCGACTCTTGAATTCACGTCCAAAAATCCTCGCAATACCTGCGCAAACAAAAACCGCCACAAGACCGAATTTTTGACAGCCCAGGGTCGCCCCTACAAAGAATTCGCCCGAATCGGGTTCGATGGCGAAAAATTGATCCGGACTGGACGCTTCCAGTTGCGACTTGAGACGCTCGTTGTAAATCTTTTTCGCGCGCTCGGCGACATCTGGGTCCGCTTCTCGTAACATCTTGGGGTCTCCTTTAGATTCCCATTGTACTCAATTGGGCCTGAATCGCGTAATCGAGACGGTGAAATTGACGGACGGGCGCCAGGTGCAACATTGGTGTCGCCAATGCCTTCAAAAGGAGCAAAATCAACGATTCCACCATCCGGCCCAACTTCAATCGGTCCTGCAATCGTCAGCGGAAAGATGAAACCCCAGCAACCACTCCATCTTCTGTTTGTCTGTAGCCGCAATCAGTGGCGGAGTCCCACTGCGGAGAAGGTCTATCAAGACGACCCTCGCGTTCAAGTTCGTTCCCGCGGAACCACCCGGGCCGCCGTGCGGACGATCACCTTGGCGGACATCCAGTGGGCCGATGCGATTCTAGTGATGGAGCCCAAACACCAAAAACGTTTGCTCGCTGATTTCCCCGCCGTCATGCGATACAAGACGATCAGGGTGCTCGACATCCCGGACGAGTTCCAACGGATGGACCCGGAATTGGTAGAGCTGATTGTGAACGCGGTCGAGCCGGTAATTGGGGACCTGCTCGGCTAACGGCGAGTAGGTTATCCCACAACGCGAACCCGAGCGGCATCCACCAACTCTTGGCCCCAACGGGAGCACCAGCACGACGGGGATACCGGAAAGGACACCGGACAAAGTCCCGCGTCGCGCGATCTCATCTCGCTTTTTGGAGAACGGTCCGGTGTGGTCAGTCTCTGATCGGTAGCTGGTCTAAGGTGGGCCGGGGGATAGAATTTCAGCAGTTGATCTCCCGCTGATTTTTACCGCACCCCTGGACGTTGCCCATGCGAGAACACTCGCCCCCTTTGGATCGCTCCCGAGCTATTCCGGTTGAGGATCCGCATGCCGACTTGGAACTGGCTGAGTGGGATTTGGCCGCGATTGAGCGGACCACGCAGGAGGTGGGCCGCTGGATTTTTGACCACCTGGATGCTGGTCGCCCCAGCTTCTTTCAACGGGAGTGGTGGGACAATCAGGTGATGGATTGGGCGATGCGGGACGAGGCGGTGAAGGTCCAGATGTTCCGCTTTGTTGATGTCCTGCCGATGCTCACTAGCGGCGACGCGGTGGCTCGGCATCTGCGGGAATATCTGGGGAGTGTCCAGCAGCATCTGCCGGCCGTGATTCGGACTGGGCTCGCGATCGCCAAACCGGGGACCTTAGCAGGCCGCACGATGGCCAGGGCGGCCAAGCTGCATGCCAGCGGCAATGCCCGGCGGTTTATCGCGGGGACAAATGCCGCGGAGGTGGTGGAAGCGGCGCGGTTGGAACGGAAGCTCAAGCGGGCTTTCACGCTGGATGTCTTGGGTGAGGCGGTGATCAGCGAGGTCGAGGCGGACCGCTACTTGCAGGCCTACATCGACCTGATCGAGAACGTCGCCCCCACGGTTAATTCCTGGCCGGAAGTGCCGCAGGTCGACCGCGGGATGGAGGACGAACTGCCCCGGATGAATGTCTCGATTAAGCTTTCCGCCTTGGATAGCCAGTTCGATCCGATCGACCCGGAAGGTTCCGCGCGGAGGGCAGGGGAGCGGCTGCGAAAACTGCTCCGCGTGGCCAAACAGCAGCGGGCCTTTGTGAATGTCGACATGGAGTCGTACTCCTTGAAGGACCTCACGCTGCGGATCTTCAAGCAGATCTTTATGGAGGAGGAATTCCGCACGTGTGGCGATGTGGGGATTGTGATCCAGTGTTATCTCCGTGACGCCGGACGGGACTTGGTGGCTCTGCGAGATTGGGCCATCGCCCGTGGCAAGCCGGTGTGGGTCCGCCTGGTGAAGGGTGCTTACTGGGACTACGAAACAACCCACGCTCAGGCGACCGGTTGGCCGGTGCCGGTTTGGCAGCGGAAGTGGGAATCGGACGCCAACTTCGAGCGGTGTACCCGGTTCTTGATGCTCAACCATGCGTATCTTCGCCCGGCCCTGGGTAGCCACAACATTCGTTCGCTGGCCCATGGGATCGCGGTCGCTCGGCAGCTTGGCTTGCCGCCTGAGGCGTACGAGATCCAAATGCTGTACGGCATGGCAGATGCCGAGAAACGCGTGTTGGTCGAGATGGGGCATCGCCTGCGGGTCTACATGCCGTATGGCGAGTTGATCCCTGGCATGGCCTACCTCGTGCGGCGGTTGCTGGAAAACACCTCGAACGATTCGTTTCTGAAGATCAGCGGTTCGCAGCGTGGCTCGATCGGTCGGCTGCTAGCCAAACCGGGCGAGCAGCACCGGCCCGCGACCCCTGAGCATTCACACCCTGTCACCCGTAAGGAACCCGCGATGACCCAAACCAGCGGTGGCGGATTCGCCGCGACCTTCACCAACGAGCCCCCGACCGACTTCGCGCTCGAAGAAAACCGCGCGGCGATGCTTTCTACCCTTGCGGAGGTGAAGGCGCGGTTTGGTCGGCATTATCCGCTGGTGATTGGGGGTGAGGAAATCGGGACCGAGGGGAAGATTGTGTCGGTGAATCCGTCTCGACACGCCGAGGTGGTGGGGACGGTCGGCAGCGCGACTGCCGAGCAGGCCAACCAAGCGGTGGCCGCGGCGAAGAACGCCCTTCGCGGCTGGGCCCATACCGACGTTACGAAGCGGGCCGAACTTTTGCACCGGTTGGCCGATGAGATGCGGAAGCGGAAGTTTGAGCTGTCGGCCTGGATCATCTACGAGTGTGGCAAGCCGTGGCGGGACGCCGATGCCGATGTGGCGGAGGCGATCGACTTTTGTGACTTTTACGCCCAACAGGCGGTTGCCCTGCAAGGCGCCCGGGGTGCCGATGTCCCGGGCGAGGAGAACCGGTTCGAGTACCTTCCCCGTGGCGTGACCGCGGTGATTGCACCGTGGAACTTTCCGCTGGCGATCCTGACCGGGATGTCGGTCGCGGCGGTGGCGACCGGCAACACGGTGGTGATGAAACCGGCGGAACAGTCCTCGGTGGTGGCCGCCCAGTTGATGGCGATGTGCCGGGAAGTGGGCTTTCCGCCGGGGGTTTTCAATTACTCGCCAGGCAAAGGGGCCGAGGCGGGGGCTCCGCTGGTGGAGCACGTGGACGTGGCGGTCATTTCGTTTACCGGTTCGCGGGAAGTGGGGCTGGCGATCAACGCAAAAGCGGCGGAGGTCTCGGCCCGAGGGGCTTCGATGGTCAAACGGGTCATCGCCGAGATGGGTGGCAAGAACGCGATCATCATCGACGACGACGCCGACCTGGACGAGGCGGTCGCTGGGGTGATGAAAAGCGCTTTTGGCTTCCAAGGGCAAAAGTGCAGCGCCTGTTCGAGGGCAATCGTGCTCAGCTCGGCCCACGATGCATTTTTGGAGCGGCTGGTCGAAGCGACGCGAAGCCTGCATGTGGGTCCCACCGAAGACCCCGCTTCGCATGTCGGCCCAGTGATTGATGAGCAGGCCCGAGCGAAGATCCAAAAGTATCTGGAGCTGGGACGCCAAGAGGGGCGGGAGGCGATTGCGGTGGATGTCGGAACGCTCGCCGACGAGGGCTACTTTGTGGGGCCGCATATCTTCGCCGACGTGAGCCCCAGCGCCAAAATCGCCCAGGAAGAGATTTTCGGCCCGGTGCTCTCGGTGATTCGGGTGGCCAACCTGGACGAGGCCCTTCAAGTGGCCAACGCCACCGACTATGGCCTGACCGGCGGCGTCTATTCCCGCAGCCCCGGCAACGTCGACCGAGTCCGCCGCGAGCTGATGGTGGGCAATCTCTATATCAACCGCAACATCACCGGGGCCTTGGTCGGCCGCCAACCGTTCGGTGGTTTCAAAATGTCCGGCATCGGCAACAAAGCGGGCGGAGACGACTACCTGCTCCAGTTCGTGATGCCCCGTACCGTGACGGAGAACACCATGCGGCGTGGGTTTGCGCCTCCGGCTGAGGGGTAGTGCGATTAAACTATCCCGTTTGCCCCGCCACGCCGGGTGCCATGCCCACGCCCTCCAACGTGGACATGATTGGGCGGGAAGATTCTCTAGCGGCAACATGCATCATCAACCACCAAAGCAGCGAAGCTTGGACAACCAAACCTCTCACCCACGGTGAACCGGCGAAGACTTCAGCCGCTCTGTCTTATCCGAGAAATCCGCGTAATCCGTGGTTAGATCCTTTTTTGTTTTTAACCACGGATTACACGGATTTCACGGATGGTTTTCACTGGGACAAGCCAACTCGCAGCTCACTTTTTCAACCACGAAACAGACGAATGACACGAAAAGCAACCCGCGAAACAGGTCGCTCTCCAGGTTTAAAACGCAGAGACGCTGAGTGCGCAGAGGGACGTTCCCCGCGCTAGTTGCGTCTCTGCGTTCTCCGCGGCTCTGCGTTTCAAAAACAGACTTCGAGTAGTTCGATGCTGCTCGTTGCTTCGGCAGGTCGTGGGGAATCAATCGACGATCGAGATTTTTCAGAACAATCTACCTCTGGCTAGGATTTCTCCCATCAAGCCAGCGGTGTCGATGGAGGAGCTAGGTCGGTGTCTGGCGGATGTACCATCGCTGATGGAGGACGACGCGGAGCAATTCGCGGAGGATATCGAGACGTTGTGAGTTTGAACGACTATCAGGCTTGACCGTGTTGCGAGTTTCCCAGGAACTAGTGGTCCATCTGGTCCATCCAGGTTGAAATTACGAGTTGGAGCGTGATCGATCTCGCACTTCGCACTGGCGGACAAGCCGCCAGTGCGAAGTGCTGGCGAGGAAAAATGGCACGCAACATCGCCGTGAGTCAGACGAGCTCGTGACCTGGATACCGCTCCGGAATGGCTGCAGAGGGATCTCGGTAGAATAAAAAAGCGAAAATATTATCCCGAAGCGTCTCCATTGGGATCTGGCAAGGTGGGTTTACGCGCCTTAATCCGTTATTCTCGGGCTTAGCGGGAAAATAATGGAAATAAATGACTTGCCTGAAAAGGTGTTTCATGTGCCATTGCAGCGGGGTATATTGAGCGGGATGCTCTTTACTTTTTTCTTTCCCATCGGAGGGCCCCGCTCATGAAACGTTCGAGATCTTTTTCCGGTTTTACGCTCGTTGAGTTGCTCGTCGTCATTGCCATTATCGGGGTGCTGGTCGCATTGCTTTTGCCGGCCGTCCAACAGGCTCGAGAGGCGGCTCGGCGGATGTCGTGTCAAAATAACCTGAAGCAATTCGGGTTAGCGATGCACAACTACCACGACACCCATAATCGGCTCCCGGCCGGGATGGCGGCCCACGCCACCGGAGGATGGTCTTGGGGGGTTGCGCTGCTGCCATATGTGGAGCAAGGGAATATTTATGATGGGATCAACTTCCTGGCGTCTCCTAACGACGCCAGCAATGCGGTGGTAATTACCACGGTCATCCCCACGGCACTTTGCCCCAGCTCGCCTCAGCCGCCTATCAATAACGATCCCTCTTTGCCCAATCAGGCGACGAGCAGTTATGCCGCTTCGGCGGGCGCCATGCTTGCAATTCCCAGCAAATGCGGATTTTCACCTGAGGAAGGGGTGTTCGTGCATGAACGAGGTTTCAACTTCACGCACATTACAGACGGGTTGTCGAACACGATTTTGGTGGGCGAGGTGCAGTGGCGAATAGGCAGCTACAGCGACGGCCAGGCGATGCGAAACACGCAACACTTTTACGGTGGTTTCGTGAATGGCGCTTGGTTCAGCTTCGACGATCCATGCGGCACGGGGACGGGCACCGCAGATAGCGACTATCGCCGCACCTACGCGGTCATGCGAACCGCCGCTGAAGCCATGAACCATGTGGATCTTACGGCCAACGCTTGGTGGGACACGGCCCATCATAATTTCGGCAGTACCCATCCCGGTGGCGCTCAGTTCGTCTTCGGAGATGGCAGTGTGCGTTTTATCTCCGAGCATGTGGAGTTCGTCTGGACGAATCCTCACTGGCCTAACCCCACCGATGGTAACCTGAATCCGTTCGAGCGATTTACCAACACTTGGCAAAAATTGCACGTCAAGAACGATGGGCATCCGGTAACCATCGACTAATAGTTTGCGCGGGTTTACACGGCGGTGGCTTACTCCCGGGAAGGAACTCTCTCTTCCTCTTCCCGGGTTGGCTTTTCTAGTTCTTTCGTGCGCGCGGGCCCTCCGGATGCCCTTATCCGTTGACCCGATTGACAGGATATTTTCACAATGCGACACCTTCATCATTGTTGGGTGGCCACGCTGGGGCTCTTGGTACTCTCGGTGAGTATCGGATGCACGCGTAGCAGTGGACCCATGATTACCCCCGTCTCTGGCCAAGTCCTCATGGAGGGTCAGCCTTTGCCGGATGCGATGGTCGTCTTCGAGCCTTCCGGAGGCCGGTCCTCTCTGGGAAAGACCGATAGCCAGGGCAACTTTGTGCTCCAGTACTCCAGCACTACCAAAGGGGCCCTCGTGGGTGAGCATACCGTCCGGATTAGCACGTTCGATCCGCCTCACCCTGCCGGGCCAAACGGGGAGATGTCGACCCTGAAGCCTGAGGTGGTCCCCAAAAAGTACAATAAGGAAACCGAACTAACTCGAACCGTAGAGGACAAGTGGCGAGGCAATCAATTTACTTTTGAGCTGGACCCTACCTAGTGGTTCGTCCAGACAGAGTCTACGAGTAATATTTGGATGCTGGGGCGGGGAAATTCTCCCCCAGCAACGCCGCGTTTACCATTGAATCCCATCCGTGATATCGGTGTAATCCGTGGTTCATTTCTTATTGAGCTACGGATCCGCACGGATTACGGATAAAGATTGGTTGCCGGGCGAGATCCAACCGGCTGGTCAATCCGACAGCAAATAGAAACGCAGAGGGGGGGGGGGGGGGGGGGGGGGGGGGGGGGGGGGGGGGGGGGGGGGGGGGG
>JBBDIM010000152.1:0-2735 GCA_040880405.1 Pirellulaceae bacterium | reverse complement strand
ACCGAAATCGCCTAGGATTCAAGCCCTAACCAATTTCCGGACAGACACTAGCTACTGAAGCGCGACGTCTACCCGGGCGAGTTCGTGAAATAGTACCGCGTCAGATGAAAGAAGACCGGGGCGGCGAAGCAGAGGGCGTCGATCCGGTCCAGCACGCCGGCGTGCCCTTCGACCAGGGTGCCGTAGTCCTGCACGCCGCGGTCTCGCTTGATAGCGCTCATCGTCATGCTGCCGGCCGCCCCCATGACCGAGATCGCGACCGACATCAGCGCCGATTGCCATGGGTTGAACGGGGTGGCCCCGGTCAGGGCCAACATTGCGCCGATCACCGCCGTCACCCCGGTCGCCGCGAAAAAACCTTCCCACGTCCGCGTGCCGTTGATCGAAGGGGCAATGACGGTCTTCCCCAGCAGGCGGCTGCAAACGAAGTTCAGCAGGTCGCTCAGTTGAGCCAGCAGCACAAAGTAAAACAACAGCCCCGCGGTGCTGGAATACTGAGGATCGATCCAATCCTCCAAGTACAAAAGTGCCGGTGCGTAGCTCAAGGCGTACACGCAGATGTAGAGCCCAGCCTGGATCTTGGCGACCCGTTCCAGAAACCGCTTAAAATCTCCCGCAATCGCGATCCTCGCGGAAACGAACAGAAACCCATAAACCGGGATCAGGATGCTCATCAACTCGTAGTGAGGCCGCCCCAAAGCGACCAGCACATACTGGGCCGGGGTGATCACAAAGAAGACCCAAAACAGCGTGCGATGATCGCCTAGCCGAGTGGGCGTCAAGGTAATGAACTCACGCAAGGCCCAGAATGAGATCAGAAAAAACAGGAGGACCGCCGCCACCGGTGTGGGAATCAAAAACGTGACCGCCAAAATCGCGGTCATCAGCCACCAGGCTCTCACTCGGCGGACAAACGCCTGGACAATCGCCGGATTGACGCTGGAATCGGGCTGACGCCGCAGGATCAACCCCACGCCACTGGCCAACAGCAGGCAACTCACCACCACCCCCAGCAGGATGCCGGTCGCCCCATCCAATAGCTGATAGCCCTCCCCCTGAGCCAACAGGGAGAGCGAAGCGGTCGCCTGGAATGTGTCGCAGAAATTCATCGATGCGGGGATCCTGGTGTGCCTAACTTAACTCAACAATGAACGTTTTGCCCGAGGAAATTGAGCCGATGAGTGAGGTTATGTTAGGAGCTCCTAGATTTCCTTCAAGCGACGCACGGACTCTCGAGCCCGATTCAAAAAATCGACCTTCGACTCTCCCTGTTCCAGCCAGATGGGAGGTCCGAAAATCACACGACTCAACAGCGGAACCGGAATGTATTCCCCCTTGGGCAAGATCCGCGTCATGTTGTCGACGTACACGGGAACCAGTTCCAGGTCGGGACGTTTCTTGCCAAGGTGGTAAAGTCCGCTTTGAAAATCCTTCATCTCCCCGGTATCGCTGCGGCCCCCCTCGGGAAACACGATCAACGATTGGGTATCGCCGATCTCGCGGAGCATTAAGTCAATCGGGCTTTGATGCACCTTGACCCGTTGCCGGTCGATCAACAAAGCGTTGAGCGATTTGGCCAAATAACGCCGAAACCACCCCTTATCCCAGTAGTCCAAAGCGGCCACCGGTCGGGTCAGCTCGCGACAGGCCGGAGGCAACGAGGCCCAAATGATGACCGCGTCGATATGGCTGGTATGGTTGGCGAAATAAACCCGCTGGGTCGTATCTGGGTGACAGTCGACCCAGCGCACGCTCGAACCCGACACCAACTTGGCCAAACCGGCCAAAAACGCGGCAGTCAGGTTGATTTTCACGTCGGTCACTCGGCCTGGTCACGATGGGCGGACCCCACGCGGAGCCCAACCCGTCATCCTACCGCAAGGTAGGGAGACCGCAAAGGATACCATTCGCCGCGGGGGCGGTTGATGAGTGCATGAAGGGATTCGCGATCAGGGGATGCTATCCGCTCACACGACAGGTCAACGGGTGCCATGCCCACGCCCTCCAACGTGGGCATGTTTTGGCTGGATGATTTCCCACCGGCAACTCTCGATTAACAACGACCGAAATGGTCAACCACGAACTATCGGTCATTTGAAGACTTTGGTAACTCTTGCTTACCGGACAAGCCACCATTGGAACCCTCTCGCTCCGGCAGAATCGTCGGATGGAATCGGAGACGGCGTCCAGGCTTCCCGGAAGAGACACGAACATCTCTCACTTCTCATGCCCACGTTGGAGGGCGTGGGCATGGCACCCAGCTAACCAACTGGACAACCACCCGCAGTTCTCCCACGCTTTTAGCAAGCGTGGCTACGTAGATTGCCCCCTTAACCAGGAATCGGCTGCCGCTGCTCTATGACCTGCTCCGGCGCGGAAACCGGGGGCTTCGTGCAGACTTTACCGTGGGGCCGTTTGGCTTGGTAAACCGTGAGGATCAGATCCTCATACCCCTGGACCATCGATTCCAGCGAACCATAGGCCTGGACCTTTTCCCGTCCCCGCCGTCCCATCGTCCGCCGCAGCTCGGCATCCTGGAGGAGCGTGGCGATTGCCTGGCTCGTCTGATCGAGATCGCCCGCAGGGACCAAGAAGCCGGAGTTCCCTTCGTCGACCGCCTGCGGAATGCTGCCGACTTTAGGGGCCACAATCGGCAATCCAACCGACATCGCTTCCAATATCGAAACCGGGCTCGCCTCGTTCTTAGAGGTCAAGGCAAACAGATCCATCGCCGC
>JBBDIM010000151.1:0-17085 GCA_040880405.1 Pirellulaceae bacterium | reverse complement strand
CGACCATCACGTCGGTGGCCCGTTTGATGCCGTCGGCCAGCGACTCGCGGCAACCATACAGGTTGTCGAACTTGCTCTTGGTGACCGAGTCGTTGACGTTGATCGCCGGGGTCTTCAGCTCACCCCGTTGGTGCATCTGGTACAGCCGGTGAACGCCTGTGGTGGTCTCTTCGGAAAGACCCTTAATCTCGCCCAACAGTTCCGGGAACCGCTGATGGACCATCGCGGTCAGGTCACCGCCGTCGTCCAAAATCAGGTTGAGCGGCTTGCCGTCGGGGAAGAACAAGGTTTGCTCGATGCACCAATCGAACTCTTCCTCGGTCATGCCTTTCCAGGCATAGACGGGGATTCCGGCCTCGGCCATCGCCGCGGCGGCGTGGTCCTGGGTCGAGAAGATATTGCAGCTGCTCCAGGTGACTTCGGCACCCAGCTCGACCAGCGTTTCAATTAGCACGGCGGTCTGGATGGTCATGTGCAGGCAACCGGCGATCCGGGAACCGGCCAGCGGTTTCGACTCGCGGTACTTTTCCCGCAGGGCCATCAAGCCGGGCATCTCGAGCTCGGCCAGTTTGATTTCTTTCCGACCACTTACGGCCAGCGAGATGTCTTTAACTTTGTACGGTAGCTTTTCGACCTGGGACACTATAAACCTCGTTCAAAAAATTCGTGCATGTCAATCGGAGCGAACCCGATCGGCAACCGGGGCTCCCCACAGACAATTCGGCCACTCATTCTAGAAGCTGGCCGATTAGCCGGGATTATTCGCGATGATCGTCGCGAGAGGTCGTAAGGGCTTCCGTGGCAAGGCGGACGAGCAATTCGCCCGGAGGCGTATTGAAATACGCCGAGGACGGATTACGAAGTCCAACGCAGTCCATCGGGAGTACTTACCGGCCTCGCAGCAGATTGGTCGTGAATAATTCTGGCTAAAGCTATGATACGGCACTGGGTGCCCTCCGCAAGTGCAGACGCTATCACCCCCTGTGCCGTCACGGTAATTACCGAGGAAAAGCCGAGAAGTTAATCGGGCTGGGGGTGCGACAAATTGCCGCACGCTGATTTGACCTGGGCCACAAATTGCGCGACCAATTCCGGGTCCTTAATCCCCGGTTCGCGTTCTACTCCGCCGGCGACATCGACCGCGGTGGGGCGCACCGTGCGGATTGCCTGAGCAACGTTATCCGGCCGCAAGCCGCCTGCTAGCACCAACTTGTTGAAATCAAAACGGTTGTGCCAATCGGCCAGGGCGTCCCAATTGGCGACCACCCCGGTCCCGCCGTAGCTGCCCGGTTGCAGTCCATCCATCAAGACGGCATCGACTTGCCAGGGTGTTTTCGCGGACTCGTTCAGGCGAATCTTCTCCGCCACGATCGCCCCGCGGCAGGCCATGAGGATTGGACAACCGGTCTCTTCAAAAACCGCGTGGGCAAACTCGCACGTTTCATCCCCATGCAGTTGAATCCAATCAGGGCGAACCCGCGTGGTGATCTCGCGAATCTCAGCGAGCGAGTGGTTGACCATCAAGGCCACGATCGAGACCCGGTCGCGAACCGCGTCGGCGATCTCCCCGGCGACCGCCGATTCGACATATCGTTTACTTTGGACATAGAAGTTGAGCCCCAGGGCGTCGGCTCCGGCGGCGGCCGTCACTTGGGCGTCGGCGACGGTTCGAATTCCGCAAACTTTAATCTGAAACATTGACGCCGTCCGCCGGAGGGGTGGCTAGTTATTTGGTGCAACGTCCCCCGGCAAGCGGGGGATTCGACAAAATTGAGACTACGGTCCAGTGGCGACGCCCTGGTAACCGATGAAGAATTTGAACCATTCTATCATCGCCTCGTGGCGACTAGTACCGCTGGCCCGATCGCCGAAACGGCATAGACAGCTCCGTGAACAACGAACTTCGCCCAGGAACCGAGCCACCCAAGACCTTTCGCGGCCATGTGCCCCACCCTCTGTATGTGGGTCTCCTGGTAGCGCTGGCGATCACGGTGTTGGGTCTGCACCTCTGCCGCAGCCAACTAGCGGGCTTCGTGGCCCATGGGGAAGTGGTGGTGAATTTAAAGGCGGACCCCACCCTTGGGAATCTGCCGGAGACGAGTAGCGTGCTCGACACCTCCACCGAAAGGGCGATGCAGGCGATCCGCAGTTCCGAAACGTGGCGTCAGGTCTTAATCACCGTGCCAGAGCTGACAACGGAACTGGGAGAGATGTCACCGGCCGAAGGAGAGACCCTCCTTAATCAGCGACTTCACGCCCGACAATCGAGGATGCAACGAGACGAGCGGCGGATCGACTTGGAGTTCAGTTCGCGCGATCGCCATGCGGCGCTGGCGGTGATTCGAGAACTTTCCACTCGCTTCCACGCGGCTTTAGACGAAGCGACCTTCGCCGAGCGCGCAAGAATTGGTGACGCGTACCAGGCGGTTGTCGATGCCGCACGACATGACCTCGATCAGGCCAAGGGCATTTTGCTGTCGTATGAAAAAGAGCGTGACACCCTGACCGCGCGGATCGAGGCTGATTCCACGGCGGCCACCGCAGAAGAGCCGGAAGTCTCGCGGCAGTGGCAAGAATTGAACCGGACCATGGGCGAACTCCAACAGGAGCGGAGCCGGTTACTAGTTAGCCGCACCCAACAGCACCCATTGATCCAAGACATCGAGGGTCAAATTGAGGAGCTGTCAGCAAAACTACTGGAGACACCACGCCTGGCGCAGCCTGCACAAGCGATAACCTCCGAGGTGGAAGATATCGCTTCCCAACAGCGACGGCTCGCCGGTCAGATCGCCCGACATCAGGCGGCTGTGCAAAGGAGGTCTAAACAATTGGACGATATCCTCCGTCGTCAGGCGGAGGCTGATCAGACGCAGCAACTGCTGGCCAACATCCAGGCCCTGCCAATCGCGGAACCGCACATCGTGGCCCAACTCGGTGGCCGGCTGACCCCGAGTCGCTTCGCCTTGTTGCTGCTGCTGGCAACCATCCTCGGACTCGGGGGGGGGCAACTCGCCGCCTGGGCTCGGCGGCCCCAAGGCTTGCGCTCGGTCGAAGAGATCGAGCAGCTCCTCAGCTTTCCCGTGACCGGGGCCCTCCCTTTCGGCGACCAAGCGAAGGTCTCTAAACTCGGAAGACCTTGGCGGCCGGTGACGTTGGTCGTGGCCCGGTGCTCCGAGATCACCCTGCTAGCAATCGGCGTGTTGATCTTGGGCTGTCTCCTGACCCGGGCCGATTACTCCACACTGCTCCTCCAAGACCCGGTTGCCGCCCTGGCCGAGGCGCAACAGCTTCCGCTGATGTTATTGGGTCGCGGGTAAGATCGCACGTGAAACATAGGGGTCGGGAGTTAAATAGGGGTCAGGAGTCTTTTCAGAAACAAGAAATCGCAGCCCCGCCCACCAACTACGAAGAAAAGAGTCCTGCCCCCTTTTTAACGGATTGGGCTCTTGGCATGAACGCCTTCTCGCACCGCATAAAAAAGGGGTCCGGACTCTTTTTGGTTACCCTGTAACTGGTACCCACCGCTCACGTTTCGAAAAAAGACTCCCGACCCCTTTTTTACTTCAGAGTTTACGAGTGGTTTCTGGGTGCCATGCCCACGCCCGGAAAGCGTGGGCATGTTTTGGCGGGTTGGTTATCCACTTGCAACTCAATGAACAACCAGTGAAACGGCCGACCGCTAACCCACGGCCAATGGACTGTCTTGGTAAAGCTTTCGCTCACTATTTAAGCCGCTAGTGAAACCCGAACCTGCGTCCGGCCTTCTCGAAAGAGACTGGATCATATCGCACTTCTCATGCCCACGTTGGAGGGCGTGGGCATGGCACCCAGAAACCACTCCTAAACTCGAACGGAATGACGCGTTAGGCGAACGTAGCGATGAGACGGGGGCGCGCGTGCTCCCGGCTCCGCTCGGTGCCGCGCCCCGGCGCATTCACGGTTATTCCTATAACCCACCTACCGGAATGAAGATGCTGGCCCCCAAATGCCGATGGTTGAAGTGAGGTCGCCTCGACAATCGCCCCCGGCGAGACACAACTCAGCAAACCACGAAAACTCGGAAATCCAGGCAATATGCACCAGTCCTACTTTTCCCTGACCAAACGCCCGTTCGCCGCCGTCGCCTCGCTGCAATGCTATCAATCGCTGGAAGGGCAGACTGCCGCCTTGGACCTGATCCGCCGCTGTGTCGATCGCAATGAGGGCTTGGCTACGCTGATCGGTGCCCCCGGGCTCGGCAAAACGGCGCTGACCCTCAAGCTCGCAGAGCTGTTGGGCGAGGATTTCAAAGTCGCGCGGCTGGGTGGCGGTAACTTCGGGTCGCGAAGGGCGCTGCTGCAAGCGATTTCATTTGGGCTGGGGCTCCCGTTTCGGGGATTGGATGAAGGGGACCTGCGGGTTCAATTGGCCGATTTTCTGGAACGGATCGAGCGGCAGTTCCGCGGCGTGGTGCTTATTGTCGATGAGGCGGACACTTTGCCGATTCGCCTGTTGGAAGAATTGCGACTGCTGACCAACTACGGCAGCGGTACCGCCCCGGTTTCGCTGGTGTTGGTCGGCGGGATGACCTTGGAAGAGCGACTCGCCAGTCCTTACCTCGCTTCGTTCAACCAGCGAATCACCGCCCGGGGATATTTGGAATCCCTGTCGGCCGAAGAGACCTCGCGGTTTGTCACCGCGCAGTTGGAGTCGACCAAGGGAATCGGCGGCTCGTTTGACGCCGCGGCCCTCAAGGAGATCCACTCCCTCACAGGCGGCGTGCCCCGCGTGATTAACCAACTGTGCGATCACAGCCTAATGCTGGCCAGCTTGAGCGAGATCCGCAAGATCGACCAGGGGATGGTCGCCGAGGCGTGGGCTGATTTGCAGCGTCTCCCCTCACCCAGCCGAGCGGTGGACATCGCCTCGGGGCAGTCGGAAGATGAGATGATCGAGTTCGGCGGTTTGGACGATGCCCCCAATTCCTTCCCGCAAACGGTTAAGTTCTCCGGTTCCGAGAAGCAAGTGGAAGCGGAATACGAAGAGGCGAATTCTTCCGAGCCGGAGATTGAATTGGTCTTCCAAAACGCGAAGGATCCCTTTCAGGAACCGTTCGAAGTGGAAGAGGTGGTGTTCGACAAGTTCGCCTCGCTGGGCGAAGAAGAGACGAAGTCACCCTGGCTCCGAGTCGACAGCCCGCAATATTCCGAGATCGCTGCAATTCTGCTTTCGGACAACTTCGAACTGGATTACGAAGGCGCATCGCACAACGTTGACGTCGTCCTGCCCGATTATCCTTCAACCGACCAACTGCTCGATCGACTGGAGCAAGCCGAAGAGATCTCGGATGATCGAGACATCATCGAAATCGACCGCGATTTCCCGGTGATTGCCCAGGAGGACGACGTTCCGGAGTCGCTCCCGATCAGCCCACCCCAACCGGTGGCCAGCAAGCGGACCTATCGTCAGTTGTTTTCGCAATTGCGGCGTGAGCACGCCTAAGCCAACTCGGACCGGACCACGACATGAGTCGACTCCTCGACGCCCTCAAGCAGTTGCAACAAGACGCGGCCTCGTCCTCACACGACGAACCGCCTCGGGAGGAGCGTCCGCACTCGCCAACTGCTACGGCGACGGAGGTTGCCTCAAGTGAACCTTCCGCAACCGATGCCGAGCGACTGCACCAGCTAACGGCCGAAACCGAGGAGCACCTGGAAACGATCCGGCAGTTCCAGGCCTTGCGTGAGTCGCTCGACAGGGCAGAGGCCCAGAACAATGCCCAGGCTGAGCGTTTGGCGAAGCTGGAAGCAGTTCTCTCAAACCAGTCCGCGAACCACTCTGACCAACTGGACAGCATCCAGGAAGAAATCCGCCGCCGAGAGCAAAGCCATCGCGAATTCCAATCGGCCCTGCGGCAAGAGTTCGAAAAATTGCACGCGGAACTGACTCAGCGGCCACCGGAACCGGAGCAGCGGCCAGACTCGGCGGTCTCTTCGCCGATCCCGCCCGACCTGGTCGACATGCTGCGCGAGCTGGTCCGGACAGGCAACGCCGCGTCTCCGGTAATTGTTGAGCAAGCGGCCCCCCTGCCGACGAGTCACGCAGCTCCGACCAGTCCCGAGATTCTGGAAGAATCTCCAAGCCCAGAAAATCCCACTGCCCTGCAACTCCCCCTTACCGAGGCGGAAACCACCGGGCTTTCAGACCTGGAGCATCCGGCCCATCGCCACACCTTTGGCGAGTTGGCCAGCCGCATCAAGGACGACCTGGCCGAACACGACCCCGAGGCGGCCGGAGCCATTCTCCTCAGCGGAATTGGTCAGCCTGAGATTGTCGCGCAGGCGGCGCTGCGGTTGGCCCTGCTTTGGCAACAGCGCGGCGAAGAGGTGTTGTTGATTGACGGGAACTGCCGCGGCAAATCACTCAGCCACTTGTTAGGGATCGACCGGCGTCCCGGTCTGTTGGAGGTCGCACAGCGCCAAATCGACTGGCCCCAAACCCTGCACCGGCTTCATCAGGTGCCGGTTCATGTGATTCCCGCAGGCAGCGGCAACTGGACCTTAACCGCGAGCTCGGCCCACCGGCGACGGTTGGCGGAACTGGTGGAAGACCTGTCTCGTTGGTGGTCGCTGATCTTGATCGTGGCGGAAGACTACGACGCCGACTCGACGCCGCTCTACGGATCGGTCGTTTCCGCCGGATACCTGGAAGTGGGTCTCGGCCGGACCACCGATGAGCAGCTTAGCGCAGCGATGCGGGCCTATGAGCTGCATGTCATGGGGCATCTGGGAATAATCGTCAGCAACGCCTCGATCGATTAAATCGGCACCTTGCGGGCAATCCCTAGTTTTTGCCCCTCTCAATAGTTACCGAGGACGCCACAAATTACGTCCGCCACTCAGCGGGTGATATAATTGGCAACGGAACGTCCCGTTCGCAGCACAATTGCACTTTTTTCCCGACGGCGGATCTCCATGGCTAAATCGCTCGTAACCGGTGGTGCCGGATTTATCGGTTCTCATATCGTTGACGCCCTTCTGGAACGGGGCGATCAGGTGGTGGTCCTCGATAATCTCTCGACCGGCAACCGCGACAACCTGCCGCTTGATCATCCTAAGCTGACCTTCGTCGAAGGAAGCGTGACCGACCCCGGGGCAGTTTCCGCCGCCGTGTGGGGCGTCGATACCGTGTTTCATCAAGCGGCGCTTGCCTCGGTGCCGCTAAGCGTCGAGCGGCCCCTTGATACGCACCTCCACTGCGCGACCGGCACGCTCAACGTTTTGAACGAAGCCCGCAAATGTGGCGTTCGCCGGGTGGTGTACGCCGCTTCAAGCAGTGCCTACGGTGACCTACCGGGTCTCGCCAAACGAGAGACCGACCTCCCCGCCCCGCTCTCCCCTTACGCGGTTGCCAAACTAACGGGCGAGCATTATTGCCAAGCCTTTTATCACACCTACGGCCTGGAAACGGTCGGGCTGCGGTACTTCAACGTGTTCGGCCCACGGCAAGACCCTGACAGCCCCTACTCGGCCGTGATCCCAATCTTCATTACGCTCTTGCTCTCCGGCCGCCCACCGGTGATCTTCGGCGATGGCCAACAGTCCCGAGATTTCACCTTCGTACAAAACATCGTCCGGGCCAACCTCAATGCCGCCGCGGCACCCGGAGTGGCCGGAAAATCGATCAACGTTGCCAACGGCAAAAGCACCTCGCTGCTGGTGTTGATCAAACTGCTCAACGAAATGCTCGGCACCGACATCGCCCCGGAGCATCAACCTCCCAGAGCGGGCGACGTCCGCGACAGCATGGCCGATAACACCTTGGCCCAACGTCTGTTGGGCTACGAAGTGGAAGTCGACTTCGAAGAAGGACTCCGCCGCTCGATCAACTACTACCAACAGATGGTCGCCGCCGCGAAGTAGACGACTGATCCAACCTCATCCTTCCGGCGTCGCCACAAAATGTTCGTCATCATCGGCTGGATGTACCGGCCTGGCCAGAAAATGATGGAGCGTGGCCGCGATCAACAACACCGCCGCCACGCACAAAAACATCGTCGGATAGGGTGGCAGGTCCGCTTTCCGCGCACCCCAAATCAAGGTCCCAATGGCGGGCTGTCCGACGAGCGCCCCCAGGTCCAACATCGCCAGCATCAAGTTGGTCCCAGTCCCTCGATACTTGCGGGGAAAGGCGACACTGCCGCCACCCACAATCGCCGGAAACAGCAAGGCATGGGCGACTCCTCCGAGAAACGCAGGGATTGGCAACAGCCACTGATTGACCGCCACCAAATACAACAACATGCTCCCCGCCAACAGCATCACACCTAGTGTCGCGGCCCGGTTCACTCCCATCTTCTCGGGCAGGCGCCGTGTCGCCAGACGAAACGAAAAAGCGGTCAGGGCGTAAATCAGGAAGAAATTTCGGATCCCCGGGATGTCCATCTCTTGGGCGAAGCTCCGCAAAAAGACATGCGGCAAGGTCACGCCAATCCCCATCGCGAAGGCCATCAGCAGCATCCAACCCGGTTGATATCGGCCGATCAACTTCCACACCGGCGGATGCGTCATCGGCGGACCAGGCCGGTCTCCCCAAGTGGCCAAATAAGTCAGCACCCAAGAGAGACATACCGCGACGATCGCCAACAGGAACATCGTCCGAATCTGCCCAATCGTGGCCTGTTCCGTCGAGAACAGGGCGTCACCGATGATCGGCCCGATCGCCAGCCCAATGAACCCGGACGAGCCCAACACACCAATCAGCTCGGCTGTCCGGCCTCGTGGGGCCTTGAGCGAAATCGAAGTGATCGAGGCCCCGAAGGCCCCGGCCAACCCAACCATGAGGCCCATCCGCAGCAGATAAATCTCTGGGCCATCGATCCGCGTCACCCACAGATGCCCGGCGAGCGACACGATGAGAATCACCAAGGACCACAGCCAGACAAACCGCGGCCCCAACCGATCGATCAATTTCCCTTGCCCAAACCGAGCGATCACCGCCCCCAGCATCCCGCAACCGGTAATCCAGCCCAGGTCCAGTTCATCACCACCCAAGTACCGTACAAAATCAAAGTAGCGGAACAGGGTACTCATGCAGACGATGAGCAGCGTATTGGCAAAATAGGCGAGCCAAAACGACCGTCCATACGCCCCCTCGGTCTCGCGCAACTCCGCCGCAGAGACCTTTCCCCTCATGGTTGTCGAATCGGTGACTTGGTCTGACGTCGTAATGCCAAAGAATCTGGGCTGGAGGAACATGGGAAGGGCTAAAACCTGAAAGGCCGGAGAGACATTCAGTTTTACGCCAAGACGGTGGTTCGGGAAAGCGAAGGGGGATGGCCTCCCGCCTACCCATCCCGGGACGCTTCGAATTTACACGTGAATTTTTTTGCGGCGGGGGTTCGGCAAGCGGGGACCCACCGATTACGCTAAAGCATTACCAATAACACACCCTCGCGCCCCCGCCTGCCTGAAAGATTCTTCGTTTGTCCTCATCCGCTGAAATCCGTCCGCCCCGCGTGTTGGTGGCGGTTGCCACCTACAACGAAATCGAAAACCTCCCCCAATTGGTGGAGCGAATCTCCGCAGCGATGCCTCAAGCGGACATTTTGGTGATCGACGACGATTCCCCCGATGGGACCGGCCGCTGGTGTGATGAACAGAAAACCCACAATCCGCGTCTCCACTGCCTCCATCGAACCGGCAAACGGGGTCTCGGTTCAGCGGTTATCGAGGCGATGCGGTATGCCATTCGGCAAAACTATCATGTGATGGTCAACCTGGATGCCGACCTGAGTCACCCTCCGGAATTGATCCCCAAGCTAATCGAAACGATGGATCAAATCGATCCCGACACGACGGTGGTCCTCGGTTCGCGATACGTCGAGGGGGGCGGAATCATCGGCTGGCCTTGGCGGCGACACGTCATGAGCCGCATGATCAACACTTACGCCGCTTGGATGCTCCGGCTCCCCATCCGCGATTGCAGCGGCTCGTTCAGGGCTTACCCGATCCCGATGCTCCGCCGCCTAAACTTCGACGACATCACGAGCCAAGGTTATTCCTTCTTCGAGGAAATCCTCTGGCGTCTCCTCCGTGTTGGGGCCCGGTTTGAAGAGGTGCCGTTCACTTTTGTCGAACGAAAATACGGCACCTCCAAGATCAACATGACCGAGGCCATCAAAGCGGTGTTTATCCTGTTTGGCCTCGGGGTAAAAACCTGGACCAAACGGTATTAAGCGGCCGAAAAATCCGTGTTTACGGGTTCCACTCATCGGGTAGGTCATCGGCACCCCGTTGTTTTCGGTTGTCGATGGTCCCCGTGGTGCCTGACGGTCGGCTAGCCGCATGAGCGGGCACCGCCGCGGAAAGGCTCGAAAGGTCAACACGAATCGGCCGATTCTTTTTCCCTCCCCTTCAATTCCCCCTTTGCGTCTTGGCGGCTTTGCGAGAGAAATTTTTTCCTAATCCCCACGAAAAACCAAGCTGTCTTGGTACGTGGGCATGTTTGGGCGGGAAAATCCTCCACCGGCAACCCTCATCATCAACCACCAAAGCGGCTACAAGCTCGGACAACCCAAACCCTTACTCGCGGTGAACCGGCCAAGACACCACCCGCTCTGCCCGCGTAAATCTTATCCGAGAAATCCGCGTAATCCGTGGTTAGATCCTGCATTGTTTTTAACCACGGGCAACACGGATTTCACGGATGGTTTTCACTGGGGCAAGGCAACCCGCAGCTCATTTTTTTAACCACAAAACAGACGAATGACACGAAAAGCAACCCGCGAAACAGCCGCTTTCCAGGTTTGAAACGCAGAGCCGCGGAGATCGCAGAGACCCCCTATGTACGCTGCGTCTCCGCGCTCTCCGCGGCTCTGCGTTTCAAAAATGCGTTTCGACTACATGGATGATCGATGCTGCTCGATTGAATTGTGTCAGCCCTTTGGGCCTGGGCGAATTGGGGATGGTCCCGTATCGGCTCATTCAGGCGCATAACGCGGATCGCACCCGTCCCAGGGGGAGCGTCTCGACCGGGTGGAATCCTGTGGCACCGACAATATCGACTGATGGAACCGGAGACGGCGTCCGGAATCCTCGGAAGAGACATGATTATCTCTCACTTCTCATGCCCACGTTGGAGGGCGTGGGCATGGCACCCAGGAATCAGTGCCACGCGTAAACTCTGATTGGACGGACCACCAAACAATCATCCCCCCAAAAAACCTCCCCCCCCTCGGCAAATGATTGAGTCTGCCGGTAAATCGGGCTATGATAGAAGGCTGCGTAAAAAATCTCTTAGCTCTTGAGGAATTCCACCCCATGCCTACCCGCCCCCTGCTGAAAACACTCTGCTCTTGGATGGTCCTTGCCGCGGTCGCCCCATTAGCCATGGCCCACTCCATGAAGATTGAAGTCGCCTCCGGTCAGTACGATCGATCCGACGTTCCGGTGACCGTGGTCATCGAAGTCCCGGATGATCACGCGGACGCTACGGTCGTCAAATTGACGCCGAAAGAGGGCAAGGCTTTGGTCGGTCAATTGACCAAGCCTGGCCTGATGAACGAGACCGACAACAGCAAGGCCCGCGAGCTTCATTTCGTGTTGCCAAGCCTCTATGCCGACACCACCGCCACCTTTGAAGTCACCTTTTCAAAAGATGCCTCCGAAGGAGACCAATACAAGTGGATCGACGAAGAGGGGAAACACATGGACCTCCAATTCGGCGATCGGCAGGTGGCCCGGTACATGTACGAGGCGATGGACACCAGCAGCAAAGAGCGCCAGTCCGAGACCTTCAAGATCTATCACCACCTCTACGATCCGACCGGCGAGCATCAATTAACCAAAGGGGCGGGCGGGTTGTTTCCGCATCACCGGGGTGTGTTTTACGGCTTCAATCGGATTAGCTACACCAGCGATGGAAAAAAACAGACAGCCGACGTCTGGCATTGTCGCAAGGGTGAGTCGCAGGAGCACGCCGAGTTCGTCCGCCTGGAAGCAGGTCCGGTCGTCGCCCGGCAGCTTCTGAAGGTTCAATGGAACGGTCAGGATGGAAAGCCATTCGCCACGGAATTGCGTGAGATCACGCTCTTCAACACACCGGACGATGTCACTCTGGAGTTCGCGTCGAAGCTAACCGCCGACGTCGAAGACATGAAGCTTGATGGTGACCCGCAGCACGCCGGGTTCCAGTTCCGCGCCACCCAGCACGTGCCGGATAAAACCAAGGACAAAACCTACTATGTCCGTCCCGACGGCAAAGGGGAACCGGGCAAGTTCCGCAATTGGCCCGGCAACGAGGACCACATCAACCTCCCTTGGTACGCCCTCAGCTTCGTCGCCTTCGATCAGCAGTACACCGTGTGCTACCTCGACCGGGACGATAATCCCAAACCGGCCCGATTCAGCGAACGGGATTACGGCCGCTTCGGCTCGTACTTTGAGAAGGAGATCCCCAAGGGGAAATCGCTGAAGGTGAACTACCGCCTCTGCGTACACGCCGGGGCCCTGGATGTTGAGGATGTGGAGCACCACAGCCTCGACTTCGTCTCTCCGCCTACCACCAAAGTCGTGAAGTAGTCGAAATTCGAAAGCCCCAAACGAGCGGAAGCAACAGGGATATCGCCCCGCTTTCGCTCGTTGCCGGATGGCCGACAATCCGCGCGCGAGATATCGCGAGGGATCTTCCGGTTTTTCCGGGTTCGTTGACACTTCTCTCAATCACTTCTAAAATCGCCCGTTTGATCGTTAGGCGAAGATCCTCATCACTGCACCCCAGCTTAGGACGCTCTGAATGTCGAATCCGAACACCGGGCACATTGACAACATGATGCACGAGTCGCGGCTGTTCCCTCCCAGCCCGGAGTTTTCAGCCCAGGCCCGGATCAAGTCGGAAGAAGAATACCAACAACTTTGGGATGAGGCCAAAGCGGACCCCGAGGCCTTCTGGGACAAGCTGGCCAAGGAGGAGCTCCACTGGTTCGAGCCCTATACGGAAGTGCTGAAGTGGGAGGAGCCATTCGCCCAGTGGTTTGTGGGTGGAAAAACCAACATCTCGTACAACTGCCTCGACCGGCACTTGGACGGCCCCACTGCCAACAAGCCCGCGATCCTCTGGGAAGGGGAACCAGGCGACGAGCGAACCTTGACCTACGCCGAGCTGCACGCGGAAGTTTGCAAGTTCGCCAATGTCCTGAAAACCGAGGGGATTCAGCAGGGGGACGTTGTTTCCATTTACATGCCGATGGTGCCGGAGTTGGCCGTCGCAATGCTGGCTTGCGCCCGGATTGGTGCGGTCCACTCGGTGATTTTCGCCGGGTTCTCTGCGGAATCGATCGCCGACCGCAACAACGATGCCCAAGCGAAAATGGTGATCACTGCCGATGGCGGCTGGCGGCGCGGTAAACGCTTGCCCCTCAAGGCGACCGTCGATGAGGCCCTGGAGAAATCACCCAGCGTCCAGAAATGTATCGTCTTGCGGCGTGTCGAAAACCAAGTCGACATGCAAGCGGGCCGTGATGTTTGGTGGCATGAGGCGATGGAGGCCGCCTCGGCCGAATGTCCCGCCACGCCACTGGATAGCGAGGCACCGCTTTACATCCTCTACACCAGCGGCTCGACCGGAAAACCCAAGGGCATCTTGCACACCACCGCCGGGTACAACCTGTACGCCAAAAAAACTTTCGAGTGGGTCTTCGATCACCGCGACGACGACATCTACTGGTGTACCGCCGACTGCGGCTGGGTCACCGGGCACAGCTACGTGGTGTACGGTCCCTTCTCCGCCGGGGCGACCTGCGTGATGTACGAAGGGGCCCCCAACGCGCCGGACGAGGGCCGCTTTTGGGAGATCATCGAGAAATACAAAGTCACCATCCTCTACACGGCCCCCACCGCCATCCGGGCCTTCATCAAATGGGGCGACGCGTGGGTCGACAAGCACGACCTGAGCAGCCTCCGGCTGCTGGGCACCGTGGGGGAAGGGATCAATCCTCAGGCCTGGATGTGGTACCACGAAAAAATCGGCGGCGGACGCTGCCCGATTGTCGATACCTGGTGGCAAACCGAGACCGGCGGCATTATGATGTCGCCGCTGCCCGGGGCGATCGCCACCAAGCCAGGCAGTTGCACCAAGCCGCTGCCGGGGATCATCCCCGCCATCTACGACGAGTCGCTTGAGGAAGCGGGCGACAACCAAGGAGGCATGCTCACCATCACCCACCCTTGGCCCGGGATGCTCCGCGGCCTGTGGGGAGACAACGAGCGATACAAGGAAACCTACTGGTCCAAAATCCCCGGCAAGTATTTGGCCGGTGACAACGCCCGCCGCGACGAGGATGGGTACTACTGGATCATGGGCCGGATCGACGATGTGATCAACGTCTCAGGGCATCGCCTCAGCACCATTGAAGTCGAAAGCGCCATCGTCTCGCACCCCGGCGTGGCGGAAGCAGCGGCGGTTGGATTTCCCCATGATCTGAAGGGGGAAGCGATCGCGGTATTCGTGACGGTTAAAACCGCGGAGCCGAACGAAGCGCTTCGCAAAGAGCTAAAGCAGCACGTTCGCCGAGAAATCGGGGCACTCGCCGTGCCGGACGTGATTCGCTTTGCCGCCAGTTTGCCGAAGACCCGCAGCGGGAAAATCATGCGGCGTCTGCTCCGCGACATCGCCGCCGGAAAAGAAGTGGCCCAAGATACGACCACACTGGAAGATTTCTCGGTGCTGGCCAAACTCCGCGACGACGATTAAGCCGGGGCATTGCTCGGCGACAGGGCAAACACCGCATCGAACCCGCCCTGTTGATCCACCACCTGCTGGATCTCCAGGGAGATGCGGGAAGTTTGCCGCAGCGTGTCAATGATCTGGTGGTAAGCGGCCCGGTCTACCGCAGTTAGCTGCTGACCACGGCGATCCTTCAGCCATTTCCGCGCCACCTGGTGCCCACCGATTTTCATGTTCCAGGTGGTTTCGTCGATTTTCTCGATCAGCGTTTCAGGATCAACCCACACCACTCCGTCCGCAAACCGGGGAAATCGAGGCGCGACCACTACCGGGGCCTGGTCATCTATTGAGGGGCCCATGCTTTCACCAGACAGGTGAAGTTCAATGAGCCGCTTTCCCAGCGGGACCATTCCCCTTACCACATCGCCACGCCTTGGCAAAAAAACCCTCGGAAAATCGATCCGCAGTGGAGCCGCGAAGCGAGTGCGGTACTCCGGTAGATGCACGAGGGCGTAAACCAGGGCCAACCATGACTCAGGGCCCAGGGTGTTCGCCTCGTTCGGATGGGGCTGATCGCTCCAAGCGTAGTCGATGGATTCCAACGACGGGGCGAGTTGTGCGACATCGACATTGGGCTTTCCATCAATCCACAGCGGCAAAATCGTTTCGTTGCCTCGATTATCGTTCCGCAAAATCCCGTCGAGGGTGAGTCGGTTGGTGACAAAAAAGAAGGTAGCGGGATGATCCGGTGGAAACTGGCGGCGGACAATCAGGCCGATGTTCCCCGGTTGCGTAAGCGACGCCATTTCCGCGCCGCGGGGCCAGTCAACCATCGCGCGGTGCCAGTAAATCCACCGCCAATCAAACGGCCGATAAAGACAGCGCTCAATCCGCTGCTCCCAATGGTCGTCCCCCCTCAGGATTGCCCTCGCCTCGGCCAGTTTCCAGCCTCGCGTGTCTCCCGGCGGGTACTTTTGCGAGCGGGGGCGTGGAAAATACTCGTTGCGGATCGACTCGTCCGAGATATCGGCATCTCGCAGCCGGCATATCCGCTGCATCAAGCGGTCTCGATCGGTATCGATCACCAAATGATCCCGCGCCGTCACCACCGCCGAACTAGCCCGCGGCATTAGTTCGGTTAGAAGGATTCCTTGCGAGTATTGGGCCTCGGCCGTGGTGTCTTGCGGGGTAAAAAAGTAATGGGGGGCTGTAGCAAAGATGGATTCGGTGGCAAGCCGCGATAGGGGTGCCTGTTGAAGCCGTGAAATTTTCTCGGTTCGCGTCCCACTTAACTTACCATACCGGACCTGCTGCTCTTCCGCGGGCCTGGGAGACCGCGAAAACAGGCCAATTGCGGTTCCTTGCTCGATCTCGAAGATATTTTCATCGATGCCGTCCGCATTGAGGCCCCCCCGCCCTTTTCGGTTCCCACCCAGATCAAGGATCTCGATCCGTGAAAATTGATCGAGCAAAGCGTGCCGCATCCCGCGGAACGTGATGTTATCCAGGTAGCCATGATTGGTGACCAGGGCCAGAATGCCGTACCCGGTTTGGTCGATCAGCCACTGCGCGACGCGAAAGAATTTGACGTAATCGTCCCCCAACCAAAGTTTCTTCTCTCCGAGAGACTTTCCCGCCAGATGAAAATAACTGCGGCGTTGAGCGTCCCCATCAAATTGCCCCTTCATCAATTGATCGAGCCATGGGCTGTGATTGGTCGAGGCGGACCGATACGGAGGATTTCCCAGAACGACGGCGCACCTGTGGTTCATACCCGCAAGCGCTGACTCCTCTAGCGCACTCCCGGTGTGAATCGTGATCGCCCGGTCGACCGGCCCATGATAACCGGTAGTCGCCAATACCCCGGCCAGGTAGCGTTTGGCATGCCGGATCGCCTCCGGCATCAGTTCAATCGCATGAAACCGCGGGCCGAGAGATTGGACAATATACTCATCCCATCGCCTTGAGATCTCAGCATCGGAAATCCCCTTTCCTTTCCAGCATTCCATCATGGTGGCATGAACTCTCAGAAAAACCTCTCCCGCAAAAACACCCTCTCCCAGCGAAGGCTCAAGAATACCCGGCAACTGCTCATCGGCCAGCCCGAGCGGAAGTCCAAAGTCATCGACAAGAAGTTGCTGAACCGCCCCAACCATGGCGGTCGCTACCGGCCGCGGCGTGAAATAGACACCCGCCTGACGCCGTAGCGCCGGATTGGAGTTGGCGAGTTGGGTCTCCCAGGAATCAACCATCGAGGTCGTTCTTCCATCCATCATGGTTGGGCGCATAAAAAAAGCCCTTGGAGGTAAGTCCAAGGGCTTTGAAGTGTAAAATAAATCCGGCGATACCTACTTTCGCACTGGTATGCACTATCATCGGCTT
>JBBDIM010000150.1:0-17114 GCA_040880405.1 Pirellulaceae bacterium | reverse complement strand
CGAAATCGAGTGTTGGGATTTCCCCGGGCTGGTGCTCAGTGCGTTCGCCCGACAAGGAACTTGATTTTCAGGTAGTCTCCTTATTTGGCCGTGATCAACAACTCCCCTTCCCGTGGGAAATAAGGAGTGGTGGTACCACCCTCGTCGTCGTTCCATTGCATGTACTTGCGAATGGTCCGAGCCTCGGTCGAATCGGGCCAAAACGCCAGGATCGCGATCAGGTGTTGGCGAGCCTTTTGAGGATCTGGCTGAAATGCTTCCTGCTTTGCGGCACCCCAATCCCCCGACTCGATCCCGGCCATCATCCAATGGGCCCGCAGCGCCATGTGCAGGGGTGAGGCCTCGGTGAATTTGGCCAGTTCACCATATTTGTCCATCGCTTGGCGGAACTCTTTCTGGACGAGCAGGGCGTAATCCGCTTCGATTTCCATCCGAAGCAGGCGATCCGCCATGGTTTGCCGACCGTCAAACGCCAACTTCAAGAGCTGCGTGGCCGAAGTCATTTTGGAAGTCGCTTCTTCCATCTGGCCCATTTGTTCCAAAGTCTTTGCCAAGTTGAAACTGGCGCTGGCCTGGAGCGCGGCGGCAAAGGCGTTGCCGGCATCTTCGCCGCGCACCCCTTCGAGCAAGTCGTACGCCGTTTGTAAGTCCGCTTTGCGGAGGGCCGGTTCGATACTCAGATCGAGCGATTCTTCCAGCAATTCCAGCGAGGAAAGGAGATCACGCTGTTTTTGGGTATCAAGCTTCGACAAAATCCCCGGCCAGAAGTCTCGCAGTTGGGTGCCATCCTCCTGGGAGACTTTGGCGACGAGCCGCGCGGCGATTTGATTCTCCGTTGGCACTTGCCCCAATGCGGCCCAGTAGCTTCCCAGCAGGTCATCCGCCGTTCCGCTGGTACTGATCCGAGCGATTGGTTCAGGCGATTCCGAGGTATACCACTCCGATTGAACATCCTGCACATTCCCGCGCTGTCGCAGGTCACCCGTTACCAACACATCAACTCCCAGACGCAGGCAAAGGGCCTGCGGCCATTGCTTTAGAGGAAGCGAGCTCGATTTGAGCCGCAACAGTTCCACTTCGATCTTGTTGGCGGGAACGACCTGAATCCCCGGCAAGCGGCGTAACAGATAGCGGGTTTGCGTGGCAAACTGGACCGAGGGGTGCTCGTGAAAAAATGTCATCTCGTCGAAGTCGAGATGCGGCAGCACGGCGACGCGGAGAATCGCATTGTCATCACCCACATCCACCATGGTGCCTCGGGCCGCTTCGATATCCCGCTCGCTTATCGGTCCGATGTACGCGAACTCGGCCCGCTCCCGCTTGGCGTCTTCCAAGATTTTGGAGCGAATCCGGTCGAACGACAGATCGAGCATAAGTCCCCCGGTCCGCGACGAAAGCTGCCCCATAAATTGCCGCGCCTTCTCCAGACTCTGTTCGTAAGCTTCCTGCTCCTCCGGACGACTTTTGCACAGGAGGCAATGAATGTTAATCTTCCGACTGTTCGCCAGATTGACCAGCAACTCATTGTCAAACCAACGGCGGCTATGGGTCGCTTCCTCGTTGAACGACTCGTCATACGGTGGGGCGTCGCCGATCAAAAAAATCCACCGTTTCACATGATCTTCGTCTCGCCAGGCCAAATCCTGGATCGCCCGATGGACTCCAAGATCAACCACCTCGGGGAAATAGGGGCGACCCGATTCTTGCTTAATTGCCGCGAGGTTGGCGTGGATCGATTCCGAATCAGCGGTAAACCCATTCCCCAAAATCTTCACTGGTTTATTCTGAGCACCGGAGTCAGCGTAGGTCACCACCGCGACCTCCGTCTTACCGTCGACCGCCCGTTGAATGTCTTTCACCAGTTGAGGCAAGTTCTGGCGGATACCCTCGAGTTCCCCCTCCATGCTTTCGGTCACGTCCAACACAAACGCAATTTGCACATCGGTCGGCCGGGCGGAGAGCGCCTCCAAAAAACTCCCCTGAAAAATCCCCATCGCCTTCGCTTCCGGAGCTCGGCGAACGTTGAAGAGTCCGTCGAGCGCCGCGCCGACATGCCCCTCGTCCGCTCGAACCCCGGCATCGGGAAACAGCCCGCAGACCAGCGTCAGCATGATTCCCAATATCGAACACGGCCCCAGGTTCCGCTGTGACTTCAGGACAATAAATGTCCCACGAGCTGTACCGGCCAACGAATTCATGGAGTCGCTCCTTGCGCATTTCGTGATGAGTATCGGACAACCAACTGGCATTCCGACCGCTGGCTATTGTAGACTGAGTTGTGTCGGAGTGCGAAGAGTCTCTTTTCTAGGATTAAGCATTATGCGCGGAAGTCGCGAGACGGCTGGCGTGGTGGGACCTTTTCTATGGATCGTTTGCGCGGTCTTCATCTTGCCCGATATCACCTCCGCGGACGATGGTCTCCTGCCGCCGGAATCGGTCCTGCCCGGTGCTAAACTCCCCAGCGCCAAAATTCCCGACGTAAAGCGGCCCGTTCCCGTCGATCTTCCCCCGGAGTCAACACTTCCCGGCGAAAAGTCGGGGCCGCAATTCGAGACCACCAACGATCGGTTGCCAAGCGAAGCGGACTTGCCCAATTTTGTCCAAGCTGAAGCGGAGCAGGAGGCGGCCGATCCGCCTTGGCTCAGATTAAGCCAAAATGGCCCTACTGGCCCGGTCCTTGCGCTCCATTTCTCATCCGACTCGCGGACGTTGCTGGCAGGTGGATCCGATAAACAACTGCATGGATGGAATTTAGTCCAACCTCAAGACGCAGTGGCGCGGTGGATGTACGACGACGCGGTTCGGTGGCAAGTCCAGCGGGGTCCTCGCGGCGAGATACACACGATCGCCGCGACCCGCGATCAGATCGCCTTCGCCGGGATCGGAGCGGCAGCGCTAACCGGGGAGATCGGATTGACTTCCCCCAATCAGTTTCGCCTTCAGCGGACACTGTACGACCTGAAACAGGGTCCCCGTTCCCAAATCTTGTCCCTCGCGGCAAGTCTCGATCAGGTCATCTCGCTCGATTCTGAGGGCCGACTCAGCCGCTGGAGCCGAGAGGCCGAAACGGGACTCTGGCGACACAATCAACTGGTTGCCGCCGATACGAGTCCTCAAACGAGACCTTGGCGGATGCGGGGCTCGAGCATCGCCAGCGATGCTCGCGGCAATGTCTACTATCCGAAGCTGGTCCGTTTCGTGGGCGAAATCCCCTACTGGAAGATCGCCGGACGATTGGCGGAAAACGACCGCGAATTCGCCCTGCCCGCTGGTTTTCCGGAATTTCCCGGCGGGATCGGAGCAATGGTTATCGATCCTGCCGGAAGTCGGTTCGTGGCGGCCGATATCAGTGATCAAGGAACCCTGGTTGCCTGGGAACGTTCCGCGACGGCGGCACCGCGCCAAATCCAAATCGGCGGCAACGTACGTGAACTATCTATCTCACGCGATGGCCGGCGGTTTATCGCGAGTGTCGCCAACGGCCCAGCGGGGCCGTTTGAACTTCGAACCTGGTCCTGGACCGCCGGACAAGCACCGCGTCCAACGAGGGTCATTCAACTCCCGGCGGAAGCGGCGGCTTGTGCCCTGAGCCCCGATGGCAACTGGATCGCCTACAGCCAAGACCGCGACGTTGTGCTACTTCCTTGGGACCAGCCGACCGATCAATCGCAGCGGCTCGCCTCGCAGGTCGTAGCACCGGTCCAAGTCGCCTTCGCAAATCAGGAGGATGGGTACCGACTGGTCGCTCGGGGGAAGGCCTCTCCCGGCGTAGAGCGATCATTCGAGTTCGATACGCAGGCTCGGCGATTGACCCCCATCGAAAACGTCAACGGCATCGTCCCCTCTAATCCTTGGAGCGGAATCTGGAAACTAAACAGCCGGACCGACATGTCCGGCACCCAGACCACTTACTCGGTGACACGCAACGACCAACCGTATGCGACGTTGCCGCTCGACTCTGCGACCGATGGCCGGGTAATCTCCGCCTGTTGGTACCATCCCCAGCCTAATCAGCCGGCCCCCACGCGACTGCTGGTCGGTACCGGTGGCCGAAATCATGCCTACTTGTTTGACATCTCCCAGCCTGGGGCGGCAAAGCTGGTGCGCGAGTTTCGGGGACACTGGTCGGCGATTCGCGGCATCGGCGTTTCGCCCGACGCGCGGTACGCGGTGACCGGAAGCGATGACGCCACTATCCGCGTTTGGAAACTTCCGGCGGAGGAAGAAACCACCCGCAGCCAACAGGCGTGGGGCGCGGTGTTTGAGCAGGTCGACAATCAGATCGTGATTCGCGAGCTAACCCTCGATGGTCCGCTGAACTACCGGGGAGCAAGGGTTGGTGACGTGATCCGCCGCGTCTCGCGTACTTCCCCAGATGCGGCGGAGGGTGCCCAGGAAACCATCATTGAAGACCCGGGCGCAATCTTGGAGACGCTCGCTGCGGCCGATGGCCGAACGATGCTGCGGTTTGAATTCGAGCGACAAACCATTCCGCTGCGCCACTTCTATCTGCACCCTGCCTGGCAGCCGCTGGTGTCGCTCGCGGTCACGACCGATCAGGAGTGGGCCTACTGGACACCCTACGGCTACTACGACGCTTCGTTCAATGGCCACAAAATCTTCGGCTGGCAGTTCAACCAAGGGCTGGATCGATCCCCCGAGTTCTTCCTAGCCTCAGAACTCCGCGAGCAGATGGAACGGCCCCGGATTCTGGAGAATGTGCTCCGAGGTGGCAGTGTGGAAGCGGCGATGAAGGTCGCCAACACCGAGCGACCGGCCGACCTGCATTCCCGCCTGGAAACCCTACAAGGCCTCCAGCCGAAGATCACCTTCCTCTCGCCCGACAATGGCCAGAAAATCGACACCAATACAACCACCGTCGAGGCGGTTGTCGACGTTCCTCGCGGCATCCAACTCGTGACTCCCAAACTGTACGCCAATGCCGTTCCGGCAAGTGAAGGCGAGCTTCTAGGCAAATCCGAGGAGGAGCGGCGCGACATGTACCGCTACCGCTGGAAGGTCTCGCTGCCGCCGGATCAAGTCATTCGACTCCAGGTCTTGGCCTCGACTACCGATGGGATCGCCGCCGCGGCGCGGATCACGATTGAGAACGAGTCCCCATCACCCAATCGGTCCCCGCGAATTCACTTGGTCGCCATGGGGATCAATCAATACGCCGATCGCCAAATCCCGGCCCTCGATTTCGCCACCAGCAATGTTCAAGCCGCTGTTGCCACTCTCGCGCGCAATGGCGGGGGAGTTTTGAACATTGACAGCACGAGTCTCGTCAACGAAAACGTGACCAAGGGACTCTGGAATGTCTCGGTCGATTCTCTTCTAGATCGGATTCAGGACACCGTCCAACCGCAGGATGTCGTCTTGATTTTCCTCTCGGGGCACGGCGTCCGCGATATCGACACCCAAGGCTATTACTTTTTGACGGCCGAGGCCCGGTTCTCCGACGTGATGGGAAGACGCTACCAGCACTGCATCTCCGGGGAAGACCTCGCTAAGTTCTCACGTCTCCCGTGCCGTAAAGTGGTCATCTTAGACACCTGCCATAGCGGTGCCCTCCAAACGCTGAAGGAAGAGGATCTCAAGACGATCGTCCGCACCCTGCAAAACGACCTGATGATAACCATTACCGCCTCGCAGGGTGACGAGGAGGCGTTTGAATCCGCGGACCAGCGGCTGAGCCGATTCACGGCCCGGTTGGTCAAAGGGTTGGATGGTGAGGCTGATCTGCCGCAATTCGGCGGAACTCAGGATGGAATGGTCACCTTCGCTGAACTGGCGAGGTATCTGCAAACCACCGTGTCCGAGGACGCGCGGCGATTGGGACATCGCCAAAACCCGACCGTGTCACCAGCGGAACTGTTGCCGCTAGTGGAGATCCCGCTGGCGTATCCCAGCGAACCACCCTCGCCGACTGGCTTTTAGTAGAATCGGCTCAACAGCATGGCGAATTCCGAATCAAACAGCCTGTCGGAACCACCCCGAAGCGGTGCGACCCCTGCGGCCGTCAGCATGTAGCGCTCGCCCAGTTGAAAACGCAACCCGGCCGTTAGGTTCAAGGCATCCAAGCGATTGAATGGGTTGGTCATCCTGTCCCCTTCCGAGGGACCGGCCTGCACACCATCCGTGTCATTAAGGGTGGTCGTATAGTGCAACTCCAAGATCGAGGCCATCCCCCGGATAAACTGCGAGCCGGTCGGATCCTTATAGAACCAATGCCCCATCGAGAGATCCATGAACAGCAGGTGCTGGTCGTTGAAACGACTCTCCGACACCCGCGATCCTTGAAAATTGCTTGAGATCACGCGATTCCCGTTGGTCGCGAAATCGGCCTGAGTATAGAACAACACCCAGGTGCGATCGGTTGGCTGGGTATAAAAGCTGATAAACGGTTGGAGGTAAAGCGTTTCGTTCTTGATTTCCAAGAGCTGAATCGCCTCGTCATCATTTAATTTGGAAATCGAGCTATCCGCCGCGGTGGGTGTAATCATGCCGAGACCGCCGGAGACGGTAATTCGGTTGTATTCCAACAGAATCGCCTTCAGGGTGAGAGCGATATTCCCGAACTCGACCCCGTCCAGCACCTCCGGGTTGGGGTAGTTGACTTGCGTCGGCGAGGAATCCAGTCCGCCAGCAAACGGTACCCGAAGCTCAAGCGAAGTTGAATCATCCAGGAACGTCTTTTCCAGACCGAAGGTGAACCGATTGACGTCGACCCGATTGCCGTGGGCATCAATGACCGGCCGACTAAAATGGTTGTAGTTGAAGAACAACCGATCGGTCGGCAATGGGCTGGTATGGTCGGAAAGCTTGAAACGCCGATCACCCGCCCCGTTGGGAGCGTAAAACCCAGCCTCTGGATCGGAGATTCCCCACGTCGGGCCGCTAATCTGTGCGGCCGAACCGAAGAAGTCACCGATTGTGGCGTCTCGGAATCCGACTGATTCCGAGGTCGAGGCAAACTGCGAGGCCGACGCAAAGGTGTTCGCCGCAGGCATCGTCGGGTCGAGCGAATCGGAAGGGGACGCATAGGGCGGCTGCGGAGCGGACGGTGGAGCCGACGGATCGACCTGGCCCATCCCGTAAGCCGAACCGCTCGGCGGACAGGGGCAGGGCTGACGGCGGAACCACTGGGCGTTTGCCTCAGACGCTAGCAAACCCAGGTTTGCTAAGCCGACAACCACCACAATCAAATTGCGTAGTACCACTGACATCTGCACCTTCCTTGTGCCTAATCATGCCCCCTCAACGCAACTCCCTACCTTCGCACTGGCAAACCCTGCGGGGGCTTCGTCAGTTGAGTTACGTCTGGGCGCTTTGGATCCGCCTGAGCAATGATGGCGTTTCTGAGACCACCCCACTCATCGGTATAGGTTCGGGAAAAGCAGAAGGGGGGCTTCAGCCAGAGTTGTTACAAATTCTACTTTTCCCGAATTTTCACCTTCCTAATTGTGCGGAAGGCACCGCGACATGCTCCAGATGACTTCATCAACAGAGGTCGGGCTTGCCTGGACTGCTTAATCGCTAGATTCAATTTTGACTCAACCATTTTCTCGAGGGGATTTTTTGATCGGCAGTGCGTTAAGTCAACAATGGTTCTTGGGCGAAAAAAAGAACCGGAGATGTCTCCATCCCCGGTTCCAAGTTGAAGCAACACCGACCGGCTCATGATGTCGGGGTTGCTCGGAAGTTGTTGACGGTGCAAACGATCACGACCACATCGCGTCGGCTAGCAAGTCCTCATCCTCGGCCAAGATGGCGTCGACCGCCGATTCGGGCGTTTGGTCATCGCCACCGTCGCCGCCATCATCCGGGGCCGAGACCACGATCAGGAACTGATCGGTATCGGAACGAGGACCACCCGCTCCGGAATTCCCCAGATCGCTGGTGTAGATGGTGAAAGTTGCCGTGCCCACAAAATCCGCC
This sequence comes from Pirellulaceae bacterium, assembly GCA_040880405.1. Taxonomy (GTDB): domain Bacteria; phylum Planctomycetota; class Planctomycetia; order Pirellulales; family Pirellulaceae; genus JBBDIM01. The sequence continues at coordinate 9,173 of JBBDIM010000150.1, read as the reverse complement.
GCTGGGTTATAGGTCAAACCATTGAGTAGATTGTTAATCTGCTCCATCGTCCCGACCAGCTTATGTCGGCTACTGCTGAAACCCCCATTGAGCATCAGCAGACCGCTATCGACCGAGATCGTGGTCTCGATGATCGCGTTTTCAGCATCGGCATCCGAGATGGAGATTCCGGTTCCATCGTCAGGCGTGAAGACGATTGAACCATTGGAATCGGTTTCCTGTTGACCCGGGATCGTGTTGATCGGGGGCAGGTTTAAGTCACCCTCGCCGTTGGGTGCCTCGACCATGATCACAACGACCGCATCCGCTTCGACACCATTGGAATCGACCATGGTGTAAGCGAAGCTGTCCGTCGCCGGGCTACCCACCTCGACATCGCCGAACACACCGTTCGGATCGTAGGTCAGGCTTCCATCCGTATTCAACGTCAGGAGGGCACCGGAATCGAGCGCGATGGAGGTTCCTAAGGCCGCGGGGTCGCCGTTGACCTCGGTAACCACCAAACCACCACCTTCGTCGTTGTTGAGCACGCCGGAGGTGGTAATCGTCAGCGCGGTGCTAGCGTCGGTGTAGTAGGTATCGTCATTGGCGAACGGATCGGTTCCGCTAAGAACTCCTTCAACTGAAACCTCAACGGTGGCGGATGTCACGTTCCCCTCGCCATCGACAGCCGTGTAAGTGAAGGAATCGACAGCAACCTCACCCACCGCTACGTCGGCAAAGGCTCCGCTCGGATCGTAGTCGAAACTGCCATCCGCGTTTACCCGCAACTGAGCACCGGAGTCCAGCGTGATCATCTCTCCGACACTGCCCGCCTCACCGTTCACCTCCGAGATGCTCAACGGGCCGTTGTCTCCCGCCTCATCATTCTCAAGCACGCCAACCGCGGAGATTGACAAAGAGGTATCGGCGGGGGTGCTGTAGGCATCGCTCTGCGCCTCCGGAGCGTTGACTTCGACTTCACTCACCGTGACCACAAAGGTGGTTTCCGTGAAATCGGCACCATCGCTAACCGAGACAGTAATCGTCGCCGTCCCAGACATACCGGCTTGCGGAGTGATCACCAGGGTGCGGTTCTCACCTTCACCACCGAGAACCAGGTCACCCGAGGCAATCAAGGCCTCGTTGTCGGAAGAGACCTGAACCAGCAAATCGCCGGACGAGGTTTCCTCGTCATTGACCGCGAATTCGATCACCCCGCTGTCCCCGTCGACGGGGATCGTGACATCATCGATTTCAGTTACTGTCGGCGGAATGTTGGCCAATGTCACGCTAACCAGGAAGGTCGTCGACGTGGTCAACTCACCATCGCTGACGGTCACCGTAATGGTGGCGTCACCCACCAGCCCGGCAGTCGGAGTCACCGTAATGGTTCGGTTCTCCCCCTCACCGGCGATCACCAATCCATCTTCCCCAATCAGGTTCGTATCACTCGATTCGGCGGTGACCACCAAGTCGGCCGGATCGGCTTCCGCATCTCCCACGGTGAGCGCGATCGGATCACTTTCTCCATCGGCGGGAATCACAACATCGTTAATCTCGCCGAGCGTCGGAGCGGTATTCTCCGCTTCCTCCTCGACAGTGACCATGAAGGTCTCGGTCGTGATTAACTCACCATCACTCACCGAAACGGTGATCGTCGCGGTCCCTGTCGCCCCGGCAACCGGGACGATCTGGATCGTACGGTTCTCACCTTCACCCGCGATGATGATCCCGTCCTCGGCAACCAAGTCGGCATTGTCCGATTCACCGGTCACAACCAAATCGGCCGGATCGGTCTCGGCATCACCTACCACAAACGCGATCTCGTCGCTCTCGCCATCGACTGGCAAGGTCAAATCACCCAGTTCCGCCAGCGTTGGAGCGGTATTCTCGGCCGCTTCTTCCACGGTGACCATGAAAGTCTCGGTCGTGGTCAGCTCGCCATCGCTCACCGAAACGGTAATCGTCGCGGTCCCTGTCGCCCCGGCAACCGGGACGATCTGGATCGTCCGGTTCTCGCCTTCACCGGCGATAACAATCCCGTCCTCGGCTACCAGATCGGCGTTGTCCGATTCACCGGTGACAACCAACTCGGCCGGATCAGTCTCGGAATCACCCACCACGAACGCGATCTCGTCGCTCTGGCCATCAACCGGAACTGTCACATCGCCCAGTTCCGCCAGCGTTGGAGCGGTGTTCTCGGCCGCTTCTTCCACGGTGACCATGAAAGTCTCGGTCGTGGTCAATTCGCCATCGCTCACCGAAACGGTAATCGTCGCGGTGCCAGTCGCACCGGCAACCGGAACAATCTGAATGGTACGGTTCTCACCTTCACCCGCGATAACAATCCCGTCCTCGGCTACCAAGTCGGCGTTGTCCGATTCACCGGTGACCACCAACTCGGCCGGATCGGTCTCGGAATCACCGACCGTGAATTCCACGGCTTCGCTTTCGCCGTCCTGCGGGACGGTTAGATCATCAATGGGGGTAATGGTGGGTGCGGAGTTTTCCTCCCCCTTCTTCACAATTACCACAAACGAACGTTCGGTAGTTTTGTCGCCATCACTCACGGTTAGGGTGATCTTGGCAACACCATACTCGCCCGCATTCGGGATGACCTGAATCGTGCGATTCTCTCCCTCACCTCCCAGGACAATACCTTCTGGCCCGATCAAGTTCGGACGGTTTGACTCCGCGGTAACCTCAAGATCGGCCGGATTCGTTTCCGCATCGCCGACGATGAAGTCGATCAATCCACTTTCACCATCTTGTGGTACCTTGACTGGCTTGATTTTACTGACGGTTGGGGCGGTATTCTCGGCGGCGGCAAAGGTAATATTCATCGCCTGGACGTCGGCCAAGCCATTCTGATCGATTACCAGCACGCGAACCTGGAGCGACTCCATATCCAAATCGCTCGGGGCGTCAATATGAATGGTCGCCTCACTTGAGCCCTCTTCTTGGGTCAAAGTGATAAAGTCGGGCGTTCCCACTTCCAACAGAAAAAACAGTTCTTCTTCCGAATTGAGGTCGGTAGCCGAAATCTCAATCGAGTGCGAGCTACCCAACTCTACCTCTTGATCAGCAATCGGCATCAAATCAGGCGGATGGTTCACTTTGACGGTCGCCGTGGCAACATGGCTGTCATACTCGCCATCGTTGATCGTGAACTCGATGGCCCGAGTGGAGGGATCCGCCTGGTCACTGGTATTCTCGTATTGCAGCGACGCGAGAACCTTCTCGTAGTTCTCGTGGGAATCCTCACCGGTGAGCGAGAGCACCCCATCTTCGTAGGTCGCGGTGATGTTGGTGTCGGTAGTATCAACCATCAGCACTTCGGCTTCACCGTCCGGTCGATTGGTTAGCGTAATCGCAGCGGACTGAATCGTTTCGCCATCTTCATCGGAAATCGAAACCTCCGTACCGGTCGGCGATACCGGGCCATAGCCGACCTGGTAGACGGCGGAAAAATCGTTCCCTTCGGTGTCTGGATCAAGGTCCAAGTCGGGCCGACCCAGCTTCACTTCAATCATCAAAGACTCAACATCGGCGTAACGGGGCATCCCGTTCTCGACGACAATAATTCGAATCTCATGCAGTCCTTCCTGATTCTCGCCGGGTGTCCACTGGAACTCACCATCCAAGCTGATCGAAACACCGTCGGGACGCTCTTCCTGATCCGGATCGAGTTGCCACAGAACTTCACGTGGGCCATCGTCTCCTTCATTGATCTCAGCGCCCAGCTCGACCAGATTAAAGCTAATGGTTTCGCCTGCGGAGACGGATTGGGTCGGAACCGAGGAAAGATCCAAGTCGAGTGGATTCGCACTCAACACGCGACGATCTTCCAGTTGTTCCGCCTGAGTTGATAGAAACGTGGGACGTTTGAAACGCATTGCAGCTCTCCAATGAGACGGGGGGACATCCTTGCCTGCAGTCTGGTCACAGGCGTTACGTCAGGCATTGTTCCAAGAGCTTGAGCCGATTCCAGATTTCCGCGCTATTTTTTTAGAATTTCATCATCTCTTTCATATCAGTGCTACGCAATCATCAGCGGAGTGATAGCGATAATTTTGCTTGCGACTCCCCGAACCAAGGGGCTCGGCGCGTGGCATTCGTGGGACGGAATTCACAACCGTGAAGCGCGAAAGTTCCTCGTGCGTAAACCGTTAGAGGTCGACATCAAGACATCAACGTTTTTCGTGAAGTGGCCGCTCCCCGAAGTAATCAAACATAAGCACCTCTCAGGTCTATCACTGCGAGCACAAGTCGATTCGTTTCGCCTTCGGTTTCTTCAGCGGGCGATCAGGCCAAGTGTCCACCTTCTGGCAACCAGCATGTGGACCTAACAGACATCCATTGGTTGATCGAAGATTCCCCCTGGCCATGGCAAGCAAGACGATTTGGGCAAGGCAAGCAGCCGTTCATTATTGAAGTTTGTTGCCACCAGTGACGCCGCTGACATCACACCGCGCCGCTGCGCATGCGAAGGGCCAACATCGGATGGCCCGATGTTGGCCCTAATTTCATTGCGTGCTCTGTCACAGCCGAGTGATTCCACCACGCGGCGGCCCGATTAGACGTCACACAAGCGGACACCATGCCGCAGCGAGGCGAGCTTGTCATCCCAAGTGGGAATGAACTCTTGCACGATGTAACCATCGTAGCCGGTTTCCATAATCGCCTGAATGATCGGCGGATAGTTGATTTCCTGGGTATCGTCGAGTTCCGCGCGGCCGGGGTTACCGGCCGTGTGGATGTGGCCGATGTAATCCTTGTACTGACGGATGCGCCGGATGACGTCGCCGTTCATGATCTGCACATGGTAAATGTCGAACAGCAGTTTCATGTTGGGCGAATCAATCTGCTTGAGCATGTCGACGCAGTGATCCACGTCGTCCCCGAAGTAACCGGGATGCCCTTTCATGGGGTGTGTGTCGTCCCGGCTATTGAGATGCTCCAGCACGAGATTGATTTTCTTTTCCTCCGCGTAACCGATCACCGACTTGAAAAAGTCGACACAATTTTTTGTTCCCTGTTCGGGAGAGATCCCCTTGACACCCATTCCAGTGAACGTAATGACGTTTTTACAATCCCATTTGACGGCCCGGTCGATCGCCTCGTGCAGTGTTTTGCGGCACATTTCTTGGTAGTCGGGGTTCACCGGCCCTTCGGCGAATCCGTGGCCGCTGCACAGCGAAACCCCCAGGCCATGCTCCTTCATCAGTGGGTAGTACTTGTGGTCGAGCCCTTCCATCGCCGAGAGCCCCATCTTGGCGCAAGCCGGGATCAGTTCCTCCATCGGCATCGGGGCAAAGCACCAAGCCATGACCGATTGCTTGACCTTTCCTTTTTCAATCTTGTAATCCTCCGCCGGGATCTCCGGCTTTTCCTCCGCTTGGGCTGGGTTGCCATAGATCGCGGCACTACTTAAAACACCGGCAGCGGCGGTACCTTGCAGCCATTGACGACGGGACAAACCAACCGGGTGCGTGGACTTCTCAGACATTGCGTAGACCTATTTTCAAGGAGACACTAATCCTTCCGGGCCAACAGCGACGTGGTGGGGCCCCGGATAAATATCGGAAACAGACCCCTATCTTAACCCAAAGGGTGGTCCATTTGCCAGAAACCTCGCCAAGTTCTATTCGGCGGGCCGTTTGGCGTTAGCTGTTATCCCGGTCCGCATCGTCCAATTTACCGAAGCGGAACGACATCTGCGGATCAGGGCTGATCGCCCCTGGGTTGAGCTCCTTGAACAACAAGCTGGGCTGAATCCCTTGGTTGTTCTGGTACTTGTCGCTCTCGTATTCCTGGATCTCGCCGGTGATCTCGTGGTAGAAAATCTGACAGATCGGCACGTTCGGATAGATTCGGATCTGCTGGACCGCGAACATCTCCAAGGTCCAAAATCCCTTGAAGCCCACATCGCCGAAACCGGCCGTGACATGCACAAACAACCCCAGCCGCCCCACAGAGGAACGACCTTCGATCATCGGCACGAAGTTATGCGTTTCGGTTAGTTCATTGGTGCGGCCCAGGTACAACTGCTCTGGGTTGAGCACCAATCCCTCTTCGGGAATCGTCACCCGCCGAACTCGATGCGGTTGCCGCATGTCGAGCACAATCTCCTCGTACACCATCAACTCCGGATGGAGCGTCAGGTTGTAGCTGTTCGGATTGAGCCGACTTTCATCGAACGGATCGATGAAGATGTTGGTGCCGAGGTTTTTCCGGATCTCGTGTCCCGAGAGAATCATCGCACAGGCTGTCGTAAAAACGGGCGTGGCGGAAACATGCCGAAGGTGGTGAACCGGCCAACGCGTTGGTCACGGTTTCCATTGATGGGTGTCGATTATACGGGGCTCGACCACGAATGAAACGTCCCCCTGAGAGAACTATCGCAGCTCAACCCCAACTTTCGGGCAAAACCGAGCAAAAGAACAGACCTCGCATTTCGGCCGCCTTGCCCCGCATACCTGCCGCCCATGGTGAATCATCCGATGCGAAAAATCGATCCACTCTTTCGCCGGCAGCAGTTGCATGAGGTCCCGTTCAGCTCGAACCGCGTCTTCCGACTCGGTCAGACCCATCCGACGACTCAGTCGGCCAACATGCGTGTCGACCACCACGCCGGAGGGGATACCGAAAGCGGTCCCCAATACGACGTTCGCGGTCTTGCGTCCCACGCCCGGTAGCGCGGTGAGTGAGGCCAAGTCCTGGGGGAGTTCACCCTCATGCTGCTCGACGATCGCGGTCGAGGCGGCCTTGATATTTTTCGCCTTATTGCGAAAGAACCCGGTCGATTGAACCAGTTTCTCTAGCACCGGCAATGGTGCCGCGGCCATCGACTCCGCATCCGGGAATTTCGCGAACAGGTCCTTGGTGACGATGTTGACCCGGACATCGGTACACTGGGCAGAAAGAATTGTCGCCACCAACAGTTGAAACGGCGTCTCGTAATGGAGGGCGCACTCGGCCTCAGGAAAGTCGTGCTTGAGCTGCCGCACGACCTTCTTCGCCTGCCCCTTGAGACGTTTGAGACGCTCCGCCTCGGTTTCCGATTTACTCATACTTCCCTGATCGTTCGCGTTACGAGGCGGTCATCCGCTGCCATAGTTGTCGCACAACGTTCTCGCTTCCCGAAGGGGCCTTGCCGTCGCCATAGGCGATTCGACTATAGAAATTGGCCAGTTGCCGGGCAAATTGCCCCACCTCCGCAAAACGGACCTCCAAATTCTTGGCGTACTCCCCAGGGGTTTCGTCAGGCATTCGGGTCACCCCTTGGTCCCGTCCCCAGGCCTCAACCGCCAAGAAACTATAGCGGATTACTTCCTCTACACTCTTGCCCCGCCACGCCGGATCGGTAAACGGATTGCGGAACGCAGAAAACGGTTTCCCCCGGTCGACCAGTGTCTCAGCCGCGGCCGGTTCGACGTCCGTCCGCGTCTCCCGACCAAACAGTTTGTTCCAAAAGTCCCGCAGCTCGGTCAGAAACTTTTGCCAGGCCTCGGCGATTTCCGCCCGGTACCGCCAGGCCACGTAAAGGATCAACGCCAACACAACTGCGTAGATCAACAGTTTCAGCAAACTACCCAAGGCAGAAAACATCCCACCCCAGTCCATGGGAGGAGTGGGTGGCGGACTTGAAGGCGGCGGAGGTGATGCGGCTTGCTGCTGATTCGACTGTTGTTGCTGCTGCTGTTGCTGCGACTGATCCTCCTGTTCACTAGGCGTTTGCTCCCGTGAACCCTGTTGTTCTCTCTGCTGCTCTCGTTCGGAGCTCTGCCGCTGCTCGGTTTGTTCCCCCTTTTCTGCTTGCTTGCTTTGTTGTTCGGAACGACTTTCCCCCTCCCCTTCTCCAGACTCTTCAGAGGAAGAATCCCCCGATTCATCCGAGGACTCCCCCTCTCCTTCTTCTCCCTTTTCCGAACCCTCCTCGGATTCCCCAGAGGATGATTTTTCCTGGCTCTCCCCTTCCTGGCCTCCCGACTGATCGCTATCTTGCGAATCAGATTCGGACGATTCACCGCTTTCACCTTCCGATTCCCCCGATTCACCCTGCTGGCGGCCATTCTGGCCCTCACCACCTTTCGACTCGATTTCTCGGTTCTCTCCCTGTCGGTTTTCCGAGTCCGGGTCATCGGTTCCTTCCCGGCCCACGGAGAACCGAGAGGCCGCCTGACGGAACGAGTCCTCAGTCAGCGGCAATCTGGCTAAGTCGTACTCGGCGTTGGGGCGTGGCATGATGGAGACGAGGGCCATCACGATTAGCACCGTCGCAAGGCCTGTCCCGAGCCACACCACGGTCATCTTGGCAGGCATCTGCATGCCTCGTTGCCGGAGATACCTGCGCAAGCCGAGAAAGCTGGTACTTACCAGCAGGCAAAGCGCCGCCGCTACGTACGCTACCAACAGACTGAACAAATAAAACTTACTGGCCCGGTGTGTGCCCCCGTAAAAGGCTTGGCCCAGTCCGAAGATCGGAAGCGCCGCGAGTGAGAAGTACACGACCCACGCCCCCGGCGCGAATCGGTTTTGGGTCGGGTTGAGGAGACTCCAGCTAAAACCTTTGCCGGATTTTTCCGCGGGGTCCTCAACCGTTTGGGTGACCGCTTCGGGGACTGATCGCGATTGGGCCTTCTCCGGTTCGGCACCAACCTCCTCTTTATCTCCCCACCCGATCACCTGCATCAGGCCCGAACCGGAGGCGTCTTTCGATTGGTCGATCACCGTGCAGTCGTAAACCAGCCGGGTAGTGGTCCACCAGATGATCCCCAGAAAAATCGCCCCAATGCCCACCGCCCCCGGTGCCAAGCGGCTAATGGCAAACAGCACCACCACGCCCAGGATGACGCCGAACATCGAGGCCCGTTGCCATCCCTCCTCAATCGAGATCCGCGCGATCAACACGAAAGCGAACACGAACGAGCAAAGAATAAAGGTTAGTCGTCCAGAAAAGCCCCCCTGATAAAACAGGGCCGCCAAGAACAACACCAAACTCCCCACCAGCACCATGATCAGGGCCGGCGCGATGGCGATGATCGCGTAATCAAGTTCGGTTTGACGTGGCTTCATGGGTGGTTGCGTTCAAAACAGCGGATACGCCTGCTCGCGGCAGATCTCGCTGATCATTTCCTCTGATTTCAATTGTCGGGCCGAAATCCCCTGAGCCAAGAGCCTTCCGGCCG
>JBBDIM010000149.1:0-2779 GCA_040880405.1 Pirellulaceae bacterium | reverse complement strand
GGATGTCGTGCAGCGAAACGAGGTGCGGATGCTTCAGATTGAGGCAGTGCTGGGCACCCCGCATCTCGATATCGAGATTCCGCTGGATATGCTTCAGCGCGACCTCTTTCCCGCCTGGAGTTACGGCGTAATAGACTTCGCCGAAGCCGCCCGCTCCGACGCCTCGTTTGATGACGTAACCGTCGAGCGGGCTCGAACCACTTTGATAAGTGAACCTCATCGCTTTATCCCCGAGCCTTCCCGCGTTTGCTTTTTCGCCATTGGCGGCGGACAAGGACTCCGCCGAGCCCGCTTTGGAAGGTGCCGCTATTGGATTCATCGCACCGATCCTGACGCAACAGGTGATGTACGTAATTGGCGAGGATTTTCGCCCTCGTCGGTCGAATCACCCTACCACGAGCGATTCCGTGTTCTACAGGTCTCATGTCTCGGAAGTTCCCACTGAGCGTTAAGCCCTGTCGGACCATGACTCGACGCAAAACGAAACCTCTTCATCACCATAAACCGGTTGCCCTAAAGTAAGCCGACGGACCTGTTCGTCTGTCGCTCCACTCTGGAGCGTTGTCTTGGACCGCACGGCCAAGCCGCCCGGCTCGCGGTACAGCACCACATCCTCGTCCCATCGCGGGCAAATCACATGATTGGCCGGCCGTGGCCCCATAATCAACGAATCGGCCAGTAGGAGGATGCCGTCACTCGCCGGTTCGGTTCGCTGGCGGCTGATCAACCGCAAGGTCGCGGAGCTACTTAGGGGGTGCGGTTTGCGAAACAGCATTTCGACACTCTCGCCCAATTGGATTTTATCCTGATTGGCCAAGGGCATCGGTACCTCGATACGTTTCCCATTGAGCCGGGTCTCGGCCAGTGGCTCCAGCAGGTACTCCCCTTCGCTGCGTCGAACGAGCGCGTGCCGCCGACGTAGGTCTCCCAAAATCGGCAAATCGACCCCGGCGCTCCGCATCGCCTGGCCGATCACGATCCGGTCCCCTGGCAACACCAAGTAGCCACCTACCCCGTCGATCCAAAGTTGCAATCGATTATTCACTTTGTCTTCGATGATCCGGTTCATGCGTTTCTTCCCACCGTAGCCACGGTCGCGTAGACCGTGGGGGACATGCGAGTTGCGTTAACCCCCAGGGCAAAGCGTGTCAGCACTTCCCCCACGCTTTTGGCAAGCGTGGCTACGTGTACGCTTGCTGAAATTCTATCATATCCCAAGTCCGGAACATTGGATCACCTCGCGCATGGTCGTCCCGGCTCGCAAAGCACGAACCGGGACAACACGAAGCGAAGGATCGGGTGAGCGGGCCGCCGCCCTTGAATGGGGGCGACCCGCCATGGTTTCAGTGAGCTTTAGTTCAAGCTCGGGTCGAGCTGGATGCGCGAGGTCAGACTTCCCCGGCGATCTTCGATTTTGTCCGCGACTTTCGCGTCCTCAACTTCCTGATCGCTGAAGTAGGAGGTCACCTGGTCCAGCACATCCGAGTTCTTTGGCTCTTCTAGTGGAATCTCTCCTTTGAGGCTCCCTTCGGAATCGACCATCCGCTCGGCGACTTCAATCCGCGTCTGGATCTCTTCGATCAGACGCTGGGTCCGCGAGAGGTGGCTGTCGTCGAAGCTGAAGTTGCTGCTCGTCTGGGCCACTTCGACCATCTTCTGACGGGCCTCTAGATTCTCAACGTCGACTTCCAACTGACGTCGGGCCGCCAGCATGGAATCGAGTTTACCGCGGGCCGCTTGGAGGCCTTGCTCCCGCGCTCGCAGGATGCTTTCCAGCTTCTCCCGCGTGGCGTCCTGGGTTTTGAACCGCTCAAATCGGACGGCCAAGTCATTCTGCACCTCATTACGCGAGTACTTGTGACTGGCGTAGGTGTAGTAGGACTTCTCTTGTCCCAGGTCATCCTTGAGCCGCAGCACTTCCTGTTTTCCTTGAGCCAATTCCCCTTGGAGTTTACCGACGCGCTCCTGCAACTTCTCGACCTCGACCTCTTCCTTGGCGATCAAGTGCATGTTGCGGCGAATCTCCGGAGTCAGATCCTTGATCATCTTCCGGGCCCGATCGATTTCAAACTCGACCGGCACACTGTCCTTCACCTGAGCGTGCAGGTGACTGGCGGAGGTCGCGACGTAGCTCACCGCGTCTCGACCAAACACTAAACCGAGCAACAGGGCCGAACCGGCCCCCACCATCATACACGTCTTAATCATCACAAATTCTCCCAAAATGAACCCGCGTGCTTCGCACCTTGACTCGCAACCCGCTGCATATTCCGCTATCGCCACAGCGATAATTTCTGTTAAAAGAGAGCGGACATACGGAGGACTTCGCGCGAAAGATGAGGATCTTGCGAAAATTCCAGAAAAATGGTCTCGCTGTCATCGCGAGTTCGGTCGAGAGCAACAATACTGGAGACAGTTGGGATGGCAGTCTGGCGGCCTGATTGTCTCATTTTTGGCACTCGGTTGCTCAAGGGATACACCACCTGTTGCAACGACTAATTTTCACCCCAAATCATGCACCGGCCTCAACTGGCCAATCTGTAAAGGGTTACGTTAGAGAGCGAAGTGAATCTGGAAAATTCGTGAGAACTTGGCACTGCGGTTGCAATGTCATGTCGAGGAACGAAATGTCACTGAATCCGGGCCCAGCGCTGCTGAGCCCCAGGGCAGGAGATTAGCTATGGATCACTCGACGCAATTCCACGCGATCCCGAAACCTCGTGAAGGTGCCAATCGGGTTGTGTTCGCCGAACCGGAAGGTGAGGCACTCGACCGATTC
>JBBDIM010000148.1:0-17409 GCA_040880405.1 Pirellulaceae bacterium | reverse complement strand
AGCCGTCGGTCCCGCCCACGTAGCGAATCGGTTCCGTCACGGTGTAGGAGGACATACGAATTGCTTTCTGGCGATCAATCGCCGATGAACATGGGCCCCGTTTCTCAGACGGAAACCATCGGAGTGAAGGGCAAGTCAAACGTCTCGGCAACCGCTTGGTTGGTCACTTGTCCCTCATGGATATTAACCGCCGTGGCGAGCTCCGGAGAGCTCTTAACGGCGGCGACAACACCCTGGTTGGCTAGTCGGAGCACCCAGCTCAGCGTGACGTTGCAAAGCGCAAACGTGCTGGTTCGGCCGACCGCGCCCGGCATGTTGGCCACGCAGTAATGGACCACTTCGTCGATCAAAAACGTCGGGTCGCTATGGGACGTGGCCCGGGACGTTTCGACACAACCACCCTGGTCGATCGCGACGTCGATGATCACGCTGCCCGGCTTCATGATTTTGAGGTCTTCGCGGGTGATCAAATTGGGCGCCTTGGCCCCCGGCAGCAAGACCGCACCCACGACCAAATCGGCCAGGCGAAGCTGCTCGCGAATGACATGGCGGTCGCTGTAAAGGACATTCACGTTGGCCGGCATGATGTCGTCCAAGTAACGCAAACGATCCATATTTACGTCGAGGATCGTCACATCCGCTTGGAACCCGGCGGCGATTTTGGCGGCGTTCGCGCCGACGATTCCGCCACCCAGGATCGTGATATGGGCCGGTGCCACGCCCGGTACGCCACCCAGCAGAATGCCGCGACCCATTTGCGGACGCTCTAAAAACTTCGCCCCCGCTTGGATGCTCATCCGCCCCGCGACCTCGCTCATGGGGGTTAACAGCGGCAAGCGGCCGTTGCGGTCACGTAAGGTTTCGTAAGCGAGACAGGTGGCCCCGGTGGCGAGCATCGCCTCGGTTAGCTCGCGGCTGGCGGCGAAGTGGAGATAGGTGAATAGTGTTTGCCCCGGCCGGAGCAGCGCGTATTCCTCTACCTGCGGTTCCTTGACCTTGAGGATCAAGTCGGCTCGGGCGAAAATCTCTTCCGGGCCGGAGACCAGCTCGGCCCCGTTGCGGAGGTAGTCGTGGTCGGCGATTCCGCTTCCCAGCCCGGCACCCACCTCAACCAACACTTGATGACCCGCCTTGGTCAGCTCTTCCACGCCGACCGGCAGAATCGCAATCCGATACTCGTCTCGCTTGACTTCGCGAGGAACCCCCACAATCATCGTGTAACCTTTGCTGTTGTTGACGTAAAACGGCTACCGGCCTGGCAAGGTCGTGGCACCTTTTATTTTTCGTCAAAGATTTCATCGGAATCGACAATCTCATCCGATTCCATCTCCGAGTCGATGAGTTGATCCTCCACCGGATCGGTCTCGTCGTGTCGAATCTCGTTGCGCGTATCAGAGGATTCCCGCTTCTTGAGATACAGCTTGATGGGGACCTCTTCAAATGGCACATGATCTCGGAAACGCGAGATCAGGTACCGCCGGTAGGTCGGAGTGAACGCCTTCGGGATGTTGCACATGAGCACGAAGGTGGGGGGCTGCACTCCGACTTGGGTCGCGTAGTAGACTTTCGGTTTGCGGTTTTTATGCAAGGGTGGCGGGTTCCGCATGATGATCTCGCGGAGTACGCGATTTAATTCGCCGGTGCCGATCCGGGCCCGCGATTGTTTAAATAGCATTTGAGCGTGGTTGAGCAGTGCTTTGACATTCTTGCCGGTTTGCCCGGTAATGAAGGCGATCGGCACGTACGGCATGTTGGCGAACATCTCTTGGAGGTACACCGCCCATCGCTCGGTTGGCATTTGGTCATGGTATAGGTCCCATTTGTTCACCACGAAAATACATGGCTTGTGATGTTCGGCGATGTAGCCCACCAACTGCTTGTCGACCTTGCTCATCTGCTTCGAGGCGTCGAAAAACATCAGAATCACGTCGGCGTGGCGAATGCTTCGCTCGGCTCGGTGGGTACTATAGAAGTCGAGGTCGGTCTTGATGCTCACCCGGCGGCGAAGACCCGGAGTGTCGATCGCCACGAACGACTTGCCATCCATCTCGAACCGCACGTCCACGCTGTCGCGCGTGGTGCCGGGCACTTCGCTGACGATCATCCGGTTCGCATTGGCCAAGGTGTTGACGAAGGTGCTTTTGCCGGTGTTGCGGCGACCAACAATCGCCACCTTCATCTCCGGTTCCGCCTCGGCCGGGGCATCCGCGTCCGATTCCGGTAGACGGTCGACGATCAGATCCAACAGCTCGAACTTGTTGCGGTTTTGCAGGGTGCTGACCGGGATAAGTTTGCCCCGGCCCAGCTTGTAGAAACGATCCGCCTCGACATCCATCCGGGGCTCGTCCGATTTATTGGCCACGCAGATGATCGGCTTGTCGATCTTTCGCAGCCGAGTGGCGACCTCTTGGTCCAACGGAACGATCCCCATGCGGGTATCCACCACAAACAGAATCACATCGGCCGACTCGATCGCGATGTTGATCTGCCGCTCGATGTCCTCGGTCAGGTTGTCGACGTCGGTGATCCCGATTCCGCCGGTATCGACCAGCTCGAAGAAGCGGTCTTGCCACTGTTCCAAATGGACCATTCGGTCTCGCGTGACGCCCGCCTGATCGTCCACAATGGCCAAGCGGCGGCCGGCGAGCCAGTTGAAAATGCTCGATTTGCCGACGTTTGGGCGTCCAATGATGACGACTTGCGGGATAGCCATGGTGGGAAGCGAATCTCTCAGGGGCGATGGATGACAGGCATGGCGAATTGCATTATTCTAAAGGTTCGTGGCCTGGAATATAAGGAGAAACAGACGTTTCTTGGTGCTTTCCTGGGCCACAAGCGGAAATTGGATCAGAAATCGCTGACCTTTCCGCCTCCCATTGGCCCCCTGTCGTTCCTTTGAATCCGCCCACCGGCGGACGAGCCCCGATGGATCCGCAGCAGCTTCGACGCATCCTCTTGCAACAGGCCCGAAGCTGGGGCCAGGCGGGCCTGCGGACCGTGCCGGCCTTTCGTGGCGAGGCCACACCGCTACCGCTGGAATCCGCACCGGCAAGTCCGCCGGAAGGGAGACAGGCGATTGAGTCGCACCATCCGGCGGCCCCCGCGACTCGCTCAGAGGCCCCTGCGGAATCCCGTCCAGAGAGCCGAACCTCCGCCAGCGCTGCGGCCCAGCCCGCTTCGCCGCCCCCTTTGCCACCTCGCGTGGAGGTCGCCCCGATGGCGTCGTTTCAGGAACTCGCCGGGCTCAACCGTGCCCAACGGATCGAGCAGCTAGAGATCCTCTCCCAGCAAGTCGCCCACTGCACGCTGTGCCAGGAGCTGGCCGCCAAGCGGACGCAAACCGTGTTCGGGGTGGGCAATCCAGAGGCCAAGGTCTGCTTTTTTGGCGAGGCACCCGGTGCCGACGAGGATCGACAGGGTGAACCATTCGTGGGTAAGGCAGGGAAGCTGCTGACCCAAATCATTGAGGCCTGCTCGTTTAAGCGGGAGGATGTCTACATCCTGAACACCCTTAAATGCCGCCCCCCCGGCAATCGCGATCCAACCGCCCAGGAAAACCAAAACTGCCAGCCCTACTTCCTGCGGCAGTTGGCGATCATCCAGCCGCAGTACATCGTCTGCCTCGGCAAATACGCAGCGGAAAACCTCCTGGGCACCGGCCTACCGATCGGCAAACTCCGGGGGCGATTCCATCAGTATGGCCAATGCAAGGTCATCGCCACCTACCACCCCGCCTATCTGCTACGGAATCCGTCCGCCAAAAAAGAAGTGTGGGCCGATCTGAAAATGATGCTCCAGGACATGGGCATCCACCCGGCTAAAGGTTGAGGGCGGTTTTGGACACGATGGCGGGGGATGTGCTTCGGAAAACGAACACCTTGTAAATGATGATCAACCCGCAGCAAGCGGTCACCCCGCAGTAAACGAACATCCGGCGGAAGGCGGAAGATCAACACGACCGAAAAACCGAACGCCGAAGGCGTGGCTTCATACCAGCATGGGGCATCGCCCCATGTCTCGATCCAAATAGAATCGTGAGGGCTGAAGGCCCGGCCCCATTACTGGGTTCAACGCGAACCGAGTCTGCAAATGATGCCGGGCTTACAGCCCTCACGATTTGGTTGGGACGACGCGACTGGGACTGCGTCCCACGCCTGGTATAAAACCGGGCCGTTGGCCCTTTGTTGTTGTAGGCAACGATTTTACTGGGGGTCGCGCTGGTTAGGAGCAGCCAAAAGAACAACTGCCCGGTTTCACCGCTCTCAAGTTGAACACCGCCAACTACCGTGAATTGCTTAACCACGAATGACACGAATAACACGAATCGCAAGCGGCGAAAATAACGTTTCTGAGGCTTTCGAGCTTCACGGGTTGATTGGACGATAGACAAAGGATGCTCGAAAAGTCGACTCGCCATGAATCCCCTCTTTATTCGTGTCATTCGTGTGATTCGTGGTAAAAAAGAAAATGCAAGCGGCATCACCAAGTGTCACCCGTGGGTAGTGCCACTTCCTTTCAGGCTATGGCGAATCGACTTGTGGATGGTAATACGATGGACTTTTCAAAACCCCCAAGCGACGAGCAAATTACCGATCCTGAGCGCGCCGAACTTTGGCCAACTATTCGCGGGCATCTCTGGTTTCTCGCCTGTGTTGGGATCGGACTGGGGCTCATGGTGTTGCTGCTCTGGCCCATGGGTGGGCATCACCCGGTGGCCTACCGCCGAATGGCATCCGCGAATAACCTCAAGCACATCGGGCTCGCCCTGCACAACTACCACGATACCTACAGCACCTTTCCATCCGCCTATATCCCAGACGAGAACGGAAAGCCGATGCACTCGTGGCGAGTCTTGATCTTGCCATTTTTTGACGGCAGGAACTCTGACACCACGTCCCTACATCAGGCGTACGACTTCGACAAACCGTGGGATCACCCGGACAACCTAAAGGTTGCGGAACAGATGCCCTCGGTCTATGCCTCGCCGCACTATCCCGAGCATCGGAAGCAGGGACTCACCACCTACCTGGCCATCTCTTCCGAGGGAACGGTACTGGGAACGACCAAACCGAGCACGTTCCGTGAGATCACCGATGGCACTTCCCAAACGTTGATGGTCATCGAACTTCTGAACCGGCCAGTTGCTTGGACCGAGCCAGTCGATATCTCGCCCGATACGATTTTGGCCCAATACGCCCGCCTGGCGGACACGGTTCAACATGGCAACCAGGTCTTGTTGGCGGATGGATCGGTCCGCTTCATCGGGAAAGATCAGCGACGGCAAGACCTCGAAGATGGCTTTTATATCAACGATGGCCGCGGGTTTGATCCTTAAAGCGGGAAGTGGCAGTTCCTTCTCCCGGCGATTATGATTGGGCTGTTCATTTCCCCCAACCCTGCGCGACTTTCCGGGAGACCCCACCCTTGAAGACATTCTCTTTTGCGTCCCTGTTGACGCTCGCTTTTGTTTCTTTCGCCTGGGCCGATGACTCTGGCTACAAGCTAGGTCCTGACTCCGAGCGGAAAGAGGACGTCCCTCGGGGCGAGGTCACTAAGCACACCTTCGCCGAAAGTAAGGTCTTTCCCGAGACCTCCCGCGAGTACTACCTCTATGTCCCCAAGCAGTACGACGCTGAGAAACCGGCCGCGGTGATGGTGTTTCAGGATGGGCATACCTATGTCGATGAAAAGGGGCAGTTCCGCGTGCCGGTGGTCTTCGATAACTTGATCGCCGCGGGCCAGATGCCGGTGACGATCGGGATTTTCATCAACCCGGGGCACAAGGGAGATAGCCAGATCGAATCCCCTTGGCGAGCCAACAACCGCAGCTTCGAATACGACACCCTCAGTGGCGACTACGCCAAATTCCTGATCGACGAGATGCTGCCGCTGGTGGCCCAGGACTACAACCTTTCGACCGAGGCCAAAGACCGCGCGATCTGCGGGATTTCGTCCGGCGGCATCTGTGCGTTCACCGTGGCGTGGGAACGGCCGGAGGCGTTTCATAAGGTGCTCAGCCATGTCGGCAGCTTCACCAACATCCGCGGCGGCCACAACTACCATGCTTGGATTCGCAAGACCGAGCGCAAACCGATCCGCGTGCTGCTGCAAGATGGCGAGAACGATCTCGACAACCAGCATGGCAATTGGTGGCTGGCCAACCTGCAAATGGACAAGGCCCTCGTCTTCGCCAAATACGATTACCAGTTCGTGGGAGGAATCGGCGGCCATAACGGCATTCACGGCGGAGTGATTTTGCCGGAGTCGCTGCGGTGGCTATGGCGTGATTGGAACACGGATTAGTAGCCCAAGTTCACATCCAGGCTGCTGACTTCGCCTTCGAGCTGTTTGGCACCTTCCTCGGTGGCCTGGGTTTGCCAGAGGTAAAGTTTGGCGAGGTTGGGTAGCGAGGCGAGCGACGCGATCCCGGCGTCGGAGACCTGGGTGCCGTACAGGTTGAGGTAGGTCAACTCTTCATGCACCGCCAGGTAAGGCAGGGCCTCGTCGGTGACCTTGGTCTTGGCGAGGTTCAAGCGGCGAATGGTGGGCAGCCCGACCAGGTGCTTTACCCCCGCGTCCCCCACTTCGGTTCCCTGCACGTTCACTTCCACCACGCCACGGATCTTGCGGACGAGGGCTAGGGCGTCGTCGCCGATGGTTTGATCGCTCAGGTGGAACGAGACGACCTTGTCGTCGGAGGTCTGGGCGACCTTGGTCACGCGGCCCCCCAGTTTCGTCACCTCGGCGATCGCCGCTTCCTCGGTGGCGTCGTCAATTTCGCCGATCGGGTTCATCTCGACCATTAGCATCCGTTTGATCGAAGAACGCATATCGGACTTCAGTGAGGTGGCGAGTTGGCTGGAGATCTCGCTCCGCAGTTCGGGGCCCAGTTCTTCGCGGAGAACCTTGCCCAGCTCAGCGGTCAGTTCCGCCTTAAGCTCTTGCTTGATTTCGTTCTTGAGCAGTTCCGCCCAGTTGCCGGCGGCTGGCTGAGGGGTTTCCGCGGGCGTGGTTTCCGGCTGGGGCATTGGCTCTTCGGCCGGCATCGGTTCCGGTTTGGGTTCCGGCTTCGGTTCTTCCTTGGGTGGTTCCGGGGTGGCTGCGGGGAGACTCCCGGCGGCCAGATTGGCACCGAAGGTTGGGGAATCTTCCTTATCGGCGACCAGTTTCACCTCGGCGACCTTGTCAAAAGCCGCAATTACCTCCGCGACGGCCGCTTCGCGTTCGGTTTCGAGGCGGGGCTTGCCGAACTTGCCTTTATCCAGGTGCTCCGAAAGAGCGGTGCCATAGGCGTTGCGTTCCTTTTTCGGTTGGCCATCGATGTGGCAGACGTTGCACTTGTTGGCTTCGGCCAGCGTGACCAGCTTCTTGACGTTTTCGCCCTCGGAGGCCGAATTGGCGTATTTCTCCGTAAAGACCTCAAAGAAGAAGGGAATCGCGAAACTTTCGCGGACCGGGACCAGCATCAGCGTAGCGGCGAAAATGGCGGTGAGGGCGAGACGCAGTGGCATGGGTGACAATCTCCTGAATGACGAAGCGAACACCTTGAAGGGGGCTCAATTCGGCGATTTACCGAGGCGGGAAGTGCGGACTAGAGGTTAATCCCCTATCTTCGCTCTTCCGCTAGGTCGATGCAAGTCAAAACCGCCCCATAATCGCCAGACCACCCTGCTTGGGTGGGGCCTGGGTAGGTGATCATTTTTTGCTTAGCGGGTTCGCGCATCGAGGGTTCCCGATCCCTCCGAACTTGCTATCTTAATCCATCGAATGACGGTTATTTATCTGATTTGTTTGCGGTTGTTTCCTTTTTCATTACCCTCCGGAAACCTCTTCATTGAATCCCTCAATCACCCAAAATACCCCCAGTGGCGACCATATGCCCGTTATCGGGCTGGGAACCTGGAAGATAAAACCGACAGATGCTGCGTATACTGTACAGAGTGCCATTAAAATGGGGTATCGGCACCTCGACTGCGCCTGCGACTACGGCAATGAAGCGGAGGTGGGAGAAGGAATCCAAGCGGCCATCGAAGGCGGGCTGGTGAAGCGGGAAGAGCTGTGGATTACCTCCAAACTGTGGAACACGTATCACCGAGCGGAGCACGTCCGCCCGGCGTGTCTGCGCACACTGCTCGATTTGCGGGTCGATTATCTCGATCTTTACCTGGTCCATTTCCCGATTTCGCTGGCCTACGTCGCGCCGGAGAATCGCTATCCGCCAGGCTGGATTTACGACACTCAGGCGGCCGAACCCCGGATGCGACTCGACCCCGTTCCCCTGCACGAAACCTGGCGGGCGATGGAACAGTTGGTCGAGGAAGGGTTGGTCCGCAACCTGGGCGTTTGCAACTTTAATTCTCCGTTGATTCTCGATTTGGTAAGCTACGCGGAAATCCAGCCGGCGATGCTGCAGGTCGAGATGCATCCTCTGCTCGCACAGGCTCGACTCTTGCGGTTATGCCTAGACTTGGGGCTGGCGGTCACCGCGTTCTCTTCCTTGGGGGCACCCTCTTATGTCGAGTTGGGGATGGCCAGCAGCAAGGATTCTTTGCTGAGGCACCCCATGGTGAGCGTGATCGCCGATAATCATGGCCGCACCCAGGCTCAAGTCCTCTTGCGTTGGGGGACCCAGCGGGGGACGATTGTGATTCCCAAAAGCTCTCGGCCCGAGCGGCTGCGAGAGAATTTGGAAAGCCAAAATTTCACCCTGGCCGATGACGAAATGGCCGCCCTCAACGAGCTCGACCGCCACCGAAGATTCAACGACCCGGGCCAATTTTGCGAAGAGGCCTTTGGCAAGTTTTTGCCGATCTTCGATTAAGTATTTGCGTATTTACGCGACTGTGTCGCGTCTCGCTGCAAGGGAAGCAAAAATACCCATGATTCGTCAATTTGAATTGCGAATCATGGGTATTGATAAGGTGATGCCGCTAATTGGGGCCCGCAGGTTCACTGCGGGAACACCGTTTTTACTCGCGCAATGAGAGTACCTAACCCTTGCTTCAATGGGGCCGGAGAATTGCTTCTCCGGAAATAGGCATCACCTGATCAGGGTTTTCATTGCAAATTGGATTTCAACCAATCGCTGATTTGGTCGGAAAGTCCATGCCAAGCTCCTGGCGCGGTCGCCTGAAAGACGACTATGGAATCGTTGGCGTCCATGGTGGACCAGATTAGGTCCCGGATCTGGCTTGCGGAGTAAGTAGTCCGCACAAGCCAGATCGATTCCAAGCAATGACACCATGCACCGCAGCCTTTAATTGCAGTGTACAGGTCGTCGTAGTTACGACCGGGCTTTCGCAGGTCATAACTGATACAATAGGTGCGCATCGGGCACCCCTTTCATAGAAGGAGCCCAGTTGCCTAGCCACACGCCTGCGACTACAATGCCGCATAACAAATTTGACGTTAGCGCGCCGAAAGGCACTGGAGCTAACAAAAGGTTACGCGAAAGGAATGATTGCCGTCATTTCTTTCGCGTTTTCTTTATACCAGAGAAGTAGGGGGCAGGCAACCCATTAGAACATGTTTAGTGAAAGAAAGTTGGCAAAGAAAGTACCTATCCCTTGAACTTTTCTTTTCACTTGCCGAATAGCTTCGTGGGACTTCTTTGAATGCCTAACCCTTTTTCACACGAAATCCCGTTATCTTTATGACAACCGAATTGTGGATTCTGATCGCCACCTTCCTGGGCCTCTCGGCTGTCATCTTGGTCGCTGGCCATTACATGGCGGCCGCCGCCGATGTGATTGGCGAGAAGACCGGCATGGGTGGCTCGCTGGCCGGGTTAATCTTGTTGGCCGCGGCGACCAGCTTGCCGGAACTAGCGATCAACATCGCCGCGGTTCGCTTGCCTGAGAGCACCAACGGGGTGGACCTTTGCCTGGGCAATGTGCTGGGGAGTTCGCTGTTCAATCTGATGATTTTGGGGGTGGTGGACTTGGCGTTTCGCAGCCGCTCTAAGATGTTCACCTCCCACTCTTCCGAACACGCCTTGGCCGCCCTGTGTAGCATGGGGCTAACGGCGCTCATCCTGCTGTTCATGGTGCTGGAGAAGGAGACGAACGATTTCTCGTTCTCCCTGTGGCACATGAGCCTGGGGCCGATCTTGTGCGCGGTGTTTTACCTCTTCTCGATCCGGTTGATCTATCGCGACCAAAACCCGGCCGAGGAAAAGGAAGAAGAGCGGCCGGCGATGACCCTAGGCGTGGCAATCGGGATTTACGTGCTAACCACTGCCGCCATCTTCCTCGCGGCCCATTACTTGGCCCCCACGGCCGATCGACTAGCAGTGATCACGGGACTCGGCGGCACGTTCGTCGGCAGCACCTTCCTGGCCCTGACGACCAGCCTGCCGGAGATGGTCACCACGGTAGCCGCCGTGCGGATGGGGGCCGCCAACATGGCGATCGGCAACATCTTCGGCAGCAACGCCTTTAACATCGCAATCCTGCTGCCGGTCGACGCGGTCTACACCCAAGGCTCACTTCTGGCCGACGCCAGCATGGTCCACGCCGCCACCGCCGCCGCGGTCATCTTCATCACCTGCATCGCCACCATGGCAATCGTCAACCGCCGAGCCAAACAGTACTGGCTGATCGAACCCGACTCACTGTTGGTGGTCCTGTTAGTCCTGGGCAGCCTCTGGGGCATCTACGAACTAACCAACGAAGCGATCCCACCCGGCACCTTACCGGAAGTGGAAGTGGTGGTACCGGACGAGTGAAAAGGGGTCAGGACTCTTTTTAGGTGCGCGTGTACCAATGGATAGCGGGTCGCTAAATAGAGTCCTGACCCCTTTTTCACGGCCACCCTGGTCCCGATCGGTACGACTTGGCACGGTTCAGCTAAGCTGAATGCGTGGCCACCGCGGCGCGGTAGAAGGGTGAGCCGACCGGTGGATCTTCCAGGCCGAGGCGTTTCATTTTTTTGTAGAGGGTGGTCCGGTTGATGCCGAGCTGTTCCGCGGTTTCGTTGCGGTTCCAGCCGTTGGAGTCGAGCACATCGAGGATGATTTGCCGTTCCGGGCCTTCCAAGGCTTCTTTCAGGGTCGTGCCACGGTCTCGGTTAACACTGACCGGGGCCCCGGAGGCGATCGAAGGGGGTAAGTCGGCCGGGGTGATCTCTTCATGCTTGCACAACAGGACCGCCCGCTCGACCACGTTTTGCAGTTCGCGGACATTGCCCGGCCAGCGATAGCGCTGCAGCGCGGCCAACGCCTCCGGCGTGAAACCGCGGACTTGGCGGCCTGTTTCGTTGCGGACTTCGTCCAGGAAGTGCCCGGTAAGGCGGGGGATATCGGACATCCGCTCACGCAGTGGAGGCAGCTCCAGGTTGATGACGTTGACGCGGTAGTAGAGGTCTTGCCGGAAGCTTCCGGCGGCGACCTGCGCCGTTAGGTCTTCGTTGGTGGCCAGAATGACCCGCGTATCGACGTTGATGGTATCCGTACCGCCGACCGCTTCGAACTGCAATTCCTGCAGCACGCGCAGCAGCTTGACCTGCATGGCGGCCGGCGCGGTGCCGATTTCGTCGAGGAAGATCGTCCCGCCATCGGCCTGTTTGAACTTACCGATCCGGTTGCCGGTCGCTCCGGTGAAGGCCCCGGCGACATGCCCGAACAGCTCGCTTTCCAGCAATGCCTCTGGCAGCGCACCGCAGGCGACTTCGATGAAGGGTTGATCGCGGCGATTGCTGCGGCGGTGAATGGCCCTCGCGAGTAGCGATTTTCCGGTCCCGCTCTCGCCGGTGATCAGGACACTGGCGCGCGTATCGGCGACACTGTCGATCATGTCGAAGATTCGCAGCATCCGGTGGTCGTGCCCGACGATGTTCTCGAGCCCGAAGCGGAGGTCGAGCTGATCTTTGAGGGTTTGGTTCTCTTGAATGACTTTCCGCTGCGAGAGAGCGCGGTCGATGGCGAGCTCCAGTTCCTCGTCGATCAGCGGCTTCGTGAGTAGGTCGAAGGCTCCTTCGCGGAGGGCTTCGATCCCGGTTTCGACCGTGCCGTAGCCGGTGATCATAATGACCGTGGTGTTGGGCCGGTGGAGGCGACAGTGCCGCAGCACCTCGAATCCATCGGCGTCTCCCAGGCGGACATCGGCCAACACCAGGTCGTAGTTCATGGCGTCGATCTGGGTGAGGGCCTCGGTTAGCGTGGCCGCCAAGTCGACCTCGTACCCCAGATCGTTCAGCCAACTGCCCATCGACTCAAGAATGTGTCGATCGTCGTCCACCAGCAAAAGTCGTGCGTTTTTCATCGTTGGGTGCTGCCTCGTAGGGGTATCGACGTCTGAATCGCAGGGGCGGGACGAAGGGCTGGACGGGGCCAACCCATGCTGGGGCCGACGATTGGGCCGTGGTCTCGCGAGGGTAAACAGGTTGGGAGTACTGATGTATTTAGGTTGTGTGGGCGAAAAGTCAACGTAATGTGGCAATTTCGGCGCATCCGCTTGAGACAATCGGGCCGCTGGGGGGGCAACTCGACAAATCCCCCACAGGGAGTGACTATCCGTGATTCAGTGAGGCGTTCTCTGCCGTTACAACCCCCGCATAACCGAATCGGCGGGGTGTGGGGGACCGCAAAATTCCGCATCTCTTGGGGGGAGGCACTGGCAACCAATCCCCTTGGGGTTAAGATTGACACTAAAGGTGGAGAAACGGCCGTTTTAACGAAACGGAGCAAAAGTCGGGGGACTTTTCCGTAATCTTGGGGGTGATCCGCCAGTTATTCCCACGGGTTGGGTACTGTGCGATAGGGGTGCGATAGTCTCCTGCCGCCGTGGTCCCATCCCGTCCGCTTTGTTGGACTCTAGGAGATTCAAAATGGCAA
Source organism: Pirellulaceae bacterium (assembly GCA_040880405.1). Lineage (GTDB taxonomy): Bacteria > Planctomycetota > Planctomycetia > Pirellulales > Pirellulaceae > JBBDIM01. Next base: position 4,577 of record JBBDIM010000148.1, on the reverse strand, counting down.
TTAATGTGCTTGTGGCCGATGATCATGAAGTCGTGCGCAGTGGCTTAGCCAGCGTATTCAAAGGAACCGACATCCACATCTGTTGTGAAGCGACGGATGGCAAGGACGCGGTCGAAAAGGCCAAACAGCACAAGCCGGATGTGGTGCTCATGGACATTCGGATGCCGGACGTCGACGGCTTGGAGGCGCTCGAGCAAATCCAAAACGACGCCCCCGGAACTCGGGTGGTCATGCTCTCCACCTACGATAACCCCACCTACGTCGCCCGCAGCGTCGCCCTGGGAGCTTGTGATTATGTGCTGAAGGGTTCTCCTCGGGACTCGATCGTTTCGGCAATCCAAAACGCCGCGAGTGGTGGTGAAGTCACCGCCGGTATCATGTCGCGCGTCCGCGGCGCGATGGCCAAACGTCAAGAAGCCAAGCATAGCGACATTCCGCTGACCAATCGTGAGATGCAGGTGCTACGGCACTTGGCCCTCGGCCTGAGCAACCGCGAGATCGGTCGGTCGCTCTCGATCAGCATCGAGACCGTGAAGGAACACGTGCAAAACATCCTCCGCAAAATCGACGTCACCGACCGCACCCAAGCAGCCGTCTGGGCGGTCCGACGCGGCTTGGTGTAAGCAAACGCTTCCGCAACCGATAAAATGAGAAAGGCGAAGTGAGCAATCACTTCGCCTTTTTTTGTTGCCTGGATGCTGCGTGCCATGGCCACGCCTGAAAAGCGTGGGCATGAGACGTGCGAGAGGATTATGTCTTTTCCGGGAAGACCGGACGCCGCATTGGGTTCAATTAGACGGCGTTGCCGTTGGGGGGAATTTTCACGCCAAAGAACGGAGGACTCGCGCCCTTCCGCTTTTATTTTGCATTTTTCAATCTCCATTACTCATTAATACCGGAGCAGCGCAAGCTGCCCGGTGAAGTGCGAGATGATTGTGTCTTTTCTGAGAAGACGGGACGCCGGCTCGGATTCCGCCGTGCGGCGTTGCAGGTGGAGAATGTGCCCGCCAAAACATGCCCACGTTGTAGGGCGTGGGCATGGCACCCGGATTTAGTTTCTGATCTCGCCCTACTGGCACCCCAGGAAACCCGCCGCTCACGCGTCCAGATTATACTCTTTCAGCTTCTTGTGCAGCGTGTTGCGGTTGATGCCTAGTCGGGTGGCGGCTTTGGTTTGGACGTTGTTGCAGGCGGCCATCACTTGGGCGATCAGTTCCTTCTCCACCCGGTTCACGATCCGGCTATGCAGGTCCTCGGCGTCCGCGTGGGCCTCGCCTAGCCCTTGCTGGACCACTTCGAAGGTGAGTGATTCCAAATCGGTTGCTCCGCGGAACATGCTCGATCCGGCTCGTTGGTCTCCGTGCCGGACTTCCGGCGGCAAGAGCTCGACCGTCAGCTCGTCCCCTTCGGCCAAAACAACGGCTCGTTCCACGTAGTTTTGCAGCTCACGGACATTTCCCGGCCAGTGATGATCCTGGAGGGCTCGCATCGCCTCGTGCTGGATATGGACGACGTGCCGGTCGTTGATTTCGCTGTAGACATTCAGAAAGTGGGCCACCAATTCCGGGATGTCCTCGCGCCGCTCGCGCAGCGGGGGAATCCGGATCGGCACCACATTCAGACGCCAGTAAAGGTCTTCGCGAAACTTGCCGTCGTCCACTTCCTCAAGCAGGTGGCGGTTGCTCGCGGCGATCACCCGGGTATCGACGCGGATGGTGTTGGTATCGCCGACTCGTTCGAATTCCCGCTCTTGCAGCACCCGCAGCAGTTTGACTTGCAGATGGAGCGTGGTGGAGTTGATTTCGTCGAGAAAGATCGAGCCGCCATGGGCCGCCTCGAACCGGCCAGTCCGGTTGCTGACCGCCCCGGTAAACGCGCCCCGCATGTGACCGAACAGTTCGCTTTCGAGCAGACTCTCGCTGAGGGCCCCGCAGTTGACCTTCACGAACGGTCCAGAGGCCCGGCCGCTTAAGCGATGCACGGCCGAGGCGATCATTTCCTTCCCGGTCCCGGTTTCGCCCAACAGCAGGACCGAGGCATTGGTTTGGGCCACTTTGCGTGTGAGCCGGTAGACATCCGCCATCGCTTGGCTCGATCCGATGAGCCCGGGGATGGGTGGTTCGTTTCCGAGCGAGGAATACTCGGAGGCGTAGGTTGTGGATGTGTCGGAATACAATCCCATACCGTCTACTCGCGGTTCTCGGGGGCGATCGCCGGTTGATCGAAACGGACTCCCTTGGTGGGCGCTTCTAGGGCATCAAGGATTTGAGCAAGGACCGTTTGGGTGTCGGCCCCTAGGGTCTCGCTTCCGTTGTAGCGGTCGTATTGCCGCAGGATTTGGTCCTTGGTGAGCAGCAGGCCGCGGCTCTCCACTGAATGGGTGAAAGCCTCGACGCAGGCCTGCCGCTGCGGCAGTGGGCGGAGGGTGTCGCTGGCGACCTCCACCAAGGATTGCTGCGCGGCCGGTGTACCGAGGTACCCCAGAACCATCGCCACGTCCTCCGTCAGAGCACCTTCCCGCAAGCGTGAGAGCAAGGTCGATTCCAGGGGCCAGAGATCGTAAAACGAATACCGTTGCCGCTGGTTCGCAAGTTTGGCCAAGGCGGTCATCGCGAGCTCCGCATCCGCCAAACGTTGTTCCGCGGTAACGAGCATCCGCCCGGGCGAGCGGAGTAATTGTTCCGCCTGAAATACAAACCCCTCTTCATCTTGTGGGGTAATCATGGCCAGCGTGCGAGGATCGCCCGCGGTTTGGACCTCCCGAGTCATTAATGTCTCCGGGTCCGCTAAGACCCCGATCGGCAGATCGGCCGTACGGCGGTCTTTCCTCAAAATTTGCAGGGTCTCGGTCAGGATGGGCCCAGAGACGTTCTCGCTGATCAACAGGAACTCGACATCGATCGTGCGATAGGCTTCGCGGAACAGGGCGCTTCCGCCGCTTACCACCACCGGCTCGAATCCGACGGTCTGGACGATCCCCGCCAGCAGCGTCGCCCGTTCCTGGTGCGGATCGGCAATCACCACAATCCGCCGTCCGGCGGCGGTGGCGGTTCGTTCCAAGGTCCGCAGGACATCACTGGAACCGGCGTACATGCGAGTCGGGTCGAGCCGCAAGATCGCCAGCGCCGCGGCCAGGCGAACTTGGTGATAGTCACTTTCCAGAGCCATCGCCAACGGGCTGGGACGTTTGTCGCGGGTCACTAGCAGGGAGACATCGCCATGGGCGGCCAAGGCCTCGGTCGCGGCGATTGCCGCCGGGGTGAGTTCACGGCGCGGCAACGCGGATTCTAAAGCCTGTTCTAAATCGCTCAGCGATGTCGGAGCGAACGCTTGCAGCGATTCTTCGGAGAGCGGAGTGTCCAGGCCGCTATCCAGCTTCGCCAGTTGGAGCCGCGCCAGCAGACGCTGGTTTGCCAGGCCAGGCGTCAAAGGGCTGTCGGAAATCTCTTCCAAGTTCGAAAGCAGGCGATCGGCGATGCGGACCTGGGCGTCGAACACCGGGAGCCGAGTTTCCACGGCCTGCGCTTCCTCCCAGTTCCAGAATTCCACCTCCCCCTGCTGGTCCGGGGCGAACATCGGTTCGGGCCGCAGATAGACTTGGGCGCGATGACGGAGATACAGCTCCACCTCATGCCGGGCCGGTGCGTTGCCGGCGAGTTGAATCAGGGCCGTTTCCGCCGCGGCGGCCACACGGCTATCGTCCGGGGCAAGACCGAACCTGCCAACGATCAAATCGGTAGCCGCCTTGTGCCGGATCGCTCCGCAAACCTGAATCACACTGGCCACCAACGTGTCGCTGTCGCTCTCTAGCGCCGCCAGCAGCGGGCCATGGATTGCCTGCCCCAGTTCCACCAGCATCACGCGAGCCCGGGGATGCAGGTCCTCCTGGTCAGGATCGGCCAGCACCTCGAACAGCGGATTGGCGGCGTGCTTGCCGGCGCGCATCAATTCGTCGGAGGCTTGCCTGCGTTTCGCGGAATCGCCATCTCCTAGCTGCTGGACGAGTCGCGCCAAACGATCGGGATCGGCCGCGTAATTGGCGGCGGCTTCCAACACCCGATTAGCAACTTCTGTCCCGACCGGTTGAATCGCGACATTGTTTTGAAAGCGAAGGAAATGCGCCGTGCCGAGACGACGGTGCGCATCGAGCAAAGCACCCGCTTCCGGGCCATCCGCCACGAGCTTCGTCAAAAACTCGATCGCGACATCCGCGCGTCCCAAATCTAAGGCGAGTTGGGCCGCCCGGGCCAATTCAAACGGAGATTGCGGATCCGAAGCCCTGAGCGAGGTGATCGCGGGCGAATCAACGATCACCGGTACTTCAACGGTTGCCGCCGGGCCTTGGGCCAGGCAGGGGGTGATTCCGCAGGTCGAGATCGTGGCGATCCCGATCACCAGGAGGGTACGAGCAAAACGGCCTCCCTTCCCGCCGCCAAGGAGAGCGGGCCATTGGAGAATCGTGGGGGTGGCTAATTTTCGGACCATAAGGCATCGCCAGGGGAATCGTGTGTGGGAAACGGTTCGCCATCCGTAGTCCGAACGTTATCCGTTGTCGCAAAACCAGGCCCGCCGCACCG
>JBBDIM010000147.1:0-17697 GCA_040880405.1 Pirellulaceae bacterium | reverse complement strand
CACCCTTAATCCAGCATCCCCTAGCGTTTTGACCCTTGACACTGCTTAGAAAAGGGCAACGCCCTGGGATTCGAGATCCAATGGAAACGTGAGGGCTGAAGGCCCGGCCTATCCATGGGTTCAACGCGAATCGAGCCAGTAAATGGGACCGGGCCTACAGCCCTCACGATTGGTTGGACACAGTTACCTGGGACTGCGTCCCAGGCTGGGATAGACCGGGCCGCTGGCCCTTTGTTGGAAGAACGGTTGTCGCTTCGCCGCAGGGCAATCGGACGCTGGCAGGCTGATGATAAGCCTCGTGCCACCATCGCAGCCCGTCACGATGACAATGGAACTGGCAAAAAGAGTTTGTGCAGATCGTCGGGGACCGGTTCGAAGCCGTGCTTACGATAAAAATCGGTGGCGGATTCATCCTTGGCGTGGACGAGAAGCAATTTCAGCCCGGCGATCTCCGCTGCCTGCATGGTTCGCAGGATCGCGTCCTTGAGGAGTGCTTTGCCCAACCCGTGCCCTTGCTCTCGGCGATCAATGGCCAGTCGGGCGAGCAACATCACGGGGATGTCGTATTTGCCCAGTCCCTTGACGAGCTTGGGCGGGAGCAGCTTCTGGTCGAGCGAAGCGTAGGCTAGCGAATAATAGCCGACGATGACCTTGCTCTCGACGTGTGTCGTCACGTAGTTCCGGACGATGCCCCGTTTCTGGTTTTGCAGGGCGTAATTGCGGAGGTAGAGGTTCAGTGCGGAAACGCCACAATCAAACGCGGTGCGGTCGTGACCGCCATCGAGCGGAGCAAGCGGCGAGTAAGGAACCTCAGCCATCGAGGACCGACCGCTGGGTCAGGAGTTTCCGGACGGCCGCGACGCTGGTGGGAGGAGGGTTGTCGAGCGTCTCGAAAATGTGAGCCAGTTGCTTGCGGGTCAGCGACACCGGCCCTTCGTCGGCCAGCAATTCCGTGGCGACTTGATAGGCGTTCTCCAGCACAAAATCGCTCACCGTTTCCCCATGTTGCTTGGCGGCCCGCGCAATCACGGCTTTCCGCGCCGCATCGACACGGATACTGAGACGACTTTCCTGAGCGGAACTTTTTTCACTTCGTTTGGCCATCACATACCTCCTCTCTGGGTACACATTGTACACCCAGGTTTACTTGGCTGCAACAAACACAATATCACAGTCTCGGCTAAACTCGGCCGCGCCGTAGAATACGCAGGCCTGCCCTCCCATAAGCAGGTGCTGGACTTCGTGGGAGGTAAGCGTCGAAAGGACTTTGAGGATCGGGTTCGGGATCAAGTGAGCCTCCTACTTGCAGGTAAAACTGCCAGATCTTCATCGACTCTGCCCACCGCTCTTGCGGTGTCAGCCGATACCACTGGAGCCAGGAATCTTCCTGGTCGCGGGCCTCGTTTAATCGCTCAAGTCTTTGTTCTGGAGTCATGTCCTCATTGTACGGAGAGACTTGAGCAACCGATAGCATGAAAGCGCGATGGGACTTTTCCCTTCTCTTGCATTCTGCCCGTTCCATCCTTTCTGAAGTCGGACTAGGTCGCGTCACGCGTTGGCCAAAATTGGCTGATATCGCGAGTGATTTCTCGGTGGTTTTTGATGGTTGCAAATCTTCATGGTTCCTTCGCGAAGTCTTAACCCGGCCGGGGCATCGCGTTGTTTAGAATCACCACTCATCTGGACAAGTCGTCCTGGCCCAGAGTAATGGCGATCGGGTAAGTGGAGTTTTCGCCCTGGGGGCGTTCTCCTGCCCGATTGTCGCAGGTTGGGGACGGTCACTTACAAAAGATGACGCCGGACGTGTGGTCGGAACTATCAACATCAAGGCAAGGCGGATTCGTTATGGGACAACGCAAAGACATCGCTCGAGTGCGTGATCGGTTCAGTTTACTGCTGGCGTTTAGCTGTCTCGGTTGGGCGGGATGTGGCGGGGAGCCCGGTTCACCTGGGTCCGCACAGGTGGAACCAAGTCAGGTCTTGGCCTTGCACCCGGCCCATAATGTGAGCCAAGATCCGGAACTGCCGGCCGCGCCGCAGGCCGCGGGTCGTTTGCGGATCACTCCGATCGGCGGGTACCTGCACGGCAAAAAGTTCGCCACGTCGGCGGCCGAAATCATCGCCTACGACAGCGCGACTAAACGGCTGTTTGTCGTCAATGGTGAGAAACAGCAGATCGATATCCTGGAGATCGCAGATCCGGCCACGCCCAAGTTGGTCGGCACGGTCGATGTCGGGCAGCATGGTGATCCCACCTCCATCGCCAGCCACGATGGGAAGTTGGCCGCTTGTGTTACTCCCCCGTCACGGGGCGAGACCGGCAAGGCGGTCTTCTTCAACGCCCAGGGGGAAGTGCTGAAGGTACTGGATGTAGGGCACAAGCCAGACATGCTCACCTTCAGCCCCAATGGCCGCTGGCTGTTGGTCTCCAATGAAGGGGCCCCGGAGCCAGACTATTCGTTCGACCCCGAGGGGAGCATCAGCCAGATCGACCTGGCGGACGGGATTGAATCGCTCAAACCTTCGCATGTGACGACGCTCGACTTCCGCAAGTTCAACGACCAGCGCGAGTCGCTCGACAGCAGCATTCGGATCTTCGGCCCAGGGGCCACGGTCGCGCAGGACCTGGAGTCGGAGTACATCGCGGTTTCTCCCGACTCGAAGACCGCGTGGATCGTTTGCCAAGAGAACAACGCGGTGGCGATTGCCGACTTGGAGAAGAAGGAGATCACCCGGCTCGTCGGGCTGGGCTTTAAGGACTACAGCCTGGAAGGCAACGGTTTCGACGCGAGCGACAAGGACGACAAGACCCGCATCCGCCCTTGGCCGGTGAAGGGTATGTACCAACCGGATGGCACGATCTGCTTCACCGCGGAGGGCAAAAATTATCTGATCTCCGCCAACGAAGGCAAGCATCGGGGGCACTCGGGCTTCAGCGAGGATTGCCGCGTGAAGGATCTGAAGCTCGATCCGGCGGCGTTTCCCAATGCGAAAGAGCTGCAAAAGAAAGAACACCTAGGGCGGCTCAAAACAACCACTGCCACCGGCGATGCCAACGGCGACGGGCTGCACGAAGAGATTTACAGCTACGGGGCTCGGTCATTCACCATCTGGAACGCCGACGCGAGCTTGGTCTTCGATAGCGGCGACCAGTTTGAGCGGATTCTGGCCGAACTGGACCCCAAGTATTTCAACTCGGACCATGAGAGCCATGCGTTGGACAACCGGAGCGACAACAAAGGCCCGGAGCCGGAAGGTGTGGTCGTGGGCGAGATCGACGGCCGGACTTACGCCTTCATTCTGCTCGAGCGGATGAGCGGTTTTCTGGTGTACGACATCAGCGACCCGACCGCTCCGGTCTTCGACGGTTACGTTCAGACCCGGGACTACGACCGCAAGCCGGATGTCGGCAGCGGTGGCGATCTTGGCCCAGAGGGTGGCGTGTTCATCCCGGGCGCTAAAAGCCCCACCGGCAAGCCGCTGTTGGCGGTCTCTTATGAAGTCAGCGGAACGACCCGGATTTTCGAGATCACGGCCACGCCGTGAGAAGCTCTTGGGTAGCCATCACTACGTTGGGATGGCTGTTATGTTTTTTGTTATTCGGTTTCTATTTTGGTAAGGATTTAAAGAATGAATCACTCCCCCAGTCGCCCGCAATCACACGGGTTTACCTTGGTCGAACTGTTGGTGGTCATCGCCATCATCGGCGTGCTGGTCGCCTTGCTCCTGCCAGCGGTGCAGCAGGCCCGGGAAGCGGCCCGGCGGATGCAGTGCAAAAACAACCTGAAGCAAATCGGGTTGGCGATGCACAACTATCACGATACGTTTTTGGTGTTCCCTCCGGCCGCATTGGCGATTCGCAACGATGGAACTAACGTCCTGCCGAGTGAATCCAACCCCGGGCGGACAGATATGGCCGGTGGTTGGGGCTGGGGTACGTTCATCCTGCCGTTCATTGAACAATCGGCCCTGCACGAGCAACTCAATCCACGGGGAAACAACTTTCCCGCTGCCCCCACGCCGTTGACTCGTACCGTCATTCCCGGTTTCCAGTGTCCGTCCGAAGCAAGCCCTGACCTGCACTTCGCCCTTGCAATGGGCGGTGATGGCACGGGGGATGGGCACGCCCGGTCGTCGTACGTGGCGGTTTCCGGCAGCGGAGACAATGCCGACTTCGCGAACTCCTCGCCGATGCAGTCGCGGGGGATGTTCACCTATAACAGCAACGTCAAAATGCGGGACGTGCTGGACGGGACCAGCAACACGATGATGGTCGCGGAGCGGTTTTGGGATGGTGGCGACTCGGAGACTCGCCGTGGTTCCGTGTGGGTCGGCAAAAGCCCCGGCGTCGACGAGGCCGGTAACAAGTACTCCACAATTGTCCGCGTGGAAGATTCCGCCAAATGGGTGATCGGCGGAACGAACAACAACTCAGCCGCCAGCATGCATGGTGGGAGAGGGGTTGTGGGTGCGGGTTCCGGCGACAGCGGCGCGGTGATTCGTGGTGGCTTGGGTACCCACGCCGTGATGGCGGACGGGAGTGTTAAGTTCATCACGGAAAACATTCACGGACCGACCTGGCAGTTCCTCGGTCAAATGGCCGACGGGGCGGTCATGGGCGAGTTCTAGTCGCCAATCCGCATCAACTCTCTCTGGGACGCCCCAGTGCGGGCGTCCCTTTTGGATTTGCTTGAGTATCGATTTCATCTCACGGAAAATATCAATACGCCATGAACGTCACTACTTTGTTGCCAATTCGTCAAATCGCGTTGCTTCTGTCGGTCGCGTATCTCCCGCTGCTGCTGGGCTGCGGAGGTGGAGAGGATTTCGAACTGGTCCCTGTCTCCGGGACGGTCACCATGGATGGCCAACCGCTGGCGGATGTGTCCGTCACCTTCCGGCCGGAACTGGGCCGTTTGTCCTATGCCACTACCGACGCCGACGGAAAATACACCCTTCAATACACCACGGAAAAGCCAGGGGCCTTGCCCGGCAAGCATAAGGTCTCAATCAGTTCCGAGGAGGAACCCGATCCCGACTCAGACGACCCGGAAAAGCAAAAAGGAAGCAAAGAGCGCGTTCCGCGGAAGTACAACACCCAAACGACGCTGGAAGTGGAAGTCTCTCACGAGAACCGAGAGCCGATCAATTTCGATTTGAAATCAGGCGGCTAACGCGCGTAGCTTCACCTCTCTGGGGATGCGGTCCACTCCAAAGGGTCGGCGGACCAAAACCCTGGTCCGCGGCCCCCGGAATGGAACTATTCTCCCGCTGGGTGGCACGTTTCTCCCATCGCCCGGTCACATTTCTTCTCCCGAGTTCTCAGGCACCGGCACACGCGATCTTGGGTCTGGCATCGGATTTGCACGACTTATGCAACCAGTCGCGGCGAGCTGGATGCGAGGCCGCACCTTGTGGGTTATGGCACGTGTTAAATCACGCATTTGTGCCGCTCCTGTCGGTTCGCGATAGGAGATAGCCCGTCGTAGTCGGCGGCGAAGCATCCCGCCATGGTTGCTTGTCGTTCAGCCAGAGTGATCGCCAACACACCACCAAGTCAAGGCCGCTGCTCAGGTCTTCTCGGTGCCTGTGGCGCTGCGATATCGCCGCATTTCACCTTCCATTGAATCTTTATCATCAAGGACGCAAAATTATGAATGCAGCACGCACGACCGATCACACGGTACATACCAGCAACGTGGAGCCACATCTGGGAACCTGGGCAAGTCGCGTTCGACGCGTTTCTTGGGGGGCGATTCTCGCGGGTTTCGTGGCGGCCGCTTCGCTGCAATTGCTTCTCAGCATCCTCGGACTCGCGGTGGGACTTTGGTCCATCAACCCGACCACTGAAGCCAATCCAGTGGCCGGGCTAGCAACTGGCACCGGGATCTTTTGGGTGGTCACCAGTATCATCACCATGTTCATCGGCGGCTGCGTCGCGGCCTACATGTGCGGCGTGCCGGATCGGATCGATGGTGCCCTGCATGGGATGGTGATCTGGGGCGTGATGACGCTCGTATCGTTCTGGTACGTCGGTTCCACGTTCGGGACGGTATTCAGCGCGACGACCTCCGCCTTAGGCTCGGGAGTCGCGGCCGTCGGCGAGATGGGCCAGATGGCGATTCCCGATGGCACGTCCACGACCAATCAAGGGCAAATGCGACAGCCAACGCAACAAGAATCGCAACAAGTCGTAGTCAACTACGAACAGATGGGGGACCAATTGGCGAACCTGCTTGAGGACACCGGTAAGGAAGATCTAAGTCCAGAACAACTGCAAGGCTCGCGTGAGCGGTTGATGAAAATCAGCCAAGAGGCAGCGCAAACCGCTCTCATGCGACCAGGCCAGGCCGATCAAGAGGTCGATCGCGTGGTCGGTGCATTCTTTGAAGAGTGGCAACAGGTCGAGGACGATCTCGATCAGGACGCCGCAGTGAACGTGTTGTCCTCCAATTCCGAGCTGAGCGAGGAAGAGGCCCGGCGGACGATCGAGCGGTGGGAAAACCAGTACGGCGAGGCTCGCCAAGAGCTAAACCAACAGTTGGCTCAGTTGGAACAGCAAGTCACCGAGCAGTACCGCGAGGTGAAGAAAGTGACGCTGGAAACAACCGAAGAAGCGGCCCACACCGTGGGGAACATTGCGATGTGGAGCTTCTTCTCGCTGCTGCTAGGTTTGGTCGCCGCATCCGGTGGTGGATTCCTGGCCACCACCATGCGTCCCGATACTTACGACGCGGCGTAACCCTTGTGTGAAAAACGGCAACAGCCCCGGCCGAACCGAGCCGGGGCTTTTTTTAATGCATCCTAGCCATCTTCTTAGAATCATGACGGTAGGTGGGTGCAGGCCGATCGGCCGAAACGCACAGAAGGGGCGCGGCGTGCTCTGCTGATGTAGCGGGTAAGCAGTTCCCCCACGCTTTTGGCAAGCGTGGCTACGACGCGCCTCTCGCGTGGCGACGACGCCATTTCGTCCTTCCGCCTTCATCCTTACGAGAGCTGCGTCAGTTCCGGCGGAGTGCCTCTTCTTAGTTGCCCGCAGGCGGCGTTGATTTTGTCTCCTTTGCGGTGGCGGAATTTGACGGTGATGCCGCTCCGTTGGAGGATTTCGCGGAAGGTGTGCTGGGCGGGTTGGCTCGGGGTTTGGTACGGGAGGCCGACCACTGGGTTGTATGGGATGATGTTCAGCAGCGCCGTGCGGCCTTGTAGGATCCGGGCCAGTTGGTGGGCATGTTCGGGGCGGTCGTTCAAGTCGGCCAGCAGGACGTACTCGAAGGTCAGCCGACGCCCCGAGACTTCGAAGTAATGGTCCGCCGCGGCTAGGATTTGGTCGATCCCGATGTTCTTGTTGACCGGGACAATCTCGTTCCGCAGGGTGTCGTTGGGGGCGTGGAGCGAGACGGCCAAGTGGTACCGCGTATCGAGCTGGGCCAACTTATGGATTGCCGGGGGAAGGCCGACGGTTGAGATGGTGATCCGCCGCGCACTGATCCCCAGCCCCTCCGGCGAAGAGGCGAAGTCGAGCGCCACCAGCAGCCGATCCAAATTGGCCAGCGGTTCTCCCATCCCCATCACCACGATATGACTGAGCCGTTCGTCTTCCGGTAGCAAGGCTTGCAAGCGGAGCATCTGCTCGATGATCTCGCCGACTGTCAGGTTACGGTCCACACCATCCAGGCCACTCGCACAGAAAACGCACCCCATCGCGCAGCCGACCTGGGTGCTGATGCAGATGGTCCGGCGATCCTCTTCCCGCAGCAGCACGCACTCGATCCGGCCGCCATCGGCCAATTGCAGCAGCAGCTTCTCCGTGCCATCTTCCGAGGTGCTGTGCGTGGCGACTTCGCTCGTAAAGATCCGGGCCTGGCTAGGCAAGGTCTCGCGCATCGCCTTGGGGAGGTTGGTCATCGCCTCGAAGTCGACGGCCCGGTGCCGGACCAGCCAATCGCGGATTTGCGTGGCACGGAATTTAGGCAGACCGAGCCCTTCGGCGAGTTGCGGCAGTTGGCTCGGGGCGATGAATTCCAGCAGGTCGATCAAGGGATTTTTCAGTGCGGTATGTTTGAAACGGTATTTTGGAGGAACGTGGGCGACCTACCATTTTACCACCGGGTTGCCACTGTGGTGGGGAATGGCGATCAGCGGAAGATTGCCCGGCCCATGGCCTTGAGGGTGAAAATACGGTATATTGGCCGGTTTGAGGGAGAAAACATTCAAGATGGTAATCTTCGGATTCTCTTCTAATACGCCCTTTCTCGCAACCGGTTCTTTAGGTCCAACACCCTCGAGGTAAGATCACCCATGGCCCGAAAAGTCGTTAATCGTAAAGAGTTGCGTGCCCAGTCGGACGCCGCGGAAGCTCAAGAAGGCGGCGAGGAGGCCCCGAAGAAAAAGGCCAAACGGAAGGCCCGCACCAAGAAGGTTACCGAGGTGCGGATGAAGATGTTCTGGGGGGTGTTCAACCAATCGATGAAGCGGGTTGCCCTGTACGACTTCGACCAAAAAGAAGAAGCAGAGCAAAAGGCGGCCGACCTGAGCAAGGCGGGCAAGCCACCCCACTTTGTACAAAAGGTGAAGGAAACGATCGAGGAAGTGGTGGAATAAGCCACCTCGCTTGCTCCGAACCTTCAGACAGGACGCCACATTAAGCGCGGCGTCCTGTGATTGGCTTCCCCACGAGCCGCTGCTCTTCCCAAATTCCCTTCGTCCATTGGATATCCACCGATGATTCGGGTCCTCTCCTGCGCATTGCTCGTCACGTCTCTTGCACTCAGCTTGGGCTGCACCTCCGAGACTGGCAGCGCTCCCGCCGCTGGCGACAGTAAGCCGGCCGGTGTGACCAAAGCCAATCCCGGACCAGCCGGCGATCCCACACCACCGCTGGATGGCGGTCGGGTCGAAACCACCTTGCCCCAAGGCTGGAAGCTGCTCCCCAAGCGGAACGAATACCTGGCGGCCGCCTATCACGAGGACAAGACCGGCGTGCCGCGGATCTTGCTGACCTCGACGCCTAGCGAATTACCGGATAGCAGTTCGGCGGACCAATTGGCGGAGCTGGAGTCGGCGATTCAGAAGGAGTTGGGGCCCGAGAAGGGGAACGGGACGCAGCAAGTTCAAATTGGCGATCATCACTACGTCCGGCACGATCGCACGATGAAATTCCGCGGCCTGCCATCTCAAGGAATCAGCCTAGAGACGGTCAAGTCGGGGCATCGCTACAAGGTCGAACTGCAAACCTACACGGACGAAGTCGATACCTACCTGCCCGCGCTGTACCGCATGGCGGTTGATTTGAAGGTCTCCGGCGGAGAACCGGCGGTGGAACCGCCAGCGGAGGAAACCGACGAAGCCCCTCCGCAAGCGGAAGAAGAAGACGAACCGGCGGACGCGTCGTAGCCCCACTCGCACATCGTCGTCGCAACGCGAGAGGCGCGTCGTAGCCACGCTTGCCAAAAGCGTGGGGGCGCTGCCTACTCGTTTCGCTAGCAGGGCGGACTGCCCTCGCACTTCTCCCACGGTCTTTGCGAGCGTAGCTACCTAGAATCATTCTCGCACTACTCCCTTGCGAACATGGCGACGTACTACTTTTCGCCGAGCTGAGCTTGATCCGTTGGACAACTTTCACTATTTGTTCACCTTGTAAACCATCAAAGGCGATTACGCCATGCGGTACGAATCTCTGGTGAATGAAAGATTGTTCAGCTGTGCGATGGATCGTGTCGCTAGTTATCGTGACATCGGCGTGGACCCAGGTCGAGACCGCCCAAGGACAGGCACCGGTTGTCCCTTCTCAACAGCAATCGCTGCTAGAGCGGTTGGAGTCGGCTGAGGAAAAAATTCGCGACCTGCAATCGGATCGAGAGGAAGGCGACTCGCAGCCCGAGTGGACCAGCGGTTACGACGACGGGTTCTACATCCGCCCCACCAATGAAGAGCAAAATCCGTTCGAATTACGCGTCAATGGACGCATGCAGTTTCGCCATACCGGCTTCTCGCGAAACGTCACCCACTGGACCGACAGCGCGGGCGTGGTTCGGCCGGTACGCAACCGTAACGACTTCGAGATCGAGCGCGGCCGCCTGGAGTTTAGTGGGTTCTTCCTAGATCCTAAGCTTCAGTTTTACATCAATATCGACGCCGACACCGACGATGGCCACTCAGCGATCTTTCACGATTTCTGGGTCAACTATGAGTTTAGTGAGGCCTTCAATCTGCATTTCGGCAAAGCGTTTGTGCCAGGCAGTCGAGAGTGGTTCGATGGCTCGACACGTACTCGGTTTTCGGATCGCTCGATGGGGACCACTTTCTTTCGACCTGACCGGAGCGTGGGAATCTGGGCCACGGGCGAACCGCTGGAGAACCTGTTTTATCGCGCGATGGTCGGTGATGGTTTCAGAACCAACGATCTGACGCACGACGAGATCGACTCCCAATTCGTCTACTCCGGTTCGATCTGGAAGGTCGTGGGTGACTACGGGGAAGGGTATTCCGACCTGGAGTGGCATTGCGATCCGGCGGCTCGGTTCGGGCAGAGTTTCACGTTCGCCGGCAACGACCGGCTCGTTCCAGGGAGGTTGCCGTTGGCCGAAGGGACGCTGGTCCGTTTGAGCGATGGCACGCGATTGACCGAGCATGGGGCCTTAGCCCCTGGGGTGACCGTGGACCAGTTCGATATCCAGCTTTACGCGTTAGACGCGGCACTGAAGTGGCGTGGTTTCAGCCTGAACGGGGAGTATTATTTTCGCTGGCTGAAATCCATTCAGGGGGATGGCCCGTTGCCGGTCGATCAGATTTTCGACCACGGGTACTACGCGGAAATGGGCTATTTTGTGGTTCCTCAGCGGATTGAACTGAACAGCCGCATCTCGGAAGTCTTCGGCCAGTTTGGCAACGCGTACGAATACGCCGGGGGAGTCAATTGGTTTATCAACGGCACGCACAATTGCAAAATGTCGTTTGATGTGACCCGGCTGGTACGCAATCCGGCCAATAACAGCGGCCCCAGTTTGAGGGTGGGTGACGACGGACTCCTATTCCGCACGCAGCTTCAGGTTGCCTTCTAGGCGGCGGGGTAATCGCGTCGTAGCCACGCTTGCCAAAAGCGTGGGGGAACTGCTCACCCGCTTGGCCAGCAGGGCATACCGGACTCGCACTTCTCCCACGCTCTACGCGAGCGTGGCTACGGGAAATTGTGCTCGCACTTCTTCCGTGGGCTACGCGAACGAAGCGACGGACGCTCGCCTCCATTTCTTCCTTTTTCTTTTCCCTTGCAAACGCGTGTGACCAAACGTGTCACGCGGGCCTGGCATCTTGGGAGTTATGCGAAATATGTGACGTATGGGCAGAGGCCACGGAGGATCGCGTGCCCGCTGGTCATCGGGGGGTTGTCGGGCCTATTCAGGGGCGGGGGACGACTTCTCGGTGGCTGGCGGGGGCGTTATCCTACCAAAGACTTTCTTGCCCCTGCGGGGTGCCGTTTGCAAGCGTAAAGGTGGGTTTTTTGATGGGGATTGCATCCGAGTTTTTGTCGTGGGATCGGCCCGCTTTGGCTGCGGCTACGGAGTGGTTGCTCAAGCAGGCCGCAGGGACCGTGGATGGGGTGGTCGATCTGTCTCATTTGATTGTCGTGTTGCCTTCGGCCTATGCCCAGCGGCGATTGCTGCGGCGGTTGGCCGAGGCGTGTCACGCGGCCGAGCAAGGCTTGATCCCGCCACTCATTCAAACCGTGGGTGCCTTGCCGGAGCAGTTGTACGAAACCAAGCTCCCGTTCGCGTCGAACTTGGTTCAGCAACTCGCCTGGGGGCAAACCTTGCGGGAATGTCCGGCGGACGAGCTGCGTCCGTTGATTCCGCTACCCCCGGAGGCCACCGACATCGCGGCCTGGCGCGACTACGGCGACACCATCCGCCGCGTCTACCGAGAACTGGCGAGTAACGGGTACACGTTCGAAGCGGTCGCCCAAATCGCCGACCAATTGGAAGGCTTCGCCGAGCATGAGCGCTGGGACGTGTTGGCCAGCCTGCAACAGCGGTATCTTGCTCGGCTCGACGCCTTGGAGCTGTGGGATAAGCAGACCGCGCGGATCGTGGCTTTGGAGCATGACGAGTGTCGCTGCGACAAGCGGTTGGTCCTGATCGGAGCGGTCGACCTGAACCTCACGATGCGGCGAATGCTCGATCAAGTCGCCGCTGCCGGGGGAGACATCACCGCCTTGATCGTCGCCCCGCCGGAACTGGCAGACCGTTTCGATGGGCATGGCTGCCTGATCCCGGAGCGGTGGACGAGTGCCCAAATCGAGCACGATTGGGAGCGGATTCACTTGGTCGACGGCCCGGCCGAACAAGCGGAACAGGTGGCTGGATGTTTGGCGGAATTGGCCGCTGGCCAAACCGTGAAGCAGGTTGTGATCGGGATGCCGGACGAGGGGCTGATTGGTGAAGTGACCCGGGTGATGGCCCGGCATGAGGTGATCGCGCGATTCGGCCCCGGCCGGCCAGCCGCCAAGTCACGGCCGTTTCAGGCGCTGGAGATTGTCGTGCAATTGGCGACCAGCGGGCGGTATGGCTCGCTGGCGGAACTGTGGCGGCACCCCGATCTGTTCGATGCCCTCAAGCTGAAAGAGCCGGGTGTCGATTCGCTCGACGCCTTCTTCAACAAGATGCTCCCGGCGCGGGTCGATAACCTGAAAGACTGGCCGGAAGAGCTCGCCCCAGCGATCGAGCGGCTGCGAACACTTACCAAGCTTTGTCCCGACAAACCGGCGACCTTAGCCGCCTGGGCCGAAACGTTGCGGACGATCCTACTGGCGATTTATGGCGAGCTTTCGATTGAGGTCGAGAGCCCGGACCATCGACACCTGGCCCGGCCTTTGCAGGCGATCAACAAGTCTTTCGGAGAATGGACGGACGTCCCCGAGCCGCTGCAAGGGTCGTTCACAGCCACCGAGGCGGTCGATCTGCTGAAGCGGCAAATGGGCAGGGAGTTGATCTCGGCGGATGTCGACCCAGCGGCGGTGGAGATGGTCGGTTGGCTGGATTTGCCGCTGGATGACGCCCCTTGCGCGATTGTGACCAGCGTGAACGAAGGGGTGTTGCCCAGCTCGACCAACAGCGATCTGTTCCTGCCGAACGTCCTCCGCGAACGGCTGGGGATCGACGACAATCGTTCGCGGCTGGCGCGTGACGCGTACCAAATGCAGGTGGTGCGGCATACGCGGGAGATTGTCCATTGGATCGTCCCCAAGCGGAACGCCCAGGGAGACCCGGTCTCGCCGAGTCGGTTGTTGATGGCGTGTCCTAATGAAGAACTTCCGGCGCGGGTGCTGAAGCTATTCGGCCCGGCCGCCGAGCCGAGTAACCGCGCGATCGAGAAGCGGGAGCTTACCGAAGCGGACCATCACCAACGGATTGCGATTCCGGAACCCAAGCCGCGGACCAAGCCGTTCACGCGGATCTCGCCGACGGCGATCAAGTTGTATCTGACGTGTCCCTACCGCTTCTATCTGCGGTATGTCGCCGGGCTGCGGGAGATGGAGGATGGGAGTTCCGAACTGCACGGAGGGGCCTTCGGCAATTTGGCCCACGACGTGCTGTGCGCCTTTGGTGAGAGCGACCTGAAAGATTCCACCAACGTGGAGGCGATCGCCGGGTTGCTCACCGCGGAACTTGAAAAGCGATTGAAGCGAGACTATGGCCCCACGCCGCTACCGGCGGTGTTGGTGCAGGGGGAACAGTTGCGGATGCGTCTGGCCAAGTTCGCGGAAGTTCAGGCTGCTAGGGCCGCCGAGGGTTGGCGGATCATGCACTGCGAATTGGGTGTGGGGGAGGAGTATCCAACACTGGAGGTCGATGGCGAGCCGATCGAGCTCGATGGCCGGATCGACCGGGTCGACTACCACCCGCAGTCTGGCCAGTGGGTGATGTGGGACTACAAAACCGGCGATTCGGTCGGCCGGCCGGAAGCGGACCATCATGCCGGACGCGGCGAAGACCGCCGCTGGACCAGTGTGCAGTTGCCGTTCTACCGGCACCTCTCGGCCCATCACGGTTTTCGCGGAGATGTCGAACTGGGGTACATCACCTTGCCCAAGGACTTGGCGGAGGTTGGCTTTCGCACTGCCGGGTGGGGCGAGAGCGATTTGGACGAGGCGGACGAGGTGATCCGCCGCGTAGTCCAACTCATTCGCGCGGAAGAGTTCTTCCCGCCGGTCGCGCTCAAGCCGAATCAGGCGGACGGCTATTCCCGCATCTGCCAAGATACGGTCCTCGGCAAATGGACCGCCCCGTTCATTCCGGAGGAGATCCTCTAATGGCACCGCCTAAATTTCCCAACCAATTGATCAAGGCCTCGGCCGGCAGCGGCAAAACGTTTCAGCTCACCAATCGGTATCTGGGTATCGCCAGCGCGACGCTCCACCCCGAGGATATCCTCGCGACCACTTTTACCCGTAAAGCCGCGGGCGAGATTCTGGACCGGATCATGCTCCGTCTGGCCGAAGCGGCCGCCGAGCCGAAATGCTTGGCGGAGCTGAACCAGTTTCTGGAAGGGGGCAAAATCTCACCGGCCCGTTGCTTGGAAACCTTACGATCGCTGCCCGATAACCTCCACCGCTTGCAGGTCAAAACGCTCGATAGTCATTTTATCCGGCTGGCCCAAACCTTCAGCTTCGAGCTTGGGTTGCCGCCTGATTGGACGATCATTGAAGACCTCGACGACCAGCAACTGCGGAGCCAGGCGATCGAGTCGATCCTCGCGGAAGAGGAGGCGGCGACGCTCATCAGTTTGGTTCACCTGCTGAGCAAAGGGGCGACCGACCGGAGTGTGTCGCGGTTGATTCAAGCGGCGGTTGATGACCTGTATAACGTGCTGTTGCAAACGGACGAGTTGGCCTGGCAAATCATGGAACGACCTGCGGCGGTTTCCGATGGGGAAGTGGAATCGGCCCTGCAATCGATCGAGAGTTTCCCGACCGATAAGAAGTCGATGAAGTCGGCGATCGTGGGAGACTGCGAGCGGTTTGTGGGAGGGCAGTGGGCCGCGTTTTTCGCCAAGGGGATTTCCGCCAAGGTGGCCGCCGGCGAGACGAAGTATAGCCGGATGGAAATTCCCGATGAGTTGGTCACGCCGTATCAAACCTTGATCAAGGCGGCGCGGCATGCGGTGATCGGCACGCTCATCTATCAAACGGAAGCGGCTCGCGATCTGCTCATGCGGTTCGACCGCCATTACCAGCGGCTCAAACGGCAGGGGCGCGGTTACCGGTTCGACGACGTCACGCGGGTGCTGGCCGCCCCTCGGTTTGTGAACGTCCCGAGCGACAACCTGTTTCGCCTGGATGGCCGGATCGATCACCTGCTGCTCGATGAATTCCAGGACACCTCGCCGCAGCAGTGGGAAGCGATTCGCCCGATCGCCGAGCGGGTGACCGATGGCTCGCCCCACCATAGTTTTTTCTGCGTGGGAGACATGAAGCAGGCGATCTACGCCTGGCGAGGTGGCGTGGCGGAGATCTTTGGCGAGGTTAAAAACAGCCTGCAAAACCTGACCGAGCGGGGACTCGCCAAAAGCTTTCGCTCGTCGCCGGTGGTGATCGAGACGGTGAATCAGGTGTTCGAGGAACTGCCGCGGCGGGAAGATCTCGACACCCTGCACGAGGGCGTACAGCACTGGAGCGAGTTCTTCCAGCGGCACGAAACGGCCCGGACCGACAAGCCTGGCTACGCCTGCCTAGAGACCGCCCCGCTTGACCGAGAAGGGGAACCGAGCGCCACGGCGGTGCTGGAACATACCGCGCGGAAGATCCAAGCGCTGCACCAAGCGGCACCCCATCTGACGATTGGCGTGCTGGTTCGGCGGAATCAGACCGTGGCGGAGATGATCTATCACCTCCGCTCGTTGGGTGTCCCGGCCAGTGAAGAGGGAGGCAACCCGCTCACCGATTCGGCCGCGGTGCAGGTGATGCTCTCGCTGCTCACGTGGCTCGACCACCCAGGCGACTTGGTCTCGCTGTTCCATGTGAGGAATTCGCCCTTGGCGTTGCTGTTGGAAGATTCCGCCCAGCAGCCCGATTGGTGGCGTGAGAAGATGACCAACACCCTGCGGCGCGAGCTCCTTTCCGAAGGCTACGGCCCCACGATCCACCGCTGGGCGGGGCCGCTGTTTGCAAGCTGTAACCCCCGCGAACGTCGCCGCTTGGAACAGTTCGAGCGTCTCGCCTACGGTTACCAAAACCGAGCCGGGCTGCGGACTCGGCCGTTCATTCAACTGGTGGAAACCCAACGGGTCGCCGACGCCGCGACCTCCAAAGTCCGCGTGATGAACGTCCACCAATCGAAAGGGCTGGAGTTCGACGCCGTGTTTCTCCCGGAACTCGATGGCCGAATCCCGGGGCAACCCCCGTCGTTCGTGATCGAACGCGAAGGGGCGACCGGCCCAATCACCGGAGTCTGCCACTATGCCTCGCAGGATATTCAATCCTTGCTGCCGGACCGCGTGCAAACGATGTTCAACGAGACCCGGCGGCAAGATGTCGTCGAGCAGCTTTGTGTGCTGTACGTCGCGCTCACCCGCGCGGTGAGCGGGCTCTACATGATCATCCAACCTCGCAAGCCAGAGACCAAAAGCAGCGGAATCGCCAAGTCGTTCGCCGGGCTACTACTGCGTGGCTTGAATCCCACCATCAACCTGACCGAGCGACAAACGTTGTTCACCGCAGGGGATGCCAAGTGGTATGAAACTGCCGAGGTGGAGCACCCCACCGAGTCCGCCACACCCACCGCGAAGATCCGCCAACCGATCCACTTCCAAGCAAGCGATGCCGAAGAGGCGGCCGAGATGATCGCGCCATCGTCGCTCGAAGGAGGTGGTGCTCGGCTGAAAGTTACGAGCCTCTTGGCGACCAGCCAGGAATCGTACGGGCTGGCGAAGGGGCAAATCGTCCACGGCTGGTTTGAAAGAGTCGTCTGGCTCGAAGAGGCCACACTGGATGAGGCCGCCTGGTTGGCAAAGGCCAAAGCGACCGCCGGTCCGACGATCAACTTGAAGTCGGCGTTCGAGACCTTCACGACGCTCCTAGAAAGCCACGCCGGAAAGCTGGTCTTTTCTCGGCCTGAGTATGAGCAATCGCCCGCCTGGTTCGCCCACGGAAAAACCATCGGCCAGGCCGCCCCGCAAATTCAGGTGCGGCCCGAGATGGCGTATACCGTGCATGTCGACGGTGGTTATTCCGGCGGCACGGTCGACCGGTTGGTGCTGCTAATGAACGGCGCGAAGGTGATCGCGGCCGATATCATCGACTTCAAAACCGACAGCATCCCCGGGCCGAAACAGCTCAAGGAAAAAGTGGAGTACTACCGACCGCAACTTGAGGCCTACCGCGCCGCGATGATGCAAATGTTCCGCTTGCCTGCCACGCACGTCAGGGCCCGGCTCCTGTTCACCGCGAGCCGGGAATTGGTGGATGTTGGGTAGGTGGGAAGAATCGCGAGAAAATAGCTTCCCGACTCACAGCAGATTGGCCGTGACGACGCAAAGGGGCATCCAAGGAAGTTTAGCCACAGAGGTCACAGAGACCACAGAGAGGAAGGAACGCTCGTGGTTCATCTAATCGGTGGCACTGGTGTCTGGGTGCCATGCCCACGCCCTCAAACGTGGGCATGAGAAGTGGTTTGCCAGGCATGTTTGACAATTTGAGGGTGAAAG
>JBBDIM010000146.1:8545-17891 GCA_040880405.1 Pirellulaceae bacterium | reverse complement strand
AGTCACCGAAATCGCCTAGGATTCAAGCCCTAACCAATTTCCGGACAGACACTAGTTAAGCGTTTCCGGGGTGTCGCTCGGTTGGTGGTAGTGGGGGTTTCTCAGGAAGCTCGTGTCGGTCAGCATCAGGGCTGGGTAGCCTTGGTCCCAGAATGAGCTGTTGTCGCTCAGTCGGATTTCGTGGATGGTTTCTGGTAGGGCGATTGAGAAGAGGGGTAACTTGGTGCCTCGCTTGAAGCCGCGGCGAAATGACCACACCAATCGCCATGAGGCGAGGTTGCCGACCGCCGCCAAAAAATTGCCCCGTTTGGGAAATAGCCGGTGCAGTCGCTTGGGGATGGTGGGTGGGACGATCTGCGAGCCCGGTTCGTCGACAAAGTAACCGACCATCTCCAGGCAGAGCATCCCCACGATTTTTTCGCCCGCGACCTTCGCGGTTTGCGCATGGTGCTGGCTGCCCATGGAACCGGTATTGAAGTACGGGGCCTCTTCACAGGCGAAGGCAACACACCGCAGCGTTCGTCCGCCGGCGAGCCGGTACAGCATCCGCGACACTTCCAACAGCACCGCCACCGCCGAGGCGTTATCGTCCGCGCCGGGGGTTGAGGGGGTCGTGTCGTAATGGGCACCCAGCAGCACGATCTCGTCGGGCCGCGTGGTGCCGGGGATCTCGACAATTAAGTTGGTCGCGAGATCGCGGCCCGCCTCGTAGGTCTCTTGCCGGACGGCGTACCCCATTGCGTCCCACTCGCTGGTGAGATACTTAATGGTCGCTTCAATCGACATCGGCCGCACGAACGACCGCGGCCCAATCAGCCCGGCGAGCCGATCGACATGCAGCAGCAAGTTTTCGCGAATCGCCGGTCGATCCGGCAGTGGAACTGGGGTGCTGGAAAACATAAGCCTTGCCTACTATAAGGGACCGATCCGAACGGGAAAACAGCACATGGCAAAAAACGACTGAGGGTGCGATCCGGCGAGTGCGCAGAACGACATCTGAATCACCGGCTTTTTCGATTGTTGACCGATCCAATGGTGCCTAACTTTACGCCAGTCTCGCTACGTGGACATCGCCATCCAAAGGCCCGGAGCCCATATGTTCGCCCGCGCAACACCTACCACCCGCCCCAAGTGTCCGGAGCTGGCAAATCGTTGGAAACGGTTACCAGGAGGCAAGTTTGGGCTGCAAACGGGTAGCGGCGTGGTATGATTTCAGCATGAGCCGAGTCGACCCCGCCGAGCAATCCGCCCACTCTCATCCAGCGACCATCAGCCGCGTGACGCTGCGGGTCGAGGAGTTGGACTGCGCCGAGGAGGCGCGGCAGTTGAGTGCCGGGCTGGGGAAGGCCCCGGGAATTGCGCAGTTAGATTTCAATCCGCTGCAAGGGCGGATGTTTGTCCAGTACGATCCGGCCCAAACCTCACCGGCCGATCTGATCGCCAAGGTTCGCGACCTGGGCATGACCGCCCACGTTGAGATCGGCTCGTCCCCCGCTCAGTCCGACGCAAAGGCCAATGACCCGCGGCCGGTCTCCACCTCGGATCGCCTACGCCGCAAACATACCATCCGGAGCGGGGCGTTTTTGGCCGTGGCCGTGGTGATTCAGGCTTGGTCAACCGGCGATTGGCTCGGCATCCTGGGACACGCCGGACACCAACACGCGGTGCCGATGGCGGCGATCGTGCTCTATTTGCTGTCGACCGCTCTGGGCATGCGGTGGGTGGTGCCCAAGGCGTGGTCGGCCGTGAAGCGGCGCTCAGCCGATATGAACGTCCTCATGTGCGTGGCAGTGACGGGGGCCTTGCTGCTGGGGCAGTGGTTCGAGGCGGCGATGGTCACCTTTTTGTTCTCGCTTTCGCTGCTGCTGGAACAGTGGAGCGTGGGGAAGGCCCGGCGGTCGATCGCCGCCTTGATGGAATCTGCCCCAGAGATTGCTCGGCGGAGATGCGCGCAGGGGCATTTCCATGAGGTCGAGGTCCACAAGGTCGGGGTCGGCGATATCTGTCAAGTGTTGCCAGGCGAGCGAATCCCGCTCGACGGCGTGGTGACCGAAGGTCAGTCGACCGTCAATCAGGCACCGATCACCGGCGAGTCGATCCCGATGGAGAAACAGGCCGAGTCGCTGGTGTTCGCCGGCACGATCAACGGCCAAGGTCTGTTGCAGTTTGAGGTTCGGCAGGCCTCCGGCGATACGATGCTGGCGCGGATTATCCGCCTGGTGGAACAAGCCCACGCCAACCGCGCACCGAGTCAACAATGGGTTGAGCGATTCGCCAGCTACTACACTCCGGCGATGATGCTGCTGGCCGCGGCGGTCATGCTGGTGCCGCCGCTGGTATTGGGGGCGAGTTTCGCCGCTTGGTTTTATAACGGGTTGGTCCTGCTGGTGATCGCTTGTCCCTGTGCCTTGGTGATTGCCACCCCGGTGAGCATCGTCTCCGGGTTGACGGCGGCGGCGCACCGGGGGGTGTTGGTCAAAGGGGGAATGGCCCTGGAAGCCTTGGCCAAGGTCGACGCCATTGTGATGGACAAAACCGGGACGTTGACCGAAGGGGCCCCGCAGGTCGATCGAGTCATTCCGGCGAATGGGACCGACGAGGCGTCGCTGGTGGAAATCGCGGGGACGCTTCATCGAGGGAGCACGCATCCATTGGCCCTCGCCATCAGCCACTACGCCGAGCAAAAAGATGCCAGCCGCCGTTCGGTGGAGCACCTGCAAGAGCTGATCGGCCAAGGGGTGGAAGGGCGGATTGAGGGCGCGCTGTACTGGAGCGGCAGTTCGCGGATGGCGCGGCAGCGCGACCCGGCCTGCGGCGAGTTGCTGGCCCGGTTCGACGCGGCGGAGTTTCACGGTTCGCTAGTGGTGGTCGGGCGGGAAGAACGCGTGCTCGGGGTGTTTGTCCTGCGGGATGGCCTGCGAGATACGGCCGCGGAGATGATCGCCCAACTGCACCACCTGGGGATTCGGCATGTCGAGATCCTCTCTGGTGACCGCACGGAAAACGTCCGCCCCATCGCTGAGGCGACCGGGGTCGATCACTACGCGGGGGACCAGCTCCCGGAAGACAAAATCCGCCAGATCGAAGCCCTTCAGGCGAGTGGCAAATCGGTGGCGATGCTCGGCGACGGCGTGAACGACAGCCCCGCGCTCGCAGCAGCCGATGTGGGAATCGCGCTCGGGGCGATCGGCAGCGACGCGGCGATCGAGGCGGCCGATGTGGCGTTGATGTCGGACGAGATCGACAAAGTGCCGTGGCTGATCCGGCATGGCCGCCGCACACTGTTCATGATCCAGCAAAACATCGCCTTTGCCCTGGGGGTGAAACTGCTATTCGTCCTGCTGGCGGTCGCCGGGTATTCCAGCCTCTGGATGGCGATCATCGCCGACACCGGCGTCTCCCTGGTGGTCATCGCCAACAGCCTGCGGCTGTTGCGTTAGAATTGGGTTTGCAAACGATCCGCGAAAGCCCCACATTCAATCCTCCAAAATCTCCCGGAGCATAATGAACGACGGCCTGAACTTGCGTGTAATTTGCGATTACCTCGAAACCTTCGCCCCCACTTGGTTGGCCGAACCTTGGGACAACGTCGGGCTGTTGGTGGGTGACGCGGACCAAACCGTGCGGCGGATCATGACCACGTTGACCATCACGCCGAGCGTGGTGGAAGAGGCGGTGGCGGCGAACGTCGATTTGCTGGTGGCGCATCATCCGTTGCCGTTTCACGCCTCGAAACGACTGACCACCGAAACGACCGCCGGCGCGATGCTGTTACGGTTGGTGCGGCATGGCGTGGCGATTTACAGCCCGCATACTTCGTTCGATTCCTGCCGCGCCGGGATTAACCAGCGTTTGGCTGAAAACTTGGAGTTGGGCCAGATCGAGCCGTTGGTGGTGAAGCCCGCCCCGGAAGAGATTGAGCACCCAGTGGGGGTCGGTCGCTTCGGCCTGCTCGCAGATGCGGTTTCCCTGGACGAACTGGCAACCCAGGCCAAGTCGCTGTTCGAGGTAGCGCAGGTTCAGGTGATCGGCCGAGGCGATCAACCCATTCAGAAAGTCGGGCTCGCGTGCGGATCGGCCGGTGGTTTCTTGGAGATGGCGATCGCCCAAGGGTGCGACTGCTTCATCACCGGCGAGACCAACTTCCACACTTGCCTGGAAGCGGAGGCGCGTGGGATTGGGATGATTTTGCTGGGGCACTACGCGAGCGAACGTTTCGCCCTACGGCAACTGGCCGAGGAACTGGCCGCGACGTTTCCCCAGTTGGCGGTCACCGCGAGTCAGGCGGATCGCGACCCGGTTCGGTTTGTCTGAAACCTTCGCCTGCGGGGCGGCATCCAATAGGTTCGCTTCGAAGAGCGGGCGAAACGATTGTCCGGGCTGGGTCGCTGGCTGTGGATCAACGTCCTCCGGTCAATTGTGCTATTCACGCTAAGCCTTACTCGCCAACGGTTTAGCGAAACATTTCCGGACCCGCTCAGCCCAGTCTCAGAGGCCCTTTTCGGCTGGGGGAACCTTCCCGGCGGTGGGGCTTCCTGTTATTGTGAGAAGTGGATAGCGGTCTGACCGAGGGCATTCGGAGCGTGCTGTGCGATTATTTTGGCGTCGAAACTTCCATTAAGGGATCACTCTATGAAATCTTCCGGCTCAGCCCTGATCGCCCTGCCGGTCTTTAATGAAGCGGACACCGTGGCTGGCGTGTTGGACGAAGTCGCCAAGTATGGCGACGCGGTCCTCGTCGTGAACGACGGCTCCAGCGATGGGACCCGCGAAATCCTGGAGGCGCGGTCCGATATCACCGTGGTGCATCACGAGCAGAATCAGGGCTACGGCGCGGCCCTGCTGACCGCGTTTAAGTATGCCCAGGAAAACGGGTTCGAGGTGATCGTCACCCTCGACTGCGACGGCCAACACGAACCGCAACGGATTCCGCGGTTCATCAAGGCGTGCGAAGGGGTCGATATCGTCTCCGGCAGCCGCTACCTCAAGCAGTACGAGGGGGACAGCGAACCGCCCGCCCAGCGCCGCTGGATCAACAAACGGGTCACCGCCGAGATCAATCGCCTGCTCGGCTTCCAATTGACCGACGCGTTTTGTGGGTTCAAGGCGTACCGTGTGGCGGCCTTGGCGAAGCTGAACGTCACTGAGGTCGGTTACGCAATGCCGTTGGAACTTTGGGTCGAAGCGGCCAAGGCGGGGCTCTCGGTGATCGAACTGCCGGTGCCGCTGATCTACCTGGATGAAAGCCGTTCGTTCGGTGGGGCCTTGGATGATGGCACCACGCGGCTCAATTACTATCACTTGGTGCTCGATCGCAGCATGGCTCGCGCGGGGTTCCCCGAATGCCCGCCGCAGCGGATCGCTTCCTGCTAACGAAATCATCCGTCATGTCCTCTACCAGTGAATCGATCCAATATCGGCCACTCAAAGCACCCCGGTCGCATGGGTCGGTGCTGCTGGAACCGGGGCTTGCGCGGTATGCCGAGGAGATTCTGGCCAATCGCCGGTTGTTTCAAGCGGCTGAAGAAGTGCTGGTTGATGATCTTCCGCTGCCTGAATTCCGCCGCTTGGCGCGGCGGAATCTGCTGGAGACCGCCTGCCGCCACACCTGGAGCTATTTGCGCCCATTTCCCCTGCCGGAAACCGATGTGCCGCTGATCCTCTCAGGGCATCAGCCGGCGCTCTATCACCCCGGTGTTTGGTTCAAAAATTTCGTGGCGGGTAGCCTGGCTCAGCAGACCGCCGGGTTGGCGGTGCATGTGATCGCCGACAGCGATGTGGCGGCGCTCCCTTCGGTGTTGGTTCCTACGGGAGAGGCCGACGATTTAACGCGCGTTCGCGTTGCGTATGACGACCCCGGAGAACGGCTGGCATGGGAGATGACCGGCACGCAAAACATGCCGCTGCTGCGGAGCTTCGCCGACCGGGTCAAGGCAACCTTGCCCGTGGAGCACCGCGATACGCTTCTGGAGAGCTATTGGCCGGAAGTTCTGCGGCAGATTGACCAAGGGAACCGGCCGGGTCTGGCGTTTAGTAAGGCGCGGCATCAACTGGAAGCCGCGTGGGGCAACCGCTCGCTGGAAGTCCCACTGGGACAACTGTGCGGCACGGAAGGTTTTTTTAGGTTCACGCTGCATCTGCTGCGGAACCTCCCCCGGTTGCATCTGGCTTACAACGAGAGTGTCCGCGCGTATCGCGGGACGCACCACATTCGCAGCACTTCTCATCCGGTTCCTTGCTTGGAAGAGGTAGGCGCGACGCTGGAGGCACCGCTGTGGGTTTGGACCGACGCCGAGCCGCACCGTCGCCGACTGTTGGTCCGGCAGGTGGGAGACCACCTGGAGCTATCCGACCAAGAGGGATGGCACGTGGAGATCCCGGGGGAAGGAGAGGCCGCGGTGAGGGCCCTCCGCCGCTTGGCGGAGGAGGGTGTCTACCTTCGCCCAAAGGCCCTGCTTACCACCATGTACATGCGGATGGCCCTGGCCGATGGATTCATTCACGGAATCGGCGGGGCCAAGTACGACCAAGTGACCGATTCCATTTTGGCTCGCTTCTTTGGTTTGACGGCGCCCGGGTTTCAAGTGGCAACGTCAACCGTTCATCTGCCGTTGCCGACCGAAGAAACCCCGGTACTTTCGGTCCAAGAGGTCGAATCGCAGCTCCGCGATTTGCGGTTCAATCCGGATCGTTACCTCGCGGTGGAAGCGCGGCTACGGCCTGGGGTTTCAGGGCTTCTGGAAACCAAGCGCGACCTGCTGGCGGAGGTTCCCGAGAAGGCAGAGAAGATCGCTTGGCATCAACGATTGATGGAGGTGAACCGGCAGTTCGAACCGCTGGTAGGGCAAGCGGAGTCGCGGCTGCTTGTGCTGTTGGCCGAGGCGGGCGCGGCGGCCGAGCGCCAAGCGGTCCGCGAATTTCGGGAGTACCCTTGGTCTCTGTATCCGGAGCAAACTTTGCGAAGTTTGCTACTGGACCTGTCCCACGACGCAGCATAAGTTAGGGGTGTAAGGGACGGTTAATCCTTTGCGCCTGCCTCTCCGGAGAATTCTCTGGATTTGGTGCTATCCGAACGGAGTCGTGTTTATGCGTAGAGCCGATTCGTCGCACTCCCAACCTGCTCGCGCCGTTCGTCCGGCGGCGGACGATCGCCGATCCGATTCGCCAGCGGCATCCGCGGCCATTCCGATCCGATCCGCAGCGCAGGCCGCGTCCCCCAACCCTTCCACCACGGTAACCCATGCCGAGGAAGGGGACCAATTCGCGATCCTCCGGCTGATGCGGCATGGCCGCTTTCCTGGTAGCGAGAACGACCTGCATTCCCAGCAGGAACGCCCAGGGTACCATCCTCGCCAGCGGTTGGTTTGTCGCCGCGGCAAGGAGTTGGTGGGGCACATCCATTGCATTCCTCGCGACGGCTGGATCGGCGGTGAGTCGACGCGCTTGATTCAGGCCAGTCAGTTGGTCCTCGCCCCGGAACATCCCGCCGACACCATCGCTGGTCCGCTGCTCTCCGGGATCGATCGCGTGCTCCAAGCCAGCCAATGCCCCTTGGTGGTTTATCGCGCCAACCCAGGGACCGCTCAGTTGCTTTTGAACTACGGCTGGACACCCCTCTCT
Source organism: Pirellulaceae bacterium (assembly GCA_040880405.1). GTDB lineage: Bacteria > Planctomycetota > Planctomycetia > Pirellulales > Pirellulaceae > JBBDIM01. Next base: position 10,271 of record JBBDIM010000146.1, on the reverse strand, counting down.
CCCGCTTCGATCAGCGTCGCCCCGACCGAACGGATTCTGGCGAGCTTGCAGCACCCGGTGGAAGAGCCTCATCCGCTGGCATCTCAGGCCAAGGTCAACGCACCCCTATCGATTCGCCTGATGCGGCAGGTGGAGGTAGAGGCCCTGATCTCGATTTACGATCAGTTCCAGCAACGCCATCAACTCGGTACGCGGCGAGATCAGGCCTTGTGGCGGTGGCTGCTCCGGCGGAAGGCGTTCGAGTGCCTCTACGTGGCAATGACCGGTGGCAACAAACCGGCCCTGGAGGACGCAACCCGGCGGATTGTTGGGTACGCCGTGGTGAAGGATCGGCGGATTCTGGAACTCGTGACCAATCCCGAGGCGGATCATGCGAGGGCACCCCTGTTCGCGCGGATTTGTGGAGACCTGTATGAGGCGGATCGCCGCGAGGTAGAATTCAACAACCCAGCCAGCGATCCGCTGCACCCGTTGATCCGCGCCGCCCAAACCGAGTCGCCCCCGCGCCCTTTTGAACAAGTGTTGGTGCGGATGCACGATCCGCTCAAGTGGTTGGCCGAGATGGGGCCGCGGCTCCACGCGCGGGCCAAAGGGGCGGGGCTTTCGTTGCCGTTGGATTTAGGTCTGCTGATTGGGGAGGAGAAATACGCCCTGCACCTGACCTCCCGTCGAGCAATCCTGACGGACGGCAAACTGGGACGGAGTTACTTGGGGCTCGACCTGGGACAACTGGTGCGGCTGATGCTGGGAGATCTCTGCCTGAAGACCGCGCTGGCACGCGAGCAAATCACCGCTTCGACGCAACTTGCCCAAACCGTCGCCGAGACCTTGTTCCCCTACCAGCCACCCTGGTTCCCACCACTGGAGGATCTGCCCGTTGCGTAGTCCATTGGGGTTGTGCTCTTTACTGCTGACCATCTGGCTGGGGATCCTAAGCGGCTGTGGCACTGAGCCAGACCCCGTCCCCACGCGGCAACCGCCACCGGTGCAAGCGCCGGGGACAGAGCGGCGGGGTTTAACCCCGCCGCTCGACGAAGACGTCGAGCCGTCTGGTGTGCTCACCACCCAAGGATCCGACGGGGCCGTGAGATTGAGCCCGTTGGTGGGGACACTTTCTCACGAGGCGCTCGATTGGGACGACTACGACCTGATCCGCGGCTTCTCTACCACGGACCAAACCGTCCGCTGGAGAGCCAAGTGGATACGACCAGGCGAGTACCATGTGGTGGTCATTTCCAGCGCCACGGGGCCAACCGCCGAAGCGCGAATTCGGGTCACCCTCAAAGCAGAGGAGCCCGAAAGGGAACAGCGGGTCGAAGCGACCCTCCCTTTAACCGAAGAACCCACCGAAGTCACAAGGACCCCGGTGGGCATAGTGAAGATCGAGCAGCCGGGCGAGGCCACGGTGACCGCGCGGATGATAGGCCTCCCACTGTTGGGGACCTTTGGCTTGGCGGGCATCGATCTGGAACCGGTAACGATGCCGGAAGCCGGGTTTGTCGCTCCTAGATCCCCAACCGACGAGCCCTAAGGCTGGCGGGGGAAATCCTTGGGACGGTGTCCCTGGGGACTGGCCAACGATTACGCGGCCTGTCCGAGGCTGATTCGTCGACCCACGCGGTTTAGCGCCGGGTCTTTTGCTCTCGCAAAATGCAAATGAGGTAATTCATTGCTCTGCCTCCTCTGTAAAAATGCTTCCGCCTGTTCCATGCTTCATTGTACGCGG
>JBBDIM010000146.1:0-8445 GCA_040880405.1 Pirellulaceae bacterium | reverse complement strand
ATATCCCATCACGCGACTTTTCACGAGCCTCCCACTCATGCTACTTACCATCGCCTCGTTTATCTTTTTCACCGCCTTGGTCGGTGTGATTACTTACCTGCTGACGCGGGGAGACGACCATGGGAGTTCCACCGGTTACTTCCTCGCGGGCCGCACGCTCACCGGCGGATACATCGCCGGGTCGCTGATGCTGACCAACCTCTCGACCGAGCAATTGATCGGGCTCAATGGCGACGCCTTCACCGACGGAATCAGCGTGATGGCGTGGGAAGTGATCGCGGGTGTCTCGCTGGTGGTCATGGCCTTGTTCTTTTTGCCTCGGTACCTGAAAAGCGGGATCTCCACGATTCCGGAGTTTTTGGCGGAGCGGTTCGATAACCATACGCGAACCATTACCTCCATTATTTTCATTATCGCGTACGCCGGGATCCTGTTGCCAATAATCCTCTATACCGGAGCAATGGGGCTGATCGGGATTCTCGATCTGCCGACGATGACAGGGCTGAGTACCACGCCTCTGCTCTGGATGGTGGTCTGGTTGATCGGCATCGTCGGTTCGATCTACGCGATTTTCGGCGGTCTGCGGACGGTGGCGGTCTCCGATACGATCAACGGGTTTGGTCTGCTGGTCGGCGGGGCGATGATCGTGCTGTTTGGGTTGCATGCCGTGAACAGCGAAGGCCCAATCGCCGCTTACAACACGTTGGTGGAGACCCACCCGGAGAAGTTCAACTCCCTCGGGACTAACGATTCCACCGTGCCTTGGTCGACATTGTTTTCCGGAGTGCTACTGCTCAATTTGTTTTACTGGTGTACCAACCAGCAGATCATTCAGCGAACCTTCGGAGCGAGCAGCCTGAAGGAAGGACAACGGGGCGTGCTGATGGCGGGCGGGCTGAAGGTTTTGGCCCCGCTGATCCTGGTGTTACCAGGCATCATCGCCTTTCACCTGTTTGCCGACGAGGGAATTCCTTCGGTCGAGGCGTACGGTCGCTTGGTGCAAACCGTGCTGCCCAAGTGGCTGGCTGGTTTCTTCGCCGCGGCCATCTTCGGGGCGATCCTCAGCTCGTACAACTCGGCCCTCAATAGCACCGCCACGTTGTTTAGCTTGGGCGTTTACAAGGAAATGCTGCATCCCGACGCGAGTGATCGCCGCGTGATTTGGACCGGTAAGATCTTTGCTGCGGTGCTGGCCTTTGCCTCGATGAGCATGGCACCGATGCTGGCCGGCCAGGACAGCATCTTTGGCTATCTGCAAAAGATGAACGGGCTGTACTTCATCCCGATTTTCGCGGTCGTGCTCATGGCGATTTTCTCCAAGCGGACACCCGCGATTGCGGCCAATATCGCATTGGTGGTCGGGGTGGTGGTGATTGCGTTTTTCTACTTCGCCCCAATCGATGGCGTAGCGTCGCTGGTCGATGGCGCGTTTCGCGGTTTTCACTTCCTGGGCCTCGTGTTCGTCTCACTGCTTGCCTTGATGTACGCCATCCGCCTGGCCAAGCCCCGTTCCGAACCCTACGTGCAACGGGAGTCGGGCGCGGTCGACATGACCCCTTGGCCCTGGGCTTGGCCCTTGGGGCTGATGCTGGTGGTATTTGTGGTGGGACTGTACCTAGCTTATGCGGACTTCTCCGGTGTCGCTGGGTCGTGAAAAAGGGGGATTCCAATCTCGGTCGCGGGGCATCGGGGATGAGTTCAATTACAAAGAGTCGGCGGAATAGACCCCTCATCCGCGGCACCCGCAATTGAACTTATCCCCCTCCAAACGCACCATCCTCAACAGCCGTACATCCTCAAGCCCGACAGTGAGAACCAGGGGCGGCGACTGGCTCACGCGCCAAATAGGTACGGGGATAAGTACAATTACGGGGACCGCGGCCGAAACTTATAAACCTCCGACTCCTTGTAATTGAACTCATCCCCTTTTGGCGAATCTTGTCTTACGCCCGCTACACACTTCCCAACCGGGCAGGGCTTGAACCTGCTAAGATCGGGGCGTAGAACACAGCAACCCCCGGTTCTTGGCACCCTGTAGGCCCCCGGCTTCCCATGGATGGATTTCGCGAATTACTTCCCTACGTCAGCTTCATCGGCGGCATTGTCCTGCTGACCTGGATTCTGATGCGCCGGGGGACTCGGCAACGCGCCGGCATCCGCAAGCGGGAAGGGAAACAAACGGGGCATTTGATCCGCACACCTCGGCCGGTTGAGAAGCGCTGGACGATGTCGGACGGCCCGGCCGATTTGCGGCGGTGGCAGGTCGAGATGCTGGAGATCACCCGGCAGCTTCAGGGAGAGATCAACACCAAACTGCGGCTGTTGGCCCGCTGGCAAGACCTGGCCCGGCGGGAAGCGGATCGCCTGCAAGCCCTGCTGGAGCAGGCCGAAAAGAAATCTGTGCCGACCGACGACCGGGCCCACGAGTACCTCCGGCAACTGCTGGCCGAGATCGATAAGGGGGACCCCGCGGCCCCTCCCCCCTTCACTCAAGTCTCGGAAATCTTGTGCAGCGAGCCCCGTCGCGATTTGATTTACGATCTGGCGGACCAGCAAACCCCCCTCGACGAGATCGCCCGGCAGGCCGAGACCGAGCAGGCGGTGGTCGAGATGATCCTGAAGCTCCGCGATCAAAGCTGAAATGGAATCCCTACGAAACTCAAGGCATTAAGTCTTTGTCGGCCTGCTCTTTCGCCTTGCGTTCGGCTCGCTTTCGGTAGCCAAGCGTGTCGCGGTTGTGCCTGACCGTATGGGTTCTATCCCAGTCTCGCCATCGTTTGAGGTCTTCTCGTGCATCGTCCACGGAAATCCCTTGGGCGACCAGCCATTTTTCTAGTTTTTGAAAATCGGTCCGCTGCTGGGGGCTCCAGTATTTGGCAGTCTGCATTTCATTAGATACAAGGATCTCGACACAATTTTGAAGATTGCCCTTCTGGCGGGCCATTGGATCAGCACCATTTTCCAGTAAAAATAGAGCAAGGGAGAATTGTCTTCCCCAGGAAATTGCCTTCATGACCGGCGTAACATCCGATCCGCTTAGGCCGTCGATATCCGCTCCCGCTTCCAATAACAGCCGGATTCGCTCTTGTTTGTTTGGGGCATAGGAAATGACCAAATGAAGTGGTAGATTTTCAATCCACCCCTTGAGGTTCGGATCCCCGCCATGCTTCAAAACAGCGGCGAGGTGACCCTCAAATTTCGTCTTCGCCGCGATATGCGTGACCGAATCGCCCGGATTTAAATAGTTGGTTCCGAATCGCCCCTCGAATTTGACATTCGGATCGGCCCCTTGCTCCAGTAGTTTTTCAAAACGTGCCAGTTTGTTGTCGGGATACGACCACAGCAGTGGCGTCATGTTCTCCTTACCTTTGGCATTCACATCGGCACCCGCTTGGATCAGGCGGTCGATCTCTTCCAGGTCATTCGCTTCAATCGCCTTGCACAGGGCGATCACTTGCGGGCCGTCAAAAAACTTCTCCGCCTTCCAGCCCTGCTTGGCGTGCCAAGTGGTGAAGGGCATTACTCGGTAGACGTATTTCATCCCGCCACCGCTAACGGCTAAGACGAGCAACAGCACCAAAATTGCCACGGCATACTTTAAAACAAAACGCATCGTTTCTTGCCCTCGGGGGACTCGTCAACAACAGGGCGGTTCAGCCGGCCACGCCCCGCCTAACCACGCCACCAGCACGGGCCATTCTACCCTGGTTGGGGCCCTGGGAAACCAAGTTTATCGCGACAGTTCCCCCAAGGGCCGCCGACAGGCGATTCCCGCTCCGCAACCGATGTTTTCCGGGAAACCCCGGTAACACCCGCTTCAAGTCGGATAACCCAACCTTGGGTGAGGCGATCCTGGATACCTCCGAGAAGCGCGGACGGGCCTTTTTTGGCCTGCGGCGGTATGATGGAGAGAGTGGCGTGTTTGGTTCTCTTTCTCCACGGAGCAATCCACCTTGGGTCCCTTGTTCGGCGGTGTTTCGATTTTGCCTCGGCCGCGCCACGCGGCCAGTGGGATGATCGCGCTGTTGGGCTGCTTGCTGGTGGGGACCGCTGCGGCCGAAACTCCGGTCGAATACGCGACCCAGGTCCGCCCGATTTTGGCCCAGCACTGTTATCCGTGCCACGGCCCGGACGCTGGCACGCGGCAGGCGAAACTGCGGTTGGATTTGGCGGAGGATCACGCTCGCGTCATTTCGCCAGGCGACTTGGCCGAGAGTGAGTTGTACCAACGGCTCGTCGCCAGTGATCCGCAGGTGCGGATGCCACCGCCGGAAGCGGAAAGCCAGCCCAGCTTGGCCGAGATCGCCCTGCTTCGCACCTGGATCGAACAAGGAGCAACCACCGCCGGGCACTGGGCCTTTCAGCCGATCGAGCGGAGCCCCGGAACCATTGATCGCCACGTCACGGACCAGCTTTCCCAGCAAGAAAAACAACTCGCGCCGCCCGCCGATTCTGCCACTTGGCTCCGCCGCGTCACCTTTGACTTGACCGGGTTGCCTCCCACACCGGAGGAGCTTGCGGAGTTTATTTCGGAGGATTCACCGCTGGCGCGGGAACAGGCGGTCGACCGGTTGTTGGCCTCGCCTGCCTATGGCGAACAGATGGCTCGCGGTTGGTTGGACCTGGCGCGGTACGCCGACACCCACGGGTACAACATCGACAGCCATCGCGAGATGTGGCGATACCGGGAATGGGTGATCGAGGCGCTCAACGCCAACATGCCGTTGGATCAGTTCACAATCGAGCAGCTTGCGGGAGATCTATTGCCGGGTGCCACCATCGAGCAAATCACCGCCACCGGCTTTCTCCGGTCGCATCCGGTGAACGACGAGATGGGGGCGATTGCCGCGGAGTACCAGCACGCCTATGTGGTCGACCGAGTGAACACTACCGCGACCACCTGGCTGGGTCTCACGTTCTCTTGCGCGCAGTGTCACGATCATAAGTTCGATCCGATCTCGCAGCGGGAGTATTACCGCTTGGCGGCGATGTTCGACAACTTCGCGGAACGGGGACTCGATGGCCGCCGAGGCAACGCCGTGCCGGTCCTCGCGAGTCCGACGTTTGAGCAGCGACGGGAGTCGCAGGTGATCGAGGCTCGGTTGGCGGAACTCGATTCCAGCTTGGCCGCGCTGCGAACCCGCGGGCAAGCGGGTCTCCCAACCTGGATCGATCAGCAATCATCGCAAAGTGCAGCGGTGGCGCTACCCAGCGATTCCTTGTGGATCGACGCACCCCTGGATGGCCCCGGTGACGCACTCGCCAACAAGGCCGGCACTGAGGGGAAGCTGGAGCTTAGGCCGGAGACTGCTCGGTTTATCCCCGGTCGCGTCGATGACAGCCTGCTGCTCGATGGCCGGACCTATCTGCGACTGGCCGAACTGCCCGACCCCCGCGATACCCTGGGGCTGACGTTCTCTGCCTCGATTTACCCCACCACCAAGGACTCGGCCGTGCTGCTGGCCCATGTCCCCGGCGAGCGGCCTCAACTGGAAGTGGTTGTGGAGGCAGGCCGGTTGTGGGTGCTCTACCAAACGAGCGCCGGGACGCGGTTTTTGCTGGCCAGTGAAGATCCGTTTCCCACGCTGCACCAATGGCAACACTTGGCGGTTGTCCTCCGCCCCACGGAGAGCCCCGCGGTTGCGGTGCTGCTGGGTGGCCAACCACTGGCGCTGGTCGAACAGACGCAACCACCGCACCTGTTAGCGGACGACCCGCTGAACCCGCGTCCCTTTCCTGGCCGGGGAACCTTCATCGCCGGACTGCCGGAGGCTCCTGGGCTGCGGGGCATGCTGGATGAGGTTCGGGTTTATACCGAGTCGCTAACCGGTGAAGCGGTGGCCCGGCTCGCGGGGGAAAACCGCCTGGCGGAGCTGCTCGACCTGCCGGAAGAAAAACGAACCGCGGCCCAAACCGAGCGGCTGGTAACCTGGATGCTGGAGGAAACGTCCCCCCCTTACGTCGAGCTCCAGTCGCAACGTGCAACCTGGCAGCGCCGGCTCGATCGCTTACGGCAAACGTTCCCCGAAACGATGGTCGTCGCCGAACAGGCCGAGCCCCGCACGACACATCTCCGGATCGGTGGGCAGTACGATCGACTCGGCGAGGTCGTGACCCCCGCGGCCCCGACCAGCCTGTTTTCCGAAGACTTCGGTCAACCGACCAACCGCCTGGAACTGGCGCGGTGGTTGGTACATCCCAAAAACCCGCTCACCGCCAGAGTCCTGGCCAACCGGATTTGGGCTCATCATTTCGGCATCGGCTTAGTGAAAACGGTGGACGACTTTGGCATCCGGGGGGAGATCCCCCGGCACGCGAAGCTGCTCGACTTTTTGGCTTCGGAGCTGATCGAAAGCGGCTGGAACCGCAAGCACCTGCACCGGTTGATTGTCACCTCACGCACCTACGCCCAAACAAGCGAGGTCGGCCGCGCGGCCTATTTGGCCGATCCCGAGAACCGCCACCTGGCCCGGGGTCCGCGGCTGCGGCGAGCGGCCGAAGAGATCCGCGATGCCGCCTTGGCGAGCAGCGGGCTGTTGGTTCGGCAGCAGGGAGGCCGTAGCGTCCGGCCGTATCAGGTGGAAGGGCTGTGGGAAGAGATCGCCTACGGTGCGGACTACACGTCCCAGTCGTACGTACAAGATGAGGGCTCACAGCTCTACCGCCGGGGCCTGTACACCTACTGGAAACGGAGCAGCCCGCCCCCGGCGCTCGCTACGTTCGATGCACCCAACCGCGAGACCTGCGTCGCCCAGCGAGGACGTTCCAACACACCCCAGCAAGCGCTGGTGCTGCTGAACGACCCCACCTTCGTCGAAGCGGCGAGAGCCATGGCGGCAGATCTCATTGAGAAACACCCCCGCGAGTTGACGCGGCAAATCGATGAGGCCTTCCTTCGACTCACCGCTCAGTCCTCCACGGCCGAGCAGCACACAGCATTGAGCCAGCTTTACCACCGGCAACACACGATCTTCACCGAAAACCCCAACCGGCGTGATGCCTTCCTGTCGATCGGCGAAACCTCGCCGCCTCCGGAATCGGTTGTTACCGAAGTCGCCGCGCTAGCCGTTGTTTGCCAAACCGTCATGAACCTCGACCAGGCCCTCACCACCGACTGACCATGCTTCCCACCGCGCACCAACCCGACATCACCGCCACGCGGCGGACCTTCCTGCGGCAGGCAGGCTTGGGGATCGGCGCGGCCGCGCTGCGGGGGCTGTTGGGTGAGCAACCGGCGCTCGCCGCTGAGCGGACGCACTTCGCCCCTCAAGCCAAACGCGTGATTTACCTTTGCCAATCCGGGGCCCCTTCACAGCACGATTTGTTCGACTATAAGCCGGAGCTCGCCAAGTGGGATGGGCAGGAACTGCCGGAGTCGATCCGCGGTGGGCAGCGGCTAACCGGAATGACTGCCGGGCAGGAGCGGTTGCCGCTGGTTGCTTCCCCTTACCGCTTCAAGCAGCATGGCGAGTCGCGCATGTGGCTCAGCGAACTGTTGCCGCACACCGCGCGGCTGGCCGATAAGATTTGCCTGGTCCGCTCGGTCCAAACCGACGCGATCAACCACGACCCCGGGATGACGATGCTCCTCACAGGGCACCAACTCCCTGGGAGGCCGAGCCTCGGGGCTTGGCTCAGCTATGGCCTGGGGAGCGAAAACGAAAACCTACCGGCGTTTGTCGTGTTGGTCTCGCAAGGAGGCAGCCTGGCCAACCAGCAGCCGCTGTTCGACCGGCTGTGGTCCGCCAGCTTTCTGCCCAACCGGCACCAAGGGGTTCGCCTCCGAGGCGGGGCCGATCCGGTGTTGTACTTGAACTCCCCCGCGGGGATTAGCAGGGCCGATCGCCGTGCGATGCTCGATGTCATCGAACAGTTCAACCAGCAGCGGCTTGCAGCGGTGGGTGATCCGGAAATCGAAACGCGGATCAGCCAATACGAGATGGCGTACCGGATGCAGATGTCGGTCCCCGAATTGACCGATCTTTCCCGCGAACCGGAGCAAACCTTCGAGCGATACGGCCCCGACTCGCGAACCCCCGGCACCTACGCCGCCAACTGCCTGTTGGCCCGACGACTGGCTCAGCGGGATGTCCGCTTCGTGCAACTCTTCCACCGAGGCTGGGACCAACATTTCCACCTGACGCGTGACCTACCCAGGCAATGCGCCGATACCGACCAACCGACCGCCGCCTTGATTGAAGACCTGGAGCAGCTGGGGCTGCTGGACGAGACGCTGGTCGTCTGGGGTGGTGAGTTCGGCCGCACCGCCTACCGACAAGGAGAAGTGGACGACCGCCACTTCGGCCGAGACCACCATGGCCGTTGCTTCAGCATGTGGCTAGCCGGCGGAGGCATCCGCGGCGGTCAAGCCTACGGCGAGACCGACGACTTCGGCTACAACATCACCCAAAACCGAGTCCCCATCCACGACCTCAACGCCACGCT
>JBBDIM010000145.1:0-18119 GCA_040880405.1 Pirellulaceae bacterium | reverse complement strand
TGCGAAGTCCAACGCCGTCCACCGGAAGCACTTACGGCCTCGCAGCAGATTGGCCGTGAATAATCCGGGCTAGGTAAGCCACCATTCGCTTGGCCGCCTCTTCACCGCTATGAATGCACTGGGGTATGCCGACTCCGCGATAGGCGTTGCCCGCCAAGGCCAGCCCCGGCAATTGGTCCTGGTGCCGCTCGATCCGCTCGACCCGATCCAAGTGGTTCAAATGGTACTGCGGCATCTTGCCATGCCAGCGGGTAATGAGGCACTGCTCCGGCTCGCCCACCAGGCCGATCAAGTCCCCCAGTTCTTCCTGCACGAGCACCCTTAAGCGATCATCCGGCAGGTGTCCCAGTTCCGGCTGGCAGGCCCCCCCGACGAACACGCGAATCACGGTTTTCCCCTCCGGGGCGCGGTCGGGGAATTTGTAACTCGCGAAACTAGCGGCCAAAATCTTCCGCTTCTCGATCTCCGGCACAACAAACCCAAACCCGCGGATCGGCCGTTTGATTTGCTTTTCGTCGACCGTCAAAATGACCAGGGAGCAACCGGCGTAGGGAATTGCCTCCAACTCTTTTGCCAGTTCCGTTTCTCCGCGGAGCAAATTCGCGGCATGAGGTGCCGGGGCGGCGACAATCACCCCGTCGAATGGCAAAATCTGGCCGTTGACCTCCACCCGCCACATTGACTCCGCTCGCGAAACGGCATCGACCCTCGCCGAAAGATGAACCGACGCCGGGTCCATCCGCCGGATGAGCGCCTCGACCAAAGCCGTCATCCCCCCTCGCGGCGCGGTGAACATCGAATAACGGGCCCCGCTCTGGGCCGCGTCCGCGGTTCGCTTGCGCATGCCGCGAATGAGCCCACCGTGCCGTTGTTCCATCTCCACGAACTGCCGCAAGGTCGCTTGGATACTGAGTTTGTCGGGATCGGCCGTGTAGATTCCGCCAATCAGCGGTTGCACTAATCGCTGATAAACCTCGCGTCCCAGTCGTCGCTCGACGAACGACCGCAGGCTTTCGTCGCTGGTCTCGGTTCGCCGCCGGACAAAGTACTCCGCCGCTAAGCGCAACTTGCCCCAGGGGCTAAGAATCGGCGTGGTCAGGATCGGCCAAATTTTACCGGGGGCCATCAGCAAAAACCCCTCCGGCACCTCTTCCAACTTCCCTCGGCACACGACATACGCCTTGCGGAGCGACTCGTTGGTCGGCAACAACTCCGGCTCCAGCCCCAAGCGGCGGCAGAGGTCGAGACCCCAGGGGATATTGGTGATGAAGTTATCCGCGCTATGCTCTAACAGGTACTCCGGGGTGCGGGTCGTTTGCAGGACGCCCCCGAGCTTGTCCTCTCCCTCGTAGAGATCAACCTGGAGCGATGGATCGAGTTCCCGCAGATGATGGACCGCCGCGAGTCCAGAGATTCCACCACCAACTACCGCAACCCGTTTTTGCACTTGCTGCCTCACTCCCGCCTCTCGATCCCGGATTACCACGCTTCCCCCTTACGTAGCCACGCTTGCTAAAAGCGTGGGAGAACTGCGGGTGATTGTCCACCTGGTTAGCACTTCCCCCACGCTCTGGCGAGCGTAGCTACCACGCTTACACGCCCCTGGAAACTTCGAAAACCTCAAGGATTCCGATGCCATGTGCGCGCACTCGCCGGATCACACCCGAACCTATGTCCTAAGCTTGCATTGTATCTTGGAACAGCCAGCGAGCGAGACTGGTCGGATCCTGTCGATCAACGCGATCACGCCACGTTTGCGGAAAATCCGGAATTGGCTGACAAACTCATTGACCACCGTAACGGGGCGGATGAGGATGAATTTTCGGGAACGACCCCAGCGGTCCCATCGAAGCGCCTGCCGATGGCTTAGGTTCCCTTAGAAATCGATCCAACCCACCGCGACGAAGAGGAAACAGGTAATGTATCGCTTAACTTTGGGAATCGGTTGCCTGACTTGGGGATTGCTCTTATCGGGTTCCACCATCGGATGGTCCCAAGCATTGGAGACCCAGTCACTGGAAACCGCGGTACCGGTCCCGGCCGAGACGTTGCCCAAAGTGGAAATCGGCGGTGAAATGCCGGGCGGGCTCAACTCCGCAGCGGTACAGATCCCCTCCCCTTCCCCCTTGGGCAATCGCCGGGCTCTCGCGGCCCTCGAAAAACGCCTGGATGTCCGGTTCGTCGAGACTCCCCTGGAAGACGCCTTGGATGTGATCGCGGAAGTCACCGGGGTCAGTGTCCGGCTCGACCGCTTGTCCCTGGCCGATATGGGCATGGCGTTTGATCAGCCCATCAGCCTGCATGTCCCCAAAACCACCAAGGTGGAAACGATTTTGACGCGGATGCTTGAGCCGCTGGAATTGGCCTTCTATGTCGATGAACTGGGGATCATGGTCACCTCCCAAGAAGTGCAGCAGGCGCGGCTTGTCCCGCGAATTTACCGACTTCCGACCGGTTCCCTGGGAGAATACACGCGCCGCGTGCTGGTAGACCTACTCCCCAAAGTCGTCGATCCCTCGTCGTGGCGTGAGTTGGGGGGTGAAGGTTCGCTCCTGACGGTCGAAAACCAACTGGTCATCCGCCAAAGCTTCAACAATCATCGCCGCATCGAGCGACTGCTGACCGCGTACCTGACCCGCATCGCCGCCCCCGGCCAAACCCCGGAACGACTGGCCATTAATCCGCCGGTCGACCTGGAAACTCGGGTCCGCCTGAACCGCCCCTTGGGCGAGAAGGCCCCCAAATTCGCGGAGACACCGCTCGGGGAGGTGGTCGAGGCTCTGGCGACCGCCACCGAAACCACGCTGCATCTCGACGCCAGCATCTCGACCCTGGGGATTGGCCCCGATTTCCCGATCACGGCATCGTTCCAACAGGACGCGACCGGAGCGATGGTCCTGCGGGACATCCTGACCCGATTGGAGCTGGGAACCATCCAGACAGACAACGTCGTCGCGATCGTGCCGCTGGAAGTTGCCGACGAGCAATATAGCCTCCGCTATTACACCGTTCCGGTCGCCACGATCGGCCGCGGATATGCCCCCGGAGGGCTGGAACATCCCGAGGCGGTCAAGTTGTGGGTCGACCTGGTTGAGCGGACCATCGCCCCTGGAACCTGGCGACGAGAGGGTGGCCCCGGCTACGTAACACTCGACGCTGCGACCAACATGCTGTTCGTGCGACATACAGAAGAAACGCATCGCGAGATCGAGACCTTGCTCGACGAGCTGCTTTCCCCTTCGACTCCGGCCCCAGCCGCGGCGGCCCCGCCGGAAGAAGCGAAACCGACGGAGCCCGAGGAATCGGCGGCGGTGGGCGAACCGGGTTTGGAGGGCTTGGACGGCAAGGGATTTGTCGCGGCACCGTGGCCGGGGCTTGGCAGTCGGTAAGTGAAGGGGGAAGATAAAGCGTTTTCCCGAGTCCCTCCGCTTCCCCTTTTCAGGAATTCGCCGCTTGCGAATAGGCAGCACTGAAATCGTCGATACGTTCGCCGAGGCGTTCGGCATGCGATATACGCGATTGATCGTCACCGCCCACGATCCGCATTGGTTACAGGCCGCAACCAACGAACTTTGTGGCTACGGTAGCTCGGTTATCGCCTGCGATGCCGAGGTGGGGATCGAGCGGATGCTCTCGGCCCAGGAGTCTCCCGACGGGCGGCCCGCCGCCTCAATCCTCGCCTTTGGCTTTTCCGCGGATGCCTTGGCCAAAGCGGTGACTAACCGCGTGGGTCAGTGCGTGATGACTTGCCCCTCAACGGCTGTGTTTGATGGGTTGCCGCATTCTGAAGAGCGTTTCCCACTGGGAAAGCAGTTACGGTACTTTGGCGATGGCTTCCAAAAAAGCAAGCAGATTGCCGACGTCCGCTACTGGCGAATACCGGTCATGGATGGGGAGTTTTGGTGCGTTGAGTCACTCGGGATTGAAAAAGGGGTGGCTGGCGGAAACATCATTATCCAGGCCAGCGATCAAGCCGTCGCCCTGGATGCCGCTCGCCGCGGCGTCGAGGCGATCGCTCCGCTTTCGGGAAGCATCACGCCTTTCCCCGGCGGTGTGGCCCGCAGCGGTAGTAAGGTGGGCTCGCGGTATCCGAGTCTCCGCGCCTCGACTTCCGACGCCTATTGCCCCACGTTGCGGAGTCGGACCGAAAGCAAGCTGGTGGATGACGTTCAGTGCGTTTTGGAAATCGTGATCGATGGTGCCACGGAATCGGACGTCGCTGAGGCGATGCGATTGGCGACTCTCGCCTCGGCCGGCGACGGGGTCTTGGCCATTACCGCGGGTAACTACGGCGGTATGTTGGGGAAATTCCATCTCCACCTGCATGAGTTGCTTGCGAATTCTCGTTAGTGGTCCTTCCAGCGAGAGTTTCCTGGTGCCGATCCTCAGATAGGTCCTCGGGTGCCATGCCCAAATGTTCAAAGGATGACCACGAATGACACGAATACGGGGAGAGGTTTTGGGGGTGCTTTCAATTCTTGGTAGCTATTCGTGTCATTCGTGTCATTCGTGGTTAAAAAACCCGCCTAATTTTCGCAGCCGCGAATCGCTCAAAATCCCCTCACGCTAGAACGGCATGAGTGGGCTTTTTTTGTGATCTCGTGGTCAGCAGTTCGGTTATGGCTAATACCCGGGTAGCCATTCAGGATGAAATTTCGGAAGATCGATTTTTGCTGAATGGAATTGCCCCATCCTCGATTCTTTGCGCCGAAGGAACCACACCCTTGCCCGAGCCGATCGCTTATTTGGGCGGAACCTGGATTCCGCAGTCCGAACTGACAATCTCCGTAGAAGATGCCGGCTTCATGCTCGGCACGACCGTCGCCGAGCAGTTGCGGACCTTCTCCGGCAAGGTTTTTCGGCTAGAGCAGCACTTAGAGCGGTTGCGGCGGTGCCTGGAGATTTTGGAAATCGGCCCCACGCCGGACGATGACCAACTAACCGCCATCGTGCATGAAATTGTTGACCGCAATTTTCCGGCCCTTCCGCCGGGCGATGACCTGGGAGTCACCCTCTTCATCACGCCGGGGCCGATCTCCCCGGCCGGAACCGCCCAGCAAACGCCCCTAGTCGGAATCCACACCAAACCGGTTCCGTTTAAGCAATTCGCGGCGCAGTACGAGCATGGCCAGGCGTTAGTCGTCCCGGAAATTCGACAAACCGGTGTTGAGTGCTGGCCACGGGAGTTAAAGGTCCGCTCCCGCGCCCACTATTACCTGGCTGATTTAGCGGCGCAGCGGGTCGAACCGGGTGCCCGGGCGGTGATGCTCGACCAGGCGGGTTATGTGATGGAGGCAACCACCGCCAATATCGCCCTGTACCGCGAAGGGGAAGGCTTGATCATGCCTCCTCGCGAACTGGTATTGCCTGGCATCAGTATCCAAACCTTGCGGGAACTGGCCGAGGCGGAGGGAATCCCCTACCGTGAAGAGAACCTGCTGCCCGCCGCGTACCAAGCGGCAGACGAAGTCCTGCTAACCAGCACCTCGCCCTGCATCATTCCTTGTACCAAGTGGGATGGCCAGCCGATTGGCACCGGGCACCCGGGGCTGATTTTCGACCGGCTGATGACCGCCTGGAGTGAGCGGGTTGGGATCGACATTCGCGCCCAGGCCCGGCAATTCGCCCAGCGATGAAAACGGCCAAGTGGCAGTTCTCCCCTACCAGAGCATTCGGCCGAATGTTCCAATAGGACCGACCGACTGGTGATTGGGACGTGCCCCTGAGTAGCGGGCAATTATGGCAAAGGTTTCGGCAATTTGATTGCGCTCCGAATATTCTTTCTGACCTTCCATCTGCTGCTCATGAATTTTGCGGCGGCGGGACCGCTATTGGCGGTTTGGCTGGATGTGCGAGGCTTCAAGCGTGAATCGCCGGAAACCCAGCAACTAGGAAGAAGCGTCGGCTGGTGGTCACTAGCGGCGCTGGGGCTGGGAATCGTCCTGGGAAGCGGGCAATTGCTGCTTTTCTGGTCGGTCGGGTTTACCAATTATTTCGACACGATCTTCCGCCTGTGGGACTCGAAAATCGTGTACGGCCTCTGGGAGATCGGGTTTTCTGTGGTCTGCCTGGTCGGCTATTTAGTGTGGTGGCAACGGTCGAGCCGGCCGCACAAGTGGCAACGGATCGTTTCCCGCGGTTTGGCGGTGTTGGCGGCGACCAACCTGCTGTATCATTTCCCGACGTTGTTTACGATTGTTGGTTTGCTCGCCCGCAACGGCGAGCCTTCCGCGGAGCCAATCACCGGGGCGGACTTTCGCACGCTGCTCGTTCAACCGGAAGTGATTGCGATGACGTTGCACTTCTGGTTGGCTAGTCTCGCGGTCTCCGGTTTGGTGGTGTCATTGATGTCCTCGAGAGAGACAACTCCGGATAAAGCGATCACCGCTCGCGGTGCCCAGGTTTGTCTGGTCGCCACTTTGTTACAATTGCCGGTTGGGTTTTACTTTACCACCGTCCTGCGTGTTACGGAGCAATCCCGTCTGCTAGGCGGAAACATGCTGGCAACGCTGACGTTTTTGGCCGCGATTTTGGCCGCCTTGTGGCTGCTGCATCTGCTGGCTAGTCTGGCCGTTTTCCAGGTCGACCGGCCGAAGCTGTGGCAAGCGGCGCTCGCCATGGTGGCTACCGTCGCCCTGATGACCGCCAGCATGATTTTAAGCCGCCACGGATTTCCGCCACCGACCACCTAAGCCCCTTGAGGACTCCTACCATGTCGCTCGAAATTGTCACCATCAAGGATTCCGAATCTGGCAGCGAAGCTCGGATCGCGGTCGACTTCGGCTTTAACTGCTTCGATTTCCGCGCCGTGGTGGAAGACGAAATCCACCAGGTTTTATGGTCGGATGACGATTTCGAGACAGGGCAAGCACGTCCCTCCGGCAGCGGCATTCCCCTGCTCTTCCCGTTTCCAGGCCGGCTCAAAGGAACCAAGCTGCCGTGGGAGAATCGCGAGTTCGAGCTGCCAGAAGGGGACGGAGCCGGCAACCCCATTCATGGTTTTGTGATGGACCGCCCTTGGCGAATCGTGGAGCAGACCGGCTCCCTGCTCAAAGGTGAGTTTCAGGCCTCGGTCGATGACCCTGCGATCCTCAACCAGTGGCCGGCGGATTTCAAAATCACCGCCACCTACGAGGTGGTCGGTTCCGCCTTGATGGCCACGTACGTCGTGGAAAACCCAGATGAAGTCCCGCTTCCCTGCGGACTCGGAACGCATCCCTACTTTAAACTTCCCCTGGGTGGCGGGTCCGCCGATGAGTGCCAAATCGTGGTCCCCTACACCTACGAGTGGGTCTTCAAGGACAAGATGGCCACTGGCGATCAAACACCCCGCGACACCGATCCGCACACCCCTTTCCTTTTTGTGGACGCCGACAGAGACAACGCCTACGGCGGGCTGGAATTCGAGGGGGACCACTGCGTCACAACGATTCACGATCCCGATTCCGGCCGAACGCTCAAGCAAACCTTCAGCAAGCCATTTTTGGACTGTGTGTTGTACAACCCTCCGCACCGCGAGGCGTTCTGTATCGAGCCCTATTCCTGCGTTCCGGACGCCTTTCAACTCCGGCGAATGGGATACCCAGGCGGGCTGAAAGTGTTAGCCCCCGGTGAGACGTTCGAGGCGACCGTGAAGATTGAATTGACGTAGAAGAATAGCGTCATCTTCCGCGAGTGAAAAAGGGGTCAGGACTCTTTTTCACGAAACGTACTCAAAATAGAACACGCCTGATGAAAAAGAGTCCTGACCCCTTTTTCACGGCCACCCGGCACTCGGACGGCTTACCCAACGATCTCCCGAACCACGTTCCCATAAACATCGGTCAGGCGGAAATCGCGGCCTGCGTAGTTGAAGGTGAGACGCTTGTGATCGAGCCCCAACAGGTGCAACAGCGTGGCGTGCCAGTCGTGGATGTGGACTGGGTTCTCGATTGCTTGTTGTCCATGTTCATCGGTGGCTCCGTAGGTCAGGCCGCCTCGGACTCCGCCCCCTGCCATCCAGAGGGTGTAACCCTTGTTGTTGTGATCGCGTCCGGTGCCGCTTTGGGCAAAAGGGGTTCGGCCGAACTCGCCCGCCCAAACCACCAAGGTTTCTTCCAACATGCCCCGCTGTTTCAAGTCGGCGAGCAGGGCGGCGACCGGTTGATCAGTCGCCAGGCAGCTTTTCGCCAAATTGTCCTTCAACATGAAGTGGTGATCCCAGCCTTCGGGCGAAGTGATCTCAATAAACCGGACTCCCCCCTCCGCCATCCGCCGGGCAAGTAAACATTGCCGCCCGAAGCGGTCGGTCGGCTTGCCGGACCCGATGCCGTACGAGCTAAGGGTTGCCTCCGACTCGTCCTTCAGTTCCAGGAGCGCGGGAATCTCATCCTGCATTCGAAACGCGAGCTCAAACGACTCAATCGCCCCTTCGATCTCCGGATGCACGACATCCCGCTCCAGTTTGCGGGTGTTCAGGTCGCGAATGAAGTCGAGCTGGGAACGCTGCTGTTTCGGTGTTAGATTCGGATTGTCAATATTCTTGAGCGGTGGCCCCGGGTCTTGGTCGACGCCCAACAATGCCGCGTAAAACCCGGGAATCTGATTGGTGCCGATTTTCGTGGCCTGATAGATCGCGGGCAAAAATGCGTTGCCATAGTTCCGGGCTCCGCCGTTGTCGGCCGGTGGGTTGATCGTGATGAACCCCGGCAGGTTCATGTTTTCGGTCCCCAGGCCATACAGGCTCCAGGCCCCGACCGATGGCCGGGTGAACTGAAAACTCCCGGTGTGCATTTGTAGGAAGGCCTGCGAGTGGTTGGGCAGGTCAGTTTGCATGCTGCGGATGAAGCAGAGATCGTCCGCGTGCTCCGCCAAGTGCGGCATCACCTCAGAGACCCAAGCGCCCGACTCGCCATGCTGGGCAAAGCGAAACGGGGAGGGCATCAGATTTCGCTTAGCGGCGTCTCGCTTGAGCGCGGGCTTGTAATCGAACAGGTCGATGTGCGACGGCCCGCCGTTCATGCAAAGAAAAATCACCCGCTTCGCCGTCGCTGGAAAGTGGGTATCGCGTGGGGCAAGCGGAGACGCCGCCTCCTTAGCAGCCGCCTGATGCGCCAGGCCGGCGAAAGCCAAGTATCCAAACCCGGACGCGGCCGATTTCAGCAGCATCCGACGGGATACCAGACTGGGTCGATCGTCACTAGGAAAGATAGACATGATGGAACCTTCCGCTTGTGCGGGATGGGCGTTAATCGAGGTTTCGAAACTCGCCTGTACATAGCAGGGCCTGGCAGAAACGGACGAGGATTGGACTGGGGTTTTCCGGGTCTCCTGGAGAAGCCGACGACACCTGTGTCAGAAATTCCACCGACCGCGCCAATTCCTCACGATCCGGCTGCCGACTAAAGCACAGCAAAAACGCTTGCTTTGCCCGCTGCTCGGCCGATGGCTGCTCCGCTTGCAGCCGTGTGGCCAAGGCCGCGGCCCTCGCTTGGACGAACGGACTGTTGAGCAGATACAACGCCTGGGTCGGGACGTTGGTGGTTTCGCGGTCACCGGTCACCAGGCTCGGTTCGGCGAAGTCGAACAGGTCGAGCACATCCGGCAGGCGGTCGCGAATAATCGGCAGGTAGACCGAACGATGCGTGCCCCCATCAAGGTCCGCTGGGAGTCGCTTATCCAGGCCGATTAGTGAAATCGGTCGGTCCCCAATCACCCGGCCGACTAGCGAGCCGTCCGGTCGGTTGAAGTCAATTTCCCCGGAAACCGCCAACATCGCGTCACGAATCGCCTCCGCTTCCAGGCGACGCTTGGAGACCCGCCAAAGGAGACGATTCTCCGGATCAAGTTGGAACGCCTCTTCCCGGTAGTCGGAAGCTTGCCGATAGGCCCGCGAAAGAACAATTTCTCGCACCAATTGTTTGAGGGACCAACCCCCGTCCACAAACCGAACCGCCAGCGTATCGAGCAGTTCGCCGTGGCTGGGTGGTTCGCCGGTTGAGCCGAAATTGTCGATCGTCGACACGAGCCCCGCACCCAGCAGGTGATGCCAAACCCGGTTGACCAGGACCCGAGCGGTGAGAGGATTGCGGGGATCGGTCAGCCACTGGGCGAGTTCCAATCGTCCACTTTGATCCGTCGGAATCTCCTGCCCATCAATCCGCAGCACGTGGGGAAACCGTCGCGGGACCACTTCGCCTGGTTTGTTGATATCTCCCCGCTGATGAATCGGCGCATCCACCACTTGCTCCGCATCGAGCACTCCCATCGTCAGTGGCAAGGCTGCACCACTGTCGGAGACCTTGTTGAGCTCCCCCACGACCCGGCCAGTGGTCCAGAAGTTTCGGAGGGCATCTTGGAGCGAAAATGCCTTTTCCGGTTTCTTGCCGCTGAAGCGGGCTTTTTGGGCCGCGTCCATCTGAGCCTTCTCAGCCTTCAGTTCGGCGAGTTGCTGCTGGTACTGCTCCACCTTTTTCTGAGGCAACGATTGGTGCAGAATCTTCTGACCTTCCACCTCAGGCAGTTTTAGCGGCTCGCCGCCAATCCGATTGGCGGGTGATACCGCGGTCCCATAGAAGGTCTTGGTGCTTTTGAAGATACCCGCCAGGGCATAATAATCCTCCATCGAGAACGGCTCGAACTTATGATCGTGGCACCGGGCACAGGCGATCGAGTTGGCCAGCACGGCCCGACTGACCGTATCGATCTGCTCGTCAATCACATCGGCCTGGAATTGACGCTCGTCGGTGGCATCCAGGTTTTTGGGGCCCAAGGCGAGAAAACCGGTGGCGATCAGCAACTGGGCCCGTTGGGCATTGTTTTCATAGGGGAGCAAGTCTCCCGCGATTTGCTCGGTCAGGAATTGGTTGAAGGGTAAATCCTCGTTGACCCGATCGATCACATAATCGCGATATCGCCAGGCATAGGGGAACGAGATATTCGCCTCGGTCCCGCTCGACTCGCCGAACCGCGCGACATCCAACCAGTGCCGACCCCATCGCTCACCAAATCGGGGTGAGTCGAGCAAGCCGTCGACCACGGCGGCGAGCGCTGTCTCGATTCCATCCGCTTCAATCCGCTTCACAAACCGGTCCAGTTCCTCCGGCGAAGGGGGCAATCCAATCAGGTCGAAATAGACCCGCCGCAGGAGAACCGATGGCTCCGCCTCGGGCGAGGGGGAAAGTTTTTCTTCTTCCAGCCGGGCGAGAATGAATGGATCAATCCAACTCCGGCTCCACGTGGCATCGTCGACCTTGGGTGGCTCCGCCGCCTTGGGAGGCTGGTATGCCCAGAAGTCCCCATCCACCGTTTCCCAGGCTTGGCCTCCAGGCGTCATGTCGTCGACTCGCGGATCAGGGGCACCCATGGCGATCCAGCGCGAAAAATCGGCAATAACCTCGGCCGATAGTTGCGGCTTTTTCGGAGGCATTTTCAGATCCGCATCGCCATGGGCGATCGAGGTCAACAGCCAACTTTCCTCCGGTTTCCCTGGAACGACCGCCGGTCCACGACCTCCCCCTTCCAGAACCGCGGAATGAGTATCCAACCGTAACCCACCCTCCGCCGCGCCCGACTCGGCGGAGTGGCATTCGTAGCATTGGTTTACCAGGACCGGCCGGATTTTGGTTTCGAAGAACGTCCGATCCGCGGCGGAGAGGGTTTCCTCAGCATGTGTCGTCCCAGGGACGATGATGAGCAAAGCACAAATTAGCGAAGTTCGGAACATGCTCTCAATCCTTCGTGCCGACAAAGCTTGCGCGAGGCAGATCCACGCTAAGCATTTTTTTACCGTAATCGCCAGTATGACGCATTGCTAAGGAATTCGCGGCCCCCCGCGAAGAGGCGATGGTCGGCGTCGAATATCCCTCCGAAGGCCCGATACGGCGGCAAGGTGTCGGTCTTGACGGTTTTCCGACTCCCCGCGTATACTTGCGGCTTCCCCCTAACCGTTTGGTAAATACCGGGTTAGTGACATTATTTGCAGTCCCGCCAGCGAGAAACCGGTGCGATGAAGTCGGAACAACGCCACGAATTGAAGGAAAACGAGTTGGCTCACATGCTGGAGCAGGCAATTGAGACGACTCGCCCCTACGCCAAGCTCATTCTGGGGGGCATCATTCTGCTGGTGGTCGGCGTGATCGCCTATGTGATTGTCAGCGCCGATCCGGGAGTCGCCCGCTCTCCGGAGTGGAATTCACTGTACGTGGCCCTGGATGACACGTTCCGAGCCGGCGAAGACGACGTCAAACGGCAGGCAGCGACGGCACAACTATCCGAACTCGCCGAACAATCGGGCGACAAACCGGCCGGTTTGTGGGCCGCTCAGTTGGCCGGCGAACAGCAACTAGCCGACGCCAGCGACAAGGCCTTCACCGACCCCGAAGCGGGCAAAATCGAGATCCAACGCGCGATCGACCTATTTCAGAGGGTCGAGAAAGCCGCCCAGCATGACATTCTCAAGCAAAAAGCGATGTGGCATTTGGGGATCGCCTACGAATTGCAGGCGACCGACGAGGCCTTGGAACAAGGACGCAAAACCTACCAGCGAATCGTCGAAGAGTGGCCCGATTCGGAAATGTCGCGGATGGCCGAACGGCGGGTCGAGTGGCTGAATGATCCGGAAGTTGTTGGGCCGGACGGATTTTATGCCTGGTATCGCCAGCAGGATTTTGCGGCGCTTGCCGCCGAAAGCGAATCTCGGATGCCGAGCGGTTTCGGACCAGGGCAGCCATTCCCCGGCTTGGATGACCCAGGCCAAAACTTGTTGGACCCGACTTCGCCACCGGAGGATGACAAGCCACTGTTCGAACCCTCAATCAACCTGGAAGGGCTCTCGCCCAGCGGAAATCCTCCCGCGGCGGACATGACCCCAGGAGTTATTGAGGAAAGTGGAACCACACCGGCGGAACCAGCTT
Source organism: Pirellulaceae bacterium (assembly GCA_040880405.1). Classification (GTDB taxonomy): domain Bacteria; phylum Planctomycetota; class Planctomycetia; order Pirellulales; family Pirellulaceae; genus JBBDIM01. The sequence continues at coordinate 5,226 of JBBDIM010000145.1, read as the reverse complement.
CGCCGGAAACGGAAGCTCCCGCCCCAACCGAAGACCCAGCCCCCGGCGAAGAACCTGCTCCGGAACCGACGGAGACGCCTGAAGTGGAACCATCCCCTGAACCGGAAACTGCCGAACCGGAGTCCACGGAACCGGAAGAGCCAGCACCGCCCGCGGAAGAAGAGTCTTCCGACAGCTAGGTCGTCGTCGGAAAATATCCCGGCGGAATCCATCGGGCCGATCAATAAATCAGGGACGATTCCAGAGGCTTCTGGGATCGTCTTTTTCTTTGGAGTCCCCTTTTCCCTAGGAATCGCAGCACAGTCCATGCAATACGAAACCCAGCCCGAGGACATTGGCCGGCGGATCGACGTGACGCTCGCCGATCATTTTCCAGGGGTCGCCCGATCGCAAGTCCGCGAGGTGCTCCAGCGGGGGGAGGCGTTGGTGAACGGAGCCACGGTAAAAGCCTCCTACAAACTGCGGGAAGGGGATTTGATCGAGACCCCCATCCTCATCCCGAAGCCGGACACCCAGCGGGCCGAACGAGTCGACCTCAAAGTCCTGTTTGAAGACGATCACTTGGCCATCATCAACAAACCGGCCGGCATGGTTACCCATCCCGGCAAGGGGCATTGGGAAGGAACACTGACCGCCGCTTTGCTCGCGCGGTTTTCCAACCTCAGCGATATCGGCGGCAACCAACGCCCCGGGATCGTTCACCGGTTGGATCGCGACACCAGTGGCGTGTTGGTGATCGCCAAGACGAACCACGCCCACGAACTACTCACCGCCCAGTTCGCCAACCGAACTATGGAGAAAGAATATTTCGCCTTGGTGGCCGGGGTGCCAGACCGCGACCGAGATCTGATCGACGAACCGATCGGGCCGCATCACAAGGTCCGCGAGCGGATGACGATTCTCCGCGACTGCCCCGAGGGCAAATCGGCCCAAACCTTTTTCGAAGTCCTGGAGCGATACGAGGGTTTCGCGGCGCTGAAGGTGCTTCCCAAGACAGGCCGCACCCATCAGATCCGCGTCCATCTGATGCACGCGCACCATCCGGTGCTATGCGATCGACAATATGGCGGCCGCGCAAAAATCACCGAGGGGGAAATCGCCGGCAGCGATTCTCCCATTGTCGTCCTCGGCAGAACGGCGCTGCACGCCAGAAGACTCGGATTCACCCATCCGGCAACCGGCGAGCGGTTGGAATTCACAGCAGAAATCCCCCGCGACATCCAAGAGACCTGGGACCTGTTGAAGGCTCATCGCGGGCTGGCTTAAAATTGGACCGTGTTAAAACGTGCCTATGGGGCCAACCGAGCGAGGGTGGCCGTGAAAAAGGGGTCAGGACTCTTTTTAGGTGGGCGTTCACAAATGGTTAACGGGTCGCTAAAAAGAGTCCTGACCCCTTTTTCACTCGCTACGGTAACTTGTGCGTCCCCTCGCCAAACAGAAGCTGCATCATGTCGGGCGTGCCGATGGTGCGCGTGGTGAAGAAAATTTCCCCCGCCCCGTAACCGGCTAAGGCTCCCAGGTAGATCGCCGCGCCACGAACGCGCTCGTACACGTGTTCTTTCGCTGGCGGAAACTGCGTTTGGTAGCAGCGGATACTTTCCAGCTTCGCCTCCAGGCAATCGGTGATGTCCATCACAAAACTGCCAGGGGCATCCGGTTTGTGGATCGGCTCGAACGCGATCTTGTAGTACAGTTGCCGCGGAATGGTGTGGACCGGCAGACCATCGAAATAGTCGTCCCACTTGGTCAGCCGCGAGTAGAAAACGGCCGCATCGGTAATCAGCATCGCTTGCCAATGGTCAGGCGAGGCGAGCGGCGTTTTGTCGCCGAAGCCGATCACCAGTTTCGGCCGATACTTGCGAAACTCCTTGGCCAAGGCGACCCGAGCCTCGAAACAATCGAACAACCGCCGATTCGGCAGGTCCAACGTAACTCGCAGGGCCACGCCCAGTTTCGCGGCGGCCTCTTCCGCCTCTTTCAGACGAACGTGCGGGCCGGCGCTCAAGGGGGTCGGCTCACCGTCGGTCAGGTCGATGATTCCGACCTTGTAGCCAAGCTGGCTTAGTTTCGCGAGCGACCCACCGCAAGCGATCTCGACATCATCCGGATGGGCCCCAACGGCGATTACGTCGAGCTGTGGGTACTCAGTGGGCAGATCATTCACAGGCAAGCTTAACTTTCCGATCAGGTGGATCGCGGTGCGAAATTACGTCAGCGGCTTGAGCGGTTTTCGGGCACTCACCAAAAACGTCGGATTAGCGGCCTCGAACCGGTGCCGCTCTAACTGAAACGCGCCATGGGCGATGTTGAGCATCGTCACCTTGGCGTCTTCGCATTGGGCGTGCAGCATGCCGTGGATTTGAGCCAGGTTCTCGATGCTGCCGATGTTGACGACGATCCGCCCACCCGGCTTGAGCCGCGTGAAGGCGTGTTCGCAGATTCCACCCACATGTCGGCCGGTACCGCCGATGAATATGCAATCGGGGTCCGGCAGTTCACTCCACGCGTCCGGTGCGGTGCCAAGGATCGCTTTCACGTTGGTCACGCCAAACGAATCGACGTTGGCCCGCATCAGGTTGTGGTCTTCGGGGTCCATCTCGATCGCGTAGATCGTTCCGCCGGGAGAAAGCATCGCCGCTTCGATCGAAACCGATCCGGTACCCGCACCCACATCCCACATCACGCTGGAAGTTCCCAAGTCCAACTGCGAGAGGGCCACGCAGCGAACTTCCGAGGTGGTCAGCAAACCCCGTTTCGGTTTCGATTGACGAAACACCTCGTCCGGGTTGCCGAACAACCGCTTGCCGACCAGTTCCAGCGGCCGATCCGGAATATCGGGATGGCGGACCAAAATCATCACATTCAGCGGGCCGAATGTCTGCTCGGCGATTTCGCGGAGGCTGCCGGGGGTGACCCGCTCGTTGGGAGAGCCGAGGTTTTCGCAGACGAAGGCCTGAAAATAGTCGATCTGCTGATCCAAAAACCGCTGGGCCACTTCCCGCGGCGGAACTTCTTCGGTGGTGAACAGTCCCACTTTCTCAGAAAAGCGCGAGGCCTGAATGACTCGCTCTAGTGGCTGGTTGGCGAGGTTCGCCAGGAACGCCTCGTCCCAATTTTCCTTGATCCGGGCAAACGCCAACTGCATGCTGCTGACATGCGGGAGGACCTCGAAGCGGTCTTTCCCTAACTTATCGCACAGGAACCGCGCGATGCCGTAGAACAGTGGGTCGCCACTGGTCAGCAACACCACCTTGCGGTCTTGATACTCTTCCAGGATCGCCAGGGTGCTATCGAGACTGCCGCTCGTTGGTACCTTTTCCGCCCCGAGTTTGGCGACATGCCCTAGCACGTTATTCGCGCCGATGATTACCTCGGCGTCTCCCAGTACGCGCGTGGCGTTACTGGTCAGACCGTCGAAGCCGTCGTCGCCGATCCCGACGATGTGAATCTTGTTGCTTGTGGTCACCGGCAATCCTGTTTTTCAAAGGAGCAAGGTAAGCCCGGGTTGTTTATCCGGGCCTATTTGCTTGAATGGAGCCTTGTTTGAGTCCCATGATTTTAGAGGATGCGGCGCGGCCTGGAAAGGATCGGGCCGCCCAGGCTCCGCTAAAATCGCGTTTCCAAACGGCCTATCTTCGTCAAGCAGCATCCCGCCCCCCTTCCCTACTTCTTCGGAGAAACCATGCCGAGCGTCGCGATTACCCCGTCTCATTTCCAATTCCAGCATTTTTCCTACTACCCGATTTTGGTCGAGGCGGGTTTTGAGGTTCGGTTTATCGATCCGACGCTCCCCCTAAACGATCCTCAAGTTCTGATTGAAGCCTTAGGGGATTGCCAGGCGGTGTTGGCCAGCACCGAGCCCTATACCCGTGAGGTGATGGCCGCGAGCAACCTAAGGGTGATTTCTCGGGCCGGGGTGGGGTTCGATTCGGTCGACTTCGCCGCCGCCACCGACTTGGGAATCGCCGTGACCCGAACACCTGGCGTGGTTCATGATAGCGCGGTGGAGCAGACTTTGACTTTCGCCTTGGCGATCTACCGCGATGTCGTCCACCGCGACCGTTTAGTTCGTGAAGGGCATTGGGACCGGGTTTGCCAACCGAGATTGGCGGGAAAGACGTTTGGAATTTTGGGGCTTGGCGTCATCGGGACGGCGGTTGCCAAGACGATGAAACTGCTGGGCACAAGGGTCATCGCCTACGATCCGGTTCATACGTCGAGTGATCACGCGGAGATCGTGACGCTGGACGAGCTGTTCACCCAGTCCGATATCCTGAGCCTGCATGCCCCCTGCACCCCGGAAACCACCGATATCATCAACGCCGAAAGCCTGGCCCGGATGAAACCAGGCGCGGTACTGATCAACACAGCTCGGGGCGGATTGGTTGATGAAGAAGCGTTGTTCGAGGCCCTCCGCACGGGGCACCTGCGGGGCGCGGGGCTCGATGTCCTCAAACAGGAACCACCCCGGCCCGATAACCCGCTGCTAGGCCTGCCCCAAGTAATCTTCGCGCCGCACATGGGAGGCATGGACCTGCAATCGGAACGGGAAATGGCGGAGCACGCCGCGCTCAACATCGTGGATTTGTTCCAAGGGAAGGTCCCCAAGCGAAGCATGGTCAATCCGGACATCACAAGCAACTGGAAGTGGTAAGGCAGTGGTCCCTTCAGCCTGAATTTACCGATGCCATACACCTGACAGGGCATTGGGTGCCATGCCCACGCCCTCCAACGTGGGCATGTTTGGGCGGGTTCGTGTTCCATCGGCAACTAAATCAACAACCAGCGAAACGGCAAACCACCAACGCATCGTCGATTGAACGTTTTGGTAGTTCCCACATGCCGGACAATTCGCTAGGGGCAGCAGTCGCAACGGTAATATCGTCTGGTTGAAACCGAGTCGGCGTCCGGACGTCACGGAAATGACAGAAACATCTCGCAGTTCGCATGCCCACGTTGGAGGGCGTGGGCATGGCACCCGGACGCAGGCGGGGCCCCACGCTCTACGCGAGCGTGGCTACGAAGAGTCGCCCCCCACTACTTAGTGGAACGCCCGCCTTCCCTGCCATATTGGCAAAGCAAGCGTCTCGGCCGAACAAGCGGGCTTCCGCGAGAAATTCCACAGGCCCTAACTCTTTTCCATAAAACGCGTTGCAACCTATTATCAATCGCTTGGCACGCCGCTTGCACTTTGACCCTGCGGCGCTATCGGTCTGCCAATTTGGT
>JBBDIM010000144.1:0-90998 GCA_040880405.1 Pirellulaceae bacterium | reverse complement strand
CCTAATGGCTGGCAACGATCCCCAAACCTTTATCAAAATAAGATTAGCCACAGAGCACACAGAGGTCACAGAGAGATTTACTTGCGATCGTCCACACCAAGGGTGACTCCCCCCCAAGTTGAACAAAAGAATGTTCCCATCCATCCGAATGCGGGCCTTGAGCATCGCGCCGCTCCCCGATGGGCAAAAGGCTCACCTCCCTCTCTGTGACCTCTGTGTGCTCTGTGGCTAAAAAAATCTTCAGCAAGCGTCCATTTTTTAACGCAATGTCCAACCGCAAATAACGGGGCATGGATATTGAAAACCTCCTCGCTTCCGAGAATTTCGCACGGCGCAGCGCCGGTTACCCCCTTTCGCAGGAGAGGGGCCGTAACTTCGGCTTACCGCGGCACGGCTTCCGGTTCGGACTGCAGGGTGCCGTCCGCGAGAAGGTCATCCATCGTCTCATTCTCCGTCCACCAGAGACTCGCGTCTTCACGGGTCCAGGTGCCAGCGTCGTCGCACGCATCTAAGGCCTGAATCACTTCGCCGATATTCTGGAATCGATCGGCCGGATCCTTCGCCAAGCACCGCATGACCACCGATTCCAGATCGATTGGAATGGACTCCACCAACTCCGAGGGGGGGACCGGCTTTTCATGGGTGTGGGCCATGATCACCTTGATCGGACGTTCGTAATTGAACGGTGGTTGTCCGGCCAGCATGAAATACGCAACCACCCCCAGTGAGTAGATATCACTCCGCGCATCCGGCTCCGAATCCCCAGAAGCCTGCTCCGGCGACATAAACAGGGGAGACCCGGTAATCATCCCATCCTGGGTCAAATGGGTGTCGTCGGTGGCCGTAATCGGTTTGGCCAATCCGAAATCGAGCAACTTGGCGACATCGTAGTAACCCCCTCGGTGGGCTGCGAAGACATTCGCCGGTTTGATATCTCGATGGACCAACCCGAAGCTGTGGGCCTCGTTTAAGGCATCGCAAACTTGCCGCAACAGGTGGATTGCCCTACCACTGGGCAACGGACCAAACCGCCGGACCAAATCCGCGATGTTCAGCCCCGGCAGGAACTCCATCACGTAGAAGAAGGTGCCATCCTCGGTGCGTCCGTAATCGTAGATGTCGATATTGTTCCAGTGCGACAGTTTCGACGAGGAATGGACTTCCCGCTCGAATCGGGCCAGCACGTTTTGATCGCCTGCCTTTTCCGGGCGAATGACCTTAATGGCGCAAGGTCGCTTCATCAGCGAGTGCTCTGCCAAGTAGACCTCTCCCATCCCGCCGGAGCCAATCAGCCGCCGCAGGTGGTACTGACCCATGCGCTTGGCCTGAAACGCTTCGGAGCGAAGCACGCCGATCGTAAAGAGCCCCAACACCGCGATCCCCCCGCCCAGCAGCATGGTCAAGGTCACTTCGGCCATGACATGCGGGTGGTTGGCGAGCACGATTGAGCACTGGGAATCGAACAACCAACGGCTGCTGATCATCGCAATCGGGGCCAGGGCCATCGCCCCAATCACCACCGAGGCCCTTTGCCAAGTGTTGGGGATGAACAGGGCATACGTGAAAATCAGCATCAACCACGCGGGTGTCGGGTTTTGGATCATACCAAACTCCGCCACACACAATCCCAAAGCGCGATACTGCACGACCGTCAGAAAGATCGCCGGCAAACCGAAGATCACCAACTCTTGGATTCGCAGCAAACTGCGACGAGGGTCGCATTTAGGGCATAACATGAACCCCGACAGGCCTAAAATGAAGACCAACAGGGAATGGAAAGCCAGAATATAACCATTCGCATCGGGGTCGCCACTGCCGTACCGGAGGCCGTGCCAGATCAAATAGGCCAAAAACGCACCACAAAGCGCGACGCTGGCCAAACGCAACCGAAGTCGCAACAGCGATTGGGTTACGCGGGAATAATGCGGCCCCGTTCCTTCCACCAAGGCGACCAGATGGCCGTCCGGTGTGGTTTCCGACGGACGGGGCGCAATGACCGTTTCCTCGAAGTGGCGGCCGTTCGATTTATCTTGGCCTGGAGATTTCATGGGATACCGTATCTGTTTGTCTCCGGGATCACTTTGCAAGGAGCCAACCTCCCGGACATGCAACATATTAGCACGTTTGCCTAGCGATTGGGAATCTTGAAAAGAATCCGATCTCTCCAATTTACCGCCACGATCCAAGTGGCGAGCCCCCGCTGGCCTACCCCGGGGGGTGGCAATCGGCCAACTTCCCAATGAGACGAACAATTGCCAGCAAAGGTTCTTGCTGGTGCGGACAAATTTTGGGCAAGCCCCCGCACCTTCCCCGATTGGATGCCGAATGTTCACAGAGGTCACTTAACGAAGCTCATTCGACCGGCGGTCTATGTTGGTAGACCGAGAATGCCGTGGCCGATACTAGAAATAACGCCAAATCGAGTTTTGGCTCCAAAATAATCCAAACGGCGGCAGAAGTTGGTCTGCCCAAGCTAGCTGTCAGCAGCACCGACAGCCCGATTGGGCTGCCGGAAGGACTGCGGGATAATGTTTTGGGGTTCGGCAGGGCAATTCCCTACGCGGCCCTGGCCATTACCGGCCGTGCGAGTTCGGCGACTTGCCCCATCGTCAGACGTTGATAGGTCAACGTGCTTGTCGCCGCATCCTTGACTTCCCACAGGACCAAACTTTTCTCATGCAGCATCCGGGGGACCCACGAGAGGGCGGAGCGGACGCCGTCGGTGTCTTGGTCGGCCGAGATGATCAGCAGATCGACCTGACTGAATCCATTGGCAACCCGTGGCAACGCCATCGCGGCATCTCCCGGTACCAGTTTGGCCTTTGCCCCGAGCGAATGCAGCAGCTTGTGGGCGGTTTTCAGCGGCACGCCATCCTGATTTGGGCGTCCTTCAAACATGTCGATTCCGAGGTAGTCGATTTGCCCCTCTTCGGCGTACAGCTTGGCAAACTGAATCATCTGGCTGGCCCGACTGGCATCCCCGATCCCGATCTCCGCGATCCTCAGGACCGGGGCATTGGCGCGGATCCAGTGGTAGATCTCGCGCTGATGCTTCGGCTGCGAGAAATAGGCCTGAACAAGAAAACGAATGTAGCGACCGGCAGCCAATTTTGATTCCCTTCAAAACGACGCGCAGATGGCATTGAAAATGATCGATGTAAGAAAATTCATCGGCAGTGTGAACCAGGAAACATCATCGATTTTCTGCCATATGGCAGCTTCTACCCGCCTCGCCTAAATCCCCATCCGTCCCTTGATTCCCAAATCCGAGCGGACTATAACGAAAGCTCGTTGAGGAGCGAGCCATACAGATCTTAATTGTTTCACCTGGCATTCGGCACCGCCAATCGTGGCGTTTGTGCGTTGCCAGCTACTGAGGATCTTGGCCACCGCAAGTGCGTTATCGCAACTGGCAAACCGAAGCTCCTCTCCCGCGACGTCTTGTCGCGTGGCTATTGATCCCATGCCTGCTGGCCATCGGGACCGGGCTCTCCATTCCCATTCCGCCGGCGACGTTATCCCAGGAAAAGGATCTCAGCCAACCATTTCCCTGCCAGCACTCCCGTTGCGGTTGCCGAGACGCCGCCAGTTGCTGGCAAAAATGCTGTTGCCATACCGACCGAGAAAAACTGGCTTGGGCCGCGAAAAACGGAGTCACCCCACCTGCGTTTGTTATCCAGAGGGCCCAAGCGGAAGCCCCAACCAAGCCCCTGATTTTCCCGGCTGAATTCTGTTGCAGCAAAACATTCGCCCAGCCTCAGCGTTCGGGCTGCGGTGGCTGCTCGGGCGATTCCTGCGAGTCCCCCCCGGTGATTGTCGCCGAGCCCGCCGAAAAACTCTGCTGCGGCGATCAGCCAAAGAATGAAGAACCATCCTCACCCGCTAGTCGACTTTCCCTGGCCAACGCCCTGCAATGCCAAGGGCTCGACAGCGTGACGATGTTCTACGCCCCGATTTGCCCGCCACTTTCGTCGTGTGCCTTGTGGGATTTGCCCACTCAAGATCCGCTCTGTATTGCAGCGATTCGCTGCCCACTCTCTTGGCTCTCTCCGCCCGACACGCCTCCGCCGCGACCACGGCCGACTCTCTCGTAAGCGATTTTCGTGGAACAACTTGATCGCGCCCGATCACGGGTTGCGTGGGTTGTTTCCCTCGAAACGATCTCCCCACGATCGCAATGGCCTCCAGCCTGAGGCACCGACGCGCTCACGCGCCGTCGGGACGGCTCGCTCCTCAATGAGAAGTCCTTGAGGGCTGCGTGGGCGCGTCGGGACCTTGGGCTTGGTGACTGTTTCAAAACAAAATCCGCCGCGGCCACAGATCGGCCGCCGGCCATCAATCATTCACCCCTTGGATTAGTCTCAAATCGTGAAACGAATCAATCATGAAACCCAAACCAGGCTTTACGCTGGTCGAGCTTCTAGTGGTCATCGCCATCATTGGCGTGTTGGTCGCTTTGCTCTTGCCGGCGGTGCAACAAGCCAGAGAAGCAGCTAGGCGGATGCAATGCGGCAACCACCTCAAGCAATTGGGACTCGCATTGCACAACTACGAAAGCACCTACCGTGTCTTCCCCGGCTTGCCCGATAGCAGCAGCTACGGGTTTTCCGTGCAGGCCAAGCTGCTTCCGTTCATTGAACAAGGAAATCTTCAAGACCTGATCGACTTCCGGCATCCGCTGATGTTGGGTTCCGGTGGGTCCCAGGCCCTCAACCCGGTTCACACTCAGGTTGCCGGACAGGCGATACCGCTACTGTTGTGCCCTAGCGATGGGCAGTCCCCGATCTTCGAAAACCACAGCAGCGCCGCTGGCCAGGCCTTTGCCGGGACCAACTATGTCGTCTGCACCGGCTCCGGGATCGATACCAACTACGATACCCGCGCCGCGACCGACGGAATGTTTTGGTGGAATTCCGCCACTGGTTTTCGCGACATGATCGATGGATCGTCCAACACGGTGGTCCTTTCCGAAGCGTTGCTCGGATCCGGAATCGATTCAACCGACCCCGAACCACAGGACCGACGGCGCCAAATGGCCCAGTTTGGCGGTGGCGGAATGGGCGGGGCAGGGGAGGGCTTTACCGGCGAGCCGGGACACAATCCCGACTTGGTCGCCATTGCGTCGAGTGTGTCGCAGTGGAGCGGCTTTCGGGCCGGAGCTTGGATCTGGGGTCGTGAACATACCTCCAGCTTCAACACCTATGCACCTCCCAATATCAAATCGCCTGACGTCATGCGAAACGGTTTTGGCTGGTTCGCCGCGCGAAGCTTTCATCCCGGTGGTGCCCAAGCAGCGCTGGGGGACGGCTCGGTTCGTTTCATACCGGAAACCATCGACCTACCAACTTGGCGGGCACTGGGAACCAAAGCGGGCCGCGAAGTCCTCGGTTCCTATTAAACTAAAGGGTTCAATTTCAACAAATTCACCTCAGAACGAAAGTGATATTCAAACATGATTCTGCGAACTCTGCTGACCCTTGCCCTCCTAACGTCCCCCAGCTTGGCCCACGATACCTGGGTCGAGACCAACACCAACCTGGTCCGGACCGGCGATGCGATTTACGTCGATCTCAAACTGGGCAATCACGGCAACGATCACCGCGACTTCAAGCTTGCCAGCAAGATCGACCTGGAGTCGTGTACGCTCAGCGTGATCGCTCCCAACGGCCAAGATTACGATCTCAAGCCGAGCGTTGTCGATACCGGCTATGCCCCCAAGGAAGGCTACTGGAAAGCCAAGTTCGTCGGTGCGGAGCCGGGCTTGTACCTGGCGGTCCACACCTTGGATAAGGTGGTGAACCACGGCAAGGCGATCCGAGCCTTGAAGAGCGGGAAGACCTACTTCGTTGTCAGCGACAGCCTGGATAACGTCAGCTTCACTTCCCCTGGATTCGAGAAGCCGCTCGGCCACCCCCTCGAACTCGTCCCCACGCTCAATCCGGTTACGCCGATGGGGCCTGGCCAGGAGATCGCGGTTCAACTGCTGCTGCATGGGAAGCCACTCGCGGGAGCCACTGTGTCCTTCGTTCCTCGCAGCGAGACGCTGAAAGAGGGCTTCGATGAAAACTACGAGCGCAAGACCGACGAGGAAGGCCGAGCCAGCTTTACTCCGAAAACCGGCGACCAATACCTCGCGGTGGTCCATCACCGAGAACCGGAAGCCAGTGGAGAGGGATTTGAAGCGACCGCGTATTCCGCGACGCTCACGATCTTTGTCCCGGAAGTTTGCCCCTGCTGCCAGGAGTAATCGGCCAACGAGCTGGCCGAATTCCGCACGCAACCTGTTAATTAATAACAAGTTAAAGCAAACCCCGGGAACCATTAAGGGTGCGGGGTTTCCGCCTGCCTCTGATCTCACGCCGTACAACCCCGCCCTTTACCTACCTCTCCGGCCAAGAACAGAATCCGATTTTCCTAGTCTGGGTTCCGCCAATCCGAAAGAATTGATAAGCTCTGGTTTCTAAACCATTTACGGCAGAAGACCGGGCCGCAAGCGATGACCCTCCAGCGGAGCCGAGGCGAGCTTTTCCGGCGTCGATTTTGAGAACCCCTAACATACACCTCACTCATCGGCCTAATTCCCTCGGGAAAATCGTTGTTTATTGGGTTAAGTTGGGCGCACTAAAAATACCAGATCAAGAGCAAGGTACGTGAAATACGCTTTCCTCGGGCCCATTTCCATCTATCTTCCAGAGCGAGTTGAAACCAATCAGCAGCTTCAAGAAGAAAACCCCAGTTGGGACATGAACCTGATCCAGGCGAAGACCGGCATCATGCAGCGTCATATCGCCGCGCCAGGTCAATGCGCCTCGGATCTCGGATTCGAAGCGGCGAATCGGCTGTTTCACGAGCATGATATCGATCCCGCTTCGATTGATTTCCTGCTCTTTTGTACCCAAACGCCCGATTACCCACTTCCTACCACCGCTTGCCTCTTGCAGCAGCGTCTCGGTCTGCCCACCTCCTGCGGTGCCTTGGACTTCAACCTTGGCTGCTCCGGGTTCATCTATGGGCTCTCGCTAGCCGATGGCCTGATTCGGACCGGAGTCGCCCGCCGCGTGCTGTTTATCACGGCCGAGACCTATTCCAAGTACATCGATCCGGACGACCGCAGCTTGCGGACGATTTTTGGCGATGGGGCCGCCGCCACTTTGATTGAGGCCAGGGACGAGCCAACTTTGTCAGGTTTCCAGTTTGGCACCGATGGCAGCGGGGCCGATACCTTGATGGTGACCGACGGGGGTGCGCGTCCCGCCGAGGATGCTCATCAACCGCGACATCGTAAACGGTGGGACAGTCGCCTCTACATGGATGGCCCCAGCCTGATCAGCTTCACCGTGGGGGCGATTCCGCAATTGGTCGCGAATATCCTGGCCGCGGCCGAGATCCCCGAAGCGGAGATCGATCTCTATCTCTTCCATCAAGCAACGCGTAAAATGCTGGAACAGCTTCAAGAGCGGTTGGGCGTCGACGAACAGCGGATGCCGATCGCCTTGGAAAACTACGGCAACACGGTCTCGGCCACCATCCCGATTCTGATCCACGACCTTCGCCGCCAACAACGCCTTACGCCCAACTCAAAGCATTTGCTAGTTGGATTTGGCGTGGGCTGGTCTTGGGGCGGATGCGTGTGGCAAGCTGGGCCACCCCACTGATTCGGATGATCGATTGCCACACGCCGGTCGGTAGTGTTTAACGATCCCTAACCTCGCTCACATGCCTGATTCCCTCGTGTAAGGCGTTCCTTGTTGAGTTATGTTAGGCGCACTAAAAACGTCTTCCCCCCGAGTTGGTAACCATGGAATATCTGGCCGGTAAACTGCTGATCGCATCCCCTTATCTGCCCGATCCGAATTTCAACCGAACCGTCGTCCTCATGATCCAGCATGACGAGGATGGCGCTTTGGGACTGGTCCTGACCCGCCCTTCGGAGATCACAGTGGCTCAGATCTGGGAGCAGGTCTCTCATGAGACGGTCGACGACACCACGCCGGTTTACCTCGGCGGCCCGGTCCAAGGGCCGTTGATGGCGGTCCATACGGTTCCCGAGCATGGCGAGATTGAGCCGGTCCCCGGGGTCTATTTCGCCACCGACAAGGACCACCTGGAATCGATCGTGCATGACCGACGCCAGCCGTATCGGCTGTTCTTGGGCTATTCCGGCTGGGGTGCTCAGCAATTGGAAGCGGAGATGGAAGTGGGGGGCTGGCTTACCTTGCCAGCTCAGCCCAAGCATATCTTCGAACTCGACTGCGATAATCTCTGGAAAATGGTCACCGGCAATGTCGGTGCCTCCATCATCCAAGACTCGCTCCACCTAAAAAACATGCCGGACGATCCCAGCTTGAACTAGCGACGCTTACGCCAGCTCCATCATGAAGGGGGAAAGATTCTCCACCCCATCGGCGGTCACCAGATAATTGTTCTCCAGCCGCATCCCAAACCGCAGTTCCGGGGCGTACAAGCCAGGCTCGCAAGTGAAGACATCTCCCTCTTCGAAGACGTCATCCCATTGGGAATTGAGATGCGGGGCCTCGTGCGGATACAGCCCGATGCCATGACCCAGGTGATGGTCGAATACTCCCACCTTCGCTTCGGCCAATAGGTCGTCCACCTGGTGGAACAGTTGCTTGCAACTGACGCCTGGTTTGACGCTTGATTCGACCAACGTGAACACCTCCATCACCTTGTGCCACGCCTCCAGTTGGATGTCGGTCGGCTTCCCGTTCACGGCGATGGAGCGGGAGTTGTCGGCGAAGTAACCGCGATACGCGGGCCCCAGGTCCAACGTGTAAAGCTCGCCATCCTCGATTCGCCGGTCCCGCGCGGGGCCACCCTTCTCGCCACACGCATAATCGTTCCCGGTGCCGGTCAGGTACTCACCAAATTGCCGCACGGCGGTCGACTGCAATTCGTTGAAGACATCCAACTCATTCACCCCGGGCCGAATCATCTCTCTCGCCTTCAGATACATTTGCTCGGTCGCGGAAATCGCCATTTGAATCCGCGCCAGTTCATCGGCGTCCTTGCGGCGGCGGAGTCGGTAGAGCGTCGGTTCGATATCGGCCAAGTCCGCGTCCAGACTTCCCGCTAGGTGCTGTGGAAACGAGGAGAACTCCACCCCCAACCGCTTCGCATCGGGACGGTCACGCAGGATCGACCGCACGACTTCGCTGGAAGCGGCCCGTTGGTCGTTGCGCAAGGTGCAGAGCCACTGGGCCTCGTAGGTCCGGACTTCGTCCGCGGCGGCCACGGCGGGCGGTTCGTTGGGGGCGACCAGGGTTAGCGCGCCATCGGCGAATAACACGGCGGCGGGACTGTAGGTCCAAGCGAAACGAGGACCAGCCAACCACTGGACATGCTCGGTTTGCGTCACGACAAAGGCGTCGAGCTGTTTTTCACCTAGCGCTTCCAATAAACGCCGCTGACGGCCACGGCAGGCCTCGACTTGGATTTCCAGGTCCGGCATGGGGGCACTCCTTGCAATCGATCGATATTCGGGTGGGGGAAGTCATCGCTGGGACGAGATCATCCGGCGATTTGCCGGGCACTGTTCTGCCGCAAGGCTAACATCCACGCCACCAACTGAAAAGTGGGGACCTCGCTTTCTCACACCGCCATCCATCGAGACGAATTTAGGTGGAGTTGGCTTGGAGTTCGGCAACGCCTCTTCCGGAAACGGATTTAGCCACAGAGGGCACCGAGGTCACAGAGAGATATTTCATCCATCTTCTCCTCTGTGCCCTCTGTGGCTAAAACAATCCGAACCCCCACAACACGAAAACACCACGTCTTGCAACGTGGTGTTTTCGCTCTCGTGAGCTGAGCTTGGTTCAACCGGGAACACTGAACCAAGCCAGCGCGAGTGGGTGGATTAAACTTCCGTCGCGATTAGACCTGATCCTCACCCCAAGTGGCGAACAAATCGTCCAGGTCGTCATCAGCGTCCGCAGTCCGAGCAACTTCAAACTCCGTGGAGTCCTCCGTCGCACCGAGCAGGCTCGAAACATCGTTAAAGTCGAGTTCGGCCACCGCGGAATCGATGTCGTCCCGCCGGTTCACACTTTCGAAGGTGCTCCGCGTATGAACTCGCAAGCCATTCTGCTGTAGCTTCGAGCTCAGCATCTCCGGCATGACCACCGCGGTTCCGGTCCGGCCGCTGACCGAAGTCAGTTCCGCGATTTCGCCCATGACAAACTCGGAAGCAATCGGCCCCGAGGGTGAAACGGTCGTGGCCGAGGTCGTCGCGGAAATCGCTTCCGACTCCCCGTTGCCGACTGTCGGTACTGACATGGCGTGCAAGGCGGCGGTCGAGGAGTTGAACGTCGCTCCGCTGGCGTTGTCGTAAGCGGCCAGCAGAATCTGCACGTTCAAGTCGGAGATCGTCTTGCGGACGCCCGGATCGAGCGTGGCGTTCATCACATCGCCCGGATGAGCGACCTCGTCCAGGTGCTGTCCGGCGGCATCTAGTTTGGCGATGAAGTCGTGTCCGTAGTAATCCTTGCCGCCAAAGGCATCGGTAACAATGTTGCCCCCGAAACCGGAGTACTGCTGCATGAAGCCAAAGACATGCCCCAGTTCGTGCAGGATCACCGTGTAAAGGTCGTATTGACCATCGGACGGCCCACCCACCAAGTCGGAAGACCAACCGAGGCCCGCACCATCGTTGTCAATGGTAACGATCCCCTTGGCGGGCAGCCCCTCGGCATCCAACTGAACCAGTTGGGCCTCACCCAGTTGGCTCCCAGGCAGATCATTGACCACCAATTGGACATCAACCACATGATCCCAACCCAAGGCATCTTGCCAATCCTGCACTGCGGCGTCAAACACCTGCTGCAGAGAATCGGGACCATCCAGTTGAATCTGCTGACCAACCCAGGTTTGGGCAAAGTTCTCCGGATAGATCAGCTCGCGATCTCCACCCTTGGTCGCACCGTAGTTCTGGATAAAGAAAGTAAAGTCAGCCAGGCCCACCTTGCCATCGTTATTGAAGTCGAAGGCCGAGGCGAGTGGATTGTCCGCCGTGAGGGTCGAAGCCCCGTAAGAGGAGATAAACTGAGTGAAGTCCGCCAGGCCAACTCGCCCGTCGTTATTGGTGTCGTAAGCGACTCCCCAAACTTCCACGTTTGGAACCTGGGCGACCGGAGTATCCAGCGAACCGATCCCGGTGTAGTCCAATCGAGCCGAGGTGACTTCCAGCCCCAGCGATTCCGGCGTGAAGTCCTGATCGACACCCACCTCGATGCCATCCCCACTCAGCGATTCCAGCTTAACCCGGCCCAGCAGCACGAAGCCGCCATTGCCTTGATCGTAGGTAGCGGAGCGGCTACCCAATCCGGTGATTGTGCCGGCGGCGTCGTCGATACTACCGGAGCGCTCCAGATCAAAGTTCGAAGCATATTGGAACTCGGTCGCGGTATAAACATCGGAGTTGTATTCGATGTCGGCATACCCACCATAAATCCCAGCGGCATCGGCCGTATTGCCCCAAACCTCAACCCACACAGAGCCCCACTCGTCAGTCCAAGTCAGACTCTCGGGGAGTTCGGTCAGGTGACTGTTGGGACTCACCGCGGTGGGATCCTTAACCACGGTCACAAATACGCCGGAACCATCTTCCAGCGGTTTGTTGTGGTCGCCAGTGGACGTTCCCATCAGAGGGGCGGCTCCACCATTGACAGTGGCGACGATCGTGGCATTGAACAAGAGATCGAGATCGATGTCGATGCTACCCACAGGGAACAAAGCATCGATTAATGTCCGTTGCAGATTCAAATTGAGTGTAAATCCACCTGCTCCATTGCCGACCAAAGTCGAGTTTTCGGAACCAACACTAATCAAACTGGTACCAGCGGTGGAGTAACGCTGGGCTCCGCTGTCAAAGTCCGAGGTTTGATAGGCTGTATCAATGAATCCACTAGAGATTCCCATGTCTAGATTCGAAAGACTAAACGCACCACCACCACCGGACGCATCGCCCGAAATGCTGACCGTACTGCCCCCTGCAACTCGAATAACGGTATCTCTAAACGCCGTGTTGACGTTGACGTTTACACCTTCAGTAGAATACGTAGTCGTAAAGCCGAGGTTACCAGCAGAGGCTGTACCAGCAGATGGTTCGCCACCGGGAGTGCCAGGTGCACCGGCCTTGTAGTTGCCACCATCCTCAAGGTACAAGTCCATGCCAATAATCTCCATCGCACTGGGATTATTTGGATCCCCTTCCAATACGATGTAGATGTCTCCGGAAACAGCTGTAGAGCTTCCCGTGCCACTCTGACCCGCGATCTCAGCGCCATTGATCTTACCACCGGTAGGCCCAGTAGGTACGACGACTTTACTCTCGGACAGGTCGACCGAGAACTTCATCGCATCCACGATCTCAAGCTCGGGCATTGTCACCTTAATCTGAGAGGGATTAATCGCGTTTCGTGGACCAGAGGTTGGCTGAGGCAAGTGGTTAAATTGCGTCGTGTCGGCGTCAAAGTCGATCGTCAAGAGATCACTTAACAGTTGTCCATTACTATCAGCGTCTTCCCTGACAGTGAATTCCAAATAGCCAATCCGAACAAACTCGCCATTGGCACCAATGAGAATATCGGGATTGGGCGGGTTAGGATCATTTTCTAGATCGGGTAAACTATTCCAGGCACCAACCGAGGTAATTTTTCCGGTCGCGTTATCAGTAGCGGGGTTCACACCAGGCGGCCTGAGTACACTTGGGACAAAGGCCTTGTTGGCGATTAGGTATTCGGTATCAAAATCGAAATTGAGTACCGCGAATGATATGCCAAGGGCGTAATAGCGATCAATTGCCGCTTCTAAATCCGTGTAAGTATCGTTGACCCAGATCTCGACGACGAACGTCTGCTCGTCTGCCAGACGATCGATCGAAATCGGCAGATTTCCAGGGCTCACACCACCCAATGCTGTGGCATCGTCGGACGGCATTAAGACCGGAATCAAGCGGAGGTCAATCGTTTGTTCCGCGTTGACGGATAGGTCCACCAGCAGCGGTTCAGCGGAAACCCCATTTCCATCTTCTGCCACCAGTTCCACCACTACCGCCGAACGATTCTGCGAAGCGGAGTAATGTACAAACGTGACAACGAGTTCGTTCGTGTCGTTGTCATAAGATATTGACTGGATGTAATCACTGTCTTGCAAGTCCGTAGCGTTCGCAACGTGCAATTCGAATTCGTCACCTTCAAGGTCTCCAAACTGAGCCCTGAAATTGAAATCATCATTGGAGAATCTCTCGGTATAGAAGTCGGTCGATCCATTCCATGTGACA
Organism: Pirellulaceae bacterium; assembly: GCA_040880405.1. Taxonomy (GTDB): domain Bacteria; phylum Planctomycetota; class Planctomycetia; order Pirellulales; family Pirellulaceae; genus JBBDIM01. The sequence goes on along the minus strand of JBBDIM010000144.1, from coordinate 77,701 downwards.
TCCCCTTCATTGACATGAATGGAGATTTCCGCCGGTTCCTCTACCAGGAATGGCGGCAGGTTCTCAACTTCTACCGTGATTTCCTGAGTCGTACTAATCTCTCCATCGCTTGCGGCCACGATGATCGTGAAACTGGGTGTAACCGCGACGTCCAGCGATTCCAAGTAAGTTCGATCAACTACCGTAATCACGCCGGTCGTTCCGTCGATTTCGAACGTGCCGTTTCCATCGTCGACCAGTGAGAATGATATTGGCCCGGGACCATCTTCGTCGGTCGCCGTAACGGCAAAACCTTCAACGTCTTCTCCCACTCCGATTCCCTGGTTGATCTCGAACGTATCAGGGGAAGTAATCACCGGCGGCAGATTCGCGGTCACCACGATCGTGAGCGTGTAAGGGCCGAACCCTAGATCTTCGGAATTCAATGGGTTCGAATTATCGTCCTCAATATGGAACCAAAGTTCGAACGTCGCGGACACGCCACCCTGCAAGTCGACTTCGCCAACTTGCGAAATCACTCCGTTGGCGTCGATCGCAAAGATGCCGTCACCGCTGCCACCTGTCACCGGATCAAACGTGATGTCATCCCCTTCTGGATCCAAGAGCGTTAACACGTCGTCGATGTGCCCCACCTCCACGGATGGATCACCATCCTCGAAGTCTTCAACGTCCGAGAACTGGATGTTCACCGGGTCGATCGGTTCATCGACGGTCGGCAACTCGTTTTGATCGAGCACATCAATCACGATATCGCCGGTCACGGTGCCACCATTGCCGTCGTCGGCCAGAATGGTGAGCGTAATCGACCCCTCGGGCAACGCCTCGAAGTTAATCAAGGTCGCGTCGGCAATCTCAACATGGTTACCGTCGATCACGAACGCACCGGACAGGTCCAAGTCTTCATCGCCGGTCGCGTAGGTCGCGACAATGCTGTAGGTCAAGGTGTCGCTAACGTCCACGTCACTAAAGGCCCCGGTCAAATCGTAGACGACATCGCCGACTTGGATGTTGTTGTTGGCATCATCCGCGTGCTGGACCAATTCCTCGATGGTAATCGAGCCCGCGACGGGCTGCTCGAACTCGGGTTGGTCATTCTCGTCCACGACGGTGATGGTGATCGTCATGCGGGTTTCATTGAAACCATCATTGGCGACCAAGTCGACATCGAAGGCACCATCTACGGCACCCAAATCATTAACGTCGTTGTAGCGGAGATTCGCGGCGTCGGCCACGACCAACCGGTAGACGCCCGCGTCCTCGACCACCTCAAACAAACCGGCCAAGCCGGAATCGCTGAACGAGGCATTCGGGGCGACGCTGTAAGTGATGGTGTCATCCTCCGGGTCGGTCGCTTCAATGACCAACACCGGCGAAAGGTCGTCTCCATCTTCGACGCTTCCGTCGACGTTCTCGCTGATCGAGAACTCGGTCTCCACCGGTGAGACAAATTCCGGCGGTTGATTTTTGGTGACGGTGAAGGTGACTACGACGCCCTCAGCCGTTTTCACACCGTTGGCCAGCCCAAGGTTGTTGTCATCCGCCAGATCAAAAATCAAGGTGTATTCACGAGAGGTTTCCTCCGGATCCCAATCGTCGGGTAGCGGATTCTCCAGGATAATATCGCCATTGCTATCAATGGAGAAATACGCATCGCCGGTTCCACCAGGAACAAAGGTATAAGTGAGCGTGTCCCCCTCAGGATCGACGAGGCCGACATTGCCGACGACGTCATCCTCCTCACCGGTACCCACTTCCACGTCCATGAACAGAATCGGTTCGTCCAGGGTGATTTCATCACCATCGGCTACCGGCAGCTCGTTCAGATTTTCGAGCGTGATGGTCAGCGTTCCGTCTACGAAGAGTGGTGCCGGATTGTCTCCATCATCGGTAGCGCGAATTGTTAGCGTAAACACCGGACTGGTCTCGAAGTCGAGGGCCTCCGGGTTATTGATCACAATCTCGTTGTCACCATTGATCGCAAAGGCGTCGCCCGTGTTACCACCGACGATTTCGTAAGTTAGGCTCTGGCTCGCATCGGCGGCGTTGAAGTAGCCGTCCAAATCAACCACGACATCCAACTCGGCTTCAAAGCCGGGAGCGGGATCGGCAATGTTCTCGAAAGTGGTAACGTCCAAGGCGTCGAGTGCCGCCTGATCTACCGTCGGGACATCGTTCCGATCGAGCAGGCCGATCGATACCGTCACGGTGTAAGGCGAGATGCTCGGTGCGCCGGTATCGGTCACCTCAATCTCCAACTCAAAGAGGGGATTCCCTTCGAAGTCGAGGACCGACGGATCGGCGTTGGCCACCGTGATCACGCCATTGGCATCAATCACGAAGGCACCGCCAGTGTTGCCACCAACGATCTCGAAGCTGTAATCGCTGTAGTCGAAGTCAGGCGAGGTGATCTGTCCGACAACATCACCCACCTCGGTCTCCGCGGGACCACCGATCGGATTTTCCGCGATCGAATCAAGTGTTTGGTTTTGAATCACGTCGCGGAGGTTGATCACCACGTTGATCGGATCGGAGGTGATCTCATTGCCCACTCCATCCGGTCCGCCACTGTCGGTAACGGTGACGACTAGGTCAAATGTGGGATTGGTCGCGAAGTCGAGGGCCGTTGGATCGACGACACGGATCTCGCCGAAGTACTCGCCATCCACTTCCACGGTGACAATCTCAAAGGCACCGCCCGTGTTGCCGCTGACAATGTTAAAGGTGAAGCTCTCGTCATCCACATCGGGATCGGCAATCGGAATCATCCCGATCACGGTACCCGCGGGGGAGTGCTCGAAAGCTGGATCGGTGGTGTTTGCCAGAATGTCATCGATCGTCAAGTTTTCGATCGAGGGGGCCTCGTTCACATCATTCAGCGCGATCGTGATGACAGCCTCTTGCACCAGACCCGCATTCCCTTCACCATCCCCTAGGCTATCGGTGATTCGCACGGTTAGCGTGATCACAGGCTGCTCTTCGAAATCGAGCAGGCTGGAATCGGCAACGGTGATCTCACCGGTTGCGCTATCGATCGCGAAGGCACCCTCATAATTGACAGTGGCGTTGATGATCTCGTAGGTGAGGATGTCGGTCGGACCATCACCCGAATCGGCCTCCACGGTGTCAACCACGGTACCCACTTCGGAGTTTTCATCCACCGTGAAATTTTGGTTGTTGATATTGGGCTCGGTGTTTCGCGTGACCATGAAGGCGGCCTGCGAAGTGTTACCGGCCAGATCCTCGGCGACGAATACCAATTCGTTCTCGCCCAACTCCAGCGGAATGTCCTCGAACGTAAAGTTGCCACTTCCGTCCGCGGTCACGGTCGCGATTACCACGTCGTCGATCAGCACACTGACCTGCGCGCCGGCCCCACCGTTGGCGATCGACCCGGTGACGTCCGCGACGTTATCATCGGTCAGGTGATTGTTCAGTGTTTCGTTGGTCAGATCGAAATCACCCGGGGCCGCCGGATCGATCGTGTCGATCACAATCGCGACCGGTGGGGTGTCATCGGTGACGTTACCCGCCAAGTCGGTCACTTCGACCGTGATGCTGTGGCTACCTTCAGCCAGTCCAGTTCCGGGAGTGAAGGTGAACAGACCGGGGGTGTCTTCGCTCTCGACGCCAACGCCCAAGAGTTCCGCGCCGTTGTAGAACTCAACCTTGGAACCCGCTTCCGCCTCCACAACAAAGGTAGGAGTCGTGTTGCTGGTAATGCCGTCGCTGTCACTGATCCCGGTATCGGAAACAGGATCGGAATCAAGGAAGAAATCGTCAACATCTGGGGCGACCGTGTCGAATTCGAAATCAATCTCGAACGTGCTCTCGTTCCCGAGAGCATCGGTACCGAGGAAGGTCAGCGTGTGCGAACCGGTATCAACGACGGTTCCCGAATCGAGCAGGTTGTTGAGATCGAGAATACTGAACCCGAAGGAGATTTCGTTCTCGGCACGCTCCAGTGTGTTGATTTCGCCACCGGCGATCGAAACTAAGTCGATCTTGCTATCGACCTCATCGTTGAGGTAGACCCACAGCGACTCAATTCCACTGACATCGACCGCGACACCAACAATCGCGTTGCCATCTTCGTCTTCGATCTCATTGGTGACGTTGTCGTCATCGAATTCGCCGTTATCCACGGCCACGCCCACCTCGACCGCCGGACCTTCGGCGTCGCCGACCAACTCGATTTCAATCGGGTTGTCACCATTGGCCAGGGAGGCTTGGTAGTTGGCTTGCATCATCCCCAACTCGGTGCCGTCCACCTTGCCGTCAGAATTGGCATCGAACGCACCGTTGAACTGCGACTTGTTGAAGTCGATGCCCCACGTCGTCTGGAAGTACATGGCCGTGTTATGGTTGCCGACACCACGGCCTTGCAATTCAGCCGCAACTGCCCGCATGTACTCATTTTCCGAGACGCCGCCATTCCCGGTGGAGTCGCCGAACATAAAGACTTCCGCGACAAAGTCTCCAGTTCCCGACTCTCCACCCACTTGAATCGTGAACTGCTGGCTCCCGGATACCTGGAAATAGACCAAGCTATCGGTTTTTCCGCCCACATCCTTGTTTGAGGTGTAGGGGGTGATTTGGGTTGTGATCTCCCCGGTTTCCGAATCCCGATTGAAGATCTTCGCCGCGTCCGGATCCAAATCGCCGGAGGTACCCGAGATGCGGACACCGATCAACGTCGACGTGGAGGTCGTGATATCGAGCTGAAGGTCGCGGGTATCCCCTTCCTCTTCGATCGACAGATTATCTACGAAGGCGAGAGTATTGGCCGCGAGGAGATTCCTGATCTCCAGCGTCTCAAGTTGCACCGACGACCGAAGGGCCGATCTGCGTTTGGAATTGGAAGGAGTACGTGAGGCAGGACGAGACAGAATAGTATTTTTCATTCTTTGCACCAACGGCCAATCATTGTTCCCGGAGAATGGTCGATTCGCAGATTGCGATCACGGTAATTCGGAGAGCAGTGCAAAAATGGGTAACTTAAAGCACCGCCCTTAATGTCTTAAAGGACAATCCACCTTGGTTACAGATTGACCAGGGGATCGAGTAGTTCCATTTAAATTGCGACGCTTTACAAATTCAACGAGAATCGCAGGAGTTTAACCCCAATCCACCCAATCGGCCCAATTTAATTCCTACAATCGATGAGGCCAACCGCAACCACCCCCCTATAGTAACCAATTTAAGTGCGCCCATCGAGGAGCCCACCTTCGGTCTTCCCCGCTTCATTCTTGTTATGCGGAGATCCACGCAACCTTATAATTCGCACTGACTTATATGTTCGGCGAGTGTTTTTATCTTTCGCTCCGCCCGCGGCGTTGGCAGTTGAATCCCCCTGACTACCGGGGGCTCTCAGAAATTTCGCGCTGGCTCTCACTGCCAGATCCGTAAGAGTTCCCCTAACGATCTCCCCCCAATGTAAACCTGGGTCATCTGCGCAACATATAAGGCCGCCTCTGATCTAAACCGTGGCTTAATCGGTACTTCCGTAAAACTTTTACTAGCGGGAATTCCGAATGCAGTAAGGACAAAGCCTGGGATCACTCCCACGCGGATAAGTCGTGCAGCATAACGCCTAGACCACAACCGTGGTCCGCTCGGCGTGCAATTCGCCATAAAGCGTTCGGACCAAATAAAGAGGACTTGAGCCCATGTTTCGCTGTCCCATCATTGCCACGCTGGCGTTTGCCGGCGTTCTGTTTGTCAATCTGACTTCCGGCTTGTTGGTCGCGCAAGACAGAATGTCGATGGAGCACCAAGGGCAAAACGCCCCGACTCCCGCGGCGGAACTGAACCCACAAGAGCCGACGGTAATCGACCTGGGTTGCGATTGCGGAGCCGACGCCTACTGTGGGTGCGATGAGGAGTCGGGAGGATGGTTCATCAACGGATGGCTTTCCCAAGGCTATACCGCAAATCCAAGTCGGCCCGCTAGCAATTTCAACAACCCGCTGGCATTCAACGACCGGTCCAACGACTACCAGATGAACCAGCTTTACCTCACCATGGGTAAAGAGGTGAATGAAGATGGCTGCGGTTGGGATTTCGGCGGTCGAGTCGACTTGATGTACGGTACCGACTACTTCTTTCTGGAGTCCCGGGGCCTGGAACGGCGGCGGGATGATAGCCGCCATTGGAATGGCGATGGCCCTCGCGATGGTGGCGACGCGGCCCTGTATGGCTTGGCAATGCCCCAACTATACGTCGATGCCATGATCCCGGTGGGTTCCGGTCTCAAGGCCCGGTTCGGTCACTTTTACACGATCCTGGGTTACGAATCACCGATGGCCCCCCAAAACTTTTTCTATTCGCATTCACAAGCCTTTGTTTACGGCAATCCCCGGACGCATACCGGAGCGCTGTTTAGCTACAGTCCCACCACCTGCTTCACGCTGACCGCCGGACTGACCAATGGGTGGGACAACTTTGAACCCATTGATGGCCAACACGGCTTCCTATTGGGGGCACACTGGGACAATGATGTCGAATCAATGTCCTTCTCGCTGCACACCGGCGACGAAGCCACCAATGACAATAACAATCGCTTCGTTTACTCCTCCGTTTACACTCGGCAACTGAGCCAGCGGCTAAAGTTCGCGTTTCAGCACGATCTCGGAGTCGATCAGGCGGGTGCCGTGGATAATAACTTCGAGGACAAAGACGCTTACTGGTACGGGGCGACCAGCTACTTGTTCTTAAACCTGACTCGTGATTTTGATGTCGGGCTAAGAGCCGAGTGGTTCCGCGACGAAGACAACGCCCGGATCCAGCAAATTCCGATCGAACCCTTGTTTTCCGGTGGCAATTACTACAACCTCTCGCTAGGTGGCAATTGGCGTCCGACGCGGAACATCATGCTTCGTCCGGAAGCTCGTTACGATTGGGGCAACACACGCTCAACCGGCAACGATGGTGCATTCAATGATTTCGAAGACAACACGATGTGGACCTTCGCGTTCGACCTGATTGTGAGCTTCTAACCACTCGGCAAACGCGCGATAGCGGTGCTATCGCCATCCGCCGATAGCACCGCACCGCTGGCGATTATTCACTCGACTCGCGCAATCGTTAAAGTTTACCTAATCCGGACGAGAGGGCGTGACCGATACTAACGATGCGACAAGTGAGCGCGGCCGCTTGACGCATCGGTATGTATCCACCTCCCCCCCAGAGATATGGCAAACTTGCGATGACGCAGCGCAAACCACGATTCCGACCATGGCGGGCCAGCTTGCTGGTGACCGCTTGCTTGGCGATCCTTTCCTCAACGCACGAGTTGCTGGCTCAACAGCAACCGACCCTTCGCCGAGAGCCCATTCAGCCGGTGGCTTATGAGCCGGTTCCGCAGGAGTCGGTGCTCTACGAGTCCGGGCCACCCATGCATCCCGGTATGGGAGTTCCGCACCAGAGTATGGGGGCACCAAATTGCGGCGGCGGGCTGCTCGGCTGCGACCCCTGTACCCCAATGCTGGGCTGCTGTCCTGACGATCAGTTCTTCATCAAGGGCTGGCTTGCGCAGGGTTTCACCGGCAACCCGAATAATGGAGACAGCGGGATCAATGGGCCGCTCAAGTTCAACGACCAAGCCAATGAGTACATGTTGAACCAGTTGTATCTGGCGGCCGGGCGGAACGTCGTGACCGATCCCTGCTGCTGGGACATCGGTGGTCGGGTCGACCTGCTGTATGGTACCGACCACTACTGGGTGCAATCACTGGGACTGGAGACCAACACCGATGGCTCACCCCGCTGGAACAGCCCCGACGACGCTCGATTCGGCGATGCCAGCCTATATGGCTTGGCCATGCCGCAAGCTTACGTCGAAATGAACGTACCGATTCTCAATGGCGTTCGTGTCAAAGCGGGACATTTTTACTCTCCGATGGGCTACGAATCGGCGATGGCTCCTGAGAACTTTTTCTACTCACGATCTTACGCCCGAGAATATGGCGAACCGTTTACCCACACCGGAATCTTGGCAAGTTGGGACAGTTCTCCCTGCATGACTTGGTTCGGCGGGATGACACGGGGTTGGGATACCTGGGAGCAACCCAACGGCCAAGCGGGCTTCTTGGGTGGATTCCAGTGGGTTAGCCCCCACGAAGCGACGAAACTCGGATTCACCCTCCATACCGGAAATGAAGACCCCGAGGGGGAGAACAACCGCACCGCTTATAGCCTCGTGTTCCAGCAAAAACTGAACAACTGTTTCACTTACGTGCTGAGCCACAATCTGGGTGTCGAGCAAAATGCACGCGTGACGACGGATGACGAGCTAGGCAGTGCCACTTGGTATGGTCTGGCCCATTACCTTTACTACACCCAAAACCCCTGTCTTGATTATGGCCTCCGTTTTGAGTGGTTCAGCGATCAGGACAACGCCCGGGTGTTTGGCCTCTCAAATGAGAATATCGTCGATGGCGGTAACTACTACTCCGCGACGCTGGGTGCCAACTGGCATCCCGAGTCGTGGTTGATCGTCCGTCCCGAAATGCGTTGGGACTGGGCCGACCTGGAGGCCTTTGGCGACTTCAACGCCTTCCGCGGCGGCGACGCCAACAATCAGTTTACGATCGGGTTGGATGCCATCCTGATGTTTTGATCCCGGCTGCGAGTGAACCGGGGGGATTCATTGGCATCACACCGGGAACTTCAGGTTCCAACCCACAAAATCCCGTCACCTTCGTGTGGCGGGATTTTTTCATGCGCCGGACCGAGCCACCGAGATTAGAAGTCAGCGAAGTAGCTATCGATGGCGATCAAGTTAACGATCGCCGCGAAGTTGAAATCATCTTCGGTTACCAACCGTTCACCAGGAGCCAGATAGGGAGACATCAGGCCGGAGTCGCTATGCCGCTCGCCTGTGAGATGGCCCAGTTCATGCAGCAGCACCGTGGTGAAATCGATGAGACCGGCGGCCGGCCCTTCGGCGTGAGCCTGATAACGGCCGGTGGCGGTATCCAAGGAAAACGCCTCAGGCTGCGTTGGAGTGGCATCAAAAAACCAACCATGTCCCGCCGCGTTATAGTCGATCTCAATCACGCTCCCCTGCGTCCGGGCCAGTTGCCCACCCGGCAAGTCGACAATCTTAATGGTCAACGGAGTTGATGCCAGTGAACCATCCTCTGGCTGATTGAGGTTCTCTAGGATCTTGCTGGCCGCGTCGAGGAACAAAGTATGATCCACGGGAGGTGGCGTCACGGTGCTCACGTGGAACATTGAGGCGGTCATCGCATCGGTCATCGCCATGGCGATCAAACCGTGCGAGTACCCCATCGCTTCATCGCCGCCACGAGTTGCCCCATAGAACCGGACCAGTTGCCGAAAGTCGTCCATGTTGACGCTCCCGGATCCTGTGAAATCGATGAACGAGGCTCCGGAACCGGGCTGCGGATTCCCTTGACTGGCGATGAACTTAGCGACATCTTCCAGTCCGATCCGTCCATCATTGTTCAAGTCGTATACGACCGGAATAAACCGCGTGGGGGGCATCGCGTTGGTGGTCGGCTCATCAACGGTCGTCCCGTTGGCGGTCAACGATACCGAGTCAATACTCAAAAACTGATCGACCTGAACTCCCAGACTCTCTCCCACTAGGGGAGCGGAAATACCGGGGCCTTCGGAAGCCGGTTTAAACAGTACCCGTCCCAGCAAGACGCGTGAGTTATGGCCGAGATTGCTCGCGGACGCCGAACCGGAGAGAGTAAAGGTGCCAGTTGCGTTATCGAACGACGATCCCTCGTCCGTGAACGAACCACCCAGTTGATAAGAATCAACTTCGAACATCGCGGGATCGAACGAAAGTGTCGCCGCGGCGGCCGAGACACCGTTTTGCGCTACGGAGTCGGAAGAGGCCCACACCTCAACCCAAAAGCCGGACCATTCGTCGACCCACTCCAGGCTCTGGGGCAGGGCCGACCGCTGTCCCTGGGGATCAACCGAGGAGGGTTGATCGGTGATCGAAATAGCAAAAGCCGCCCGTTCCTGCACTTCGATGGTGACGGTCGCGTCCGAGGTCAGGCCATTATCGTCGAGGGTGTAGGTAAAGGTATCCGTCCCCACGAAGCCCGAAGGGGGTGTGTACTGAACCTTTCCGTCAACTACCGCAAGTTGCCCGCCCGCCTGAGAGGTGGCGAGGACCTGGATCGTCACCGGATCGTCCGCTTCGTTGTCGGCCCCTTTGTCATCGTTGCGAAGGACATCCAACATCGCGGCCGTGTTCCGGTCGGCCTGGAAGATATCATCGTATGCCGTGGAAGAGTCGTTTACCGGCGAAACGACAATCGTAATTGTGGCGGGCGTTCCCGCGAGTCCCAGGGCGTTGGTCGCGACGTAATCAAAGGTTACGGTCCCAAAATAATCCTGCGGTGGCTTGTAAGTGATCTGGCCGGTGGCGGAATTCACCTGAGCCGTACCCACCTCCGGCAAGGAGGTCAACCGAACACTGTTCGCCGAAATGGAGGAACCGGGCGCGGTATCGTTGGTGGTCGGATTGAAGGTGGTGGTAGCGTCTTCATCCATGCCCCGAATAAAATCATTGAGCACTGGACTTTCGCCAATCGTCATTCTGATAAATTGGTAGTCCACTTGGCCCGTGGAAGGCGTTGCCGTCCCAGCCACCCCAACCACAATGTAAAACGACCCCGTCAATTCGGAATCGGTTTCGACCTGTAACAACCCAGTGGTTGGATTCACGGAATAGGTAAAGCCAGCCGGGGGTGCCGCAATGCCGGTTGAGGCGGGAACCGATCCCTGATTCAAGCGGGCGTGATCGAAGTAGTGCAGAGTCGCGTTATGGACGTTCGTCGTCGAGAGTTGGAATTGAGCGGTACCACCCACCGGTAATACAATGTCCGGTACGTAGTTCAAAAACGGATTGCTATTTTGCGGCGCGGGTTCAAAGCTGACGTTGAATGTCCGCTGGGTTGTATTACCGTCCGGGTCGGAAACAGTGACCGTTACCGTATCATCCGCGGTGATGCCAGGCAGGGATTTTAGCTTCAAGACGGCGTTGTCGGTATCCTGGAATACCTCGACCTTCGACATCGTCACCGCGGTAAACGGCACACCATCTTCGGGCTTGATGCCATTTGCGGGATCATCGACGACCGCGATCTCGGCAATGGCGTCGAGGACTTTATGCCCCTTGGTCATCACGCCGAAGACGGAGTGCTGAAAGTCAAGTGGCCGCTGCGGAGTCTGGGTAATAAAGAACTGCGAATTATTCGTGTCGTCGAAAGACTTAGCCATCGATAACATCCCGGGGGTGTTGTGCCGCAGGTCGGGATGGTATTGATCAGCGAATTGGCCAAGGCTCGAACCGCCGGTTCCATTGCCATTAGGATCGCCACCTTGGATCATGAAATCCTCAAGAATCCGGTGGAACGTGAGGCCATCATAAAAGCCACTCTCAGCCAGTTGAATTATCCGGTTGGTGACTCGTGGTGCGAGGTCCTCGAACAGTTGAAATTCCATCACGCCGTAGCCCGCCATCGTGATTCTTAGGCTGCGGTTTTGCTGTAATACCGTGGTTTCGGCATGGCCGGAGGAGGTGGTGACCGTGTAGGTCAACGGTTCTCCCGTGGGTGTGTAGCCGTCGAGCGGAACATAGATCGCCTCGCCAGCGTAAGCCTCGACATCCCCGATCTCCGTCAGGTAGGGATCGGTCCCAGTGGGGATGTCGGTGATGTCGAGTCGATCGACCAATGCCTCAATCGAGAGCAAGCCCACATGCCGCTCCTCGTCGGGAAACACCCAGGTCGGAAACTGCTGGATGTTATTGTCCTCACCGATCTGATTCAGTGTTCGGTCGGGGTTGGTCACATCGATAAAGGGAAGGTACTTGCCCCCATCGCCAAACAATTGCTTCTGTGCCGTACAGGTGCCGCACCAAGCTGCCCCATAGTACTTGGCTCCGGTGGCCGCGATCGCCTTAGCTAAGGCAATCATATCGACGTTCTCGTACACTTGGTCGTTGATGACGATCGACTCTCCCTCCAGCATTTGCATTTCACCCGCCATCCCCGCATCAAGCAGTTGGCGATGCTCTAGCTGCTCCATGTGGCCGACATGCGTTTTGACGCGCGACTTGGCCATCCTTGGCTGTAGACGGGATGAGACCGCGCGGGTCCACACCATCATCATCCCGATCATGACCAAGCTTGAGAAAAGCAACGCCAACTCAACTGCGGAGGGATTGGATAGCAAGGTTTGAAACGCGAGCAATTCTGCCACGGTCATTGGCTATTTACTTCGGCAAAAGGACTTGAGCAGCGAGGATCGAGCGCTAAATGCCCGAGCGCCCGGCCAGGGAACGACAACTCACCCCTGGCAGGTCGATCTAATTCATCGTAATTGGGCCATGAAAACCGGTCAAAACGCGGCGGGGACATTCCGCCGGATTTTCCAGGTCACAGCCCCTACAATCGATTCAAGTTAGCATCCCCGCAAGTTCGTCAGAACGGCCGAAAACCGAGGGGAGCGGATGTCAAAGCGCATTTCGCCCCCAGCGGCAACCAAGTCGTCCTGGAACTTACGATAGCTATCACGCGTGCCAAGTTCCCAAAATTGCCTAGGATGGCATAAAGAAAGCGACCACCCCCCACCAGGGGAGCGGTCGCTTGTGAATCAGCTAAGAGCGTCGGTCGACAGGACGCCAGAGCGTCTTACGACTGCTGAGCCGGCCGCTGGGCCGACGGAAGGACGCGCTTCTGGATATCGGTTTCGAGCGTCCCGAATGCCGCTTCGTGCCGTTGCACCGACATGTGCAAGGCGGCCAGCATCCGCTTGGCGGTGTAGTAGTTCAGAATGATACGCTGATTGACCTTGATCTTGTCGTGATTCGCGACCATCGGCTGTGTGTTCAGCCCGAAGTCGATAATCAGCTCTTCCGGTGTACCGGTCACCCGGCAAAAATTCGCGTAAAACGCCATGGCACCCGTTTCATCGAGCTCGACCTGTTGCCGTTGCTGCGGGTTGGCGGGCGATTTTTCTTCAGGGGCGTCGGACATAAAGGAACTCCTCAAATGGAAAATGGTTAGCACTCGTATGTAGTAGTTTACCTACTATTTTGCAACCCACCCCGGCGAAATGAAGGGGTCTGGCCAAACAGCGTCTCGCCAAGGTTGGGCTGATCCGTACAATCGGCAAACTTGTCGTTTTCCGCTTCTCGACCGAGTTTCCCCTCGGAACTCGATCTTCCCCATTCTTACAGGTGGAAATGGAAGGTCCGCGAGACGTACCGCCAGATGCGAACCCCCAGTGGTTGCCACTCGACGTAAATCTTCGCTCGGCCCCGCATCCCGGACAGGAGACGCGTTTCTTCCGCGCCCAAGGGGACTTGCGCGGGGAAGGTTGCGCTTTGCGGTTTCATTCTCCCCGACTCGGGATCGGTGATCGCCACCAAGTCGCCGCCTCGTTGATTCGTAATGCCGGGCGGGACAAACTCGACTTGCTTGCTTCCCATCTCGTGGATCCGTCCTTGGAACAGCTCACCGGGAAATCCTTCCAACTTGATTTCCACCGGCTGATCCATGACGACCAACTCGACATCGTCCTGGTTGATATACAGGATCGCCTCCATCTCGCGAGGATCTCCAATCTGACACAGCACGTCGCTCGACGAAAGGTAGGCCCCCACGTTTTTGGAATCGAATACCGTCCCGGCCCAATCAGGCAACCGCTCCTGCGACTTCGACTGGCTCGTACTGCGTTCCGGAACCTTATAAATCATTCCGGCAGTCGGAGCAGGCACATTGATCATGACCAATTGCTCCTGTTTCTTCTCCAACTGCTCGCGGATCGACTTGAGTTGCTGACGGATTTCCAGGTACCGTTGCTCCAGGTCGTTATTCTCCTTGTCTCGCAAACGCTGCGAGTTGAGCCCTTGCAGCGCTGTCTCCAACCGAGCCGTTTCACTCTCCAGCTCCGAGACTTCCAGCATTAAGTCGATGTTCGTGACCCTCGCCAGCGTGGTTCCCGCGGTGACCATCTGCCCCGGTTCGACCATCATTTCTTCTAGTTGGCCAGGGACCACCACAAACACATTCTCGGCGTTCACGGGGCGGATTTCGACCGGTGCCTTCACCCACTGCGGTACCGGAATGTACAGAACACCTCCGATGATGGCGGCGGCGGCCGCGGCCGTAATCAAGACGTTTTTCCGCTTCACTTGTGCCATCCTCCCGGGAACATGAAGAAACTTGCCCAACTTCCACAGGGGCATCACGATCAAACCATACAGGCCCATCAGGGCGATCATCTGTCCGATCACCTTCAAGCCATACGGTTCGAACACTTTGTTCAAAAACATCAGAATCGAGAACATCACGACCCAGCGGTAAATATTCGAGGCAATGGTATATAGCCCGAACGCAACTTGATTCCGCTGTGGCAGAAAGGGATCTTCCTGTTGCTCGATTCCCAGGCACCACTTGGCCATCCCCCGCTGCAAGATGGAACTTGCTTTTTGCCGCAGGTTGGGCACCTCCATGATGTCCGACAAGATGTAGTAACCGTCGTACCGCAGCAGTGGGTTCCCGTTGAAAAGCAGTGTGCTAACCGAACTGACAAACATGATTTGCAAACACAAATTGTTCAGCAACCCCGGCTCGCTAAACCACCAAATGAAGGTGGCGATCGAGGCGATGAAAACCTCGACATACATCCCGGCAGCGCCAATCGCGGCCCGATGCCATTTGTTAGGCAACATCCAAGAATCGGAAACATTGCAGTACAAACAGGGCGTCAGGACGAGAAACATCACTCCCATCTCGTGACACTCCCCTTTGAATCGCTTGCAGGAGAGCCCGTGTCCGAACTCGTGCATTACCTTGGTCAACGCCAAGGTCGCCCCCAAAAACAACCAGTTGGAAGGGCCGAAAAACTCGTGAAACGAGGGCAATCGAGAGCGAAACACATCCATCTGCACCAGCACCAACAGCAATGCCGAAAGCGCCAACGTGCAGACAAAAATCAAGGCCGGCATGGTAAACAGCCATCCCGTAAAAGGGATTAACCGGTTCAGCAGCCAATCCGGATCGATCCCCTTAAACCGGATCGCCAGGATGTTGGAGAAGGTCTGCTTCAATTCTTTCAGCTTCCGATCGTCCCGCCGCGTCTTAAGTTGTCGTCCTTGGGCGTCGGCATTGGCGGTGATTAATCCGCTCCGATGCAATGAACCGATGAATTGCTGTAGGTCGTTGAAACCAATTTTCTGCGGGGCGAATTCTCGCTCGAACCGTTCCTTAATCTCTTCCAGTGAAGTCTTGCCATCCAGCATCTGCAGGATCGCATACTCCTCTACCTGAAAACGGAAGTAGTTGAGGCCTAGCGGCTCCTTAACCACCCAGTAGCCTTTCCCCTGATAGACATGTTTGCGCGAAGTCAGATCGGGGCGAACCTTCATCGGTAAGCTACGACTGCTACTAGCGACCAAACTGTCCGCAAGCGTTGTCA
Source organism: Pirellulaceae bacterium (assembly GCA_040880405.1). Lineage (GTDB taxonomy): Bacteria > Planctomycetota > Planctomycetia > Pirellulales > Pirellulaceae > JBBDIM01. The sequence continues at coordinate 62,230 of JBBDIM010000144.1, read as the reverse complement.
AGGGAAACGACCTTTAGGATTAGGTTGTAGTATGGCTTGAATGGGAAACGGGAGAGACCGCCTGTGAAAAGTACTTCCCAGTGGTCTCGCGGATACGCCCTGCTGACCTTAGCGATTTCGCTCGGCCAAGGCTTGCGACTTCACCGGCGCTTGATCTAGGTGAATGGTCAGGTCCCCCACTTCACCTGGCCTCAGCATCCAAAACCCCTGCTCATCCTGCCGATTTTGAAGTTCCGCGGAGATATCGTATTCGCCGGTCGCCCCAATCTCGGGGCTCACGAAATTGATGTGCCCGGTGAAAGTCGCCGGGCCCGAGGCCAACCGAATCACCATCGTTACTTTGCGATGTAGAATATCACTTTGCGAGACCATGTCCGCGTCAAGCGCTCCTTCGACTTTCAAGCGTTTTAAACCGACGATCCGCATCAGCGGTTCGCCCGGACGGACCCATTCCCCCTCTTGCTTGAATACCTGCACGACGATCCCCTCAAGCGGCGAGGGCGTGCGGCAATTTTCGATGATCATCTCGGCCGCTTCCATTTCACCCCGAGCTTCATCGGCGGTCATTCCAGCAACTTTGTGGGTAAGCGCGGCCTGCTCGGCCTGAAGAACGGCCCGTTCGTAACCTAACAGGGCCTTGCGAACCGTGATTGCGGCGATCGCTCCGCGGACCCCTTCGTTACTCTTGACCAGCATCTCGTGCTCTTCCTTGGCCACTTCGGCCGCCTTGGCGGCATACTTGATATCGACCTCGTTGGTCGCCTGCTCAGCGGCCTTCATGAAGCGCAGATTCGCGATCTCGCGTTGCTTCTTGGGAATCGAATCGTCAATCTGGGCCAACATATCCCCAGTCGTAACCATGTCACCTCGGCTCACCGGCACCATCATTAGCTGGCCCGTTTCCTTGGCGGGAATTTGTACCTCATCAATCAGTGACACCAGGCAGCGGTTCACAACCAATGGACTGCCGGGAGCACCAGCGGAGACTTGTCCGGCCAGGAGGAGTGAACTCATAAAACAGGTGAAAGCCATGGAAGTCATTGTTACGATTTTCCTTCGTTAGAATCGCTGACGAGAACGCTCCGGCCCGGTACCTTAACCAGTTGGCGGACTTCGGACCGATTAGAACAACACCCGAGCCTGGACAAATTCAAACAGTTCATGGAACCAGGTATAACCAATCGGGGCGATACCACAGTCGACTTTGGCGGTCGCCGTGGCCCCACTCCGCAAATGAGTGATGTCATCTCGATTGATCGCCACCTTGATTTTGACAATCTGACCATCAGCGGAATCTGATTGCGCCAGACGCTGGATCTCTTTGACCGTCCCTTCGAGTTGGGTCCCCGGATCGCTAGCCATGATGTAGGTGACCTTCATCTTTTGCTCCGATCCCAATTCGACCAGACGCTTCTCGATGTGCTGCATCCGCTTCTCGGGCATCTTGATTTCCAGGTGCCATTCTTGCTCGGTATCCACTACTGTCATCAGCACTTGACCGGGTGCCACCGGACGCTGCATCAAAGTATCACGAACATCCCAGCTTACGACCATTCCGTTAATCGGACTGACGATATTGAGCTTCTCCATTTTCTTTTCCAACAGTTCCACCTGTTCAATCAGATGGGTATGCCGTTGTTTGGCCTGACCCAACTCAATATCAAGCTGCAATCGATCCGAAGAGCTGAGGTCACTCCCTCCGCGGCGTTTGCGGAAATCGATCCCCTCGATCGTACTGAGCGTCTTGTCCTGTTCCCCAGTCAACTGCTTATGCCGTTGGTCGAGCTCGTTGTTTTGCAGTCTGGCCAGCAATTGCCCCGCCTCTACCATGTCTCCATGCCGAACCAAAACCTCAACCACTTCCCCTTCGACATTCACAAACACATCGCGCTGCACCACCGGTAGTAGGGTGGCATTGCCGGAGAGTCGGAAGGGGCCGGGGATCACGAACATCGCGACAATCGCGACGATCACCGCTAAGCTGATCAATACCGTTTTAGGCAGATTTCGGGCCTCGACCAAAATCCGCGACTTCGCCATTAACCGCCACAGCGGTGTGAGCGGAATCGCGTTGTAGTCGGCCGAGTTGGCCAATGCTCGTGAGCTGTGCTCCGAGATCAGCTCGACTCCTTTGGCGAATTCCGCCGCTTGGCTGCTGTCCTCGATCTGCTCGACGACCAACGCGCCCAGAATTTCGCCGTTGTACTTGCGTTCCTCCTCGCCCTCTTCACGAGCCAGATTATCGGTCGCGTGTTCCGGCCTGCGAAGCGGAATAATGGCGATCGCCTTGGTGTGCGAGTCGTCCACATAATCGTGAACCGCCGACTCCAATTGGGGCGAGAGATCGTCGGTATGGCCGCTAAACCAGAATTCCTCGCCGGTTTCGATCACGCGCGACGCCAACTTGCCCAAGAGCGTGACCTGGGTCGAGCGGTTATCGAAAACGTCCTGGCCGCTAATCGCCTCCACGCGCCACCGCCCTCGCCGCCGCAGCACGACACTTACGCGGTCGCATCCGATCAGGCGTCGTCCCTCGTTGGCAATCGTATAGGCGGTTTGACGCAGATCGAGGTTTTCGTGAACGGAGCGAGAAAACTGTTCGATTTTGGCCCACAGCGATTGGCGGTCGCTAAAGTCCTTCAATTTGCGAGTCTTGATCCACTCGCTGGCCAGGCCCGACATTTGCTCCAGGAACTTCAGATAGCCCCGTTGGCTGGCGGGCTGGGCATCGGGCCGCTGGAAGATCTCGATCACTCCCTCGACCTCATCTTCGTCGCTAATCGGGGCCACGACCAACAGCGAATTGGTCGGGTTGCCGGCCGAGTGCTCCTCAGGGCCGCCCGACTGGGGCGGCACCAACTGGGCGGGTGCCCCGCGAAATACACTCTCGATCAACTTCAGGTGACGAATGCCATCGTCGTTGGCAGGATCCAACAGGGGACGACTCAAATTGATTTGATAAATCAGCCGCGGGCGACGCTCTTTATCGAACATCCAGACCGCGCCGCCGACCGCCGCGAGTGCGGAGACGATCTTCGGCAGCACCTCACGGAAATACTCCTCCGGCGGGACGTCCTGCTTCGAGAACTTCGCGATCTCCTGGATCATCTCGCGAATCTGCTGTTTGGTCTTTTCCAGGGTCTCGGGATTCACGGAGGTCGGTTCTGAGGCCATGCCAGGACTTTTCATGAATGGGACATTGCAGGGAATAGGAGGAGCCGGACCGGCGTCGGTGGATGAATCTTACCTCCCACCATACTTGCGACAGGAGGAATCGAAACGCTTGGATGACGAAATCGCCTTGAAGCTTCCTTTAAGACGAAGTGTTTGTAGGGATTGTGCGGGCCTTGCCGGAAATCCCTTGTACCGCTTGGAACTTGTACCGCTCGGCAAACGGATCGATCGTCACCCCATTTCCAGGCTTCGAGTGTTAGGGCCAGTGTAAAGAGGCAACCCGCTTGGAGGATAGATCGATTGGATACCGTCCAATCCCCCACGTTGAGACGCACGTGGCAGTCCCCAGGTTCCGATCCTCCCTACATTCACCCAAATAGGGAAACAACGCACAAAACTAGCTAATCTGGCGAATCCAGGTAAGGATCTTGCCCCATTTCCCGATGCATCTTTTTCCGCTGCTTCTCGTGATGGAGCAGCACTTTACGGTCGCGAAAGTGTTTCGTCTCAATCTTACGCTGCGCCTGGCGAAAAAGTTTGGCATAGGAAGGTAACTCTTTGGATCGCCCCTCCCCTAGCGCCGTCATCTTCTTCGCCTTATCCGGCCCCATGCCAATTCGGATGCAGTCATCGTCGAGCGACAAAAATTGCCGAACCGTCCCGGGATCGCCCTGTCGGCCGCAGCGTCCGACCAACTGCCGATCGATCCGGGCCGAATCGTGCAACTCGGTGCAAATCACATGCAGTCCTCCCGCCTCCATGACGCCATCGGCGAGCTTGATATCGGTACCACGGCCCGCCATGTTGGTCGCAACCGTCACCTTACCAGGCTGGCCCGCCTTGGAGACGATCTCCGCTTCGACGGCCACTTGATGGGCATTGAGGACCTCATGCTCGATCCCTTCCGCCGCCAATAACCCGGCCAGATGTTCGCTCTTCTCGATCGTCCGCGTCCCGATCAGAATCGGACGGCCCTGAGTGTGGATCTCTCGGATTTCCTCCACAATTGCCTGCCATTTGGCTTCCTCATTGCCAAACACGCGGTCAGGCCAAATTTTTCGCTGGACCTCGCGATTTGTAGGACACTTAATCACGTTTAGCTTGTAGATCTTCTGAAATTCCCGCTTGGAACTGGACGCGGTACCGGTCATTCCCCCCAGGTACTGATATCGCAAAAAGAGGTCCTGCACGGTGATCCGCGCCGCCTGTCCGGTGGCGACAGTCACCTCGACTTCCTCTTTCGCCTCGATCGCCTGATGGATCCCATAACTCCATTTCCGCCCCTCGGCAATCCGTCCCGTCGATTCATCGACGATCACCACCTCGTCATCACGGATCACATAATGTTGATCTCGTTTGAAGTCGCGATCGACCTTGATGGCCCGCTCGATATAGTCGTACAGATCGACCAGCCCAACGGAATCGAGGATTTTCGGCTTCGGCAACTGTCGCACCAATATCCGCCCGGTGACGTTCAGTTCAACCGCCTTGCGGTCGTGGTCGTACTCGTAGTGTTTTTCCTCTTCGAACTCATCCTGTGACTTAGCAGCCCACTGATGGCAGGCCACCGCCTGCTTTTCCGCCTCGCCGGGAATCGCGCTAATCACCAGCGGTGTTCGCGCCTCGTCGATGAGCACACTGTCCGCTTCGTCCACCAGCGAAAAGTAATGCTCCCGCTGGACCGGCTGTTCGTGCTTGTCCCCTTTGCCGGACATTAGCTGCCCCAGCACGCCCAGCCCTTGTTCCCGAATCTGCCGCAGCAGCAAACGGTCGCGGAGGAAATCAAACCCGAATTCCTTCGCGGTGCCGTAGGTGATGTCGCAGGCATACGCCTTTCGCCGGACGTCCGACTGCATTTGCGACTCGACCACGCCAATCGACATCCCCAGGGCGTTGTACACCGGCTTCATCAGTTCGGCGTCGCGACTGGCCAGGTAATCGTTAACGGTCGCCATGTGGGCCCCTTTGCCCGGCAGGGCGAAAAGGTACATCGGCAGGGTCGCCGTCAAGGTTTTCCCCTCGCCTGTCTCCATCTCGGCGATTGCCCCGTTGAACATGATCATGCCACCGATCAACTGGACATCGTAGTGTCGCATTCCCAAGGTCCGCTCGCCCGCCACTCGTACCAGCGCAAAGGCCTCCGGCAATAGCTTTGCAAGTGGTTCGCCACTCTTGGCTCGATGCCGCAGGCCCAGACTTTGTTTGCGAAGGTCCCGCTCCGAGAGATCTCGGTATTCTTTCTCGAACCGCTCAATCAACCGCAGCTTCGAGACAAACCGCGACAACCCTCGCCCGGTCGTCTGGGAGAGCCAAGAGGAGAGCGGATCCGCGCGAAACCTCCGTGGTTCGCCTCGTTTTACCAAGCTGCCGGAATTCTCGGAATCTTGCGTAATCATCACTGCCAAGGGGACTTCGGGATGGAAGGTAGTGGGTCCATCAGATTGTAGTACGCCGATGGGCACCCAAGGTTACCAACTTTTCATCGATTCGATTTTATCCGCTCGCGGAATCGATCTCATATCCGCTTACGGCTAATTTCCCGACGGGATTCTCGAACGAACGATTTTTCGGCTTTGGCAAATTTTCACTCCATCACCATCGATTCATTTTACCCAGTCACCCCATTTATCGGCGGATCAGCGCGATCGTATCGACATTTCCGCTTATACGGATGCCCCGCAAGTTTTTACTTAACCGGTACAGGCTTTATCGCCGACATTCCTAATACGTTTGGAACAACCGATCCAAACAGACCACCTCCGAGGCATACGGGGCGGCATCATTCGCCGTTTCCGTTTCACCGCGGTGGAGGGTCTGCGAGGTTTCGACCCCACGGAACTGATCCACCAACGCAAGCGAAGCCCGTCCATTACACATACCGCCAACTGGCAGTCCGGGCACTGGGAGCGAAAACGTAAGTTTGCGAGCAATCAACATGAAGCTTAATTACACAACCCTAGCCGTCACGATCGCCGCGGTTGTCATCGTTTCGCAACGATCACATGCCCAAGAAGGTTTCGCTCCACAGGGATATCCATCCCCGTCGGCCATGACCTATCAAGGAGGCGAGATGCCGCATCCGGCCATGCACACCGGATACATGATGCCGCCCCAAATGCAGGGAGGCCAAGCGGACATGTACGCCCCCGCGTCTCACATGCAAGCCGCTCAGCCGGGAATCGCGGATGCCGCGTACTATCAGGACTACGCCGCCTATGGCGACGAAGGCTACATCCAAGAAGGCTACGGTCATGCGGGTGTCCCACCCAGGGCTTACGGCTCGCTTGACCTGATGCTCATGTGGCGGAGCGGTGGCCAATACCCAGGTAGTCTCTTAACCACGAGCGATCCGGTCGACCGCGGAATCCTGGGAAACCCCTCGACGCAAACCTTGTTTGGCGGAACGGAATCGGACGATCCTTACTTGGGTGGTCGTCTGACGATGGGACTATGGTTAGACGATTATCAGGACTGGAGCATCGGTGGCCGCTTTCTGGGCCTCGGCTCGCAAGAGATGGGTCAAACCTTCACCTCTGAAGAGTTCCCAACTCTGGCGTTTCCATTCTTCGATACGGTAAACGGCGTGCAGGATTCGTTTCTGGTTGCCCTTCCGGGTGATGGAGATGGGGCCGCGAATACCACCACGGTTAGCTTGAACAATAGTAACGACTTCTACACTGGTGATTTTTTCGTCACCAAGCACCTTTGGACCAAGCACGCCACGCGGCTTGATTTCGTCACCGGTTACAACTTCGCCCGAATCGATGACACCTTCTCCAGCAGTGCCCAGTTCACCGTGCGGGACTTAGGGGGTTCGATCCCGGAAGGGACCGTCATCCAGTACAACGACATGTTCGCCGCCCGCAATACTTTTCACGGTGGTCAACTCGGTCTGCTGGCGGAATTCCAGGACGGTCCAATCACTTGGCGTGGCTTGGCGAAGTTGAGCCTCGGCAACATGGAACAGCAAGCGACCATTCGCGGTTCGCGGTTGGAAGATGGCGTGGTTGAAGAAAATGAGGGCATTTACGCCCGTAACTCAAACAGCGGTGAGTTCAGCCGCAATCGCTTCGCTTTTGTACCGGAAGCGAACTTCGATATGATCTATGCAATCTCCGGCAACCTCGATTTGAAACTTGGTACCACGTTTATCTACTTCAACGATGTGGCTACCGGAGGATCGCTGATCAATCCGTCGATCAACCCAAATGTCGGAGGTGCCGGTCCGCCGTTCCAATTCAACAGCCAGGACTTCTGGGTGCTGGGTATGAACTTTGGTATCGACTACCACTACTAGTCGGACCCGCACAAACAACCACAGCCGACGATCACTCGTCGGCTGTGGTTGTTTCTTGGATTCCATTGTCGCTCTGGTTAAGCGCGACAAGGCGAAATTAGTAGTCGACGTATGCCTCGTCAACAGCGGCCAAGTTGGTTAGTACATCCGCTGCCGACCCGGAGAAGCGGAAGACCAATCCCTCATTGGTTTCGGCGAGTAGCCTGAAGTCGGGCGACGAGGTGGAGAAGGTGTGAACCACCGTCACTGGGGCATCCTGTCCCTCGACCGTGACATCAAACCCAATCTGCCCGAAACCGCCGGCCGCGTCGTAGAATACGAGATCGGGCCGGATACTTACGAGTCGGTCCCATCCCCGATCAACCGAGTACCATTCCAGGCTCGTCTCGCCCCCATCTTTCGACATGGCGAAGATGATGCTGTCCTCGGTGTTTGAACCAAGGAAGTCACCGAAACCACGATACTTCGACTGACGACCGCGGAAACCGAAGCTGAGGTCCAAGGCCTGTTCGGACACACCTTCCACCAGTTCGATGTCACTGATGATGTTCGTCAAATTGCCATCCGAATTCAAACCCTTGATCACAAAGCGAGGATCGGTGATTTGCACGGAGTAGGTGCCGGGGTCCATCTGGCGGAAATCAAACTCACCTTGGGCGTTGGAGTAAACCGGCTCTCCGACCGCGACGCCATCCTGAAACAATCGCACCTCAACGCCACCGATCCGCTGTTCCGGACTCGCGTTATTGCCAGCGTTGTCGTTCCAGATTCCATCCCCATTCACATCGAAGTACACCATCCCTTGAATTCGCGTATTGGACAGGGTCTCGATGGTGATGGTCCCCTGTTCGACCAACCCAGCAAAAGAAACCTCATACTGGAACGATTCGATCAGCGCCATCTCCGGAGCGGTATAGCGGAACCAGCCAGGGCCGTATCCTTCTTCGAATTCCAAGTCGACGAAGGTGCCGTCCAGGTCCTCGGTACCAAGGAACCCCGTGAAGGTAAGTTCTTCCCCTTCCTCGGGTTCGCCGGTGGCGGTGACGAGATCAAAAATGTTGAACTCGAAAACCTCACCCTGCTCCAGAGCATCGTCTCCGTCGACGTTTAGGTCATCGGCAATCAAGGTAAACTGGGGAGCACGATTCACGGTAATCGACACCACGGTCGACTCCCGTTCGAGGTCACCACTTTCGCTATCCGAAATCGTGTATTCAAAGACCTCGTCAGGAGGACTCCCGAGCCCTTCGGGAACTTGATACAAAATCACCTGGTGCGAGAAGTCCTGATCCTGCAATTCGGGATGGTCGGCAATAAAAACGATATCTAAACGTGCCTCAAGTGCCGCGGCGTCCTCCAGGTTAATATTGATACTGGTATCAATCCCGGTGATGGTGAAGCGATCGCGGGGTAGCGCAATTTCGTTGCCACCCTCGTCACCATCGTTGGCCAGCACATCGAGCACCGCGTATTGCTCGCCGTCGATGGTCACAATCGTGGGAACCTCACGGTCGGAATCTTCATCCACGAGCGTCTCATCGAAGTCCTGACCTACCTGATAGAAGTCCGGGTTCGCCCCGAATACCGGATCATCTGAGATGTTAAGACTTACCATCCCCGTGTTGGAAAAATTGGCAATATCACGGATGTCACCCACCGGGGCACCGCTTTCCAAAAATGTCGTCGCCGTCAGATTTAGTCCCGCTGGCGAACCATCGGTAAAATTAGGCTCATAAGAGACTTGTTCGTAAAACGTGCCAGGGTTATCCGGGTCTTCCACCTGGTTTAACTCCGGAGGAAGATCTGGATCTTCATTCGGACGCCCCGCCTGGAAGCTGAAGTCACCCGCCCCGATCACTTGAAATTGGAGCGAGAATAACACAACAGGAAGTCCGTCCGCGCCTACTGGCTCAATTGGACTGATCGCTTCCCCACCCATGGCACGCAGAAGCCCATCGACCCCTTCCCCCGTGGAGTCGCCAGCAATGATGTTGTTGGGGGTCCCACTACTCGTGGCAACGGTCGACGTGAAACCAGGACCGAGCACTTCCCCATCTGGGTCTACTACGGTTACCTTCGACGAATCGTAAGCAACATCAATGAAAGCCGAGGTGATACCGCTCAGATTCTCGGGATCGGACGTGTTGGCGACCATAACCTGGAAGGTGAAGAAATCCCCAACATTGAGAGAGGCTGTGCCATTATTTGAGGCGAGTAGGTTGTCTCCACTAGCGTCATAAATCGCGAAAGTATAGCCGGCTTCGTAAATATCGGCGGCGGGACGCGCTTGAAGCTGCGGTTCCGGGTCGTCCTCCCCCTCCAACAGCATCATGTTCACCAGTTGAGTCAGGTCCGAGGCACTCATCATTCCGTCATTGGTGACATCGAGATAGAGTGGGGATTCCCCCTCCATGCCACCCATGGTCTGAGTGGATTGGCCCAATGCCCGAGATCCGGTCGCCCTGAGTTCCCCCGCAAGCAGCTCAATGTCGATCATGCAGACTTGGCCATCACTGTTCACGTCTCCTGGAAGACTGACATTGTGCCAAGGGGAAAAGTCGGCGGCCAACATGGCCCGAGATTCCAGCCGCTCTAGCCGACCGAGGGTCTGCCGCCGGGTGGAGCGATAACCGGTCATCCGGGCACGTTTACGAGTAGATGGTGTTGTTTTTTTCATGGCGAGTTGTTTCGACCCCAAGATTTCCGGGAAACAAGTGACAAGCTAAGCAATTTAGGGAAACAGGGCTGCCTGCACCGTGGATGTTTAGGATAATTGCGGCAATCGGCCTTTGCAAACTTTTTCCCGCAGGGAGATCATTCGTTTTAAGCGGCGAAGGCTGCCCAAACGGGATATCCAGCCACGGGGATACCGGACTTGGTCGATGGTGGACTTAGGTAAGTTCCCACCAGGTGTCTAAAAACTCGATTTTTTTGCCGAAGATGACTAAAGTTAGAGGGAACTTCTCACCGGGGCGATCCATCCAAATGCGTGGGGATCGGTCTGACGTGAAAATAGCTAAGATCGTTACAACCGGAACCGATCGAGCGAACCTAGTCGCCTCGGAGGATCTCGCGTAATTGCTTTCCCAGGAAACTCAATTAGGCTGAACCTTCCTTCGGGACGCAAACATCGCCGACTCGGCAAGCCTCCTCCGACCAATTCGCGACGCCGATTCGTCCATTTCAATATTTGACTCTTCTGGCAGAGCCCATCGCATGGTGTCCACAAACAAGAATCGTTGGCGGTCCTCCTTCTCTACTGGACAAATCTCGGGCCGGTGCGCTCAGCTCGAACATCTGGAGCCAAGGGAGATGCTCGCCGGTGACTCCCCAACGACCGAGGTTGTCGCCTTCACGATTCGCGCCACCGACTTATCCGGCAACGAAATCCAAGAGGTCGCCGTAGGGCAATCTTTTACGATTGAGGTTTACGCGCAGGACCGTCGCGGACAGCCGGGGGTGACCGTTCCATCGGATAGCAGCTACTCAAATCAGCCGCACGGGGTTAGCCATGCCTTTCTCAACATCACGTTCGCACATCACGGGTTTAACTTCGACGATACCCGGGCGGTGACCCCTGGTCCTTTAGTTGAACCGGTGCCAGGTGACCTAAATCCTGACGTGTCGGACGATGGAATGATTTACGATGTGGGGTTAGGCGACATTGGCGCGATCCTCGACGCGCTCTCGGGTATTTTGCACCCCGATCCGATTCATTTATTCTCCATCCCGATGATCGCGGAGACGCCGGGAGATTATGAGGGAAATCAGGGAATTGTCCCCCATTTCGATTTTATGCGGATGAATAGTTCGGAAAATTACGACGATTATGGGGTCCCCATCCTGCAGAATTTCTCCCAGCAGGGTGGTACGCAAGGCATTGAGCTTATTTGGTACGGGAGTCATGAGATTACCAATCCGAATTGGGTCTTCTTCGCAGGTGCCGATTTAACGGTGATTCCGGCGGGCGAAACTACGGGAGATTTCAGCATCCGCGTGGTTAAATCCCCGACTCCGGTGAATCAGGGGGAAGTTGTCAATCGACCCACTTCAGCGAGTTACATCGACGAATGGGACACCGTCTACGTCGAAATTTACGGAAAGGCACCGGAGGGCTACGGGCTGCAAAACGCAGTAGTAGATATCAATTTCAACGCCAATCAGTACAAACTGCACGATGTCATTGCCAATCAGCAGGATAGCAGCGTGCGGTATTCGCTAACGAATGTCGATTCCACCTCGGTTCCCGGTCGGGTGACCGTCAGCCTTTCCAATCCGCTAGGCACCACCGGCGACGACAACTTCGCCTTGCTCGGTCGAGTTCGCTTAATGTCGATCATGGAAGTCGCAAACGATACCAGCGACGGCTACATTCAACCGACCTCCTCCCAAGCGATCAGCCTCGGCTCGGTTGATTCCACCATCCAGGTCCTTGGTGGAAGTACCTCGATCTTAGGCAACGGGGTGGGTATTGGCTCGACCTCCCTGACCGTCTGGCCGGTTATGTACGACGCGGATGACGACGGACGCATCGGCTTGAGCGACTTCACCCAATTCATTTCCGCTTACGGCCAACCGGCGGTCACCGCGCCAGGCTATAAGTTTGACTTCGATAAGAGCGGCAACGTTGGCTTAAGTGACTTTTTGCTGTTGATTCAGAACTACGGCCAACAGCGGGGCCAGGTAAATACGCGGACCTATCACCCTAGCTTCCCGAGCAGTTTCCTCGAAGGGGAACCGATGCTGTTGGAAGGGGAGCCGATGATAAGCGAGAGCTCGCTGCTCGAGGGTGAGCCTTATTTCTTCGAAGCGAACACCACTTCCCCCTCCCTGACGAATGAACGTTTCAGTGTAGATACTTCACCGGTGGTCTCGGTAGAATCCCAACCGCCGGTCGTAGTCCAGTATGTATCCGATATTCACTCTTCCGAATCGTCAGTCGACTTCGATCTCTCGAACCACTCCGACCCGGCAACCGAGGCGGTTTGGGATTTGGCCGAGGAGCCCGCGACGATCGAAATCCAGAGCGAATCGGACGAACTGATCCAGAGCGTCGCGGTGCCCCCGAGGGCCGATACGATCAACCAAGAAACGGATGAGCTTTTCGAGGATTTTGACGAGAGTTTGGCCCTCGACTGGTAGGCGTGCGGCGCAGGATGCGATTTCCCCAAGGCGGAACTTTTCAGGGCCGCCTCGATGTCGATATTCCTCGACCCTTTTCTCTCTCGGATCCACCGCCCGCCGATGCGATTTCCTTTCTCAACCCTTGCCTACTTCAACCGCACACCCTCTCGGCGTGTGCGGAAGACGCCTGGCGTTGGGAGTCGGTTCGAGCGATTGGAATCTCGCTTGCCGCTATCCGCGGTCCCCTTTGGCGCGGGCCCCTTGGACACGGGCGAATTCATGCTCGGAGACGTGGGGGTTAACGTCGTCTTCTTTGAGTCGGACGGGAGCATCGATACGGACACCGAGACATGGACAGAGTCGGAACGCCAAAAGGTCAAACAAAATATCGAGGAGGGACTAGAGTGGTGGGTCGATATGCTCGCCCTCCAGGATACCATCCACCATCTCAATTTCGTCATTGACTACACCTACGCCGACAATCCGGTTCCCACCGGTTACGAACCGATCAACAATGTGGCAAGCGACTTTCCCCTGTGGGTGGGAGATTTCCTGGACTACGTCGGGATCGAACGATCCGGAGATTCCCAGTCTCAGGTAGCCGACGATGTCCGGCGATTCAACCATCAGCAGCGCGTGGAGGCCGACACCAACTGGGCGTTCACGATCTTTGTGGCAAATGCCGAGAACCATCAGGATGGATACTTTCCTCCCGGGAGCGTTCGCGGTGCTTTTTCGATCGCCGGCGGCTCGTTCTTCGCCATGCCCTCAGGTCGGCCAGCGAGTACCGTCGCCCATGAAACCACGCATCAGTTCTGGGCTTTCGATGAGTACGCCGCTTCCAGCAGCTACACCGCTACCCGAGGCTATTACAACACGCAAAACACCAACGCCATAGACGGTAATCCCGATCCGGACTCACGGGAGTTGAGCTTGATGGGTAGTCAGAACGATCTCATCGCCGCCTATAATTCTTATACTACGAGCCAGTCTTCACTGGAGACGATCGGCTGGCGGGACTCCGATGGCAATGGAATCTTCGATGTCTTGGATGTGCCGTTAAATCTCACCGCGACCAGCCAATACGATCCGACGACCGGTTCCATGCGAGTGGTCGGCAGCGGCTCGGTCGGAACCCTTGCCAACCAAAACAGCTCCGGTACCAAGAACAGCGTGACGATTAACCGGCTCGATCAGTTGGAATACCGCGTTGATGGAGGCGACTGGGTGCTCGCCATGGATCTTGACGCGTACATGGTCGATTTCGACGTGAACGTTTCAATACCCGGGGCGGGGGAGCACTTGGTCGAGTTTCGTCTGGTCGACCAAACAGGGTTGATTTACTCCGACATCTTTAGCACCTCAACGATTGATATCGGCGTCTCACCCGGTCCCGGCGTCTACGGCACCTTGGTTTATGACGTGAATCGGGATGGCGACTATGACGCTGGCGAACCCCCCTTGGCTGGTTGGACCGTCAGTCTTCTGACACCGGCTGGGAATCCGGCCCCGGCGCAGGTCGTGATCGATCCGGACCATTACAATCACCAGACCGAGTTAAATCAGATCGTCAACGGCGTTACCCTTTCCGCTTACGGGAGCGGAATCGCATCTTCCTGGGACTACGTGATGGCTCGCGATTCCCAGTTTAGCTCAACCGGCGGCCGCTCTTTTTTTAATTACGATAACACCCAAAGTTGGAACCACACCTGGTCGACCAATCGGCGTCTGCGGATCGATCTCGACGAGGCGGTCAGCCGGATTTCAATCGATGCGATCGGCATCAATTCCAACAGCAGCGGCCGCTTAGAGGCCTTCGACGCCGAGGGAAACTTGCTTGGCACGTACACGACCGGACAACTTAACTCCGGGGTTATCGAAACCATGGGACTTGAGCTGAGCGCTCCCGAGATTTCGTATGTGATCGTGGCTGGTCACCAATCCGCCGCCGGATTGCCGGGCACGGTCGCCTTGGATCATTTGCAAATCGGACTTCCGGCGACCGCCGTGACGAATGCCCTCGGTGGATTTCACCTCCCATTTCATCTCAGCGGCGACTTCCAGGTTCTTCTGACGCCACCGATCCAGGACCAAGACAAATTCAGCTTGCCGACACCGACAACGATTGCGACAGTTAACGGCGCAGTAAGTGAACCGCTCCCCTTGGTCGCCTTTACGAATGCCGCAAGCTGGCATAATCCGGTCAATCCGCTCGATGTGTTGGAAGATAACCAACTGCAACTGAGCGACATTGAGGCGATGATCGAGGAGTTTTTGAATCCGCAATACACCACGCTAACCGAACTCGGGACCCGCGAATTCTCGCAGGCTCATGAGGTAGGACTCCCATTTTTCGACGTGGACAACAACGGCAGACTAAACTTCAACGAGCTGACGTTTCTCGTGAATACTTGGCTCCTGCAGCAAGAAGGTTTAACCGATCTCGCACCGGAGCCGGGTGGAACCATGGTCACTCACCCGGGACCTTCCGGCGGTGGCGATTCCGCCGGTGATGATATTCCTCAAGGGGAACCGGAAATCGATCTCTCGAAGTCTTTTAACCCCTCAGCGTCACTCACCCACACCGAGCCAGGCAATACCATCCTGTCCGGCGACCTGCCGCAGTGGCAAACTTCGCGGATGTCGTCGCGGATGACGGCGAGAGTTGAGGTCACGATGACCCCATTCGAAGCTTCGACCGATCCGGTTGCGCTTGCTCACCATGCCCCGTTCCAATTCCAAGAAACCCCGTTGCTCGGGACGATTCCTCGAGAATCGATCACGCTCGCCGCGGCCACGGACATGTTGCTCGGTGATGACGAACTCGACGAATGGTTGCTGCCTGAGCTTTGAATTGGGTAAGGCTCCCCACCAAAGACCACTAGCGCACGAAAAAGCTCGCCCAATGGAAAACCAATGGGCGAGCTTTTCGTGATGGTAAACAAGCCGATCTGGCGGATCGGAGCTTGACTGCCGATTAATACATGTCGGCTTCGCCGTGGCCGTGGCCACCCTTCTTGTCCGACTTCGGTTTGTCGGCGATCAGGGCGTCACTGGTCAGCAGCAGGGTCGCGACACTCGCCGCATTGACCAGAGCGGTCTTGGTGACCTTGGCGGGGTCGATCACACCGGACTTGACCAAGTCTTCGTAGACATCGGTCATGGCGTTGTAACCGTTGTTGCCCTTGCTCTCCAGGACTCGCTCGCACACGATCCCGCCATCTTTGCCCGAGTTGCTGGCGATGATGGTCAGAGGAGCGCGACAAGCGCGGACGACGATTTGGTAGCCGATCTCCTCGTCGTGCGGCAGGTCCTTGGGGGAAACGGCGGCCGCGGCCCTGAGCAGGGCGACCCCACCACCTGGCAAAATGCCTTCGGCGGCGGCGGCACGCGTGGCGTGGAGGGCGTCCTCAACGCGAGCCTTCCGTTCCTTCATTTCGCTTTCGGTCGCGGCACCGACGTTGATCTTGGCGACACCGCCAGCCAACTTGGCCAGACGCTCTTCGAGCTTCTCGCGGTCGTAGTCGCTGGAGGAGTTGTCGATCTCGCGGCGGATCTGAGCGATTCGATCCTTGATGTGCTGCGAGTCGCCGGCACCTTCGATGATCGTGGTGTTGTCCTTGTCGACAATCACCTTCTTGGCTCGGCCTAGTTCGGCCAGTCCCAGGTTCTCCAGCTTGATGCCCAAGCTTTCGAAGATCGCGGTCCCGCCGGTCAGAATGGCGATATCCTCCATCATGGCCTTGCGACGATCACCGTAACCGGGTGCCTTCACGGCGACGCAGTTGAAGGTGCCCCGGAGGCGATTGATGACCAAGGTCGCCAGCGCTTCGCCATCGACATCCTCGGCGATGATCAACAGCGGCTTGTTCTGCTGAACCACCGCTTCCAACATCGGGACGAGGTCCTTGATGTTGCTGATCTTCTTCTCGAAGACCAGGATGTAAGCGTCTTCCAGCACGGCCTGCATCGCGGTCGGATCGGTGACGAAGTAAGGGGAGAGGTAACCGCGGTCGAACTGCATCCCTTCGACCCATTCCACCTCGGTACCCAGGCTCTTGCCTTCGTCGACGGTGATCACGCCATCCTTACCGACCTTCTCCATCGCGTCGGCCAGCAACTCGCCGATTTCACGATCGTTGTTGGCGGCAATGGCACCGACGTTGGCCATTTCCTCTTTCTTCTTGATCGGAATCGACATCTTGGTGAGCTGAGCGGTGATGTCGTTCACGGCCCGGTCGATCCCGTTCTTCATGTGAACCGGATTCACGCCGGCGACGACCGCCTTGAGACCTTCGTTGAAGATCGCCTCGGCCATCAGCGTGGCGGTGGTGGTTCCATCGCCGGCGACGTCGTTGGTCTTGCTGGCGACTTCACGAACCATCTGGGCGCCCATGTTTTCATAGACGTCTTCCAGCTCGATCTCCTTGGCGACGGTTACGCCGTCCTTGGTGACGGTCGGGCTGCCAAAGCTCTTTTGCAGAATGACATTCCGCCCCTTGGGGCCGAGAGTCACTTTTACGGCCTTGGCCAATTTGGAAACGCCGCGCCGGATCGCTTCGCGTGCTTCCTGATCAAATGCGATCATTTTCGCCATCGATGGATTCTCCTACTGAGGTTATGTTCGGTTGAATTGAGTACCAAGCGAGCCGGCGGGCGTACCGCCTTCCGGCTCGAAAAGCCGGGGGGACTAGCCCTCCATCACGGCCAAAATGTCATCTTCGCGAAGCAGGATCACCTCGTCGTCGGCGATGGTGAAGGTGTCGCTGCCGGCGTAAGCGCTGAAAACCACTCGGTCTCCCGCTTTCACCTGCAAAGGAGAGCGGCTGCCATCAGGCAGCATCCGGCCATCGCCGACACTCACCACCACGCCTCGAGCGGGCTTGTTTTGGGCGTTGTCCGGTAGGAAGATGCCGCCGGCGGTCTTCTCTTCTTGCTCGTCCCGACGGACGACGACACGATCACCCAGGGGTTGGAGACGGGTTTTCGCCGCGGTTTTCTTTTGGGTCGCAGTAGCCATTGCTGTGTTTTCCTCCGAAAACATTCCCTAAGCGGAAGCTGAATATTACGGTGGCCGCCAGTCATTACGGCCCAAACGCTGAGCCAGACCGCCTGCCATTGTTGCGCGTACGCTAACAAGCTCAGTCAAAGTGCAAGCGGCGTGCCAAACCGCAAAAAGAAACTCACAAGCACTTTATTAGAAAAGACTTAGAGCGATTGAAGCCCCCCACAGCGGCTTCCCGAACCGGAACTACCCCTGGTGTCCTGCCAGAATGACAGAAAGCCCCGCGGATGGGTATCCGCGGGGCTTTCCAGTTGGCGTAAGGGGCAAATGCATTTGCCGGAGCTAGTTCAGCAGCGCAAACGCGGCACCGTTAACGAGGAAGCTGAGGACTACCGCTCCTGTCCAGATCGGCATGATTTGGTGGGTTCCGTATTGATCTCGCTTGACCCAACCCATCACGAACGTGATCAGACCACCGAGACCGCAAAGCAGAAGTGTCACCAGACAGATGATGCCCATCGTCGTATCGCCACTTTGAAAGATTTTAATTATCACCAAAACGAAACAAACGAGGCTGACGATCCCGATGATCCCGCCCAAAATCTGAAGCATTGCGCCCATTAGGTATTCCCCCAATAACTGTGAGTGTTTGTTAGCCGACGTTTACTGTAACGCAAAATATATCGGAGTGCGCCCCTCTCAGACAGTAGCCACTCACCAGCCACACTGGTCGCGGACAACTATTGTTTCACCGCTACGATCGAAGCGACTCCGGATCCATTCCGATCAAAAAGCCGAGTAGGACGAATTGCATGACCATAGCGATCGTGTAAGTCACCACCACATTCTCAACGCCGTAGCGGGAATTGTTAATCCACCCTAGGATGAAGGTGCTGAGATACCCGAGTCCGCAGATAGGGATTCCCACCAGCCCGAAGATGGCCCAGCCGATGTCTCCATTCTGAAACATCTTGCCCACCAACCAAAGGTGACATCCGATGGTGACCAGCCCCAGAAAGACCATCATCACTTGGATGCTCGATGCCGTGATCATCGCCACTCTCCGCTCGCTTCGATTTCATGCCATACGAGCGGCGATTGCGCCCGTCACACGAAACTTTACGGCGAGTCTCACCAAGCGAGTGGGTTGAGGGCCAATAAAAGACCACCCCAGGAAAGCCCGCGACGTCGAATCGGCCGTTTATTCCGATAAATGGGTCCTGCGGAGCAGCGGAGAACTTGGGTGGGCTACACCTTCACTCGCTTCCCCTTGGCCACCGACTCCGCCTGCTTGTGGCAGAGCACCAAGGCGTCGACCGCCAAATCACCCCCGAGAATATCGGAGGTCTGGCCACTTTCCAGCGAGGCGTTTACCTCTTTGAGTTCCTGGACAAAAGCGTCGACTGGATCGCCCGACTTCAGCTTCGGGACCTTCGATTTCCCCTTGGCCGGCATCACCGTGAGCGGCATGATCAACCTTGGCTCATCGTCGATCACCGCGAAATCGAACATCACCGTTGCCTGTTCGAAGTGGACCTCGAATCCATGGGCGAATGCCCGGGCCGGCTGATTCAAGACGCCGGTGGTTGCGGTCACCGCGTAGTTTTCCGTGGGATATTCGAACTGCGTGGTGCAGTATTCCACCACCTCGCCCCGCATCCGTCCCACACTACTGACACCCTCCGGCATGCCAAATAGCAGCCGGATGAAATGGGCATCGTGAATGTGTAGATCCAACAGCGGCCCACCAACCTTGTCCGGATCAAAGAAATCGGGAATCCAGGTCGGATTGCTGATCACCCGACGGAAGTTGCCACCCAGCAGCTTGCCGAACTTCCCTTCACGAGCGACCTTCAGCAAGTAGTTGAACTCGACGAAGAAAGGTAACACGTGGGCGGTCAGCAGTTGTAAGCTTCGCTTGGCGGCCTCTTGCTGAAGCTTCTTCGCTTGAGAGACTTCCAGCGTGATCGGTTTTTCGATCAGCACGTGTTTGCCCGCCTTGAGGGCGGCCAGCGCGAATTCGAAATGCTGGTTCGGTGCGAGGCAAATATCGATCAGGTCGAGCGAGTCGTCCGCCAACATCGCTTCGTAGGTTTCGTGCGCCGCGATATTCTTGAGGTTCACCACTTCGCCTGGCGGGCCGAAGTTCCCCTTAATGCCCCGCCAATCCCCTTGCAGCTTCTTGGGACTACGGGTGTGAATGGCCGCTAGGTCCAGACCGCGGACCTTTTTGTATGCCAGATAATGAATCCACCCCATGAATCCGATGCCGACCACTCCGACCTTTGCCATTGGCTCACAACTCCATTGGTTTTCGCGCCGCGTGGGCGCATGACTCTTAAATGAATATCCCTCGTGCAATCGGGCTATCTTAATCGGAATACGGGGGAATCAACAGCAGTCCGAGTGGGAAGAAACGCGAGCAGTCACCCCCTAAACCGCCCCGGTGACCTTCTCATAGCGCTGGAAAGCGTCGTCCCACATGATTGGGTTTCTCGGTGTGAACTCCGCCACCGGGAAACTATTCCGAACCACTTCCCGAGCCTCGGCCAAACTACCGACATCCCCCGCCGCCATCGACTGGACCATCAGGTTCCCAATCGCGGTCGCCTCGACCGGCCCGGCCACGACGTGGCAGTTGCAGGCATCGGCGGTCATTTGACATAGCAGTTGGTTTTGCGTGCCGCCACCGACAATGTGGATTGTCTTCAACGCCTGCCCGGTCAGTTCTTGCAACATCCGGTGAACCTTCCGGTACCGCATCGCCAGGCTTTCCAACGCGCAGCGGATGATCGCTCCCTCGCTTTGCGGAACCGTCTGACCGGTTTGCGAGCAAAAGCCCTGGATCTCGGTGGTCATATCCTTCGGGGCGACGAAGGCGGGATGGTCCGGATCGATGAACGACGCCAAGGGGGAGGACTCTTGCGACATCCGAGTCAAATCGGACCAGCCATACTCATGCCCCCGCAGTTTCCACATCCGCCGACATTCCTGCACCAGCCAAAGTCCGGCGATGTTCTTCAGGAGCCGCGTCGTCCCCTCAATGCCCCCTTCGTTGGTGAAGTTAAACGCCGCGCATTGCTCGCTCACAATCGGGCGAGGCGTCTCGACCCCCATCAAAGACCAGGTCCCGCTGGAGATATAGCACCAGTCAGGCATCTCCCCGGCCCGGCTCGCGGCGGGCACAGCCGCCACGGCGCTGGCCGTATCGTGGGTGCCCGGCAACACCACTTCGGCAGTCGCCAGGCCGGTCGCTTCCACGACACTGGTCCGCAGGCGGCCCAAATTGGTCCCGGCGGGGACGATATCCTGGAAGATTCCACTCGGCAAGTCGAACGCTTCCATCAACCGCTTCGACCAAGTCCCAGTCTGCGGGTTGAAGAGCTGCGTGGTGGTGGCGTTGGTCAGTTCGTTACTCTTTTCACCGGTCAAGAGCCAGTGGAACAGGTCCGGAACGAGCAGCATCCGCTCGGCCGCTGCCAGCAGCGAGCTGTTGGCCCGTCGCATCGCGATCAGTTGGTAGAGGGTGTTAATCTCCATGAACTGCAGGCCCGACTCGGCGAAGATCTCTTCCCGCGAGACCTGCTCCAGCGCGGAGGCCATGATGCCGTCGGTCCGCTGGTCGCGGTAATGGTAAGGGTTCCCCAGCAGTTCGTCGTTACGGCCCAACAAGGCGAAATCGACCCCCCAGGTATCGACCCCGATGGAGGTCACCGCGCCGCTAAACTTGTGCCCCGCACCGCGGAGGCCATCGACGACGTTTTGCCACAGCCGAGGGATATCCCAGTGCAAGTGGCCGCCCATATTCACCGGCCCATTATCGAACCGATGCAACTCTTCCAGCCGCAGTTTTCCGGAATCGAACTGTCCGCCTAAAACTCGGCCGCTGGAAGCCCCCAGGTCGACCGCCAAGTAGGTTTTGTGTGCCATGAGAAATCTATTGCATGCAGGGAAGGAAAATAAGCCGTGCGGGGGATTGAGGGACAGGACTTGCCCCTCACCATTCGGGCTTGCAGTTTAGCCCCTGCGGCGTGATCTCACAATGATCGCCCGACATGCGGGAGCTTCCATCTCGGCAATGAACCCGAAGCCTCTCCGGAAAACGGATTTAGCCACAGAGCACTCAGAGGGCACAGAGAGAAGCGGTTGGAACGCATTGCTTTTCAAACGACGTTACCGGCCCAAGTCACGCGAATTAATTTAGCCACGGATGAGCACGGATAAGGAGGGACGGGGAAGGTAAGAAATTTAGCCACGGATGGTCACGGATGAACACGGACAAGAAAGGAGGTGGCAGCGCAGGCAAGCCTCATCCCCTGTTACTTCTCTGTGGCCTCTGTGACCTCGGTGGCTAAAAAAAATCTCTCGCAAAGCCACAAAGGCGCGAAGAGGAGAGTCGATCGCCGGTGGTAGGATTTCTGGTGCATCACCCCTCTCCTCTGTGTCCTCTGAGTGCTCTGTGGCTAAAAACTGCTGTCGTAGCACGTTTCAATCGGAGTTCCGCGGATTGGATCTCATCCTGCGTTTCCAGGAATTCCACGCGGCGGAAGGCCGGTCTCCGCCGGTGCTTCAGCACAGGGGTCATTCGCGAAAGGGTTGCAACCCTTTACAACTATACCGGGCAGGTTCACGTCTTCGTGGCCGTCGCCACTGAGGATGGAGCCGTCGCATTTTTTCTGGGAACCACTCCCTTGCATGATCTGGAAATCGTCACCATCGACTTGATCGTGATTCTGATCGCCGGGTTTCTGGCCGGGGCGATCTGTACGCGGATTCGAGTCTCGACCATTGTCGGCTACCTGATCGTGGGGGCCGTCGTAGGGCAGGGTGGTTTCCAGTTGATTTCAACCGGTGAGCGCGAACTGAAACATCTGGCCGAGATCGGCGCGTTGTTCCTGTTATTCTCCATCGGCATGGAAATGTCGCTGGCGGAACTCAAGCACCTTGGCTGGCGCGTGTTTGTCGGCGGGGTCTTGCAAATGGGACTGGTCGCCGGTCCCGCAGCGGCTGTTTTTCTGGTGGCCGGGCTCAGTTGGCAGCAGGCCACCGTCCTAGGTTTCGGCGTCGCGCTCAGTTCCACCGTGCTAGTCTTCCGGGCCTTGAAGGAGAGTGGGGTCGCTTCGTCTCCCGGTGGCTTGCGCTCGGTGAGTATCTTGCTGTTTCAAGACATGGCAATCGTTCCGCTGATGCTGGCGGTACCGGTATTGGCTGGGTCCGGCGACTTAAGCGGTGTGGCCCTGGGGAAGTTGGCCCTGGTTTCGCTGTTGTTTGTGGTGTTGATCCCAGTCTCGGCCATCATTGTGCAAAAGTTGTTTGTCCCAGTGCTACTCTGGCTCCGCAGCCGAGAACTGATGGTGCTGTTCGTGCTGGCAGTCCTAGCTGGTGTTTGCTTTGGGGCCTACGAGGGTGGCTTGCCGCTGGCATTCGGGGCCTTTGGGGCGGGGCTGATTCTTTCGGGAAATCGCCTGACCCATCAAATCGATGCCTTGGTCCTCCCTTTTCGCGAGTCATTCGCCGCCATCTTTTTCATCTCGCTCGGTAGCTTGCTCAATATCCCCTTGTTGCTTGAAAACCCGCTGGTGGTGATCCTTGGATTTCCCCTGGTTCTGGCCCTAAAAACCGGGGCCGCCGCGGTGGCCCTGTGGGCAACCGGGCTTCCTTGGCGGAGTTCGCTCTACCTGGGGCTCGGCCTGTCACAAATCGGCGAGCTCAGCTTCTTGTTGCTATCCGCCGGCATGATCCATGGCCTGATCGACCCGGCTGCGTACAACCAGATGCTGGTATTGGCGATCTCGTCGCTGATTGTCACCCCGGGGCTGATTAGCTTCGCCTTGCACCGGATCGGAGACCGCCCTGAACTGAAAGAAGAGCAAACCGAGCCCGATATGGCGGTTCGCGACCCGGTGAAAGAGGCGGTGGTCATCGGGATCGGGACCATTGCCCGGCAGGTCGCCTCCCGGTTGGAAATCATGGGGGTCGAGGTCCGGTTCATTGACTTGAGCGCCGTGAACACCTACCCCTTGCAGCAGCTCGGATTTCGCACCGTAACCGGTGACGCCACCAAGAAAAAAGTGCTGGAAGAGGCGGAGGTCGCGCACGCCAATCTGATTTTGGTCGCCGTGCCGGTCGATGAGGCCTCGGTTACGATCGTGCGGAATGTTCGCCAATTGAACCCAACCGCTACGATTTTGGCCCGTTGCCGCTATCAAAAGACCAAAGAGCGGCTCGAAGCGGCCGGGGCGAACTTCGTGAACGACGAGGAATCGCAAACGGCGCTTGCGTTGATCGCCATGATTGAATTTCTGGAACGGCAAACGAGTAAGTAGTCCCCCTCTTCCGCAGGAATCAATTGAAGCGGATATGCCACTGTAACCGATGAAATCCCTTGGCATCCAAGCCTATTGTTGACTAAGTTGGTCAGCATGGTTAACAATAGAGGTAGTCAAGGAATCAGCAATGAGCCTAACCGCGACTCAAACCACGTCTATCAAAGAGTTTACAGCCATGACCATGGGTCCCGCCACCTCCGCGGACACCGAGTCCCAGCCCGCAGCCGCCAAGCCGGCCCCCTCCCAGGTAGCCGAGCCGACGCCCGAGTTCCTCGCGGAACTTGCCGAGGCTTCGCAGTCGTTGGAGGGTGCCGAGCCGGATGAAATCATCCGCTGGGGGGCCGAGCGATTCGGCACCAAGATGACCATGGGAACCGCCTTCGGCCCTGAAGGATGTGTGATCCTCCACCTGCTGGCCGAGGTCGCGCCGAAAACCCCGGTCTTCAATCTCGACACCGGGTACCAGTTCCAGGAAACCCTGGACGTCCGGAACAATATCGCCACGAAATATGGCATTGAAGTCGAACTGCTGCAGCCTGATTTGACAGTCGCCCAGTACGAAGCCAAACATGGTGGACCACTCTACCAGTCGAACCCCACCCAGTGTTGCTTCGATCGGAAGCTAACCGTGCTCAAACGCGCCGCCCAAGGGATGGATGCGTGGATCAGCGCGATCCGCCGCGACCAAAGCCCCGACCGCGCCAAGGCCGCGATCGTCGGTTGGGACAAAAAGTTTGGTCTGGTCAAGCTCAACCCCTTGGCAAACAAAGACAAAAAGTGGGTTTGGCAAATGATCCTGGAACACGAGATCCCCTACAACGTGCTGCACGACCAAGGTTACACCAGCATCGGCTGCTGGCCCTGCACGCGGGCGGTGCTCGCGGGTGAGGATGAGCGGGCCGGTCGCTGGAGCGGCACCGGCAAAACCGAATGCGGTTTGCATACCCTCTCGGACGACTAGGGTTTCGGCCAGGGAAAGTTTTCCGGGGCCACGCACCATACCGGTCATCGGGTGCCATGCCCACGCCCTCCAACGTGGGCATGTTTGGGCGAGTAGATTTTCCAACGGTAACTCAATCAACAACAACCAAAGCGGCCGACCTTCAACCCAAGGTCAATTAACCCGGATAACGCACTTATGAATGTCTCGGCCAAAACCGAGTACGCCTCGATCGCCATGGTGGAACTGGCCGCTCGCTATCAGAGTGAGCAGCCAGCCCGCCTGCGGGACATCGCCACCTCGCAAGGCATCCCGCAGCAATTCCTAGTGCAGATCATGTCGCAGTTGAAGGCAGCCGGGTTGGTTACCAGTACTCGGGGCGCGAGCGGCGGATATCGTCTGGTCGAGCATCCGGCCAATATCACCCTGGCCGATATCGTAGCGGTGGTAGAAGGAAACGCCGGTGAGGCATCCTCGGCCTTGGCCCGGCCCACCCCTACAGCCAACGCCCTGGGGCGTGTCTGGAACGAGATCGCCGAGTCGCGGCTAACGATTCTGCGGCAGGTAACCCTAGAAACTTTGGCGCAGCAAGTGGGTCGAACTTCTCAAGAGATGTTTTACATCTGAAGCGAAACATTTCTCATTTGTCACGCCACCAATTTCATTTTTGAACCAAATTCGACGTATCTAACCGGCATAGGTTGTTTGCCGACCGAGACTCGGGTTACTGTGAAGCGGACACCCCACCGGTTTCCTTTGCTGTTTTCCGAGGTATCTCGACGTGAAACGTTTGCTATTGCTTTGGTTGTTGTCTGTCACACTATTGATTTCCGAGACCCAGGCCGGCACCAACACCTGGGACGAACGTCACTCACTCGACAACATCGAGGTCACCCTCGTCTACTACGTTCCGAACGATCGCACGCTGATCGGCGATTGGCGGCGGCGGATCGACTACTATGCCGAGCGGCTAGAACTGTTTCACCATCGGGAATTCCAAGGGCAATCCACGCTCAAGACGATCGTCCGCGAGGAGCCATTAATTTCCGAGAAGAGCACTGCCGAGCTCCGCGCCGGCGACGGCAACTTCACCTTTTTCCAAACCTTGCGCGAGACCGATCGTCGGCTAAAGTTCGCCCAGGAAAAAAGCGAGGCCTTCCCGATTCTGCTGGTCATGAGCGACATGAACTGGCGTCCCTTGGACGACTTTTACCGCGTAAAACCGGATGGCGAGGGGTTCGCCTTCGAAGGTAACTACAACAGCGGCGAACATTTCCCCGGCGCGGAATCGGGCGGTGCGCGAGCCACCTTTCTTTCTCGTGAGGGGAAAGGCTGGGGGTTGGTCAGTGCCGATGGTTGGCGGGTTCCGTACCGTGGGAGCGACTGTGTGGTATATCACGAAGGCTGCGGACACACGGTTGGGCTGCCGCACCCCGAACCGGGCAACGGTTCGGTGATGAGCCTAGGCCAATACAAGGGTTGGATCAGCGAATCATGGCTCGATAACGACCAAAAGGCCCGGCTCGGCTGGGAGCCAGGCGAGGCCGTAAAAGACGCGGAGACGCAGCTCTTCAGCAAGTTCCGAGCGATCCCCGAGCCAATGGTGCCCAAGCCCGGTGAGGAGATTTCCCTCAAGCTCGATTGGCCGGAGGATGTGACCGTTACCAAGCTGCTGGTCGAGTACCAAACCAGTTTGCACGGTCCCTGGATTGCGGCCCCTACGGTGAACCTTGAGGTGTTAGACGCTCCACCCGAATCCGCGCCGCTGCCCAAGTTTCAAACCGCTACCCCTGTCAGTTACCGTGTGACGGCGGAAACTGAAGCGGGTGCCACCACCGAACTGTGGGGCTACTTCCAGGTCCGCGAGCGACGACGGGATTTCCCGACGCCACCGCCTGAGTCGCCCGACTTGGCACCTGCCAAGTCCGCGATGGCGGACGATCCGTTGGCGGAAATCACCTTTGGCGAAGAGGTCGACCTACTGAAGCTGGCCGCTCCGGAGAAATGTTGGACTACCGGCGAGTGGACCATCGAGGATGGCCGCCTCCAATCTCCCAAGGGGTACGGTTCGCGGCTTGAAATCCCCTATGCGGCACCGCCACAAGGTTACCGGATGGTGGTCATCGCCGAGCCGCTCGACCCACCCAACGCCTTAAACCTAGGGCAGGTCGCCGGCAAGCATCGATTCTTGGCGTTAATCAACTACTCTGCAGGCAATGCTGGTCCCCAATCGGCTCTGGAAAACATCAACGGCGAAAACGTCGGCAACTCCACCACCTATACCGGCCCGCTGTTGGCCGAAGGGCGGATGTCGCAGATTGTGGTCACCGTCCATCCGGAAATCGTCACGGTTTCGGTCGACGGCCAGGAAATCATCCGCTCGCTCGGCGGGGCGGATCGGTATAGCCTTTCCGACTACTGGAAAACACCGGGCGAGGATCGCCTGTTTCTCGGCGCATACGACTGCCGTTATCGGTTCCACCGGGTGACGCTGCACCCGGTGGTCGAAGAAGATCAGACCGGCGACGCAAAGGTCGCCGCGTCGGAATAATTAGCCCTGTTGCGCTTCGCGCGGCTACTTACGAAGAATGATAAACAGGGCATGAATAATCCCTGGGATGTAGCCGAACAACGTCAATACGATGTTCAACCAAAAGTGCAGGCCCAATCCGACTTGCAGAAAGACGCCCAGCGGGGGGAGCAGAATGGCCAGAATGACACGAATGACATCGGCACCGGCGGAGTCAGCCATGAGATAGTTCTCCTGTGGTTAAGCTTGCAGGTTTGATTGATGGCGCGAATTACAGTCCAATAACGATGAGAGATTCGCCCAATCACTTCGTTCATTGTGCAATTCAGGGGCCGCCCACCGTTCTTTTGCCAAATTTTTTCCGAACAGCTCGTTCGAGATGCCCTGTAACCATCCGGGCAGTAAAGGCCTCTAACAAGGGCCGTGCCAGACGAAACGCCTCAATTCACCTCGGAGAAAACTTCCGCCATGCGTGCTACTATTTTTTTGGGAATGCTACTGACGACTGGGTTAACCTCCGAAGCTCTACTGGCGGATGATTGGCCACAATGGTTGGGCAACAACCGGCAGAGCGTCTGGCAAGAGAGTGGGATCCTCCGCGAGTTCCCGGAAGATGGCCCCAAGGTTCGCTGGAAAGTCCCGGTCGAAATGGGATATTCCGGCCCGGCGGTCGCCTCCGGGAAAGTCGTCGTCACGGACTATGTTAAAAAAGAGGGGTCCATCACCAACAACCCCGGTGGTGCGGATAAATTGCAAGGGACCGAACGGGTTCTCTGCTTCGACGAACAAACCGGCGAACAGCTTTGGAAGCACGAGTACGACCGCGACTACGAAATCAGCTACCCCAGCGGTCCGAGGGCCACGCCGACCATCGATGGCGACAAAGTCTACATCCTAGGTGCCGAGAGTGACCTTACCTGCCTGAACCTAGCCGACGGCAAGCCGGTCTGGCACGTCAACCTCAAGGAACGCTACAACACCAAAACCCCGATCTGGGGTTTCGCGGCTCATCCGTTGGTCGACGACGAGCATGTCTACACCTTGGCCGGTGGCGAGGGTAGCGTCGCGATCGCCTTGGACAAAAAAACCGGCGAAGAAGTGTGGACCGCCCTGGATAGCCCGGAAATCGGCTACTGCCCACCCACGATGATCGAGCATGGCGGTGCCCGGCAACTGCTGATTTGGCACGCGCAGTCGCTCAACAGTCTGAACCCCAAAACCGGCGAGGTTTACTGGACGGTGCCCTTGGAGCCCTCGTTCACCATGTCGATCAGCGCCCCCCGCAAAGTTGGCAACCTGCTATTCGCCTCCGGCATGGGAGACACCAGCGCCCTGTTGAAACTGGACGACGACAAACCGGCCGCCGAAGTCCTCTGGCGTGGTCAGGCCAAGATGTCGGTCGCAACCGCCAACAGCACCCCCTTCTTCGACGGTGAAACGATCTACGGTTTCGACTCCGGCAGCGGCGCCCTCACCGCGGTCGACCATGAAGACGGCACCCGACTCTGGGAAACGACCGACCCGATCGGCGGAGTCCGCCGAGCCCGTCACGGGACCGGCTTCATCGTAAAACAAGACGACGTCTACTTCATCTTCGCCGAAACCGGCGAGCTAGTGATCGCTAAGCTCTCGCCAGAAAAATATGAAGAGCTCGACCGAGCCCAAATCCTAGAACCCACCGGCGAAACCGGCGGCCGCGCGGTCGTCTGGAGCCACCCTGCGTTTGCCGGCAAGGCGATGTTCGCGCGGAATGATAAAGAGCTGGTTTGTGTGGAGCTGGGGAAGTAGGGTCCCTGCCGCGGAGCCTGGTTTAGCTTTGCCACCAAATCAATCGCGAGAATCTTCTCCTCTGTGATCTCTGTGCCCTCTGTGGCAAAAATTTTTAGCCACAGAGTTCACCGAGGACACCGAGAGGATCAAAAACGGCAACGGCCCCCAAGCGAATGCGGTACCTCAAATTCACCCTCGCCCTGATCCTCTGCTGGTGGCCGTTCATGGTGGTGCATGAGCTGGGGCACATCGTCAGCGGAGCCCTGAGCGGCGCCACCATCGACGCGGTCGAGCTGCGGCCTTGGAGGCTTTCGCATACGATGCTCAGCGGATCGCGGTGGCCGCTCGCCGATGTCTGGGCCGGCCCGATCGTCGGTTGCCTGTTGCCGCTGCTGCTCTTGGCCTTCCCGCTGGGCAAGGCCCAAGTGGCGGCGGCCTTCTTCGCTGGGTTCTGCCTGATCGCGAACGGGGCCTACATCGGCCTGGGCTGGATCGGCCCCTACGGAGATACCGCCGAGCTATTCCGGCACGGGGCCGCAATCTGGCAGATGATTTTGTTCGGGATCGTCTGCTTCGCGGGTGGTATCCTGATATGGTATCGACTAGACCGCCAAGCGGAGGATTTTCCCAACCGGCCGCCAACTTGACTCACCCCAAAACTGAAAGCCAATCGGATGGATTTTATTTTGCGACAGACCCGTGCAGTAGCGGTTCTTACGCTGCTATTCGGCCTGGGGCTTTTGTCGGGCTGCAACCGGCATAAGTACTCGGGAGAATTCTGTGTTAGCAGCGATTATCCCCAGACAATTGAAGTCCGCGACTGGGAGAACTTCGGCTCATGGAGTCCAGGCAGGGGGGCAATCGGTGGGGAGGGCAAAAAGTGGACCTCCTTCCCGTGGCGAGATGACTTTCCAGATTCGGCCATCGTTATCCGGAGCGAAAAGGGATCTGACGAGAAACAGCAGCAGGAGATCGACTTGCGGGGTGTTGTTCCCAAAGGAGTCGAAGGGACGACTCATTTTAAGTTTGGGGCCGATGGCGTTTGGACTGTGGAATTTATTGAAGGGGACCCGTTTTAGGTTCGGCCCAATCTGGTGGCCGTCACTCAAGAAGTTTCAATTTGCGGATGTTCTGCATCGGTAAGAAGAGATGGCGGTCGTCATCCAGCAGGGAAACGAAACCATATTTCAGGTAGAAATCTTTGGAGCGTTGATCGATCGCATCGACTTCGACCGCTCGGATTCCGATTTCTGTTGCCAAGAGTTGACAACGGCGAAGGGCATCGATGAGCAAAAATTCGCCGCAGCCCTTTCCCTGCAAAGTCGTATCCACCGCCAAACGCCCAATCAATACCACCGGAACATCGCTGCGGGGTAACCCTTTGGCTTGGTCGGCCGGAAGCGCGTCGAAAACGACCGAGTGATTCGACAAAGCATAATAACCTTTGACGGAAAACTCACCCTCCTCCCCAACAAGCACATACGCCTTCGCTAAACCACGCTTTTCATACTGCGTAATTTTGGTGTGCAGCCATCCATTGAGGGATTCAACACCACAATTGAACCCTGTACGATCGTGACGCTGTTTATCAAATGGCTCGATTCTCCAAGAATCCTCAGCCATTTTTCATCTTCTTCTTGTAGCGTCGTGCCGCCGACTTGAGTGCCGCATTTGGCTTTGAATCGGTTGCCTCCAGCGCAGCGAGGAACTTGTCGCGATCTCGATTCGACAATGACGTGACCTGGCTATCCTGAATCACCTGTCGAGCTTCTCGAACCAACGTCGACACGGTGAACTCACTGACCGACTGACCCAGCGCGGCGGACGCTTGCTCAATTACCTGCTTAAGTTCACTGGCAAGCCGCACATTGATGCGTGCTTCGTTATTTGTCGTTGTCACGTTTATTCTCCGACAGACTCCACTAAAACGACGTGGCAATATGCCACCTGAATTATACACCATGCAGATCGTGCGTCAATTTGCCACTTTGGTTTTGGTAAGCGACTGGCCAATCGAGTCAATTGGAGCGAAAAGCGCGAGCACCTTGGCGACTTGGCCTCGCACGCCAAGAAAAGCACGACCATAGCGCCCGATTTAGACAATAACCACCTATTTTCTTCGATTTATTCACCCGGCAGGGAGTCGGTGGGTTCCTTGGAAGGATCGTTAATTGCCTTGGACATGCCGAAAAACTCTTTCATCAATCCGAGATATCCTTGCCATCCAATGAGCAAGCCGAACGGCACAAGTATCAGTGGATAGATGAGTCTCATCCACAGGGGGTCTCCAATCCAACCGGTAACCGCCTGGCTGACCCCGAGGGAGATCATAACAAGACACACCATGAGACTCTTAAGGCCCTCCCAGATTTTCGTCAGATCGGAGCGAGACTCGGTGCCATGCATCGGTCGGTCACCTCTAAACCAAAACCCCATCCAGCGCCCCCGTACTATCCGAAAACACCTCCGTCTCCCGTCCAAACGCATTCAGCATCGAGACATAAAGATTCGTCAGCGGGGTGTTTTTCTCGTAGCGGATGTGCTGCCCGGTGTTGATTTTTCCTCCGCCTCGACCGCCCAGAAGGATGGGTAGGTCTCGGGGGCTGTGCGATTGGCCGTCTTTGAGGCCGGAGCCGAAGAGGATCATGGAGTTGTCCAGCAGGGTGGCGTCTCCTTCTTGGATTGCGTCGAGCCGCTTGAGCAGGTAGGCGTACTGGGCGACGTGCCACTGGCTGATCAGGTTGTACTGTTTTAGTTTGTCCTCTTCGCTTTGGTGGTGCGAGAGGGAGTGGTGGGCTCCTTTTACGCCGTCCAGGAAAGCGAAATCCTTGTTGCTGACCGCGTTGCCGAACATGAACGAGGTGACCCTCGTGGTGTCGGTTTGGAAGGCCAACACAATCATGTCCATCATCAGTTGGACGTGTTTGGCGTGGGCGTCCGGGATACCCTCCGGCGCGTCGTGCTTCTCGATATCGGCCCTCGCCCGCCATGGGGCGTGGCCTGGTTGTTCGAGCTGGGCCAGCCGGGCCTCAACCGTGCGGACCGATTCCAGGTACTCGTCCATCCGGTGCCGGTCTTCTTGGCCCAGTCGGCCGCGCAGGCTTTTCGCGCCACTTAGCACCTTGTCCAGCAGCAAGCGATCATCGGCCGCGGCCTGGGTCCCTTGTTTGCTGGCTCGGAACATTCGCTGGTACACCAGCTTGGGGTCGATCTCTTTGGCCAGCGGGCTGGTCGGGGTCTTCCAAGAGATATGGGCTCCGTACACCCGGGTATAGCCGACGGTCCCATCGACCCCGGAGTGAACCGGCTCGGTCCCCAGTTCCAAAGAGGGCAGGGGAGTGAGATGCTCAACCTCTCGCGCGGCGAGTTGATCCATCGAGATGCCGTTGCTATTTAAGTCGACCCCCACGGTTTTGTTGATCGTCTGGCCGGTCAAGAAGCCGCCAGTTTTCACATAGTGGCCATCGCCGGTGTTGCTGTGCTGGTTCCAGAGGTTGGTCAGCACCAGGTTCTTGTGGCGGATGTCTGCCAGCGGCTCCATTGCCATCGGCAGCTCGAAGTCGGTCCCTTCCTCCTTCGGGTTCCAGATATCGGGATGGACGCCGTTGGGCACATACAGCACCGCCATCCGGACCGGGGCCTTACCGTCCAGAACGTCATCCGGCGTGTTGGCTAGCACGCTTTTCGGGGCCATCGCCTCCAGCCAAGGCAGCGCCAAAGCAGCACCGGTACCACGTAGCAAGGTACGACGCGAAATCGATTTAGAAAACGTCATCTTCACTCGCTCCTGACGGTTGAATCGTCGGTTGTGGGCGGGGCGGCTTGCGAAGCCTTATAGCGGAAGGGGACACTCTCCACGATTCCCAGCACCAACTGGTGCGTCTGGTAATCGTGGGCCGCCAGCCGCTGGGTGATCTCTTCCACTGCACAGTAATCGGAAGGGACCAAGCCGCGGCCCAGGGCGTAGCTGAGCATCTTCTCTGTTAGCAGAGTAACGAACTTTTCCTTTTGCCGCAAAACCGCTTGTTTCAGTTCTTTGGGGTTGGTGAACGCCTCACCCCCAGGCAGTTTGCCGGCGGAATCGACTTTGGTCCCGTTATCCTCTTCCCGCCAACGGCCGATCGCGTCGAAGTTTTCGAGCCCGAACCCGACCGGGTCGATCGTGTTATGGCACGAGGCGCAACTGGGATTGTCGCGATGGATTTGCAATCGCTCACGCACACTCTTCCCGGCGACATCCTCCCCCTCTTCGGAAAGCTCCGGGACATCAGGCGGTGGCGGCGGAGGGACGATCCCCAGAATGTTCTCCAGCAGCCACTTCCCCCGCAGTACCGGGCTGGTCCGGTTGGGGAACGAAGAAACCGTGAGCGGCCCCGACATCGTCAAGATCCCACCCCGAACCGTATCCTCCGGCAGTTTCACCTTGATCATCCGCTGCGAGATGTTTTCGGTCAGCTTATCCCGAATGCCATAATGCCGGGCCAGTTCGTCGTTGGCGAAGGTGTAGTCGGCGTCGATCAGGTTGAGCAGGCTTTCGTTGTTCTTGAAAATCTCATGAAACAGTAGCAGCGGCTCTTCCTGAAACGAGTCCTGCATCTGCTGGTTGTATCGCTTGAATAGTTCCCGATCGGGCTGCGATTGCCTGCCCAGCTCTCGTGTCCCGAGCCATTGCCCCACAAAGTTCTCCGCCAGCCCCCGGCTTTGGCCATCTTTGAGTAGGCGGATCGTCTCTTCGCGGAGCGAATCCGCGTCGGTCAATTTCCCCTCATCGGCCGCGTGCATCAGTTTGCGGTCGGGCGTGGTTCCCCACAGGAAATAGGAGAGCCGGGTCGCCATCTCATGGTCGGAAACCAGCCGGGGCTCCTCCTCCAGGTTGGGCTGTTCGATCCGGAACAAAAAGTCGGGCGAGATCAACACCACTTGCAAGGTGAAGAACACAGAGTCATCCCAACTGCTGCCAGACTCCATTCGTTGCCGATAAAGCCGCATCAAGTCTTCAACTTCGTCCTCACTGGCTGGCCGACGAAAGGCTCGGGTGGCAAACCGCTGGAGGACATCGTGAGCCGCTTCTTCTTCGGTTGACTTGTCTCCTGGTTGGCGAACCAAGATCAAATCGCGCGAGCCTTGGTTTCGCTGGGCGTAGGAGATCGCGGCCTTGGCGGCGTCCAAGTATTTTTCGCCATGGATCGGCGAGAGAAACAGCGTCTCGGCGGCGTTATCGAACCCGGAACCACCGGCACCATCTTCTGGCAGTTCCGCGCCGATATCGACATGTATCTTGAGCAGGTCGCGAATCGTCGCGCGGTATTCATTCTTATTGAGTCGCCGCAAAGGACTGGGGCCCGGTTGGGGACCATCGCCACAGGCAGTGGATCGCAAGGAATTGTCGATCCAGTCGAGGACCCATTGCCGGTCCTCGGCGGAAAACGGCTCCCCATCTTCCGGTGGCATCTCATTGGTTTCAATCCGCTGTCGGATCTTCACCCACATGTCCCGCGAACTGGCCACCGATTCGACCGAGTTGTACTTGGTCATATCGAGGTGAGCCTCGGCATCGTTGCCCTGATGGCAGTCGTTGCAGTGACCGGCGAGCAGTCCATGCAACCGCGTCACGCCCTCCTCGGCGCAGAGCGAGCTTACGGCAAAGCACGAAACGACAGCGAACAACACAATTGCAAGACGACTCGGCATAGCGGCCTGTGAACGGAGGGAAAGTGGTTCTGAGGTGGGATGAGCCGACGATACCGGCATCCATTGATCATATCGTCCAAGAGGCCCCGCGGCAACGACATTCCCCCCTTCCAAATGGCGCAACCTACGTAACCAGAGTCGCTTACGCACACCTTCTGAAGTCGCCCCAGCTCCCACCCACCGCCCCTTCCGTCCGCGAAAATCCGCGTTGATCCGCGGCTCCTTAACTTCATCGCATTCCCTGCGAAAAGGGTGGTTGCTATTGTTTGCTGGCAACCGCTCCGCCATAATTCAGCATTAAGCTCCCACATCAAACGTTCCCGCCTTTTTTCCTTCCCACCAATTAAGAGTTCGCATGCCTTTCCGCCTGCCTCTCTATTGTGCGCTGTTGGTTGCTTGGCTTCCTGGCCTTGCGTCCACTAACTCCGCCTCCGCTGATGACCTAACCTTCGAACGCGACATCCGCCCGATCTTTCGGGCCCATTGCTTCGATTGCCATGGAGCAACCGATAAGGTGGAAGGAGGGCTCGATCTGCGACTGGTTCACTTCCAAACCACCGGCGGCGATTCCGGAGCGGCGATCATCGCTGGCCAACCGGACGAAAGCCTGCTGCTGCATCGCGTCGCCTCAGGCGAGATGCCACCGGGAAAAGAAAAGGTTTCCGCCGAGGAACTTGCCACGCTCCGCCAATGGATCGCCCAAGGGGCCCAAACCGCTCGGCCGGAACCGGAAGAGATTCCCCCTGGGCTCGGCATCACGCCGGAAGAACGCGATTGGTGGAGCTTCCAACCGATCGAGCGACCGGAGACACCAACGGTCCACGAGCCTTCGCAGGTTCGGACGCCAATCGACGCCTTTGTCTTGGCCAAGCTGCAGCAGAACAACCTGACGTTCAGCCCAGAGGCGGACCGCCGCACGCTGATTCGCCGGGCCTATTTCGACCTGCTCGGCCTGCCTCCCACGACTGAGCAGATTGAGGCGTTCGCGGGTGATCCCGATCCCCAAGCCTGGGAAAAGCTGATCGACACGCTACTAGAATCGCCCCATTATGGCGAACGTTGGGGCCGGCATTGGTTGGATGTCGCCGGTTACGCTGACTCCGAAGGGATGACCCAGGACGACCGCGTGCGGCCCGATGCCTACAAGTATCGCGACTACGTCATTCGCAGCTTCAACGCCGATAAACCGTTCGACGAGTTCATCACGGAACAACTCGCCGGGGACGAACTGGTCCCGCAGCCGCACGCGAATCTCACCCCAGAGCAGATCGAAAAGCTGATCGCCACCGGGTTTCTTCGCATGGCGGCCGATGGAACGGCCGGGGGTGTCGATCAGGAGATGGCGCGGAATCAGGTGATGGGGGACACACTGAAAATCGTTACTACCTCGCTCTTGGGGATGACGGTCGGGTGTGCGGAGTGTCACGACCATCGCTACGATCCGATTCCGCAAAAGGATTACTTCGCGATCCGCGCGGTCTTTGAACCGGCGCTGGATTGGAAGGCCTGGAAAAACCCGGTTCAGCGGCGCGTCTCCCTCTACACCGATGAAGACCGAGCCAAGGCCGCCGAGATTGAAGCGGAAGCGGCGGTTGTGGTTCAAGAGAAGAACGCGAAGCAAACGGTCTACATGGCCGAGGCTCTCGAAAAGGAACTGGAAAAGCACCCCGAAGAACTTCGAGAGCAACTGCGTACCGCGTCCCAAACCATCGCCGGAGAGCGAACCCCAGAGCAGAACCAGCTTCTCGCCGAACGTCCCAGCGTCAACATCACCCCTGGGGTCCTCTACCAGTACAACCAAGCGGCCGCCGATGATCTCAAGCAGTTCGATAAACGAATCGCCGAGATCCGCGCAAAGAAACCGCCCGAGGAATTTGTGCGGGCCCTGAGCGAACCCCCGGGCCACCTGCCAGAGACGAAACTGTTCCACCGGGGCGATTACCGCCAACCACAAGCCACGATCCCGCCGGGCGATTTGCAAGTCGCCAGCCCGGAAGATCAGTCGGCCCAGATCCCCGTGAATAATCCGGAGCTTCCTACCAGCGGTCGCCGCTTGGCGTATGCCAAACACCTGACCAGCGGCAAGCATCCGCTGGTCGCCCGGGTGCTGGTGAACCGATTTTGGATGCACCACTTTGGGCAAGGTTTTGTCGGCACCCCCGGCGACTTTGGCCGATTGGGCCAGCTACCGACCCATCCGAAGCTGCTCAACTGGCTCGCTGCGGAGTTCATGGAGAACGGCTGGAGCCTAAAACAGTTCCACCGCCAGGTGATGACCTCGACCGTGTATCGGCAATCCTCGCGGCGACGGCCGGAACAGGACGCGATCGATTCGGACAACCAGCTCCTCGCGCGGATGCCGGTCCGCCGGTTAGAGGGAGAAATTTTGCGGGATCATGTCCTGGCGGTGACCGGCACCCTACAGAGGGAAATTTTGGGCCCACCAATCCCGGTCGCCCAAGACGACACCGGCCAGGTAACCGTCGAGAACAACACGCCCCGCCGCAGCATCTACATCCAACAGCGGCGATCCCAGCCGGTTTCGCTGCTGACCACCTTCGATGCCCCGATCATGGAGACCAATTGCGAAAAGCGGACCTCCTCCACCGTCGCGGGTCAGGCCTTGCTGCTAATGAACAACACCTTCATCACCCAGCAGTCGCAGCACCTGGCCAACCGAGTCTTCGAAGTGGCCGCATCAACGGAAGCCCCAGAGCTTCCGGCCGATCTCTTGGCGCGACTGGCACGCCCGCGGCCTGATTGGTCGTATGGCTATGGCAATTTCGATGAAGAAGCTCAGCGGGTTGAGCAGTTCACCCCCTTCGAGACCTTCGACACCGAGACCGCCCGTTGGCAAGGGGGCTCGACCTTGCCGAGTGATGAGACTGGCTGGGCAATGCTGATGGCCCACGGCGGCCACACCGGGCAAAACCCCGGCTTCGCCGTGATCCGCCGCTGGACCGCCACCCACGCAGGCAACGTTTCGCTCAGCGGTACGCTTCAGCATGGGAGCGAACCGGGCGATGGCGTGCGGGGCCGGATCGTCTCCAGCCGGCAAGGCGTGCTGGGCGAGTGGGTAGCGCACAACTCGCAGCTGGAGACGAACGTCGAAACATTTGCGGTCCTCCCGGACGAGACGATTGATCTGGTGACTGACTGCCGTGAGAACGTCAACGCCGATTCGTTCCAGTGGAAGGTGAGCCTCACCCACGCGACCGAGACCGGCAGCCGCACCTATGATTCGGCCGCCGAGTTCGCCGGCCCGCAAGACTCCTTGCCCCCGTTGGCAAACACCATTGTCCCCGCTTGGCGGTTGGCGTTTGGACGGATCCCTGAGCCGGAAGAGATTCAGCTTGCGGCGCGGTTCCTTGCGACCCAACTAATGCTCCTGCAAACCGCCCAGGACGCCGAGGGAAAAGCGTTTCCTCCGGCAGCCCGGCAACGTCAGGCCCTCACGAACCTCTGCCAGCAGTTGCTGGCGAGTAATGAGTTTTTGTACGTCGATTAATCACAAGACGAATATCATGAACCAACAGCAGCCCAACCGACGTGATTTCCTCCGGCATAACGCCATGGGGTTCGGCGGTTTAGCACTCGCCTCGCTCTTGCAGGACGACCTCCGCGCCAACCCCGCCAAACCGCTGGAGCGGCCCGCCTCGTTCGACATGAAGCCCAAACCGACAGCCTTCGCCCCACAGGCCAAGGCGATGATCTCGCTGTTCATGCATGGGGGGCCATCGCATGTCGATTTGACCGATCCCAAACCGGAACTCCAAAGGCTCGACGGTACCGACTACACCGGCGATGTCCATTACAGCTTCGTGAACCGCGCCAGCAAACGACTACTCGGCAGCCCCTGGAAGTTCACCAAGTGTGGTGAGTCTGGCATGGAGCTTTCCGAGCTGCTCCCTTACACCCAAAAAATCGCGGACGACATCTGCCTAATTCGCTCGATGCAAACAGGCCACAACGGCCACGAGGTCTCAATCCGTTATTTCCATGGGGGGATTCCCGCGGTATTAGGCCGGCCGACTCTCGGGGCCTGGCTCACCTACGCCTTGGGAAGTGAAACGCAAAACCTGCCCGCCTATATGGTGCTGGTCGACCCCGGCGGGCATCCGGTCGATGGCGTCAATAACTGGACCAACGGTTTCATGCCGCCGCTGTTTCAAGGGACGGTCCTTCGCGCCCAGGAACCTCGCATTTTGAACCTTGATCCACCACCCCACCTCAAAGGCAAACTCCAAGCCCACAACCTCGACCTGCTTCGCACGTTGAACGAGAACCATCTCGAAAAACACCCCGGCGAGGCCGACCTGGAGGCCCGGATCGCGAGTTATGAGTTGGCGGCTCGGATGCAGATTGAAGCGACCGACGCCTTGGATATTTCCGGCGAAACCGCCGCCACCAAAACCATGTACGGCCTGGACGAACCGGAGACCCGCGAGTACGGCACGCGCTGCCTGATCGCCCGGCGGTTGATCGAACGGGGTGTGCGGTTTGTTCAGTTGTTCCTAGCCAACCAGCCCTGGGACAACCACAGCAACCTCCGCGGCGGACTTTCGGCGATCGCCAAGCGGACCGATCGACCCGCCGCCGCTTTAGTAACCGACCTGAAACAGCGCGGTTTGCTCGATAGCACGATCGTCCACTGGGGTGGCGAAATCGGGCGGCTCCCCGTCTCGGAAGGAGAGGGAGATGCCTGCGGCCGAGACCATAACGGCCAAGGCTTTAGCGTCTGGCTGGCCGGGGGTGGAATCAAACCAGGCTTCATCTACGGCGAGACCGACGAGGTAGGACACAAAGCGGTGGTCGATGTCGTCACCCCCAACGACTACCAGGCCACCTTGTTCCACCAGTTCGGCCTCCACCATGAAGAGGTCCGCTACCTGCACAACGGCCAAGAACAACAAATCACCGCCGGCCGACCGGCTAGGGTCGTCCACGATATTTTGACGTAAGATAGGGCGCAAAGTGCGTCTCCCTGGGACCGCCGACGTCCCCGTCGGCACGAGCCGGCGTGCAAATCAATGATCTCATCGGGAAGTGACCTCACATGCCGCAGTTCGACCTCCAATCCATCGAACCGAGGGAGCTGATCCCCGGTTTCCACGTCCGCTTCGTCCATAGCGAGCGAATGACCTTCGCCTACTGGACCATCGACGAGGGAGCGATCCTCCCACCTCACAGCCATCCTCACGAACAAGTGGCCCATGTCCTGGAAGGGACCTTCGAACTAACCATCGACGGCATCACCCACACGCTTAGCGCAGGCCAAGTCGGAGTGATTCCGCCCAGCGCCCACCACCAAGGCAAAGCCATCACGAGCTGCCGAATTATTGACGCCTTTCAGCCGGTTCGCGAAGATTATTTGGGCGAGGCCTCAGCGAGTGTTCTTAACGGGGAAGGGGAGTGACCTGGCGAAAGCGATGATTTGATTCGTTTCAAGGAGCGGCTCAACCTCGCAGGGGATGAGTCCGATTATCAAGAAGTGGCTGGGGACGCAGCCCGATGGGCCCAGCGATAATTGGACTTATCCCCCTCGCCGCGCCGAAGCGAGTGCGCGGTAGGAAAATGGATACGCCCTTGGCCTGTCGCGCGAAAAGGGGATAAGTCCCGCGATGGAGGCCATTCGAAAGGGCTTTCGTTGACTCGGTTGGCAAGCGAGGGGACTCATCCCCTGAGAGTTTTCCCTTTCACTGCTCACCGCGGTTGCACCTTCCGCCGATACGCCGAAGGCGATACCCCCACCTTTTTGCGAAAGGCGGCGCTCATGTACTCGACGTGTTCGAAGCCGGCCCGGTCGGCGATGACGGAGATTGAAAGGTCCGAGTCTTGCAGTAGTTGCCGGACTCGGTCGAGCCGCTGTAGGACGATCGCCTCGTGTGGGGTGTAGCCGGTGATCTTTTTGAAGCGATATTCCAGCACCCTCCGCGAGCTGGCGACCGCTGACAGGACGTCCCGGACGTTGATCCCGTCGCAGGCATGTTCCCGGATAAAGTGCATCGCTTTGGCGACCAGGGGATCGTCGGTGGCCAGGACATCGGTGGACCGCCGGGTGGCGATGCCTAGCGGTGGGATCAACGTCCCTTCGCCTGAGACCTTCTCGCCATGCATCATCCGGTCGAGCAGTTTAGCCGCTTCGTAGCCGGTTCGGCGGCTGTCGGGGATGACGCTTGACAGTGGCGGAGAGCAGAGGTCGCACAACAGGCGGTCGTTATCGACCCCAATCACCGCGACCTGCTGCGGCACATCGATTTCCAGTTCTCGGCAGACGTCTAAAATCCGTTGCCCCAAAATATCATAACAGGTGACAATCCCCACCGGCTTGGGCAGGGCCTTCAGCCAGCGGATCAGGTCTTTCTTTTGCCGATCCGGAGACGAGCCAGCCGCCTCGGTTGGTGAAAGCTCGAAGACATGCGGCTCATGCCCTGCCTCCGTAATCTGCTGCTCGAAGTAGTGCTTCCGCCAAATGGACCACGCGAACTGAGCGTCGCCACAGAAGGCGAAGTTCGCGAAGCCTCGCTGCATCAGGTGTTGCAAAGCAAGCTCGATGATGCCGCGATCGTCGGTCTCGACCCAGGGGATCTCCTCGATCAACCGCGCGGCGCTCACATCGACGACCGGGACTTTCATTCGCCGAACCGCCTCGGCGATTTCCGCGTTCTCGACCCGAGCGATCAACCCGTCCCCATGCCATTGCCTCAGCCAAGCGGGCGGACTCGCCCCGCGGCCTTGCTCCGGCAAATAGACCGACCACCGCTGATGCTCCTCCATGTACCGCACCACGCCATCCAAGAGACCCCGCGCATACGCATTCGACGTTTCGATCAACAGCGCTACGGCGGATCGTCGTTTCATGCGACAGGGTGGGGGTTATGGAGTTGGTGGGAAATTATTGATGCGGTTGATTCTAACGGAGAAATTCGGCCTCGCCGCCGGTCGTTGTAAATTTCCTCTTATTTTATGCGCGATATCTCATGGCAATCAACCCAATTTCCCCTAAGTTAGAATCGCCTAGCGGTCTTCCCTTTTTTGACTTCCCATCCCATTTTTTTTCCACGCCCCGCATTGAGACAAGCCATGACTGACAAGAAGTTCAACGTAGCCGTGATCGGCCTCGGGTTCGGAGCGGAGTTTCTTCCCATTTATCAGGCCCATCCGCATGCCAATCCGTATGCGGTTTGTCGTCGGGACGAAAAGCAACTGCACGAGGTGGCCGATGCCTTTGAGATTGAAAAACGATACACCACCTTCGACCAGGTCCTGGCCGATCCGGCGGTTGATTTCGTGCATATCAACAGCCCCATTCCAGATCACGGCTGGATGTCGCTCAAGGCCTTAGACGCCGGCAAGCATGTGATGTGTACCGTGCCGATGGCCACCACGATCGACGACTGTCGCAAAATCGTCGAAAAGGTTGCCGAGACCGGGCTCAAATACATGATGGCAGAAACGGTCGTTTACAGCCGCGAATTCCTCTTCATCAAACAGCTTTACGAGTCGGGCGAGCTGGGCAAAATCCAATACATGCAGGCCTCGCACCCGCAAGACATGGAGGGTTGGCCGGAGTACTGGGAGCGGATGATCCCGATGCACTACGCCACGCATGTCGTCAGCCCGGTGTTGGGTTTGGTCGATGGGTTGGCGGAATACGTGAGCTGCGTCGGTTCCGGGAGCATCAACAACGCCTTGGCTGAAAAGTCGGGCAATCCGTACGCGGTGGAATCGTGCCATATCAAAATCAAGGACTCCGATATCGCCGCCCACATCTGGCGGTTCCTGTTCGATACGGCGCGGCAGTATCGCGAAAGCTTTGACGTGTACGGCACGAAGAAGAGCTTTGAGTGGGCGCTAGTCGAAGGGGACGAGCATGTGCTGCACACGGCCAAAAAGCCGGAGCCGAAAATCCCCGAGCGGATTACCATTCCGGACTTCGCCCACCTGTTGCCTCAGCCGATCCAAAAGTTCACCCAGTCGATCCAGGACGCGGAACACCTGTCGTTTCTGCAAGGGGGCGGCCACGGCGGATCGCATCCTCACTTGGTCCACGAGTTTGTCTCGTCGTTGGTTGAAGACCGCCAGCCGCGCCCTAATGCGGTGGTCAGTGCCAACTGGACCTGCGTCGGGATCTGCGCCCATGAATCGACCATGAAGGGGGGCGAGATCGTGCGTCTGCCGGAATTCACTCTCGGCTAGGACGACATCCTCCTAAACCTGAAGTTACAAAACACCCCGCCGGTAAGTTCTTTTACCAGCGGGGTGTTTCTTTGGAATTTCCGGTCTTGGACCGATGGGAAACCACTGGTGGACTGGAGTACAATCGATCTCCGCTGATCAGTGATCCTCCTCCGACTCGTTGACCACCCCCAGGAGTCGCCCCTTGTCCAAGACCCCCTCGTCAAAAAAGGCCCGGAAACGCCGCAAAGCCACCACCGATCCGGTGCGGGCCGCCGGTATCGCCGAATCGCGTGCCACCGAGGCGATGACCATCTTCTGGATGCTGTGCAGCTTCGGCACGTTGATGCTGCTTTTGGCGATCGGGGGGCTGGAGATTTCGGCCAGAATGGTCGCCCCGGAGGAGGACGCTCAGCGAAACCTGTTAGCGGTCTCGGGGCTGGTGCTGTTTGTAGCGATCGTGATGGGGACCTTCGGGCTGTTTTTGGCACCGGTGGTGCAGTACAACCGCCGCCGCAAAGCCCCGCGTGCGATCAACCGCGTAGCGATCATCATCTGCACCATCCCGTGGATTTTGCTGCTGGCGAGGATGGGTGGCTTTTTGTAAGGGCCTAGAATGCGGGTGGAACTAGCGGACGAGCCGTCAGTGAGACACGCCCGAAAGAATATCGGGTGCCATGCCCACGCTTTGCATTTAGGGGACGCCAAAAACAACTTCCTTGCTTGCCTTGTAATAAAGGCCCGATCCCGGCGGAAATCCAAAGGGCCAGCGGCCCGGCCCTATACCAGGCGTGGGACGTTAGTCCCAGGTATTGGTTTCAAATTGAGCGTGAGGGCTGTAGGCCCGGTGCTATCTCTTGGAAAACGCTCAATGCCTGACTACGCTGCGTTCTCCGTTGGGCCATCCGATCTGAATGCATTAATAGCCTATATCGACAATCAAGAGCAGCACCACCGTACCCGAAGTTTTCAGGATGAACTGCGAATGTTTCTCCAGAAATACGGTGTGCAATTCGACGAGCGTACGTCTGGGACTAAAGCAAATAGGGCCGGGCCTTCAGCCCTCACGTAAATAGGCACCGGTACCTGGGACGATGTCCCAGGCTGGTATGGGGCCACGCCTCCGGCGTTGGTTCTTCTGTAGTGACAACAACCAATCGTGGTCGCCGGCACCTTGTGAAAAACCGCGATTCTTAAACCCGTCGAGCTCGGTCTGGGTGTTCCGACGTATGTGGGGCGCTAGGAAATCGGGAAGTTCTTTATCGGCGAATCGTTAAACTAAAACTACCGAAATCCCCGTTTATCGGGCTCCCGCTTACTCCCCGCCTTCTCGAATCCGGCGGCGAGCAATTGGGTGTATCCAGCCTTAAGCGGCGTGACATTGGCTCCATGCTTCTTGAGGATATTGGCCCCAATTTGGGCCATCCGGCCGTTTTGGCAATAAAGAAAAATTTGCTTTTCATCCGCTGGTGGCAGACC
The DNA here is from genome assembly GCA_040880405.1 of Pirellulaceae bacterium. GTDB lineage: Bacteria > Planctomycetota > Planctomycetia > Pirellulales > Pirellulaceae > JBBDIM01. The sequence continues at coordinate 17,713 of JBBDIM010000144.1, read as the reverse complement.
CGCGACGATCTTTTTGACCTGCTTCTCCAGCGCAAATTGGGAGAAGGAGGTCAGTTGGGCCGATTCAAGGTGCCCCTTATTCCATTCCACTTTTTCCCGCAAATCGAGCAGTAGCGCCTTATCCTCTTCAACCAACTTGAGGATCTTTTGCAGGTCCTCGGCGGTGGAAACCTGAGGCAATAGGGCCGCCAAAATAACGGCGGCCAATGGCAATACGAACTGTTTGAACATGGTAAATCCTCCCTTAGCGAGCCCCAGGCAGGCATACCGTGGGCTAAAACTCCGCGCTGCCGGGTGTGCGGGGCAGCGGGATCACATCCCGGATATTCCCCATCCCGGTAATAAACTGTAGGACACGTTCCAGTCCCAAGCCAAAGCCGGAATGCGGAATCGTGCCATACCGCCGTAAGTCGAGATACCACCAATAATCGTCAGGATTCAGCTTCTGCTCCAACATTCGTCCAGTCAGGATGTCCAGCCGCTCTTCTCGTTGGCTCCCGCCGATGATTTCACCCACCTTGGGAACCAGCACGTCCATCGCGCGGACCGTTTTGCCATCGTCATTACAACGCATGTAAAATGGCTTGAGCGTGCGGGGGTAGTCGTGCAAAATCACCGGCCGCTTAAAGTGCTGTTCGGTGAGAAAGCGTTCGTGCTCCGACTGGAGATCCATCCCCCAACTCACCGGGTAATCGAACTTCGCGCCGCTCTTTTCCAAGATGTCGATCGCCTCGGTGTAGCTGACCCGTAGAAATTCTTGCTCGCAAATTGACTGGAGGGTGGAAATCACCGAGTCGTCGACCCGCTGCTGGAAAAACTCCATGTCCTCGGCCGACTTTTCGAGCACATCGCGGAAAATCCGCTTCAAAAAGTCCTCGGCCACCTGCATATTGTCTTCGAGATCAGCAAACGCCATCTCCGGTTCGACCATCCAAAACTCCGCCAAGTGCCGCGAGGTGTTGGAATTTTCGGCCCGGAAGGTCGGCCCGAAGGTGTAGACGTTGCCCAGGGACGTGGCGAAGATTTCTCCTTCCAATTGCCCGCTCACGGTCAGATAGGAAGGCCGCTGGAAAAAGTCTTGCGAGAAATCGACTTTGCCATCCTTCTTCGGTGGTTGGTCGAGGTCGAGGGTGGTGACCTTGAACATCTCGCCCGCCCCTTCGCAGTCGGACGCGGTAATGATCGGGGTGTGGACGTATAGGAAACCCCGTTCCTGGAAGAACTGATGAATCGAGTGGGAGACCTGGTTCCGCACACGAAACACCGCTCCGAACGTATTCGACCGCGTTCGGAGGTGAGCCCACTCTCGCAGCTTCTCGAACGAGTGCCGTTTCTTTTGCAGCGGATAATGCTCCGGGTCGGCCAGTCCGTAGACAAAGACCTCCGCGGCGTGCAGTTCCGTGGCTTGCCCTTTTCCCTGCGAGGCCTTGATCTCGCCGGTCACGCGGATCGAAGAACCGGGCGAAAGATGCTTGATCTGCTGCTCGTAGTTCTCCAGGCTGCCGTCGGCCACAATCTGGATGTTGGCCAGGCATGAGCCGTCGTTCAGTTCGATGAAACTGAAGCCCCCTTTGGAATCGCGCCGAGTCCGAACCCAGCCGTCGAGCCGGACCTGTTGGCCTACACAATCCGCCTGCCGCGCCTCACGAATCGAAATTTTTTTCATATCACTTTCCATCCATGAAACAGGCGTTCACCAGAAACCACTTTACGCGTCGGTATCGGCGGGAATGTCCTCGGCCGAGCGGAAATAAAACCCAATGGCGACGAGCACCAAATAACCGACTACCACGGTCAACAGCACCGCTTTCTGGGTCGGGTCGGTCGCCGGGCTCATCACCTTCCCAGAGATCGCCGTGTAAGCCGCGCCGATCGCACCAATCACGGAAATCCCCATCAGGACGTTCCAGATGATTGAGCTCATGCCGGTCGGCAATTCTTTCCCCAGGATGCGTCGGCTGTTCATCATCAGGAAGAAGGTAACGTAGGCAATCGGCAGGAACATAATCGCGAAGCTGGAGACCAGGATCGAAAGCCAAACCTTAGCATCCCCATCCCAGATGAAGAACCACGAGGCTCCCGAGATCCCCGCCACCAGACAACCCAGCACATGGGCCCTGCCGTTGGGCCGACCATCCGCGATCTCGGTGAACGCGTAGCCGTTGATCATCATCAGGATGATGATGGTCGAGAAACCCATCCCGAAGATCCCGATCCCGAACACCAATTGGGCCATCCCATCCGGTAGTAGTGGGGCCAAGGCCGAGGACAATAAAAACTCGTTGCGGTTAACCAGCGACGCCGCCAACAGTTTTTCCGAGTCCGAAAGGTTCGGGATTCGTTGCTCGATTTCCTGGGTCGCTTCCGCCTTGAGGGTTTTCAGTTCATCCGACGGATTCGGGGCGTTATTTAAAAACGCCTCGCGCAATTCCGCGGGGATATCCTGGGCAACGCGATGCGACAAAATTCCCCTCGCGTCCGACGTGAAAATCGGACTGGTCTGCATCTCTTCAAAGCTGCTTGAGAGAAACTGAGCGTCCGCCTTTAGGTGAAACGCGGAAGCCGACGCGATCACCACGCAACTTGTCACCAGGATGTAGGGAATCGCCATCCCGGTCGAAAGGTCGAACCGGGCCAATCCCCGGAAGGTTTTGTCCCAGCCTCGGGAGAGCATCGAGTAGGGGAGCAAAAAGGTCATATTGATACCGACCGCGGTTGCCGCCGCCCCGATCATGGCGGCTTTCTGCTTGTCGACAATCCGCGTGCTCCAGTACTGCTGGTATTTCTCCGGTGCCTCGGCCAGCATCTCCGCCATCCGGCCAACCGGTTGGCTGATCGCCCGCAAGTCGGGAATGAATCCAGACAGGACCTCGCCCCAGTCGAAAGCCCCGGAATACCCTAAGCGAACCACCACGCCAAAAAAACAGAGCACGATGATCCCGATCATCCCCTTCAAAACCCAGTCGAAGATTTTGGCCGCCAATCCGCGGCGGCTGTTCATGATCACCAGGGTACCGGCAGCCAGTAAGATGAGCGCCGAAACGGTGAGCTTGGACACCAGGGAACCATCGATTACGCCAGGCAACAGGTTCTTATCCAAGGCCGCATAACAGAGCCCAAACTGCGGCATGCAAAAGATCATGTTCGCCGCGCAGGTCGCCACGATCCAGCCCCAACCCAATACCGGGTTGATGTGCTTATTGATCTGCCGAAACGGGCGTTCGCCCGTCGAAAGGGTCACATACGTGATGGCGGACAACATGACGACGCCCATGAAGATGGCCACCAGTTGCAACCACAACAGATTGGTCCCACCCAGGATGCCCAGGAACAGGGCACCCGAGAGCGAGCCACCACCCAGCGTAATGGCACTTTGGAGCCAGCCGGGGCCGGACAATTTCACCCACGCCCCGAGGGTTGCCCCGGTGCCTTGAGCTTGAGCTTCCTTGAGGACTTCTCGGTCCGATTCGACCTTGGATAGGTTTTCCGACATGGCGATTCTTTCGCGGGAAGAGCGGGGCAGTGGGGAGTGTCAAATTGTCCGTGGTTTCGTCGGTGGGCCGTGAGGATCTCGCTTGGGTCATCCGTGAATTGCCAAGACGCAAGCGATGAAGGTTTACCGTGCCGTTACCGCGTTGCCGCTACAGCCCTTGCGAGCCGAGCCAACGCTCAGCATCCAGGGCTGCCATACATCCGGTGCCGGCCGCGGTGACTGCTTGACGATAATAATCGTCCGCGACGTCGCCCGCGGCAAAAACACCTTCGACGCTGGTGTTGGTCCGAAACGGCACCGTCCATTGGACATAATTGGCGGCGTTCATTTCCAGCTTCCCTTGCAGGAAGTCGGTGTTGGGGGTGTGCCCGATGGCGAGGAAAAACCCACTCGCTTCAAGCTGCTTTTCCCCTTCGCCCACCGTGCTTTGCAGGCGGACGCCGGTGACACCTTTTTCGTCATTGCCTAGAACCTCTTCGACCACATGGTTCCAGACGAATTCGATTTTGGGGTTATTCTTGGCGCGGTCCGCCATCACGCTGGAGGCTCGCAGGGCATCGCGGCGGTGAACTAGGTAAACAACCGAGCTGTACTTGCTGAGGTAGTCCGCCTCTTCCACGGCGGAATCGCCACCTCCGACGACCACGCACGGCGTGTTCCGGAAACGTGGCAGCGCCCCGTCGCACACGGCACAGGCGCTCACGCCACGGTTTTTATAAATCGCCTCGGAATCGAGACCTAGGTAGTTGGCCCTAGCTCCGGTCGCGACGATCACGCTGTGGGCTTCGTACCATTTGCCTTCGAGGGACTTCAAGCGGAACGGTCGCTGAGTGAAATCGACCTCGGCGATGTCGTCATGAATGATCCGGGTCCCGAAATTCTTGGCCTGCTGACGCATCAGCTCCATCAATTCCGGCCCGCTCACCCCCTGCTTTTGATGGGGGGCCATGTACTGGCGGATGCTGCCTTCAACCGAATCGTCGAGGTAAGCCTCCAGATTGCCATGCGGAAAACCAGGAAAATTCTCCACTTCGGTCGTCATGGCAAGTTGCCCCAGCGGGCCCCGCCCTTGATCGTAGTACTCCTGGAGCGCCGCGCCTTCAAACACCAGCGGTTTCAGGTTAGCCCTTGCCGCATAAATCGCCGCGGTCCAGCCAGCGGGGCCACTCCCGATAATAATGACATGCTCTGCCACTGCGTCCTCTTTTTTAGGTCAGAAGGTTTTTCAATGGATTTGTGGATCGTTCTCACTTGGGTGCGAACCGGACATTATAGGAGGCTCCGCCCTTGAGTCCACCATCCAGGGAGGGAATTAGAATGGTCCCGGCCGTTTGGAAAGGGCTCCCACGGTCTGCGCGACCGTGGCTACGTGCGAAGACAAAGGCGTAGCCACGCTTGCCAAAAGCGTGGGAGAAGTACCGGTTCGCGCGGATCCTAGCTTGGAAGTTGTGGGGAATTGCTGCTAAGATGCCGTTACCGGCCCCTATTCATTTCGCGACTCCCTCCCTCGACCTACCGGTGGTTTACGGTCGTAAACGAGTCCCGCCCCACTCCCCAGGCCTCTTGGAATGTCTACTTTAATCGTCGCTGTGCTCTCATTCTTCGGATTTATCGTCGCCTATAACACCTATGGCCGTTGGCTATCGCGGCGGATTTTCGACCTGGACGAAAACGCCCTCGTTCCCAGCAAGCAGCTTGAGGATGGGTCCGACTTCGTCCCGACCAAGAAGTCGGTCGTGTTCGGACACCACTTTACCAGCATCGCGGGAACTGGCCCGATCGTGGGCCCGGCGATCGCCGTGTTCTGGGGCTGGCTACCCGCCCTGTTGTGGGTGGTTTTCGGCTCCATCTTTGTGGGCGCAGTGCATGACTTATCGGCCCTCGTAATTTCGCTCCGCAACCGCGGGCAAACCGTGGGGGAAATCGCGGGGCGGATGATCAATGTTCGGGCGAAATACCTGTTTTTGGTCGTGCTCGCGTTGGCCTTAACGATTGTGATCGCCATCTTTGGGCTGGTCATTGCCTCCATCTTCGCGATTTACCCTGAGACCGTGCTGCCGGTCTGGATCACCATGCCAATTGCCATCGGGATCGGTTTTTGGGTCTACCGGGGGCACGGTGGCCTGTTGGTCCCTTCGATTCTCGCGCTACTGGTGGTGTACGCCGCCATTTACGTCGGGGTTTACTACTTCCCGATCGACCTGACACAGCTGCTCGGGACTCCCAAAGAGACGGTCGGAACGCTCGCCGATCAAACCTTCTGGGAGTACTACGGCAACAACATCGTGATTTGGACCGGGGTACTGCTGGTCTACTGCTTTGTGGCGTCGGTCATTCCGGTGTGGGTCCTGCTCCAACCGCGAGACTACATCAACAGTCACCAACTAATGGTAGCCCTCGGCCTGCTATGCTTGGGGCTGCTCGTAGCCGGTGCGACCGGGCAGGCGGACTTAGCGACAAGCACGCCAGCCATTGCAACAAACATCCCGGCCGATGCCCCGCCGATCTTCCCATTCCTGTTTATCACCATCGCGTGTGGTGCCTGTAGCGGGTTCCACTGCCTGGTCAGTAGCGGAACCTCCAGCAAGCAAATCGAAAACGAACGGGACGCCCCGTATGTCGGATATGGCGCGATGCTGCTCGAAGGGGGATTGGCGGTGGTGGTCATCCTCGCCTGCTGCGCCGGCGTGGGTATGGGAAAATTTAACCGAATCGACCTGGGCAACCAAAACTACGAGTACCAGATTGCCACCGACGCTGCCGGGACTCCTATCACCGGGCTGGCCGCCTGGGAACTGCGTTACGATGCCAGCGCCGGTTGGGCCGCGTTCAGCAGCCTTGGCAAGATGGTCGGTGCCTTTGTGGAAGGGGGCGCCAATTTCCTCTCGGCAATCGGCCTGCCGCTAGAACTGGGAATCGGGATTATTGCCGTCCTCGTGGCCAGCTTCGCCGCGACGACGCTCGATACCGCGACTCGGTTGCAGCGATATGTTTTGCAGGAACTGTTCCGCAGCCTCACCATCACCAAGCCACTCTCCGGGCGGTACGTCTCCACCGGAATTGCCGTGCTGCTGGGTGGAGGGCTGGCGATCTTCGCCGGTTCGTCGCCAGGGAAGGGGGGGTTGCTGCTGTGGCCGCTGTTCGGGGCGACCAATCAGTTGCTCGCCGGATTAGCATTCATGGTCACGCTTTTCTACCTGTGGCGGCGCGGAAAACCGGTCCTGTTTATCGCGATCCCCATGATGGGCATGCTCCTCTTTCCCGCCCTGGCAATGCTCTGGAGCATGTTCAACCCGGAGACGGGCTGGCTTCAGGCCCGGAACTATCTCTCATTCGGGTTTGGGCTGGGAATCCTAGGGCTGCAAGCCTGGATGATGATCGAGGCCCTGCTGATCTGGCCCAAAGCCAAAGGGGTGCTGGAAGAAAGCCTCCCGCTGCTGCCCATCAAGAACCGATTAGCGTCCACCTCGGAGGCTGAACTAGCCTCGGCCTCCTCGGGAAGCTAATACTCAATAGAAAAAGGGAGGCGACTTGCCTCCCTTTTTCACTTCTGATGGAATCAACCGCCCAATCCGAGCGACCGTTGCACTTTAGCAAGATCGCAGGATCGGTTCGCCTTACTGAAGGGCGGTTTGCTCCGAAGTCGGAGCTGTCACCACAACGGTCGCGGTGGCCTCGCCATTGGCCCCCGGGGCCAAGTCGGTCTCGATGAGGATCTTTTGAACCACCATGCCGGACTTGTCGTCGGCGGTGAAGGTGACCGGGATGAAGTGGAGTTTCTTGGGTTCGCTCGATAGCTCGCCAAAAGAAAACCCGTCATGTTTGCATTGAATTCCGGTGACCCGAAACGGTCGATTGGCCCGCACGATCAGCTTCTTCTCAACCGCTTGGCCCGGCTTTACATCGCCCAAGGGTAACGAGGCGGGACTGACCGAAATGGCCGAGTTGACCTTACCTTCAACCGGAATCGCCACTGACTGCGAGCGGCCATCGTTGGCGACCACCGAGAGGTTGGTTTGAATCAGCCCCACCGGAGCGTTTTCCTTTAGAGAGACCGTCAGCTCGTATCCGACCCGACCACCACCTCGGCTGATTTCCCGCATCTCGACGCCTAGGTGCGGCTCGTGGCTGCGGATGTCGGTGATCGCCCAGCTACTGTTTCCGGCATAGTTGACGCGGACCTTGGCCGAAGCGGCCTCACCCTGCTCGACCGATCCGAACTGCACAATGCCCGGTTCCAGGACGACGTCGCCGCGGATGTTACCTCGAACGCTGAGTTGGACTTCGGCGTAGTACGGCTTATCAATCGTGACGGTGATCGTCGCCGATTTGTGCCCTAGAAAGCTGTCCGTGTTGAATTTGGCGTGGATCGCCCCTTTTTCCCAGGTCTTGAGCGTCTGCTTGGTGATGCTGGGGGTCGTACAGCCGCAACTGGTCCGCACGCCGGCGATGTGGATCTCTTCCTCGTAGATATTCTGAATCTCGAAGTCGTAGGTCGAAACCGCGCCCCGCGCGACCGCACCGAAGTCGTGCGTCCGCACCTTAAACATTTTGGAGGCCCATTCCTGGGCCGGAGCCAATGAGGTGCAGAGCAACAGCAGCAAGAAAGCGAGCGATAGCTTGCGATACACGGTAGGATTCCTCCAAGTTGGAACGGGTAGGTCGCGGTCAGCGCTCAACAACGATTCTTTGTTGCGCAACCAGTCCGCCAAGCTTAGCTCAAGGTGTTCGTGCTAGCGAGAGGTGATTTCTCTTCGGCCGATCAATCGTCATAATCGTTATAGTTTGTCGGTCGTTCGCCCAAATCACCCCCAACCTATTTTACAAATTATTGACTCAACTCAAGTTCCAGTGGTCCAGTTTTAACGGTTTTACTGCGGAGGCAGCTCATTTCACATCCTTTTTGGCCGCGGATGCTTAACAATAAAGGGCGACATTTACCCTTCGCCCCCTGCCTATTTAGCGCATCCGGCGATTGGTGAGGGACCTTTAAGTGGGAGTTCACCCAACTTTTCGAACCATTGAAAAATGATTCGGCACAGGGATTCGTCCAATCAAAATCTTCCAATCAACGACGAATCGGCTAGAATGGCGGAGAATCAGTACTTACTGATCCCGCCCCCGCTGTTATTGCTGCAAACGATCAGATCGTCCCATTCCTATCCTCCCAGCGAGAATATCGATGCCCACCCCTCAGCCATGTGCCGGACCACGAGTCCAACACATTTTGCGTTCCGGCCTTGCCAGCTTGGCGATGCTCCTGCTCGTCTGCCTTGTGATCAGCGTCCCCGCCGCGACTCACGCCGCGGAAATCTCCCCACCGCTGCCAATCGCACTGCAAGACGGCCAACCCGCCATCCTAGCGCAGGTGGGCCAAGCCAACGCCAACGCGGTTTATGACAACCGCTTTCCGGCTCCCCCTTTCCCGCAGGGGATGGATTGGCTCAACACGGACAAGCCATTGGTTATCTCTGAAGATTTGAAGGGCAAGTTTGTGTTGCTCGATTTCTGGACCTATTGCTGCATCAACTGCATCCACATTCTGCCGGAGCTGAAAGAACTGGAGCATGAGTTCGCGAACGAATTGGTGGTCATCGGGGTCCACTCCGCCAAATTCGAGACCGAAAAGAAGACGTCAAACATCGCCGAGGCGATCCTCCGCTACGAGATCGAGCACCCGGTCGTGAACGACCACGAGATGGAAATCTGGAAGCAGTACCACGTCAGCAGTTGGCCCACGATGTACCTGATCGACCCAGAGGGCTTTATCGTGCGTCTGCGTCGCGGAGAGTTTAAAGCGGAAGACATTCGTAAGGAGCTGAAAGCCGCGATTCCCCATTATCGCCGCAATAAATTGCTCAATGAAGAGCCGATCAAATTCGATCTATTGCTAGACAAGCAGTCCCCAACCCCGCTCAAATTCCCCGGCAAAGTCTTAGCGGACGAGGCGTCCAACCGGCTCTTCATCTCGGACAGCAATCACAACCGGATCGTAATCACCAGCCTGGACGGCAAGCTCATCGAGACGATCGGGCATGGTTCGATCGGACGCCGCGATGGAGACTACCAAACGGCCCAGTTCGATAAACCGCAGGGTGTGGCCCTCCATGGTGAAACACTTTACGTCTCTGACACGGAAAACCATCTGCTACGGAAGATCGATCTACAGTCGAAACGTGTCACCACGATCGCCGGCACCGGCGAGCAAGCCAGTTTCAACGATTGGCCGGGAGCCAATCGAGGGGCATCAGGCCGCTGGGTCGCCGCGCCCGGCCGAACCGCGATCAACAGCCCCTGGGCTCTCTGGGTCCATGAAGACGATCTCTTTATCGCGATGGCCGGTCCGCACCAAATCTGGCGGATGTCGCTCGACGAAAAGGAGATCGGACCTTACGCGGGCAACGCGCGGGAAGACATTGTCGACGGTCCGTTGTTGCCGCGACAACCATTCCAGTTGGGCTCCTCCTCGTTCGCCCAGCCTTCTGGATTAACCTCCGATGGCGAGTGGCTGTACGTCGCGGACAGCGAAGGAAGTTCCGTCCGAGCGGTGCCGTTTGACAAGAAGAAACAGGTCAAAACCTTGGTTGGGACGTCCCATCTGCCCGCCAATCGGCTGTTCGTTTACGGCGACCGCGATGGCCCCGCCCGACAAGCCCTGCTGCAACATGTGCTGGGGGTCACCTACCACGATGGCTTCGTCTACCTGGCCGATACCTACAACCATCGGATCAAAAAGGCGGACTCCCAAACCGGTGAAGTAACCACCCTCGCCGGCACTGGCAAACCGGGCAAACAAGACGCACCCGCCGAGTTCAACGAACCGGCCGGAATCTGCTACGCCGCCGGTAAGCTGTTCATCGCCGACACCAACAACCACCTGATCCGCGTCTACGACCTGAGCACCGAAGAGGTTTCCACACTGGAAATTGAGGGGCTTGCGCCGTTCAAGGTGCCGAAGGCGCCGTAATCCACAGGCCACGCATTGGGCGAATATGCGAAAAGGGGGTGGCGATTTACGCGCCATCCCCGGTTGCTGACCGCCGTCCTCGGCGTGGTCCCTCAGCGCAAATTGAGCTGCCACGATAACCCGAAGCGGTCATTGACCCAGCCAAACTTTTTGCTGAACCCGTAGTCCCCTGATGGCATCAAGACATTCCCGTTTTCTGAGAGTTGCCCAAACAGCGTTTCCAACTCGACTTCGCTATCGCACTGAAAGTTCTGAGCGTCATGGTCTATTCACCATCGGGAATCTCCGGCTCAACGAGGTTGGCAAGCTGGAGGAGCGAATCCTGCCAGCCGAGGTAACACATTTCAGCCGGGATGGCGGACGGAAGACCTTCGTGCAGGATTTCGATTTCCGTGCCGCAACTCACCGCGCGCAACGTAATGGTCTTGGTCATGTCGCCTGCCAGACCAGGATCGTCGAACTTGTCGGCGATGCGGATTCGCTCGCCGGGAATCAACTCCAAGAAGGTACTCTCGAAGGAATGGCTGTGCCCCGTGCCAAAGTTGGTGAACGACATGTGATAGCCGCCTCCCTCTTGCGGGTCGATCCGATCAATTTTCCCCAGATAGCCATACGGCGGCAGCCACCGGCACAGAGCGTCCGGGTCGAGAAATGCTTTGTAAATCCGCTCTGCCGGGGCTCGGAGCACGCGATGGAGCCGAATGGCGCTGGATGAAGCAGTCATGGAATGTTTCTCCTGATTGGTTGTGAGTTGCCGTGATTATATAGATCGTCGAACGAACTTCTCCGAAATCGACATCTCGACCAAAAACATTACGCAACACGCAAAATCTTTTCCATTTTCCGTCCTTTGGCCAGTTCATCCACGAGCTTGTCCAGGTATCTGACCTGTTGCGTCAGCGGATTTTCGATCTCCTCCACCCGATAACCGCAAATCACACCCGTGATCAGGCGTGCGTTTGGGTTGAAGTTGGCCTGCGCAAAGAATTGTTCGAACGTCACGATATCTTTGACGTGCTTCTTCAAAGTTCCTTCGCTAAAGCCTGTCAGCCACCGGATCACCTGATGCAATTCCTCCTTGGTTCGCCCCTTCTTTTCGACTTTTGCAACATAGTGCGGGTAGACTGAAGCGAAGGTCATTTTCGCGATGCGTTCATCGTGGCTGCTTGTGTTGTGCATGTTTTGTTACCCATTGATTGATGGAAGCTCCACTTTCGCTGCTCGCGACCACCAAACTCCCGGCAATATCGCCGCCAGAATCGCAATCGGCAGCACGACCTTAAACCAGATCGAATAGGGCAGCATCGAAAGATTTAACGCGCCAGGTTATTTAGATCGACGTTGTAAAGTTCGGCATTCTTCCCCATGTAAACCGCTCGCCCTTCCGTTGCCTCGCCGTTGAGTGCCGCACGGAGAATGTCGAGCATGGTGTGCCAACCCATGGCGCTCTGAGGAACAAATTTCTCTGGAATGGGGAAATGGGTGAACGTCAGGATCACGTTGTTTCCCTCAAGTGGTTCCAGTTCGAATGTTGGATAGGATTCGGGATAGGCCGAAACCGCGTCCGGCTCGTCTTTCGGATCGAAGACATTCCAGGTATAGACCAGCTTCTTCGGCGGCTGCCATTGCGTCACAACGCCACGAATGTGGCCGCCCATGAGGCGCACCGCACCTCCCTGTCGTCCTTCAATACTGCTGTTTTCGCCGAACCAGGCTGGCAGGAACGCCGTGTCGGTCAAATGTGCCCAGACCTTTTCGATCGGGCCGGGCAAGAAGCGCCGGAAGATCAGGCATTTCACACTCGAAACTTCGCCTTTGCTTTCCATCGTCTGTCTCCCATTGATCGAACAGTTTGCCCACACTTTGCTTTCAGCGTTTTTTCGAGATCGCACTTGCCTCGCTATTCAGCCGCCGCGACCAACTCCACTTTCTTGGGTCGAGATCCGGTTGCCGCTGGGGGACGATTTCCTTTCGTTTGTGCCAGGCCCTACTGCTTGGGCTTCGGCTGCTTCACACGCTCGTATTGCATGGTGACGAATGTGATCCAGCCTCCCTCGGCGTCCTGTAGGTACGAAGTGAACACCTTGTGGTCCTTGTCCTTCAATTCCAGCACTTCGCGATACTTCGCCTGCTTGCCAGGCTCGATGGGCGAAGGGCCCTCGGTCATCAGGGTCAGTTTCTTGCCGCTTTCATCCATCTCCCCTTCGTATTTCCACAGCGTGCTGTCCGCCGAGCAGAAAAACGTACCGATATACTTCTTGACCGCGGGATCGTAGCCGATGGTTAGCACGCTGCGCATCGGCATGCCTTCCATCGTCGATTCCCCTTTGCTGACCAGCCAAAAACCGCCGACCATTTCGGACGTTTCGGTCCCCTCGATCTTCATCGCCTCCATCCCTGGAGCAGGCACTGTTTCGGCGGCTACGCGCCACTTGCCCGCAAACTGCTTGAGCAATTCGTGTTGTTCGGTGGGCTTCGGCATTTCAGGGACCTGCGCTTGGCCCACGGTGGCGATTCCCAACATGGCGACCACGGCCAGGGCGATTAAGCTATGGAGACGTTTCATCGAAAGTTTCCTTGTCATAAGAGGTTGCGAAATAAATGGTTGTCCTCGTACCGTCATTCCGGCAGGCGACGCAGGTACTCACTCTGCAGCCGATCGACTGTTGACCAGAACGGACGGGGTGTCCGCTCCCATAGGTTGTCTTCCAAAATTCCCAAGTGGGTATGCCAGCCGGAGGCAACACTGGCCATCTCGTCTCGATCCCGCAGCCGAGTATGCGTGATCACCAGCAACACCTTTTCATCCTGTGGCGTCAACTCGAATTTGACCTCGGAGGTATCGCCACCCCAAGTGAAAGCAAGCAAATGGGGCGGTTCACACAGCGTGACCGTCCCCTCGAAACCATGGCCACACTCCATCTCCTTGAAACGCTCCGGGATTGCCTCTTGGTGAGGGGTGAGGTCCGCGTGCGAAAATAACAGCCGCACCTTGCCGCCGACCCACAGCTCCATTTCACCCACCGCGAGCCACTTGCCCCGCTTTTCGCTTTCGGTGAGATACGCCCAAACCCGCTCAATCGGGCCCGGCAAAAGCCGCTCAATCCGCAGCGTGTCGTTGCCAATCGGCTTGCCAAATTCGCTCATGTCGACTTCTCACTCCTCCGGTTTGTTGAGTTCCTGCTCCAGCAGGTCGAGCCGGTCGTTCCAGAACATCCGCTGCGATTCAATCCAGGCGGCCGCCTCATCTAGCGGCTGCTGGTTGAACGCCAGCCAGTGTTCTCGCCCCGCACGCCGCCGCGTCACCAAATTCGCACGTTCTAGCACACGGATATGCTTGGAGACCGAGTTCAACGAGATGTCGAACGGTTTCGCGAGATCGGTTACCCGCGTCTCTCCCCGTGAGAGTTCCTTGAGGATCGCTCTCCGCGTCGGATCGGCTAAGGCCGTCAACGTCTGATCAAGCCGCTGGTCCAGTGGTGCCGACATTATTCACCCTCCTGGGTTAATATCCCGAACGGACGCTCGGTTGTCAAGCGAGAAAGGTTCTCAGTGAGCCCCCACCCCGCCATAACTGCTCCCGATTCGGTACGATCCCCCACTTGGTCGCGTTTTTCTTCGTTCGACCGATTTACAACTTGCCCTAACTCTCGCTAGAATACGCGTTTCGACCGACTTTACCGGCCCACCTTGGGCGACCGCATCCCAGGATGTTTGGGGCCACGCGGACTCGTGTTTCCCAGGTCGAGTCGTTCCCTTGCCAAGGTCCGCACCAGGCCTTGGCTATAAGCCGTAAGCTTCAACCACCAAAAGACTTCCGCTAAATGTTCGATTCCCTCCAAGATGGTCTTCGCTCCGCCTTTAAGACCCTGCGCGGTCGTGGCAAGCTGACCGAGGGGAACATGCGTGAGGGGCTGCAACTGGTGGAACAAGCCCTGCTGGAAGCGGACGTCAGCTACAGCGTCGCCCAGGCCTTTATGGCCGATGTGACCGAAAAAGCGATCGGGCAGGAAGTCCTCAAGTCGCTCAACCCTGAGCAACAACTGGTCGGGATCGTCAATCAGGCCTTGGTGGACGTGTTGGGCCCGGTTGATCCGGCCCTGAATCTGACCAAAGACGTCACCATTTTGATGATGTGCGGCCTGCAAGGGGCCGGTAAAACGACCACCTGCGGCAAGCTGGCTCGGCTGCTCGGGACCCAGGGCAAAAAATCCCTGCTGGTCGCGGCCGACTTACAGCGCCCGGCGGCCGTCGAGCAGCTCCAAATCATTGGCGAGCAGGTCGGGACCCAGGTTTACAGCGAAACCGGGGCGACCGACCCGATTACCGTCTGCCAGAACGCGGTGAAATACGCGCGGACCAACGGCCTGGACGTGGTCATTTTGGACACGGCGGGACGCCTGGCGATCGACCAGGAGCTGATGAAGCAGCTCAAGACGATCGACGTGAAGGTCCAGCCGGATCAGGTCTTCCTGGTGGTGGACGGGATGACCGGCCAAGACGCCGTCAACAGTGCTCAGGCCTTTAACGAGGCCTTGGAGCTGGACGGCGTGATGATGACCAAGCTGGATGGTGACGCGCGTGGCGGTGCCCTCCTCTCGGTCAAACATGTGACCGGCGTGCCAATCAAGTACATTGGTGTTAGCGAACACATGGACGGCCTCGAGCCGTTCTATCCGGAGCGGATGGCGAGCCGGATTCTGGGGATGGGCGACATCCTCTCGATGTTCGACCTGGCCCAGCGAGAATTCGACCAGGACGAGATCCAAAAGGCCCAGGAACGGCTCCAAAAGGGGCAGTTCAACCTGGACGACTTCCGCAAACAGTTGGACCAGATCGCGCGGCCCGGCTTGATGCAAAAGATGATGGGCCTGATGCCCGGCATGGGCGAGCTCACCAAGATGTTGGGTGACTCGGACCATGAAGGGGAGATGCGTCGTCTCGGCGGGATGATCGACTCGATGACCGCCGCGGAGCGCAACAATCCCAAACTGATCGACAACAGCCGGCGGCAGCGGATCGCCAAGGGCGCCGGTGTCGCCCCCCAGCAGGTCAACGAACTGCTCAAACAGTTCGACGCGATGGCCTCGATGATGAAGGGGATGGCTGGCGGTGGTCCCGGTGGGGCCATGGAAATGATGAAAAAGATCCGCTCGGGCGAGATGTTCGACCCGACCGGTAAGGTCCGCAAGACCAAGCAGGGGACCGGCAAACGGCTCTCCACTAAAGATCGTAGCAAGCTACAACAGCAAAAAAAGCGGCAAAAGAAACGCCGCAAGTAAACGACCATTTCGGTAAGTAAGTACAGGAGTAACGTTTCGTGGCAGTACGCATTCGGATGAAACGCATGGGGCGGACCCATCGGCCCTTTTATCGCATTTGTGCCATGGATTCGCGGGTGCCGCGAGATGGCAAGGCGATCGAGTACCTTGGTACCTACGATCCCTTCGTTCCCGAGACCGACGCGCGGGTGAACCTCAACACCGAGCGACTCGACTACTGGCTGAGTGTCGGTGCCCAGGCAACCCCGAAAGTGGGTGTCCTGATCCGCAAGTACGGCAGCAACGGCAGCCATTTGCAGGCTCGGGATGAAGCGTTGGCTCGGCTCCAGTCGAAGTCACGGTTCGTGCCGCAAAAGGTAGAGATCAAGCAGCCGGAACCGGAAGCCCCAGCGGAAGAGGCTCCAGCCGAAGGCGCGCCCACCGAGGAGGCACCAGCCGCCGAAGGGGAAGCCGCCGCGGAGGCGGCCCCAGCCGAAGAAGCCAAAACCGAGGACGCCCAATCCTAGGAAGCATCGTCGCGCACCCGGCATGAGATTCGACGTCCTAACCCTGTTCCCGGAGATTTTCTCCGGCTACCTCGGCGAAAGTCTGCTGAGCAAGGCGATCGAGTCCGGCAAAGTGGGGGTCCATCTGCACGACATGCGGCGGTGGGCCAACGACAAACATAACCGTGTCGACGACCGACCCTTTGGTGGCGGCCCCGGCATGGTGCTCAAAGTGGAACCGGTCGTGACTTGCGTCGAATCGGTTCAGGCGGAGGGTGAGTCCCCCGGCCACTTGATTCTCCTTTCCCCGCAGGGAAAGCGGCTGGATCAACGGTTGGTGGAGCGGCTTGCCACGCTGCCGCGGCTGCTCCTGGTTTGCGGTCGCTACGAGGGGTTCGATCAACGTGTGATCGATCTCCTTCAGCCCGAGGAGATATCCCTGGGCGATTTTGTACTCAACGGAGGCGAAGTGGCCGCAATGGCCGTCATCGACTCCGTGATTCGGCTGGTTCCCGGCGTGCTGGGAGACCCGCAATCGGCGATCGACGACTCCTTTAGCCAGGAGGGGAGTCGATGGCTGGAGTTTCCGCAGTACACCCGGCCTCGGGAGTTTCGAGGGTTGGAGGTGCCGGACGTTTTGCTCGGGGGAAACCACGAGGAGATCGCTCGCTGGCGGAGACAACAGTCGCACAGCCGCACCCATGAATTGCGTCGAGATTTGCTCGACGAACCCGAGTAAGTAGCAAACACGCTTTGTCGAACACCACCACGGTAGTAGGCAAGCGTCCCACAGTAAAACGACCCGTGACTAAAGGAACGGTGGCATGAGCCAGGAATTATTGAAGAAGATTGAATCGGCTTACCAGAAGCCGGAAGTCGACAGTTTTGATGTCGGCGACACCGTCGAGGTTCACACCAAGATCCTCGAAGGCAACAAGGAACGCATCCAGAAGTTCATCGGCGTGGTGATCGGCCGGAGCGGCTCCGGCACGCGCGAGATGTTCACCGTTCGCCGGATCGTGGCGAGCGAGGGTGTCGAAAAGAAGTTCCCGCTGCACAGCCCGCAGATTGACCAGATTGTGGTCAAGAAGAAGGCGGTCGTTCGCCGAGCCAAGCTGTATTACCTTCGCGACCGAGTCGGCAAGGCCGTCCGCCTCAAAGAGCGGCGAATGTAAGCCGGCGGGTAGTCCGACGCGTGGCGAACATGCCACCCGCCACGCCTTGGCCTCTAAAAATAGGGCAAAAGCCGACGAGAAACCCCTCGTCGGCTTTTGTCATGCGCCGTTACGAAGGACCATCCTTATCCGCAGCTAAATTCGATCTGTTTTTTAGCCACGGGTTAACGCGGATCAACCACGAAACACACGAATGACACGAAAACGGGGAGAGGTTTTAGGATGTTTTCAATCCTTGGCCAGTTTTCGCGTTATTCGTGTTACAACCGTTCAAAAACTTCGTTTGGTGCGCAGTTTTTATGCTGCCAGTT
>JBBDIM010000143.1:0-2970 GCA_040880405.1 Pirellulaceae bacterium | reverse complement strand
TTTTCCCTTGGCCGCGCGGCCAAGGGCTTGTGGATCCCACACGAGATCCTTTGCGCCGGGGTTTTTGTGAACGTTTGCACAGTGCCCACACCCCTCAAATTTTCAAAGAGCCACCCCATTCTACCAGACAGTTCGCGTTCTCCCTGGGACCACCGACGGTCCGTCGGCACGCGCTGCGAGAAACGTTGGACGGAGCCAGGACGGCATGCCCACGACCGGAAGCGTGGGCATGTTTAGGCGAGTTCTCCCTTTCGTGTCATTCGTGTCATTCGTGTGTTTCGTGTGTTTCGTGTGTTTCGTGGTTTAAAAAAGAGAACCGCGGGTTGTCCTGCCCCAATGAAAACCATCTGTGAAATCCGCGTCATCCGTGGTCAAAAACAAAGCAGGCTCAAACCACGGATGACTCGGATCTTCACGCGCTGCGGTCTTTCGCCTCTGCGGCCCCTTCACCAGGGCAAAACTCTCGTGCGTCACTTGCCACTCACGCCATGCCGGGTGAGCGAGCTGCGACCGTTCCCGGGCCGATCGACCATGAACCTCTCCCAGAGCCGAGTGGCCCCATGAGCCACGTCTTGCCATAATGGGTTTAAGGCATGCCGTGCCCGAGGCTTCGGCACGCACTCATTTTATCTGTTTGATAGTGGCACCCGACCGACATTACCCGATAGGAATTCGCTACTTCCCATGACAAACTGGCTCGACTTGCTAACCCGACATCACGCGGTCGCCCAAGCCGATTCCGACTACGAGCCTCTGTTTGGCGATCCCGCATCGCCGGACCGACTTGAAGAGGTTGAGGCCGAGATTGGACTGGCCTTGCCGGCCGAGCTTAAAGATCTCTACCTTAGCGTGGATGGTTATGGGGTCCGGATGGACGAGGAAAGTACGCTCTCGCTGTGGTTCATCGTGCCCAGCTCCGCGCTCCCTAGTTTCGTGGCGAACCAACGCGAGGGGTTCGCAGGGACTCACAAAAGCTTGTCGGAGCGGTTCCTCCCCTTCATCGACTGGGCCAATGGCGACTCGATGGGTTACCTTTTCGATCGCGACGGCAAGCTCCTGGATGGACTCTACAAGTTCATGCACGGGCAGTATGGCTACGAAGCGGATCAAGACCCGGACGAGTTTTTCGACTGGTTTGAGAGTTCCATCGCTGAGTTCATGGATCCGAAGAGCTACGGGTAGCTGGTGAAGCGGAGGTGGCGCGGGTGAGCCGTTCCCCCACCATCTGGCCAGTGCCAACCGGCGGATCAAGCTACTACTGGTTCGTCCAGTTAGAGTTTTCGGGTGCCACTGGCGGCTTGTCCGCCAGTGGCAGTGCTAGATCACTCTCTAACTCGTAATTTCAACCTGGAGGGACCACTATTTTGACAGATCAAACAGGAATTGGTTCTCCTCACCCTCCACGACCTCGGCCGTTAGGCCACTGGTTTTGGCCCGGCTGAACTTTTCCGGAAGCAGGTGCTTCGAGGGGCCCTTCAGGGCTGCGTCCAATTCTTTGGAACGCTTCGCATACTCTTCCGGACTGACGGACTCGGGGTCGGGCAAACTCAGGACTTCAAGTTTGCGAATCCCAACATGGTATGAACCAGGTGTGACTCCTTTGCCGGGCTCGAAGGTCCACATGGCGACCTCTCCCTTGTCATTGGTCGTTCCAACGGCGCCTTGCGAGGTCGTACCAGAATTTCCGCTGGCATGAGCATTCGATGAATTCGCCGGAACGAAAGTGAGATTTGCACCCTGCACCGGTTGACCTTCGTACATGACCCGGACGTTGGCCGGCACTGTCCCGTCGTTGCTGCCGTCACCGGTACCACAGCCCAGAATGCCGATCGGCACCAGGGCTAACAGCGATAAATGAATTCGATACATTATAAGATTCCCGTAACAAGAGGAGCTACTGCTCTGTTCTGCTTTCGCCACCGTTGATCGATCCCATAGCACCCCAGATGCCATAGGGGCTGAAGCCACCGGAGACCTCTTCCATGGTCGGGTCACCCGCATCGATTGTTTCCGCAACAAAACGACTTGAGCCATCCGCTATCCCGGCGACTACGCCGCCCGGATGATAGCTGCTGGGTGTCCAGATACCCATGCGGTCATCGGCCTCGGCGGTCGTGCAGCGGGGCGAGTTGGGTGGCAGGACCGTGCTAAATCCGGTGAAGAAGGTCCGACCTTCGGCCCATCGACTGGCAGGAGCCCGTCCGATCGAGGACTCCGCCGTAACGCTTATTCCGTCCATAATCATGTTGTTGGGGCCTCGGGCCGCCAAACAATCCGCAGGACTTGAGGGGTCCGAGCCAATCCCTGGGGTCACGGCGACGCTGCCGCGGATCTGCCGGGTAACCGTGGTCCCTCCGATGGCCACTTCGGAGAGGGCGATCGTGTTGCTGGTCCCGTCCACCAACTCGTGGAAATTGGTGTTCCACTGGGCCACAAACATCCCCCGCCTAGTCGAACTGGCAGCATGGTTATCGTAGATGCTATCGCCTACCGAGAAGTGATAACTTCGCGGTTTATAACTGTTCGAACGGGCTCGCGACGAGTAGTTGGGGTCGGAAGGACAAGAAAGCTCCGGGATCAAGGTTTGTCCATGGTACGGGTTCCAATCGGATGCGCCATAAGGCGGGTTACCAGCAGTGACTTCTTCCCATATCGCCGTCTGCTCAATGAAGGGTAATAACGAGACAAAGCCGCTGGGACGCGAGGGAGTCACTTGTAGCTGCGACGCTGGAAAACTCTGATAGGTGTCGTGGTAATTGTGCAGAGCAAGCCCCAATTGCTTGATCCGGTTCATGCACTGCATCCGCCGCGCGGCTTCTCGGGCTTGTTGCACGGCAGGCAGCAGCAGGGCGACCAGAACCCCAATGATCGCGATAACCACCAAAAGTTCCACAAGGGTGAAACCGAAAGAGCGAGACGACCGCAGCCACCTAGTTAAACTGGGCGACTTGCGGGGGGGGGGGGGGGGGG
>JBBDIM010000142.1:0-18693 GCA_040880405.1 Pirellulaceae bacterium | reverse complement strand
CTCTGGGAGCGGACGGGCCGTTGGGCTCGGCAACTCCGATTGACGCGGCCCGAGGTGGAGCGCGTCGTCCGCCAAGTCCGGGTTTGGTCGGAAGTGGAACGTCTGCTGGAGGAGGATTCTCGGCGGTTGGTTCTCGTTTCGCTGGAGCGAGATTTTTCGCCGCGGCAGTGCCATGCTCGACTCGCATCGGCCGCCCTAGCGAAGCGACGTTGGCCGCAGTGCCGGATCGGGTTTTTGCTCGATCCGGAGGCGGGCGGTTGGCGGTTTGCTTGCGAGGAACTGGACGCGAGTTTATTGGCGAGAGGCTTGGCCGATTGCCGCCAACTTGCGGATCGCATCGTGCGCTTCGCTGACACTTCCGCGGAGGTTGAGCAGTCGGCGCGTCGAGATCCCCGCGACACGATTCGAGAACGCCTCCCTTGGGCTTAATTAGGTATCGCTCGGATCGCCATCCCACCCCCCTCAATGAATACCGCCATTTTCCCTATCACGGAGTAGTATCCCCATGGCCGAAGGCCAAACCACCACCGAGCAGATCATTGCTTCGCTCACCTCGATTCGCGACCCACTTTCCGGACGTCCGATCACCAAGACCGATCAGGTAAAGGAGATCGACCTAGTGGGAGATAAGGTGTCGCTGGTGTTGGAACTGACGACGCACAGCGGCCCGGTCTGGCAGGAGACTCGGGAGCAGGTTGAAGAGGCGATTCGCGCGGGAAACCCCTCGCTGAGCGAAGTGAGCATTGAACTTCGCGAGCACAATCGCAAAATCGAGCCCCTGGGGCAGATCGGACTGACCGCGCGGAGCGTGATCGCCGTTGGTTCAGGGAAGGGGGGAGTCGGCAAAAGTACCGTCGCCGCCTGTTTGGCCTTCGCGCTGCAAAAGTCGGGGGCCAAGGTCGGCTTGATGGACGCCGATGTCTATGGGCCAAGCGTGCCGCACCTGCTGGGTGCCAGCGGCAAACCGGAAATTGTCGACAAAAAGATTCAGCCGGTGGATGTCGCCGGGATGAAGGTGATGTCGATGGGCCTGTTGGTCGATCCGGGCGAAGCGGTGATCTGGCGCGGTCCGATGCTGCATGGGGCGATTACCCAGTTCCTGCGCGATACCCAATGGGGCGAGCTTGACTACCTGATTATCGACATGCCCCCGGGCACCGGCGACATCGCCCTGACGCTCAGTCAGTTGTTGCCGCTGACCGGCTCGGTGGTGGTATGCACACCGCAAGAGGTCGCCCTGTTGGATGCCGTGAAGGCGATCGCGATGTTCCGCAAGGTGAAGATCCCGGTCCTCGGGTTGGTGGAAAACATGAGCGGTTTCGTCTGCCCCGATACCGGCAAGGAGTGGGATATCTTCGGCCGAGGCGGGGCCAAGAAGAAAGCGGAGGAGTTGCAGATTCCGTTCCTGGGAGACGTTCCGATCACGATCTCGATTCGCGAACAGGGAGACGCTGGTCAAACGGCGGCGGTCCTTCAAGATGAGGTGACGGCACCGCGGTTCGAGAAGATCGCGCTGAATCTGGTGCGGGGCCTGGCGCAAAACGCCGCCGAGAATCCGCCGATGCCTTCGCTGACGGTGTTGTAGAGCGACTTGAGAGACAAAAAAATAGAGCCACCAAGGTTTGCTTGGTGGCTCTTTCTCGTTGTGATCGGTTGTGCGCCGCAGCGAATCCTATGACTAGGATTTTTTCTTGGCGGTCTTCTTCTTGGTTGTCTTCTTCGCGGCAGCCTTCTTAGGGGCGGCTTTCTTGGCCGACTTTTTGGCGGCGGCCTTCTTCGGCGCGGCTTTCTTGGCGGCCTTTTTGGCTACCTTCTTTGCCGGTGCCTTCTTGGTTGCGCTCTTCTTGGCTGCCTTCTTAGGGGCGGCCTTTTTGGCGCTCTTCTTGGTAGCGGCTTTCTTGGGTGCCGCTTTTTTGGTAGCAGCTTTCTTCTTCGTGGCCACGGTACGTCCTCCGTTAATTGGCGAGCGGTGTAATCCATCATCCCATCCGGATCACAAACACCAGATGCAAGACCTGGATCCACCGTCACCGAAACTAAACTTCCCGGGCTGCCTAACAGGCGATGCAGCTTCCTTACACAACCCGGTGCCTACAACTAGGCAAATCCTTAATGAAGCTTTGGTATGTTGTACGGAGAATGAAAAAAAATGCAACACGTTTTCCACACCTCGCGCGCGATGAATTTTGATTCGATTCAAAAATCGAGATGCGTGCGCTGATGAAGCGAAGGAAATTCAGCGGCGAAAAGTGCGCCGCGAGATCAAATCGCACCGACGATTTACGAACCACAATTTTTGATCACGCGGCGAGGGTGCGCGGTTCAATAAATCGCGATCGTCGTTCCGCTTTTCAAACGGACGCTCGGCTGCGAAGTTGCGCGAGTCACGCCGCAGACCGTATACGTTTTCTGTCGGTAAAATAAGTACGAAAGCTCCGTCGATAGTTTGGAAATGACAAGCGACGGATCGTAATTGCCTAAGGATAGAGGTGTCAGAAACGTGTTCCAAACTTCCGGTCGCGCACTGATTTTCCAGTGGATTGGATCGACGCTGTACCACGGCTCTTGAACCGTTACGAAGTGGATTTCATACCGCGCCGCGAGTCCGCGTAAGTGGTCGTGCAGACGCAATGCGTTGGCTTGAACTTCCTCCAAAGGAATTTTCGTGCGCGGAAAAAAAAGTGTGCGAAATAGAAGAAACTTGGTCGGAGAGATTCGCTTCACGTTGTGAATCGGAAGACCAGTGAGCACGATGCGACACGTGTGTTGCTTCAATCGGATCACACATTGCTCGACCCACTGGGCGATTTGTTCGGCGGTGAACGCGTACAACAAATCGTTGCCGACATCCGTAATCACTACGTGGCTGTTGGGGTTGGGATGTTGCGTAAGATGATCCCACACTTCGCACGTGAGAATACTGGGCAATGAGCGAACGAGAAACCAACTGGCGTTGCCGTAGGAACGTCCGCGACCGGTGGCGGTGACGATCTCCAGCGGCTCGCCGAACCGCTGCTCCGCCACTTGAACCAGCACGCCGAGACTCTTGGCCACGTTGCTGGCACCGAGCACGATCAACCGCGGAGCTTTCGCCGCGGTTGGGGAACCCGACTGCTCGGCGGGATTACCAGGGACTGCCACCGAATCGGCCTCCACCGGAGATCTGTTGGTAACTGGAGTAGGCCAACATCCCGAACATGATACCGATGAAGGGTTGGCCGTTCATCAAGCCGAGCACGGCCACGCCGGCCCCGGTCGCGACCGAGAGCATGAGCGAGTTACGCAGCCCTTGCCGCCCATCGGCCATCAAAAACAGCTCCCGCGAGATTCGTCCACCATCCAGCGGATACACGGGCAGCAGATTCACCAAACCCCACAGGATGTTCACAAACAGCAGGAACTGGATGAAGATGAAGACGTGAAAGTTCTCGAACGGCTCGCCCGGGAGTTGGTAACTCGTAAAAATCAATTCGATAAAGGCGGTCCGATTCGCCAGCAACAGGCCCCCGCAGATTAACAGGGCCAAGAGAAACCCGGCCAGTGGACCGGCGAATGAGATAAAGATCTGCCCCGCATGGCTGTTGCCCCCCCGGCGATAAGATCCGCGGGCCTGCGTGAACTGCGGATCGTAACTGGCCAAGCCTCCGAAGGCGTAGAGAGTCACGTTGGGTGACCAACCAAACATGCGGATTACCACCGCGTGTCCCATCTCATGCAGCAGGATCGAGATAAAGACGGCCAAAACCCACAATATGACAATCCGGGCGTCGCCACCACCATCTTCGCCCCAGGCCTGGCTGGCTTGAAATCCCATCAGAAACGAGAGCAACCAGAAAAAGGGATGCACTCGGACCGGAATTCCGAAGAGTTGGAAGCGAAGATCGTACGCGGTTTCGTTGGGTTGGGTTAGTAGCACAGCGGGCCTGGGGCAAATCGAAGCGGAAATTAGTAAGCGCCGACTTCCCGATTTTACCAAAATCGCCCAGCCCACAAGAGAGTGGGCAGGGCCGCTTGGTGGCCTACTTAAGCTGCTTGATCCGAATGTTCCGCCACAGGATCTCTTTTCCTGCTTTGGCCTTGTCATTGCCGATGCCGTGAACCTGCAAGGCGATGAAGCCGCTGGGGGTCGCGTTGTCTTCCAGATCGGCCGCTTCCACGCCATTGAGCCAGGTCTTGATCGAGGCACCGCGGCACTCCACTTTGACCTGGTTCCACTCATCCTGCTTGAATGCTTCCCGAGCCTTCGGCTTATCCTTTAGGTTGTACAGCCACCCGCGACGTCCCTCGTCGTAGATTCCGGCGGACCACGCGCGGGGTGAAGGGTCGATCTCGACCTGATAGCCATGCACTCGCCCGGCGGGAATCCGGATCGACTTTCCATCGGGGGCGTTGTAGGTCTTCTCTTCGTCGAACACCTGGCTGCGAATTTGGATGCCGGAGTTGAGGGACGGATCGACCTTGAACTCTAGCTCTAGGATGAAGTCTCCGTAGTCCTTCTCGGTACACAAAAAGCTGTTGCCGGTCCGCAGGGCGGAGATTCCGACAACCATCCCATCCCGGACCTCATACTGGGCGTCGCCACCATGTTGAACCCAACCACTCAAGGTCTCGCCATCGAACAGTTTAACGAAGCCCTCTTCGGCGTGCGCAGTGGATACACACAGGCAGGCGGCGAGGGTGGTCAGGCAAAATAGATATCGAAGTGATGTCTTCACGAACAATCCTTTTCTGAATGGGTGGTTTGAAACGCGTGACGTGGCACTGTGCGCCCAGTGTACGTGGCTGTGAGTCGGGGAAAACTTCAGGATAGTTCCGAGTCTCCGGCCTGTCCACCATCGCGCCGGTTACTCTTCGCAACTTGCCTCACTCGGCTATTCTTTCCTGCCTGACCAAGTGTTATAGTAAACGGCAACCTACCAAGTGCGGTCCACCGCAATGAAGCGATTTTCACGCCTACCCAAGGAATTCCCCCATGAAACAGTTCCGCCCCTGGTGCTTGCCAATCTTCACGTTGCTTTTTTCGCTGACAGTTTTTGTCGCGCCCACGCAAGCCGAAGTCCGACTTTCCAATTTGTTCTCCGATCACATGGTGCTGCAGCGCGATCAACCGATTATCGTTTGGGGTTGGGGCGAGAAGGGGGAAGAGGTGGCGCTGTCGCTCGGCGAGCTCTCCGCCCAGGCCACCACCGGCGAAAATGGTCGCTGGCGGGCGGAACTGGATAAATTGCCGGCTGGTGGACCGCATCAATTGGTGATTCGTGGTAAATCGAACGAGGTCACCATCGATGATGTCCTGGTCGGAGAGGTATGGGTCTGTTCCGGTCAATCGAACATGCGGTGGACGGTCGCCGCATCGAACGATGCCGATCTGGAACGCCTCACGGCCAACTATCCCAACCTCCGTCTGCTGAAGATGCCCAATGTTGGCACTCAGGAGCCGCAAGATGATTTCAATGCCCAATGGCAAGAGTGTACCCCGGAGACCGTTAACCAGTTTTCCGCGGTTGGCTACTTCTTCGGTCGGCAACTTCACCAGACGTTAGACGTTCCGGTCGGGCTGATCGACAACTCCTGGGGTGGCTCTTCCGCCGAGGCTTGGGTTCGTCGCGATCTGCTGGAAGCGGATGATCGCTACACCCAACTGATGGACCGCTGGCGCGAGACCGAAGCCAATTACGATCACGAACAAGCGACTGCTCGCTTTCAGAAACAACTCGCCCAGTGGGAGCAGGCTCGCGATCAAGCCAAAGCGGATGGCAAACCGGTCCCGGGTCGTCCCGCCCCGCCACGAAATCCGTTGGCCAATCAGCACCGACCGGCCAATTTGTACAACGGCTCGCTCAAGCCGATCATTGGCTACGGCATCAAGGGCGCGATCTGGTACCAAGGGGAATCGAACGCCGGCCGAGCCTACCAGTACCGCGAGATGTTCCCTTTGATGATTCAAAACTGGCGTGATGACTGGGGCCAAGGAGATTTTCCTTTCTACTGGGTCCAACTCGCCAACTTCCGGGCGCGAGTCGACCAGCCGCAGCAAAGCAACTGGGCGGAACTGCAAGAGGCCCAAACGATGACCCTCGATCGCTTGCCCAACACCGGGCAAGCGGTGATCAACGACTTGGGAGAATCGGACGACATCCACCCCCGTAACAAGCAAGATGTCGCCAAGCGATTGGCTCGTTTGGCTTTGGCCCGCGACTATGGCTACGAACTGGTCCACCAAAGTCCCCGCTACCAGTCGATGGAAAAAGAGGGGAACAAAATCGTTCTCA
Organism: Pirellulaceae bacterium; assembly: GCA_040880405.1. Taxonomy (GTDB): domain Bacteria; phylum Planctomycetota; class Planctomycetia; order Pirellulales; family Pirellulaceae; genus JBBDIM01. The sequence continues at coordinate 12,421 of JBBDIM010000142.1, read as the reverse complement.
CCTTCGATACGTTTGGCAGCGGACTAAAAGCTTTTGACACCAATAGGCTTCGCGGCTTCGCCATCGCCGCCGAGGACCAAAAATTTGTCTGGGCCGACGCGAAGATCACTTCCGCCGATACGGTAGAGGTTTCCAGCGACCAGGTGAAAGACCCCGTGGCCGTTCGTTACGCTTGGGCCGACAACCCGGACGCCAACCTCCGCAACAACGTCGGCCTCCCGGTCACGCCGTTCCGTACCGATGAGTGGGAAGGTGTCACGGCAAATAACCACCGGTAAGCGGTTATCACGCAGCTCGCCCGCAATCTGAAAAAGCCCCGGCCATCGCACCGGGGCGTTTTTTTCGCGCGAGCAAGGCTGCGCCCTCAGGGGATGAGTTCAATTACAAAGAGTCGGAGGTTAAGAAGTTCCGGCCGCGGTCCCTGTAATTGAACTTATCCCCGTTCGCGTGTGGCATGTGAACCAATCGTTGTTGCTGGTTGGTCGGATCGATTAGCGGGAATTCCCGTGCTGAGGATGCGGCGTTTCGCAGGGGGATAAGTTCAATTACGGGTGCCGCGGATGAGGGTTCTATGCCGCCGACGCTTTGTAATTGAACTCATCCCCGCTTGGCAAGTCACCAGCGTGTCGTTTTCCTCTGGGATCGGAACGCTTTTCCCGTTACCTTCTTGGTTTAAGGAATAATCCACGCCCCGCCGCACGGCGCGGTTCGCATTGATTGTGTGACCAGGAGAGAAACCAGCATGGGCGATAACGAAAATCTGGACGAAGGGGCGACCGATGCCATCACGCAGCTTAGCGGCTGGTACGAACAAGGTTCCGCCTTTCTTTTGGCGGAGGGGCCCGGTTGGGCGGCTCGGATTCTGGGGGCGGTCCTGCTGTTTGCGGTCGGTTGGATGGTGTCCCGCGTGGCTCGGTCGCTGCTGATCGGGGCGATGACTCGGACCAAGTTGGACGACACCTTAGCCAAGTTTTTGGCGAATCTCGCCTATTCGCTGATGGTGATTCTGGTGGTGGTAGCCGCTTTGAACGTGTTGGGGGTCGATACCACCTCGGTTGCCGCGATGTTGGCCGCCGCCGGTTTGGCGGTCGGTCTGGCCTTGCAAGGGCAACTCTCCAACTTCGCAGCGGGGGTGATCATGATCATGTTCCGGCTGTTCCGCGTAGGGGACTTCATCGAGGCGGGCGGGACCTCCGGGATTGTCGAGGAGATCAAAATTTTCCACACCCAGCTTCGTTCGCTCGACAACAAACAGTTGATCCTCCCCAACAGTTCAATCACCAGCGGTTTGATTACCAATTACAGCGCCAAGCCGACTCGGCGAATCGATCTGACCATCGGTTGCGGCTACGATGACGACCTACGGGCTGTCAAACAATTCCTCAATGCCGCGGTCCAGGCCGATACGCGAGTCCTAGCCGACCCGGAACCGGAGGTCCGCGTGATGGAACTCGGTGCCAACAGTGTCGATTTCACCGTCCGCGTCTGGGTCAATTCGCCCGACTGGTGGCCCGCCAAATGCGACCTGACAGAAGCGATTAAACTCGGTTTCGACGAGCATGGATTCAATATTCCGTATCCACAGAGCGATGTGTATTTGCATCGGGTCGACACCGAAAAGGCCGGCTAGAAATCCAAACTTGCTAGGCGGTCGTCCAATGAGATGTGCGGTTTGTTTTCCTTAATGACACTGGCGGAGCCCCGGCCATGAAACGATCTCTACTGCCATCGCTGTTGTGTGCGTTGCTGCTGCCAGCCACCTGTTTCGGGCTGGGGGGCGATCACCAAGAGGGCGACCTGCCGTTACAACCGGGTTGGCCGGAAGGCGTAAGGGAAGTGCTCAACTCACCCCTGCGCAGTCATGGTTATTGGGTTAATTCGCATGATGTCCTATTTTACCAAGGCACGCCGGATCAATTGCACGACATGCTCGCGGCGCTTGCTAAAACGCCCGACGCAAACCTGAGCGTCGTCATCCACGCCGGTAAGGGAATCGCGAAGTCTCCCTGGGGAAAGGAGCCTATCGGCCAGGCCGATTGGTCGGTCCACGTTCATGGCGATGGGCCTATAACGCCGAAGCAAGACCGCGTTACCTTCCATCTCTATTTGGACGGAAACCTCGACCTGGAAACCCTGAGAATCCCCGCCGGGATTCCGGTGACCTCCGGTGGGGAAATTGAGAGGTTTATTCAAAAGCAGTCGGAGCAGGGGAGGGGGGCAGCGGAGGAGGCTGCCCCCTGATTGGTTCGCCTTAATCAACGACTAAAACGTCACCTCCAACTCGCCCGGTTCGTCACTCGCCTCGATATCCCGAAGGGTCTGCATCCGATCGGTATCGGGGTCGCCGACCTTGATGTGGTACTTTCCCTCGGCGAAGACCTTCGGCTGGAAGGTCGGTTCGCACAGCCGCAGCGAGTAGACGTGCTCACCATCCTCGGCCTGGTAAATTTGAATTACTGGTCGATCGATCCCCTTGATTTTCAGTAGTGGCAAGTGAGCCAATGCTTTGCGGCCATAATTGTCTTGGTTGGCGATTGTCTTCGGCCAACCGGGGAATTGGTCTTCCGGTTTCAGGTTGGTGGCGTCGATTTGCAGGCGGTAACATTCGGCGGTCATCGTGCAGTTCTCCTTGTCGAATCGCACGATCGCGTACCCGGAGGATTTATCGTGCAGGGTGTTGATCACCCCCGGTCGATTCTCCACTTCGGGGTTGCCAATCGCCCAGACGGTCACCTTGTTGCCTAGACCATCGACGTACTCGCCGGTGTTGGGGCCAGCGACCCGGTTTTTAACTGGTACCCCTTCCATGTCCGGTAGCCAACTCCGAGGATACCCGGCGGCGATGCTGGGCACACAGATCGCGTAGCCAGCATCGTTCCAATTGTCGACCCCGTAGTGGATCAATGAGGGTAGATGCTGGTCTCCCGCGTAGTGAAACGCGAATCCCTTGCGGATCACCCGTAGCGAATCGTCTCTTGCCGTCTGCGGCCAGCCGTTGCTATCCAGATCGGCTACCAAGTACATCTTTTCCGGGCCATGATAGTTGGCCAGATTGATGAAGATCGTCTGGCTCAGCAGGCACTTCATGTCGGCCCCTTTGAGATCCTGGGTCCAATCCTCCAAGAACTTCATCTGCCGCGCGCCCAATAATTCCAAACCCGGCTTGTCGACCGATTTCGGATCGAAATCAGGCCCCTTCACATGGTCGGGCCTTCCCTCCCACGTGGCGACCGTACCCCGCGGACCCGGTTTGAACATGCGGTCCATGATCACGGCGAAGCTGACTCGGCCGTAGATCATGTCGGTGTGGGCGACCGGAATCCCTTGTTGGATCGGCTCCGGGTCGACCAGGTCAGGGTGGTGGGCACACTGCGTCGCCATCACCGCCTTGACCATCTCGGCCGGTTGCACGTAACCACCGGCGTCGTGTTCCGCGTGCGAGATCGGGTTGCCGCCGTTGCCCCAAATGTTCCCCTGGTACACATCGTGATCGTCCGGCAGGCAGATGCTGACCCGATCTCGCATCAGGTCGCCAAAGGCCCAGCCAAACAGGTACCACTTCCGCAAATAGTTGAGAGTTGCGCGGTCGGCCGGTTCGCGGATGATGCCATAGCCGCCCACTTGTTCATACAGTTGATCGCCGGAGAAGAACAGCATGTCGGGGTTCTGGACTGCGACGTTCCGCACCACTTCGCGATTGGGAAACCCGGTATCGGTGTGGCCGGTGAACCCCGCCACCGCCAATGTTTTATCGACCGGATCGCGGCGGACGGTGCCGGTCCACTCGTCTCGGAGGGATTTTTCCTTGGTGTCCTTAGTTTCGTAGACCAGTCGATAAGGCGTATCGACCTTGTCATTCCAGTTGGGCACGCGGAACGTCGCGATTCGGGCATTGTTATCAATCTTTTCCCGGCCGATCTCCTTCCACTCTCCATCCACTTGAATCTCCAGGCGGACCTCGTCGGAGTCCTCATTACCCAATGGCGGCATCTGGGCCGACATCTTCATCACGCCTCGGCTGAGGGTGTGCATCGACCAGAGGATCGGTCCCCAGGCCCTCTCGGCGTGCTCGTGGACTCGGCTCCCGGATGCGGAAATCTGGTGGAAGGCGAACCGGGCCTTACCGTTGTTGGCGTGATTGTTGACGTAGGCGATGTTGCCGACCAACCGCGCCGCCGGAATGTTTTTCAGTTCGACTTCTCCGAGCGCTTCCCCCGCAGCATTTTCGGCCACCAAACGCAACTGAAAATTTTCCCCCTCCCGCTGGCCGGTTAGCCGCAGGGTTAGGTTTTCAATCGCGACTTCGCCTAGCTGATCCGTTTGTTGGCCCAAGAACAACGTTCCATCCAGCCGTAAGCCCGCTTCTAAACCTTGACCGCGAAGGCAGCGGGCTCGGTAGTCATCAACTTGATATTGAATGCCGGCCCGAAAGCCAACCGAGCCACCCGCCCGCGAATTCGCCCCTGGTTTATCGAGCCGAGTCACGGTCGCGGTCAATTCGAAATCGTCGCCGGATTCTCCCAGCTCATGCGTCAGCAGATGCACGTTCCGATTACCGGCCGGCGTGATACACCGCATTTGGCCCTCTTGAACCACCCAATCTTCCATCGGATTGGCCCAATAGTCCGGCCCGAGCCAAACCCGATCCGGCGTCGCGGCAAAGTCGCTCTGAAAGTCGTCGGCCATCGCGGTGTGGGGCGAGAGCGGAGCCATGAAAGAAACAATCAGCAAAACGATTCGGTAAGGTGCAATTCGACAAGGCATGATAATGGAGTCTCCGGCGGGGCAAGAGGTGCAAATGAGGTCCACTCAACCATAGCTGATTGAAATGACGAGTTGAAATGAATTATGAAGGGCGAGCAGGACGGATAGTAAAATGCGATAATATAGGTGTTGAGAATTCTTGCGGCGATTCGGGGAGGTTAATTCCCATCTCTCGTGTGGTCTGTGGGGATAGCTTTAGCGAGATCACCTCGTGTTCAACTGCGGCTTGCATGCCTTGCTGACAGGGGGTGCCGCCTTCCCCTGACGAATCCCCCTGCCTGCTTGCGTTGGCAGATTGGGCACAATCTCATGGTTTGTGAGGAATGTTTTGGAATTAAGCGGGGATTCTGGGGTCGCAATTCAGGTCGATTTTGTTTCCAAAATGATTTTTTATCTAGACTTTGTCTTGGGAAATCACTAATCTTCAATTATTCCTCTTACCGGCCAATCCGGCCCGCTGGCAATTGCCAGGAAGTGACGCCCCTATTTGTCGCCCCACTTTCCCCTTCGCTAGGGGCAGGTTCTCGCTCTTGTCCCGGTCTATTCAATCCCTACTTCTTGTCCCATTTTAGATGGAGTTTTGTCATGTCGTCTCTTTGGTTTACTCGTCGAAATCGACGAGGATTTACGCTCGTGGAATTATTGGTGGTGATTGCCATCATTGGCGTGTTGGTCGCCTTGCTTTTGCCGGCGGTGCAACAGGCCCGGGAAGCGGCTCGGCGGATGAATTGTTCCAGTAATCTGAAACAGTTTTCGTTGGGGATGCATAACTACCATGACACCTACCGACAGTTTCCAGCGGGGGTCAATTCGGCGCAGCCGCGGATTACCTGGTTTCCACAGTTTCTACCGTTCATTGAGCAGGGGAACCTTTACGACCAGATGGATTTCGGCGTCTGGAACCACGTCTGCTGCGGCGGGTGGTCGGATGCAATTATCAATACGGTGGTTACCACATCGCTTTGCCCCTCCGATCCGGCATTCGGCGCGAAGTTACAGCAAGGTTTTCACGGCAACTACGTGGGCAACGCCGGATCCACCCCATACACCGGGGCCGGGACCGGCAACGCCGTTGTGGAAGTGGGCGACAACCTCAACGGGGTGTTTTACCCGCATTCGAAAATTCGGATGGCGAGCTTGATCGACGGGACCAGCAACACACTCCTATTCAGCGAAGTGCTGGTCAATCTCGACACCTCCAACCACGACGTCCGCGGCCGATACTACAACAGTGATGGTGGCGGTTGCTTTTTCAGCAGCTTCCATCCACCGAGCACCAGCGTGGGTGATCGGCCGGCCGGATGGTGTATCGACAAGCGCCCACACCTACCGTGCGCCAGTGGTGGAGACCATGTCGTCAGCGCGCGGAGCATGCACCCCGGGGGTGTTATGGTCGGGTTATGCGATGGTTCGGTTCGATTCGCCGGTGAGACGATCGATGTCTTCGCTTGGCAAAGCCTGGGTGACCGCGATTCAGGACAGACGATTGGTGAGTGGTAACCTCGGAAAATTGAACCCCCGGACGATTCATAACAGGAGTTTACACGCATGAAGTTGAAATTTCGTACTCCGACTACAGCCGGAATCCTGATGCTTTTGTTGGGCTTGACCGGGTGTGGAGACGATGATCCCCGCTCGTCCGTTTCCGGTACCGTTACGCTCAATGGAGAGCGTTTGACAGGTGGCGAAATCGTGTTTGTCCCCGTTAATCCGCGGCTTGCTTCCGAATCGGCGCGGATCGACGATGGCAGATATACGATGCGAGTGGCCCCTGGAGAAAAGCAAGTCGTCATCCGGGCCGAGCGGGATCATCCCACCGCCCAAATGCCGGGGCCGGATCCTGGCACCATGATCCCGCTGCGGGAGCAATTCATCCCGAAGCGTTACAACGACAATACGGAACTCACAGCCGAGGTTGTTCAAGGAGCGAATAAATTCGACTTTGAATTGGAAGCGGAGTGACTGGAGTTTGTATCCCTAGTCTCGGGATTTTCCGGATCTCGCTTGAGGCACAACTTACCCCTGCGAGTCCTCCTCTTCCCTGGTTTCGGCTTCCTCAGAAGGTTCCGGTTCCGGCGAGGGAGATTCCTCTGCCGGGGCGGGGTCTTCCGGTTGGTCTTCGGCTGGCGGGGTATCGTCGGCCGTTGATTTTTCTTCGGTCGACTCCTCTTTCATTTCCTCGGCGGGGGCGGAAGTTTCCGGTGCTGGGGAGGCGGCGTCATCGGACCGCGGATCCGCGGGCTGCTCTTCCGATTCAGCCCGCGGAACGCTGGGTCGGTTCGGGGGGCCTTCTAAAGCGGGAATCATTCCATTCAGCCCGGGAATGCTAGGGCCGGCAGATCCTTCGCCTGCGGCGGGGGCCGCTTCGCCGGTGGTGGCTAACTGGTCCCGCTTGATGGCGATTTTTTGATAGTCTTCTTCCGAGATCAGGTAGTACCATTCGGCGAACCGGGTGTTCAGTTCCAGCTTTTTCCGCTTGGCCGCGTTCATCCGTTGGCGGTACTGGTCCTCAGCTCGTTGGTTCGCCTTGATGGCGTCGTCCCGGGCCTTGGCTTGGGCCTCCAGGTCGACGTCGTCTCCTTCCTTCACTTCGGGAACCTCTACCAATTCCGGCTCCGGGATTAATGCGGTTTCGATCTCGGCCTGGACAAATAGGTAGCGGCTTTCCTGGCCATCCTCCAGTTCTTCCCGCGAGCCGAACAGCAGGCGGTATCGAATGGCATCCTTCGTTTGGATGACCAGTTCCCCATTGGTACCGATCAGGGCCATCTCGTCGGAACCGGGAGGTTTGCCAGGAAGGAAACCGGTCTCGACGAGGGTGGGTAGATCGGACTGCCGCAAGCCGGCGAGCCCTTCGGTGGTTCGCAGAGCGGTTGCTAAGGCCACGGGTTTGGCCAACACACCGGTGATGGTCAGTTGGTCGAGGGCGGAACGTAGGTCGTCCAGCCGCTGCGTATTTAGCTTCTCGGTCGAGGCAAGCTGGGTCTCTTCCAAGCGACCACCCTGGACCGCTTCCTGCAGGTTGAGCAGGCTCCACTGGTTCAGCTCTTCATCAATGCCAAGGATCACATCCATCCTTGGCGTAGCGGATACCGTGCCTTGCTGCGTGACGCGAGATTCGTAATCGCGGATGCGAAAACTAGTCACGTCGAACGGATTGATTTGCAGGAGGTCGCGGTCGATCCAGGTGGTGAAATCGGTGGTGAAAACCTCCGGATCGAGGGTCACCAGGTAGACTGGGTCTTGGCCTGGGATGCGGACGTAGCAGTTTTCCGGCTTGTCGCTATCGGCTACGCCGATGATGAGATTAGCCAGCACTTTTTTCTTGTCGTCCCGAATGACCACCATCTTGCCCACCCCGATATCGGACGCGGAAAGCGTATCGGGGTTCGGCTCGATCACGCCGAATTCGGCGTGTTGACTGGCCGTATCGGAGACGATATCCAGGATATTCAGGTCGATCAGGTTGTTGGCGGCGCTGGCCATTTGCTCTGTGGCATTGGCCGGGTAGCCATCCTTGGTTTCGATGACCCAGCCCTTGGAGGTTTGGGTCACTTCAAATGGAACGACCTCCAGGGTGGCCGGGTCGTAGCGGGTAATCCGCATCGAGGCGGCCTGGAGCGGATCGGTGAACGCCTCGAACAGCGGCTGGCCGACTCGTTCGTCGAGCGAGCGGACCGGGTTTTGCGGTCGTGACAAGACAGCGCCAATGGCCAGGGCCGAGGCGACCCCTAGAAACAGCACGGTTTTGATCATTTCACTCATGATATCGGCTTTCCAATGATGGATTCATTTAATCAGGCGAAAGGGGCTTTTGCGGTATCTCAGCGGATCGCTTACTTGACGATCCGATCCTTCGAGAGGCCTTCGCGCTCTTTCAGCCGACGAATCACAAACACAATGATCCCAATCAAGATGGGTGGAATCGGAGGGAGGGCGACGGCCAGCATCTTCACTTGGTTTTGGCGGTAGAGGACCTCGCGATTTAGGTCGCGCGTGATCCGTTCCTGCTCTTGCTTGAATTCCGCTTGGAGTTTTTCCCGCGCCACTTCCATCCGTTTTTGAACGGCGGTCCGGCGTTGGTTTAGCTCCAAGTTGCGTTGCTGGAATTCTTGGATATCCTGCTCGCTGATATCCTGTCCGGTGCGGCCTCGCTCCTGGAGTTGGGCCAGCTTTTTGTTGAGCTCGTCGATCGGGGCTTGCAGCTCGTCCTGCAATTCCTCCTCCACGGTTTTGGCGCGGGCGGTGGCGTCTTCGATCAACTGAGTTGAGCGTTGCCGCGACATTTTGGTAATCTCATCCATCAGCGATAACCGAGCCAACGGCGCACTGCGGCTGCGGATGGGGATGAACCGCGGTTCGCCCGCCAAGTGGTCGAGCAGGTTGAGCAGGAAGTTGGTGTTGTCGATTTCCAGCGGCACGCCATCGATATTCTGGGCTCGCAATTGCACGAAGTCGTTGTGCAGCAGGTCGATATCGCCGACCATTGCCACGTTAATGTCGCCGCCACCCTCTTCCAGCGTCCCATTAATCAAGGCCGCCAACACGTAAGGTTCCACTCGGCCTTGATCCAGCGGAGCGAATTGCCGGCGTGGTTGCTGCATTTGGGGGCCGCTGAATGCCCGGGTTAACTCGTCCAATGAGACGGTACCGATCATCTGCGGCTGAGTCGCCGTGGAAATCAGTGGTGTATAGTTTAGCGATTTAGGAAAGTCCGATTGCTTCACGAGCCCGCCGGGGAACAGAAACAGCATCTGCTGCAGGTCTTTGGTCAGGGCAACTTCTTGATTGATCGGCAGCGGTTGGTCAGCGGCCCGAGCCCCCGGTAGGTTGCGGTCGATAAAGACCCACTCCGGCGTCACATTGCCGAGCCCTTCGAACCGCCGCTCCGGGTTGTAATCCTGCCAGACAATCAGGGCGTTGAAGTTGGGATTGGTGGGAAGCTTTTCCCCCACCATTTGCACGCCCAGTAGATTCCAAAGCTGACGGATATCACCCTTCGCCTGTGGCGGGGCACCTTGTCCCATCATCTGTTGTGGGCTCCGCTTGTTTTGGCTGATCGGCGGGGCCTGATTCAGGCCGACCGGCATGGGGTCGTCGCAGAGGGCGGTGGGGATGCCACTGCGGATCGCGGTGATCAGGTTTTCCAGTTGCGGAGGAGTGAGGCTCGAAGGTTGGACGGCCAGCAGCACATCATAGTCGCCGGGAGCGATCGTCTCGCTCGGATCGACTTCGATCACTTCGTAGAACTTTTCCAGTTCGTCCAAGATGATCTGACGTGGGATTTGCTGGAAGCCACCCATCATGCCTTGTTCGACTCCGCCAAACAGTTTGGCGTCGGTATTGAGCACACCCAGGCGATTTTTCTTCTGGGCTGTGACCGTGCCGATGGAGCGGATCAGCTCGTACTCGACTGGAATCCCGTTATCGAAGAAGGGAATCACGACGCGGTCCAGTCCACGCTGGATGGCGGCACCCAGAATGACGTCCTCTTGCTTAAACGAACCTCGTGACTGCGAGACCATTTGCCGGGGCTCGATCCCGTATTTTTCGCGGGCAATATCGGCCGTTTCGCTGAAGGAGTCGACCCCTTCGTGAATGGTGACCAGCACACGGGAACCACCCAAGCCGCGGAACTCGTTCAGGTAGTTGAGCAAATCGAGCTTGGTTTGGGCGTGTGATTCCGGCACGTTGGCGCTGACAAAGGCCTCGATCCGGATCGGCTCCTCAGTCTCCAACTCCCGCAATAGTTGCCTGGTTTCGGGCAACAGCGAGCTGGTGTGGTTGGCGGTGAAGTCCCAGCGAACGTCGTGCATCACGAAGATCAGCGTCCCGCTAATGGCGATCACCAGCAGGCAGGCGGACCGCAGCAAATAGTGACCTAGCCGCGACTCACCATCGCGACCACCGAGCCAATGTCGCCGCCCAATCAGGACCATGCTGAGGTAGATCCCCACGAGGGTCATCACCAGGAAGTAGGTGAGGGACGACAGACTAATCACCCCGCTGCCGAAATCGGTGAACTGGCGGCCCATGCTCGCCTCGGAGAAGAAACTAACCGACTGGGCGCCGGTCACAAACATGTCCGAGTATTGCAGAAGCACAAAGGGGGAATTGATCACAATCCCCAGCACGAACGCCAGGGTCAGGTTGTTTGTCAGGAATGAGGCAACCATTCCCAAGGCGATCATCGCTAGACCAATAAACCAGTAGCCGACGTAGGTGGTAAGGAACATCCCCACGTCCAGCGAACCTTGCGACAGCGCCGAGAGAACCAGAAAATTGCAGATTTGCGAAAACAACAGCGAAACCGTAAACACCGAGACCGCGGCGATGTACTTGCCGATCACGATATCAAAGTCGGTGGCTGGTAAGGTGAGCAGCAGTTCGTCAGTTCCGAGCCGCTTTTCATCGGCCCAGAGGCCCATCGTAATCGCCGGGATGAACAGCAGCATGATCAGCGTGATTTGACCATTAAGCTGATTCAAGTTGGCTAGGTTCGCGTTGAAAAACTCGTGCGGCCAGAAGGCGGCCATCGAAGTTAATAACACGAAGATCGCCAAAAAGACGTACCCGGTTGGGTTACTGAAGTACGACTTGAAGTTTCGTTTCATCACCGCGTACGAGGCGGTCTTGGCCATGCAGAGCGGAATCATGACCAGCATAAAGGCGAGCGCGAACAGTAAATTGAATACCGCGAGAATGCCTAAGGAAATATAAAAATCGACGGCCATAACTAACTACTTCCGAAATGAATGGAGGAATTTCGTAGGGGCTGAAAACCAGGAGAGTCAAACGGAACACGGGATCGGCGTCGAGCGGCGATGGCCTACTCGGCGATCAACTCGTGACTGCGCTGGCTCCCTTGGTCATCCGGTAGAAGGCCTCTTCCAGCGATTCGCCCGGTTTGGTCATTGCGTCGACCGCCCCGTCGTAAATCACCTGGCTCTCGTTGATGACGATCACCCGAGTGGCCAACGCATGGACCTCCTGGAAAATATGAGTCGACAGCAGAATGGTCTTCTCCTCACCCAGGCGGCGGATCATGTCGCGGACGCCGCGGATCTGGTTGGGGTCGAGCCCCGAGGTCGGTTCGTCCAGGATCAGGACTTCCGGCTCGTGCAAAATGGCCTGGGCCATCCCGACCCGCTGCCGGTAACCCTTGGAGAGTTTGCTGATCGGCTTGTTGAGCACCGTATCTAGGTTGCACAGATCGACCACGTCGGTGATCCGTTTTTTTCGCCGCTCGGGCGACATCCCCCGGGCCTCGCCGATGAACCAGAGCAGGCTCCATGGTGTGGAGTCGGGGTAGAGGGGGCCGTTTTCCGGCAGGTACCCCAGCATCGCCGAGCCAGCCAACCGGTCGGACATCATGTTGTGGCCGGCGATCCGGGCCACTCCTTCACTAGGGGCAAGATAGCCGGTGAGGAGTTTCATGGTGGTGCTCTTTCCCGCCCCGTTGGGGCCAAGGAAGGCGACGATCTCACCACGATAGATCTTAAAGGAAACATCACGCGAGGCGGCGAAGATTCCATAGAACTTCGACAACCGATCCGCTTCAATCATCGGAGCATCAGTACGCTCTGCCATGGGGAAACGCTTCCTCCGGGAAAACTCAAGCTAGAAGTCCCACGCCGTGGGGAGCAAACCCCTGCCT
>JBBDIM010000141.1:0-18894 GCA_040880405.1 Pirellulaceae bacterium | reverse complement strand
CTCTAAGTCGCATCAAGACTTACTTTTTTTGAACATAAAAGGGTTAACGGCGTAGCGTGCCACCCCGGCGTTGCCATTGGAAAATTTTCACGCCACACGACCGGAGGGCTCGCGCCCTTCCGCTTTTATTTTAGGCTGGAATTGTGATCGCTTACCTCCCCTGTTCCAGTTCCGCCAGCATCTTTTCCAGGTCGGGCATGTTGACCGGTTTGACCAGGTGGCCGTCGCAGCCGGCGGCGCGGGAAAGGGCTCGGTCGGTCTCTTGGCCCCAGCCGGTTAGCGCGATGATGATCGCCTTTTTCTCTTTCTCTTGGGCGCGGATCTGTTTGGTTGCTTCGTGGCCGTTGAGCCGTGGCATCCCGACATCCATCAGGATCACATCCGGCCGGAAATTCGCCGCGGCCTCGACCGCCTCCGTGCCATCGTGGGCCTTCATCACCTCGTTGCCCATCAGGTCGAGGATGGTCATCATCATTTCGGCCGAGTCGTGGTTGTCGTCGACGACGAGTACCCTGCGTTTCGGGGTCGTTTCGCTTTCTTTCACTTGGTCCGTCTCTTGGGTGTCGGGCGAGGAATTTCCGGAATCATCGTTGATCGGCAACCGAACCGTAAACGTGCTCCCCTTGCCCTGGCCTTCACTTGTTGCATGGACACTCCCTTCATGCTTCGCTACCAGCCCCTTGACCAGAGCCAGCCCAATCCCCAGCCCGCCGTTAGACCTTTCCATGTGGCCATCCACCTGCGAGAACATCTCGAACACCCGGGGCAGGTCGCTCGGCAAAATCCCGATTCCCGTATCTCGCACGGAAATCTCCACCTCCGCGCCTGTACACCGCGCGGTCACCCAGATTTGCCCGCCCGGCTCGGTGTATTTCGCGCTGTTGGTTAAGAGATTACTAAAAACCTGGGCCAGCCGGGTCAGGTCGGCGTTGAGATAGATCGGCTCCGGCGGCAGCTCCACCGTCAACTCGTGCCCGGCCGACTGGATCATCGAGTCGGCCGTTTCGATCGCGCTGCGGATCACCTCAGCCAGCGTCACGCGCGTCCGCCGCAAGTCGATTTTCCCCTGGCTCAGCCGAGAGATATCCAGCAAATCGTCGATCAGCCGGACCATGTGCTCCAACTGCCGATCCATAATATCCTGGGCCTCGGCCATCGCCGCCGGGTTGCTCTCGGCCATCCGCATTACCTCCAGTCCACTGCGGAGCGGCGCCAGCGGGTTGCGGAGCTCGTGGGCCAACAGCGCGATGAACTCGTCCTTGTTGCGGTCGGTCTCGCGGAGGATATCCTCCATCTCCTTCCGCTCGGTCACATCCCGAGTCGTCCCGGCCACCGCCTCCACCTCGCCATCAGCGCCCAACACCGGCACGAAGATGTAATCATAAATCCGGCGGCCATGCGCCCCCTTGAATGGCACCTCCCCCCGAACTGGCTTTTTCGTTGTGCGGACCTCTTCGATCTCCCGCTCATGCATCGCGGCATGCCAATCTGGGTAGCCGATCTCCAGAAAAGTCTTGCCGCTGGCCTCTTCCCAGGTCATGTCCCACATCGTCAGCAAGGATTCGTTAGCATAGACAACGCGGTAGTCCAAGCTAAACACATATACGAAGTCGGGGGTGGCGGTGAGGATCGTTTCGTACAGCCGTCGACGTCGTTCCGACTCGGCCGTGACTTTCGCCAATTTGCGTTCTGTCCGCCTCCGCTCGGTCAGATCAATCCCCTGGGCCAAGATCCCCGAGATCGACCCGTCCGGGTCCTTCAGCGGCTGGTAGATGAACTCCAGAATAAGTCGCTCCGGGTTCTCCCCGGCTCGTCGCTGCAGCGTGATTGACATGTCGCTGGTCGCGAACGGCTCGCCACTTTGGTATACCTCGTCCAACAGCTCGAAAAACCCTTGCCCCTCAACCTCCGGCAAGGCCGCGCGGACCGGCTTGCCTAAAATTTCCCGCTCGCCGATCAGCTCGAAGTAGCGGTCGTTCGCCATCTCGAAAACATGGTCCGGGCCGCGCATTACCGCCAAAAACGAAGGGGCCCGCTGAAACACATCGGCCAACCGAGAGCGGTCATCCTCCGTCTCGCGGTGCAACCTTTGTTCCCGCTCTTCCGCTTGCTTTTGGGCCGTGATGTCTCGGGCGATCTTCGACGCCCCAATCACATGCCCCTCGCTATCAAGCAGCGGCGAAACGGTAAGCGAGATATCGACCAATTTCCCGCACTTGGCCGCGCGAACCGTCTCGAAATGCTCGATCCGCTCTCCCCGTGCCAGCCGGGCAATGATCTCCGCCTCTTCGTGCTGCCGGTCGGGGGGAATAATGAAGGTAATCGACTGGCCAATCGCCTCCTCCGCCGTGTAGCCGAACAGCCGCTCCGCCCCGACGTTCCAACTGCGGATGATCCCATCCAAGGTTTTGCTGATGATCGCGTCCTGAGACGACTCGACAATTGCCGCCAAGCGGGTCTGGGCCTGTTCCGCCTGTTTTTGCTGGGTGACATCCCGAAAGACCAAAACCGCCCCAATCACCAGCCCTTCGTCGTCCACCATCGGAGATGCCTGATCCACAATCGGGCACTCGGTCCCGTCTCGGGCAATCAGGATCGTGTGATTCGCCAGCCCGACCACCACGCCTTCCCGCAGCACCCGGAAGGCCGGGTTCTCCACCGGTTCCCGGGTCCGCTCGTTGACGATCTGAAAGACCTCCGTCAGCGGCCGATGGATCGCCAGCGTCTCGGCCCAACCGGTCAATTGTTCGGCCACCGGGTTCATGTAGGTGACCCGTCCGTGGGCATCGGTACTGATCACGCCATCGCCGATGCTGGCCAGCGTGACCCGCAGCCACTGTGACTGTTTTCGCAACCGCTCCTCGGCTTGCTCCGTTGCTGTCATTACGGTGTTTTTTCCGGTAAATAAGATCAATCAAAGTAAGAACCACGCCCCGCCGCCCGGCTAGATCCCCAAGGCACCGCTCCTCCAGAATCTTCCCAGGCAAAATTTCGGCGACTAAGCCACCCTAAAGAATACTTTCACCCCCGCTCACTCGCAAGTAAAAACCGGGGTGCGGATCTCCGCACGGACCGCACTAGAGAAATATCCGTTGACAAAGACCCGCCAGAGGAACACTCAAGGGCACCACGAACAATTGGCACCCTGCATCGTTTGCCTGTGCCTGAGAATGCCAAGCCAACGCAACGCCCGATCTTCGGCCAAGCTGCCCCGGCCCAGGACTGGTGGACTGTGGAATTCTTATTTTAACCGCCTAGTGCAAGTTCGTGTTGGGCCTCGAAGTCGTTAGGTGTTTCGTAGCCCAGGGCCTCGTGGCACTCTTGAAAGTTCTACGTTTGACCGTGGCAGTCATCTGCTTTCAGCCGTCCGTTAGTATTCCCCAATCACCAAGCCATCTTGCCGGTCTCGGAGCCGAAAATAGGTCGTGTCGTTGATCGTTTCCGGCAGGAACTTGACCGAACCATCGCACAAAACCACCATGATCCCACCAGGATGCATGCTGCTATTGTTCCAACTGTCTCCCCAGTTGGCAGTGGAGCGATTGATCATCACCGCAGGCGTTCCTCCGAATGACAGGACATCCTCAGCTTGAACTCCGGAGCCCCAACCCGTCGAACTGCCAACATAACGACCACCAATCCACAATCCCGCATTGAAGTCACAGAGTTCTCCCCCACAGTTAAGCTGGCCGCCGCCTTCGGCTGTTCCACAAGCCTCGGCAACCATCACCGTGTTGGAAGTTCCATCGAGAATGTCCCGGATTTTGATATGTCTGCCCGGCAGCAAAACGCCGTGGAGGTTAGTTGCCGCGGCGGTTCCCGTGTTGCCCTTGTAATTGGTTTTGCCATAATCTCCCCGTTTGTTGTTGATCAACGGCATCGAGTCGGACGGACAACTGTAGGCCTCAATACCAATTCTCGAGACCTCGGCGACCGTCCCGTGCGCCCAATGCCTACCAAAGCCACCAGTCTGCGTACGGAGTTGTTCAAAGATCGCCGGTTGCTCGATGAAGGGAAGTATCATCGCCGACCAAGCCAAGCCATTGATATTCTCCTCCGGGGTATGCTCCGTGGTGTCAAAAGCGGGATTGGTGTCGATGTAGCCAGCCGGGAAGTTGTTATGGGTGTCGTGGTAGTTGTGCAGCGCTAGGCCGATCTGCTTTAGGTTGTTCGAGCATTGCATCCGCCGGGCGGCTTCTCGGGCCTGCTGAACGGCCGGCAGCAAAAGAGCTACCAAGACCCCGATGATGGCGATGACCACCAGTAACTCGACCAGCGTAAAGCCTGTCTTGCGAGATGGGTTTGTTGGGAAATTCATTGGGTCGCTCCTTACGCGGATATTTACGAAAACAAACGGGTAATGACCCCACTTAAGCACAGACACTGCCGTTGCTTACAAACATTGAGATCCGTGGGCAATTGGCTAAACACGACGAAAAGGCCGAGAATCCAATGACCACGGAGAACTAGCGGTCACGCGCGGCACTTCGTCGTTACCACTGGGGATAAGGAATGCAATTACTGTATCAGATATCACGTTTATATTCAATAAGAATTCTGCAAAATTGCAAAATTCCCTCCCCTTATAACCCGAGAAGGAGACAGGCTCGAATCGCAGTTCCAGGCACTGGCAAGATGCCAGTGGCACACGGAATTTTCCGGCCAACGACAGTGCCACCCGGCCGGAATTGCATCGCTTATAAGAAAGAATTTCTCTCGCAAAGGCGCAAAGAGGAGCGTTGATCGGGTGTGTAGGTTTTCTGATTAGATCATTGCCTGGAAGCGACGAAAAATATCAAAGACCTGGACAATTAAACCCCTTTGCGGCTTTGCGGCTTTGCGAGAGATTTAAAAAGCGGCTTTTAATCCCACTAAGACACGAAGCAGCGTCCGGAGTATGACGGTCGGATTAAAAGAAGTTGAAACGCAGAGACGCTGAGAGCGCAGAGACGTAAGCTACCACTCACCCACCACTTCACCATCCCGACGATCGCGCAACCTGCGGTAGGTGTTCATGTCAATCGTCTCCTGTACAAAGCGAACCGAGCCATCGCATTGAACGGACATCAAGCCGCCGGGGTGGGTGCTGTTATTGATCCAGTCGTGAGCCCAGGTTGCGGTTGATCGACCGAGCATATTGTTCGTGTCTCCGCCACCAAAACTCAATACGTCATGCGAATTGATCCCCGGATGCCAGCCCTCAGCGTCTCCATAGTAACGTCCTCCGATCCACAAGCCCCCTTTAAATTCACAGCGTTCGCCACCACAGTTCAATTGATTGCCCCCATCCGCCGTGGCCGAGCTTTCCACCACCATCATCGTGTTGGAGGTTCCATCGGTGATATCGCGAATTCTCGTATTCGAGGCAGCCCACAAAACGCCGAGCTTGTCATTCGCGGCCTTGGTACCGGCATTCGCCTTGTAGTTGGTTTTGCCAAACCCGCTGCGCCCGGAATTGAGCAGCGGCATGGTATCGGAAGGGCAACTGTACGCTTCCAGACCGACCGTTGCCGCGTCAATCGTACCGCCGTGGTTCCAGTGCCGACCAAAACCACCAGTTTGCGTACGAATTTGGTCATAGAGGGCCGACTGTTCCATGAAGGGAAGTACCATGGCCGACCACGCCAGTCCATTGATGTTGCCTTCCGGGCCCTGCTCGCTGTCAGCGGCATGATCCGGATTCGTATCGACGAACCCGGCCGGGAAAGCGTTATGGGTGTCGTGGTAGTTGTGCAGGGCCAGACCAATTTGCTTCAGGTTGTTGGAACAGCTCATCCGCCGGGCGGCTTCCCGGGCCTGCTGGACAGCAGGCAGAAGCAGTGCCACTAAAACGCCGATAATGGCGATCACCACCAACAGTTCCACCAGCGTGAAGCCAGAAGGCCGATAGGAATAATGGGAATTTCGTGAAGTCATAAACGATACCTGGGGGGTTTAAGGATGGGGGTAAAACGAATGAGATCAAACGCCGCAAAGGTGCGTACGAGACAGACGGATGAAACGCCGCCGAGGGGGCAACCAATCCGCCGCCACTCGTAACCTTTTAATGCTTAGAGGCTTGTCGAAACATCGCTCCCCAAGGGGACCATTAGCGAGACTTTAGCTCGAAATCGTGCGTCTCCTGCCCCTTTTGGACATCTACCTTGAGCTCCGTCGCCCGATTGTATTTGGCGGGAATCGGATCCTTGTAGCCAGCGCCGGGAGGGTTGTCGAGCACTGTTTCGATCTTGACCGTATTCTCCCCCACCTCGGCACCCTGATAGCCATCGCGGTAGGTCAATTCGTACTTCCCGCTGGCATCGGTGTTACCAAATGTTACCGTTCCGTTGGCCGATTCGAAGATGACCGAGGCATTTGTCACAGGTGCCCCATCCAGCGTGACCGTGCCACTCACAGGTGCCAGTTCTGGCAAATCGGAGGGGGCTCTGGTGCATCCCGCAGCACCTACGACCATGGCAATCAGCAGGAGAAATACGGGCATTAGTCGAGTCATGGTAGTCCTTGTTGGGTTCCCAAAGAGATAGAAAAAGTTTTAACTGATGAATAAGAGAGTAAACTACAGCATCAATCTATCCAATATACGCGGGATGCCCCTACAAGGCAAATAGGGCGGAAACTTAACCGCACAAAAAAACAGATAATCCAGCGAATATCAGGACATTTCACTTGAACCGGAATATTCACGATTGAATCGTCACACCCCGTAGCTACGCTCGCGAAGAGCGTGGGAGAAGTGCGAGTACGCCATCCCCTGCTCCCCAAACGAAAAAGCGGTTCCCCCACGCTTTTGGCAAGCGTGGCTACGATGCGCATGAATCGTTCGATCGACCTGGCGTTAGGCTCCCTCGATATGGGCTAACTTCGCGGCCGCTCGGCCATGCCCAGGCTTTCTTTCGAGACACTCCCGATAGGCGGCCGCGGCCTGCTCCGGTCTCCCTAAATGGAAGTGCATTTCACCCAAATAGAACCAAGGATCCGGGTCCGCGGGGTTTTTCTCGGTCGCTTCCAGGAAGGGCGCGATCGCCTCCTCAAGGCGATTATCGCGATACCGCTCGATTCCCCGCAGCAGTGCCGCTCGACCGAGGTGCAAGTCTCGGAGATCGGACTCCTCCTCTGCGTAATACCTGGCCAGTTTTTGGTGGAGGGGAATGCTGGGGGTCAGGGTTAACGCGCGGTTCCACGCCAAAGCCCCCTTCTCCGACTGCCCCAGCATCTGCCGGGCGTCTCCTTCCGATTCCAGCAGCAAGGCATCCTCACGTCCACCTTTGCGAATTACCGCAATTCGATCGAGAACCAGCTCCGGTTGCTTCTTCCGCAGGGCCACATCCACCAACAAATCGTCGACGTGCCGTGCGGTGAAGACCGGCGCGTCTCCTAGCAACGTCTTGATTTCCACGCACCGCTGTTCGATCCGATCTAAATCATCCCCGGTCGAAACCTCCCCCAATTCTTGCAGCAGCGGCCGGATGCCGGTTCGCATCATCAGCGGCCCAACATAATCGGTATTGAAGTTCATCGAGACCAGCGTGGCGGAACGTTCCATCCTCGCTTCCGCCTCAAACGCGGCCCGCGGCCGATTCCGCGCGAGATTGGCTCGATGGTCGAGCAAGTGAAATTCCAGCGAGTAGGGAATTTCGGCCAGGTTCCGCTCGATGATCGGCAGGGCCTGGTCCACTCGGCCAGAGCGAATGAGGAGCTTGGCCAGTTGATATTCGGCCGGGGGAAAACCGGGATTTTGCCGAAACCATTCTTCGGCCTCGACAAGGTTCTCCAGCCTTAAGGCGTTGCGTCCCAACGCATACAACGCGTGATACTTGAGCATCTCCTGGTCGGGTGATCGTGCTCGAAGCTGGGACACCTTCCGATACTCAAGGGTGCTTTCCCGCATCCGCCCGGTGCGATCGAGGCTGAAGGCCAGCCCGAACTGCGCGTGGAAATTGTGCGGGTCCAGCCGGAGCGATTCTCGAAAGGCCTGCTCCGCATGTGCGTAAAAGCCTTTCCCGAGCAGGCCTTCGCCGAGCAGCCTCCAATCGTCGGAAGTCCCAAACTCCGCTGCTCGAGCCAGGTCACGAAGCTGGGGCATAATCAGGGGATCGTTCAATTCCACATCGGGTACCTGCGGCACCAACCGCCAAGCGCGCCAACCCAGGAGTGCGGCACCGACCACCACCTCCAGGACAATGACGATCACCACGATCCGAATCGCATAGATCATCGGCCTTCCCCTCCCGTATTCAGCCAAGCTGAAATTCGTCCCAGATTTTGGTGAGGTCGCCGCACATTGAGGCTGCCTGACACAATATCGGGACGGCCGTCACCGTCGAGATCGCCAACCGCGACGGTGACCAGATGCAGCGGCGTGGAAGCGATTTGCCAGGGTGTGAAATTCTGTTGGCCGTCATTCTCCAGCCAGATCACACTCGCGTTTTCCGGTTCCAACCAATTGTTGGTTAAACTTACCAGCACGACATCCTGATGGCCGCTATTGTTCATATCGGCGACTCCGGCGGCGTAGGTCCCACCCAGATCGCTTATCCGGTGGATTTCGAAGTCCCAGTCCCCTTGGTTTTCAAACCAGTAACAACCGTGATAGGGCTGCGGATAGGCGTCGAAGTCCTCCAGATTGTCACCGGCCGGCAGCACCAGATCGAGTTTGCCATTGCCGTTGAGGTCTGCCGCGACGAGGCCCGCGCCTCCCAAGTCGAGGTTTGATGTCATCCATAAACGCCGGGCTTTGAACGACCCATCCCCTTGATTTTCAAACCCCCACAGCTCCTCTTCATCCTGCGTCACGATGGCCATGATATCGAGATCGCCATCTTGATCGAAATCTCCCACCGGGACGTGAATCGCCCCCGGGGCACTGAGGAGGATGTGCTCGCGAAATTCAAAATCGCCGAGGTTCTCTAGCCACAGCACCGATCCCCTGGCATACCCGAACACAGCCACCGCGACATCCAATCTCCCGTTGCCGTTGAAGTCCCCCACCTGCACATCGGCCACGCGGCGGACATTATCGAGGAGCACATGCCGCACGAACGTGTCACCCTGTCGTTCAAAAAGCTCCACACGTCCGATGACCCCGTCATCGGGCATGATATTGCCGAGCACCGCGACCAGCACGTCGAGCTCGCCATCCTGATTGATATCTACCACGGTCGCATGGGCGGGAACCGAGACATCGGCGATCAATACCGATTCCTCCCACGTTTCATCCGCTTGCCGCTTCAGCAGCAAGATGCGGTTCCCGAGGGCGTCGCAGGCGACGATCTCGTTCTGCCCGTCACCGTCGAAATCAAGGATCTTGACGTTGGTAACGAGCGGCAATCCAACGACCGGTGCCCCTAGCTCCCGAAACTCGAACTTAAGCGGCGAAGAAGGGTACGATGTCCCCGCTGAAAAAATCTCCGGTTGCGGCCGCAGTCCGGGAACGTGGGGCAGCAATGCGAAAATTACCACGGGAAGGCACACGGCGATCGCGATCAAAATCAATCGTCGATAAAGCAATGATCACCTCGCCGGACATCGGGTTGCACACGCGCAAATTGGCACACATACGGGGCATGGCTTGTCGTCAGGGACACGCGGAAAGGGTTGGGTAACGCCCGCAACACCCCAGCTACCGCTGAGCGATGGACGGAAGTGCTGCTCCACTTATTCTCCCCCAGCACCCAGCTCGACAAGAGATTGCCAAGATACGGCGAGCGATGGCAGCGTGCAAGCGACACTAGGTTCGGGGCTCGTCGTCACACTCGGCAAATGTGCGATGGAAAAGTCTACCTGGGTGAGTCCGTGGGCTTCGCGAACGGTCGGATAGAATGGGTCAGGCTCTTTGAAAATTCGGGGTGTACGGAACTGTGCAAAGGATCACAAAATCCCCGGCGCAAAGGATCTCGTGTGGGATCCACAAGCCCTTGGCCGCGCGGCCAAGGAAAAAACACCAAAATGGGGGTAGCTTAGGTCCTGGTGTTTTCCCTTGTTGGCCGTAAGAGCTAATTAAGGAAAGAGGGACTCGGCTGCGGTTTTAAAATTCTCGGCCGCTTGGCCGCGCGTTTCCCCAATCGGGGGTCCACAAGATACAGCGCTCACAAGGCCTAAAACGGGCCCAACACCACAACCGGTACGACCCCCGAATGGGCAAACCACCTGGCCGAGGGGCGGCCAAGAAAAAACTAGAAGAGGGGTAAAAGATTCTCAATTGGGCAGCCCGGCAGGGGGAGAAAAGATGCTCAGCGGTTCCGCAGGCAGGCGGTCACAATTCGGATCGCCTCGTAGGGGACCGATTGGTCTAGGTGCTCAAAGATCGGCTTGAGCCGTTCGAGCCCGCACGCCTCGGCGGCGGCTTCGATCTGGGGCAAGACCTTGGGCTCGACCCAGGGTGCTGGATCGGTGACCCGTTCGTGCCGAATGAAGTCAGCCAGATAGCCAAAAGTGGTCGACTCGGCCCGTTCCAGCCGCTGGGCGACTTCCGCTACCGGCAACCCCTCGCGAAACAGATCGAACGCCTTGAACGCGGGGCTTGAAGGGCCGGGCTCCGGTGATTGGACAAACGGAGCCGGATCGAGATCGGTGGTCAATTCGTGCTGTTGGCAGTAATGGGAGATCCGCTGGGTGAACTGAGGACCGAAGTCGAGGCAGCGTTTCTCGCCGACCCCTTTGACCCGGCGAAAACTGGGGATGGTGGTCGGACGAAGCCGGGCCAGGTCGCGGAGCGTGGCATCGCCAAAGACGACATAGGCGGGCACCGCTTGCTTTTCCGCCTCCGCCTTGCGGAGCTCGCGGAGGTCATCGAACAGCCCGCGATCGACGCCTGCCCAATCGTCGGTCAGCTTGGCGGCTCGGGCGGAAGTGGAAGAGGATTGGGGCCGAGACTTGATGAGCTTCGGCTCGACCTCTCCCTTGAGGACCTGCCAGCCGAGTTGGGTGACGGCCAGGGTGTTGTATTCCCCGGTCTTGGCAAGCATTGACTGGCCGACGAGCTGCTCGATCCAATCGCGGATGGCGGATACGGGGTGATCGGTGAGCAGGCCGTAGGTTGAGAGCTGATCGTGCCGCATTTCGAGGATTCGCTTGTCCTTGGAACCATTCAAGACCTTGGCGGTATAATCGGCCCCGAACCGCTCGTTCAGGCGAACCACACAGGAGAGGATCTTTTGACCGACGACCAAGGCATCGGGGATCATTTCGACCTCCCCGAGGCAGACATCGCAGGCCTGGCAGGTATCGCTTTCCAGGGTCTGACCGAAATACCCTACCAACGCCTGATGCCGACAGGTGACGCTCACGCAGAACTTGTCCAACGCGTCGAGCGAGGCCATGGCGGGTGCCTGGGCCTCAGGCGGGAGGTCGTCCAGCATCCGCTTCCAAAGCATTAAATCGCCGCTGGAGTAGAGGAGAACACACTCCGATTGCAAACCATCGCGACCGGCCCTGCCGCTCTCCTGCTGGTAGTTTTCCAACGATTTGGGCATCCCGGCATGGACGACATACCGCACGTTCGGCTTGTCGATACCCATGCCAAAGGCAACGGTTGCGACGATGGTTTCAACCCGATCTTGAATGAAGTCTTCCTGATTGGTCTTCCGCTGAACATCGCTGAGCCCGGCATGGTAGGGACGAGCGTTGTAACCGAGGGAGTTGAGTTGGGCGGCGATTTCCTCGACATCGGCCCTGCGGATGCAGTAGATAATGCCGGACTCGCCCCGGTGGCGGTTAAGGACCTCCCGAATTTGGGAAAGCCGATCGGCACGACGCTGGACCTGGAAGCTGAGATTGGGCCGATCGAAGGAACCGACGAGCAGATCATGGTTGCGGAGTTCGAGTTGTCGAGCGATATCGTGCCGGACCTGTTCGGTGGCGGTCGCGGTATAGCAGTGGATGGCCAGATTCGGGAAGCGGTCTCGCAGAACTTTCAATTGGCGATACTCAGGCCGAAAGTCGTGCCCCCACTCGCTAATACAGTGGGCCTCATCAATGGCCAGAAAGGAGACATTTGCAGACTGGAGAAAGTCGAGCGTGCGGTCGGTCACCAAACGTTCCGGGGCCAAATACAGCAGCTTGAGCCAACCCTCGCGAACCCCTTCAGCGGCCCTTCGCTTTTCCGCGACGGGAACCGTGCTGTTAACGCAAGCGGCCTGGACGCCGCAGGCCGTGAGAGCGTCGACCTGATCCTTCATGAGGGAAATCAGAGGGGATATAACGACAGCCAGGCCTGGCTTGCACAAAGACGGAACCTGGTAGCAAAGCGATTTCCCCCCTCCGGTAGGCATGACGACGACGGAGTCCCGATCCGCCAAAACGGCTTCCATGGCCTCGCGTTGAAGCGGACGAAAACGGTCGTAGCCCCAATAGTGTCGCATCTTTTCCAAGAGCGAATCGGTATCGACCGGCATCGCGGCATCCATGGTGGGTTTCCCTGCTTAGGGCGAGCAACTGCGAAGTTTGAACTTCATTTTGGTCACAGAAGAAGAGTCGAGCAACCCTATCGACAAAAGGGACATCGCACGAGAAGTCGCCAAGGTGTCCTCCTGGCAACGAAAGTTGGATGCTAGAGGGCAGCAGAATTCCGCCGTAGGCAGGGGGAACCTTCGCAGCACAAATCACCCCTTAACTGCGCGCACCAAACCAATCAAAAAGAACAAATTTATAGGCGGGGCAGTTCGCATTGCGTTTTATTAACACGCTAACTAATATGTTTCGTAGCCTAAGAAAATGTGCGGGCGCGCTCGCAATCGCCCCGATTGTTGATCGCCGGTCAGGTTCGGAATGACTTCAATATGGCAAGAATCTTTTCGCCTGGGGTGAACCTTTTTCGAACAGGCGGAATCCAAACCCAGGATATACGAATTTGTCCAGCAAAGCGGGATGAATTCGATCCTTAAGGGTTTGGCTTAAGGCATTAAAAGTCGACCAGAACGCATTAGAGATTTCGAATGGAAAAAGCGATGGGTCATTTAGCGGGTTTCCGCGAATCGGGTGCATTTCGATGGGCCCCTGTTTTGCTAATCCTCGCCGTAGCATCAGGCTGCGGGGGAACAACGACTGGTGCCCCAGAACGCCCCGTGACACCAGTGACGGTGGTGAGCCCGCTGGTACAAAAGGTCGTGGAATGGGACGAATACACTGGCCGGCTGGAGGCCATCGACTCCGTTGACGTTCAGGCCCGGGTCAGTGGTCACCTCGATTCCATTCACTTCACCGACGGACAAATCGTGGAGAAGGGTGATCTCCTAGCAATCATCGACCCCCGCCCATTTCAAGCGGAACTTAGAAGCGCCCAAGCAAGGCTTGAAGAAGCGAAAGCCCGACTACTCCAAGCTCAAAGCTCGGTGGCGGAATCAAAGGCCGAGCTGCGGCGGGCGAACGCTCGAGCTGCGGTGACGGAGAAGCGTCAAGAACGAGCTCGACAGTTGCTTTCCAATAATGCTATCTCGACGGAAGATGCAGAGATGCGGGGCAGCGAAGCCAATCAGGCAATCGCCGCTGTCGATGTCGCAGCGGCCCAAGCAGAGGCCGCGGATGCCGCAATTGCGACATCAAAAGCCGCAATTGAAACTGCTCAGGCGGAAATACAAACAGCGGAGCTCAATCTAGCATACGCCGAAGTTAGAGCCCCGATCAGCGGTCGGATCAGCCGGGAATACATAACGGAAGGAAATTGGATCAATGGCGGGTCATCTCAAGCGACTTTGATCACCACGATCGTCTCCATTGATCCCATTCATTGCTATTTTGACACCGATGAGCAGGCGTTTCTGAAGTATTCGCGACTGGCCCAAGCAGGTGAGCTGGCGAGTGCCCGAGAAGCCAAGCATCCGGTGCATTTGGCATTGATGGACGAAGCGGACTATCCCCATCGCGGACACATGGACTTCCTTGATAATCGGCTCGATCACAACACGGCCACAATGCGTGGCCGTGCGATTTTTTCCAATAAGGACCAAATGTTGATCCCCGGGATGTTTGCAAAGGTTCGTTTGCCGGGCAGTGGCCAATACGAAGCGGTAATGGTCCCGGACAGCGCCATTGGAAGCGACCAATCGGTACGTTTCGTTTATGCCGTGGGAGAAGATCAGAAAGTGGTCCGCAAGGACATTACCATGG
Source organism: Pirellulaceae bacterium (assembly GCA_040880405.1). Classification (GTDB taxonomy): domain Bacteria; phylum Planctomycetota; class Planctomycetia; order Pirellulales; family Pirellulaceae; genus JBBDIM01. The sequence goes on along the minus strand of JBBDIM010000141.1, from coordinate 4,791 downwards.
GGCCGATCGTCAACGGCTTGCGTGTGATCCGAGAGGGGCTGGACGGGAACGAATTGATCGTTACCCAGGGCTTACAGATGATTTTCCCAGGGGCCGAGGTGGCACCTTCGCAGCAAACCCTTGAGCCACAAGGCGATAACGATTCCCTCGCAGATCACCAACCAATCCCGGAAAGTGAGTGGATTTCAAAACGGCGTAAATCCGAAATATCACCGTCTGAAAAGCAAGACCTTGGCGCTGCCCCTTTTACGCCCGAAGGGGTGGCTCGAAGGATAATGCGGGCGAAGGGGAAGCAAGAATAATCCTGATATGAAATTCACTCACTTTTTCATTGATCGACCGATCTTCGCCACCGTACTGTCGGTGGTAATCGTACTCGTTGGGACGATCTCCTATTTCGCGTTGCCGATTAGCCAATATCCCGAGGTCTCGCTGCCGACCGTTGTGGTCAGGGCTAGCTATCCGGGGGCGACTCCGAAAGTCATTATCGACTCGGTCGCCACTCCGCTGGAGCAGGAGATCAACGGCGTCGAGGGGATGTTGTACATGGAATCTCAGGCCACGGCCGATGGTACCATGCAGATCACCGTGACGTTCGAAATGGGAACGGATGTTGATCAAGCCCAAGTCTTGGTACAAAACAAGGTGGCGGCCGCCGAATCTCGTTTGCCGGCTCAAGTGCGGCAAATTGGGGTGACCACCTTGAAGTCGTCTCCCGACTTGCTGCTTGTGGTTCACCTTCTGTCGCCCGACGACAGCCGAGACCAGCTCTATCTCAGCAATTACGCCTATCTTCAACTCCGCGACGCCATGTCTCGGATCGATGGCGTAGGCGACGTGCGGGTCTTCGGTGGCAGTGAATATAGCATGCGCGTGTGGCTGGATGTCGATAAACTGAGCTCGCTTGACCTGACCGGCACCGACGTTGTTCAAGCCATGCAGGCACAAAACGTGCAAGTCGCCGCGGGTAGCATCGGCCAGCCTCCTATTCTGGACGACCAGGGATCGTTTCAGATCACGGTCACCACGCAGGGACGCTTGACCGCCGAAGAGGAGTTCGGCCGCATTATTCTCAAATCCGGGGAGGATGGCCAACTCGTGCGGCTTTCCGATGTCGCGCGAATCGAGCTGGGGGCGATGGATTATGCCGTCCAAAGCTATCTCAGCGGCAAAAACGCCGTGGCCATGGTGGTTTTCCAGCGACCAGGCTCGAACGCCATCGAAACCACAAATAACGTCCTCGCGATGATGGACGAGGTTTCCGCCGATTTTCCACCCGGCGTGGAACATGTCGTCGCTTACAATCCTACCGAGTTCGTCGAGGACTCGATTGCCGAAGTGTTTAACACGTTATGGCAAGCGGGATTGTTGGTCGTCTTTACCGTATTCATCTTTCTGCAGAACTGGCGATCCACGTTGGTTCCTGTCGCCGCGATTCCGGTCTCGCTAGTCGGGACCTTTGCGGTGATGGCGGGTATCGGCTTCAGTTTAAACAATCTCTCGCTGTTCGGACTGGTGTTGGCGATCGGGATTGTGGTGGATGATGCCATTGTCGTGGTCGAAAATGTCGAGCGATTGATTGCGAAGGGGCTATCGCCCCGTGATGCGACTCGACAGGCCATGACGGAGGTTGGTTCCGCATTGATCGCCACCACCTTAGTCTTGGTTGCGGTGTTTGTTCCCACCGCCTTTATCGCGGGCATTAGCGGTCAGTTTTATCGACAGTTTGCCATCACGATCGCCGTTTCGACCGCCATTTCCACTTTGGTCTCACTTACCTTGAGTCCTGCCCTGTGCGCCTTGCTGCTGCGTCCTCGCAATGAGAATTTCCATGCCAAGCAGCCCCGTTGGTACGCCTGGACACTGGGTGGTTTCTTTCGCCTTTTCAACCGTGCCTTCGATTGGACCGGTTCCATCTATGCAAATACCGTGAGCAAAACGCTCCGCATGAGCGTGGTCATGCTGCTGATTTATGGCGGGCTGATCGGACTGACTTATTTTGGGTTCCAAATTGTTCCAACGGGCTTTATTCCACCCCAAGACCAAGGGTACGTGATCGTTGCGATTCAATTGCCGGATGGTGCCTCGCAACGGCGCACCCTAGAGGTGACCAAAGAGGTGGAGCGGATCGTGCTCGATACGCCGGGAGTTGAAACCGCGGTTGCTTTTGCCGGTTTTTCCGGTGCAACTCGTTCGATCAGCTCTAACGCGGCCGCCTTGTTTCCCGTGCTGACCGACGCCCAACAACGAGCCAGGGAAGGTCTGACTCTCGATGTTATCCTCGCGGATTTGCGGGCACGCTTAGGTGCCATTCAGGAAGGGATGGTGTTTGTGATTCCGCCACCGCCTGTGCGCGGCATCGGAACCGGTGGCGGCTTCAAAATGCAGATCCAAGATCGCTCCGGTGCCGGGTTGGAGGAACTGCAAGCGGTTGCCAACGAGGTTGCGATGAAGGCCAATCAGGTACCCGGATTGGTGCAGGTCTTTACGAACCTCAAAACAACCACACCCCAGTACTACCTGGATATCGATCGCACCAAGGCGGAGATGCTGCACGTTGATACCGATGCCATCTCACAGACATTGCAAGTGTTTTGGGGATCGGCCTATATCAATGACTTCAACTACCTCGGCCGGACCTATCGGGTCACCGCCCAGGCGGACTCTCGTTTCCGTGACGACCCAGACGACATCGCCCGCCTCAGGGCGCGTAGTTCCAACGGCGCGATGGTCCCGCTCTCCTCGGTGACGAAACTCGAATACGCGAGCACCCCGGATCGCGTCACACGCTATCAGCTTTATCTTGCCGCGGATATCAACGGCGATACCATGCCCGGGTTCAGTTCCGGCCAGTCGATCGCCGCGATGGAAAAGATTGCCGCGGAAACGCTGCCGCGTGGGTTCAGCTATGCCTGGACCGATCTGGCTTACCAGCAAATTGCCGCGGGAAACACGATGCTCTACATCTTCCCGCTGTGCGTGCTGTTCGCATTTTTGGCGTTGGCCGCCCAATACGAAAGCTGGCTGCTGCCGTTGGCGGTAATCTTGATTGTCCCGCTTTGCTTGCTGGGGGCGATCTTCGGTGTCTGGCTGCGGGGCATGGATAACAACATCCTGACCCAAATCGGCTTTGTTGTGCTCGTCGGCTTGGCATGCAAGAATGCCATTCTGATCGTCGAGTTCGCTAAGGCCGAAGAGGACGCCGGGCGGAACCGATATGACGCCGCCGTCGAGGCTTGCCGACTTCGCCTGCGACCGATTCTGATGACCGCGTTCTCCTTTATTTTAGGCGTGATTCCGCTTTTGATCGCCACCGGTGCCGGGTACGAAATGCGGCGGGTTTTAGGGACCACCGTATTTTCCGGCATGCTCGGGGTCACCATTTTCGGGCTGTTCCTCACCCCGGTCTTCTATGTCGTTCTCCGCCGCTTCGCCAAAGGATCCAAGGGGGATGGTGAGTAATCGCTCGCCCCCTTGATCTCTCCATGGCATCCGCTCTCTCTTGATGCGATAATCATCCTCTGCCCCATCGGTCGTTTGCCCTGGGGCTGAAAGGATCGATATCGTCATTAAGAGAGGCCCGCCCGTGACCTACCTATCTGGTTCCACCGATAATCTTCCCTCTCGGCGGCAATTTCTGGCCGCCGCCATGGTCTCGGGACTCGGCTCCTCTCTGCTTGCCCAAGAGGAGCCACACGTTATGCGGGTCGATACCCACGTTCACTGTTTTGCCGGGCCCGAAGATGCCCGCTTCCCGTTTCATCCGCAGGCACCGTACGAGCCGGCCGAACCCGCCACGCCGCAGCATCTGTTGCGCTGCATGGATGGAGCCGGGGTCGACCGCGCCATCATCGTCCATCCAGAGCCCTATCAGGACGATCATCGCTACCTCGAACACTGCCTCGATGTCGGCCAGGGGCGTCTCAAGGGGACGGTCCTGCTATTTGCAGACGATCCTCAAATGGCTGAGAAAATGACGCGGCTCGCCCAGCGAGGCGATATCGTCGCCGCTCGGATTCATGCCTATGCCCCGGAGCGGATGCCGCCCGACGACATCCGCCTAATCCGGGCACTCTGGCGTCAAGCAACGCAGCTCGGCCTCGCGGTGCAGCTTCATTTCGAACCACGCTACGCCCCACGGTTTGAACCGCTTATCCGCGAGTTCCGCGAGACCCCAGTCATCATCGATCACCTCGGCCGGCCGTTCCAAGGGACGCCTCAGGAGCATCAAGTGGTAATCGACTGGGCCAAGTACCCACATACCACGCTCAAGCTCTCGGCGATTCCCGCCAAAACCAGCTACCCCCACCGCGATATCGCTCCGGTCATTCGCCGGTTATGCGATGCCTATGGGCCTGGCCGCCTGATCCATGGTGGCGGCTCCGGGGCATCCGCCACTGGGGCCAGCTACCGAGCCGCCTTCGAGCGGACCGCACAGTACCTGGCTCATTTCAACCCCGCAGAGCAGGCTCAGGCCCTGGGTGGAAACGCGGCCCGGCTGTTTCATTTGTGAGCTTCTTTTCTCCCCCTGCGGGGCCGCACCATTGAGACTCTTTTACCCCTCTTCTGGTTTTTTCTTGGCCGCCCCTCGGCCGGGTGGTTGGCCCATTCGGGGGTCGTACCGGTTGTGGTGTCGGGCCCATTTTTGGCTTTGTGAGCGCTGTATCTTGTGGACCCCCGATTGGGGAAACGCGCGGCCAAGCGGCCGAGAATTTTAAAACCGCAGCCGAGACCCGCTTCCCTTAATTAGCTCTCACGGCCAACAAGGGAAAACACCACGACCTAAGACAC
>JBBDIM010000140.1:0-3034 GCA_040880405.1 Pirellulaceae bacterium | reverse complement strand
ACAAAAAGTAACGCCTCTTGCCATGACGATCTAGCGGACGGCGTTGGGTGGCACTCGACGCCGTCCGCAACTATTTGGGCATCAACTCGAAGTCGAATCGGTTCTCTTTGCCCGGTTCGATCTCTACTTGCAACTCGGAGCGACTGTTGTAGCGAGGGGGAATCACGGAAACAAGAGTTTCCTCCTCCCGCTCCGAGGCCGCGTCGTAGATCGATTTTCCGGTTGAACGCCAGGAGCTAATCTCTACTCGGTATTTTCCCGGTGCCGGCCCAAGTTCACGCGCTAAAGTGTATTGACCGTTCACAATTTCTCCCCCAGCGGACGGCCCATCCCCCTGCGGGCTGAAAAGGATGGAGCCATCAACCAAAGGCTGACCTTCCAAGGTAACGGTTCCGGAAACCGACTCGCGAGGCGTGCTCGAATTGCCACAACCGACGAGCGGAACCAGTAGGAAGAACGAGATCAGAGCGGATAACGAGAATACATTCATTTTTGTAGAACCCAATATCGAGAGACGTAGCAAAGGAGAGAACCTCGGGTGGAACCCGGTGCATAGTTTTCCAACACCGCGATCCCTCAGTGCTTGGGGGATCGCGTGGAAGGCGAGATAAGCCGGCTAGCGATAGCCTTACTGGGTGCGGAGATTTTGGATCTCTCCCCCGTTGCGAGTGCTCACGGCACGCCAAACCTCCAGATTGATCGTCTCCGGTACAAATTGGACCGAAGCGTCGCACATCAGCGCTTGAACTCCGCCCGGATGACGGCTGCGGGAAGCATTGTGCGACGCATTGCGTGAGGCGTTCGTGCAGGGAAGTTTATTCAGGGGCTGGTTCCTGCAGTAATCCGTGAGGTGGTTATCCGGGGCAGTGGAATTCGGGGTCAAAATGGTGCAGGCCATGCTGGAAACGGCATCGTCGTTCCAGACCCTTCCGCGGTTATCCACGCCGGTAGAGTGGGGAGGTGCCTGAAGAATCTCCATCATTGCCAGCGTATTGGAGGTCCCATCGGTGATATCGGCGAGACGAGCTCCATAATCCAACCCGAAAGCCCCCTGAGGGACATCGGTGTCGGATGGAACATAGGTCCGCGGTCCCCAGTTCACGCCGTAGTTACCCTTGTAGTCATCCCGCTCGCGTTTAAAACTTTGATCGCTGGGGCAATGCCACACGGACATATAGTCAAAAACAATGCGTTGAGCGTCGGCGGTTTGGGCAGTCCAACTTCGGGTACCGTCATAGATATCACTGCGATTGCCTTGCTCAATGAAATCGAGCGTGAATCGAATGAACGGCACCCGTACCGTCCGCCAACCCGTGCCTGTCCAACCCACGGCACCCGGGGGAAAAGAGCCGTAGGTATCGTGGTAATTGTGAATGGCAAGTCCGAGCTGCTTCATGTTGTTCTGGCAACTCATTCGCCGCGCGGCCTCGCGAGCCTGCTGGACGGCGGGCAACAGCAGGGCGACCAGGACCCCGATAATCGCGATCACAACCAACAGCTCCACCAGGGTAAAGCCACCGAACGGACGCCTAGACAGTGATTTCATGGAAAGCACTCCAAATCAAAATAAGCAGTATGAGGGATGGGAAATCTGCCCGGAAGAGATCTAAAAGCATGGCAGCCTTCATAAAATTTAATAATCCGTGAGGAAAATACATCCACAAAAAAGTTACAACCGCCATAGCTTTTTTACACGGCAAGTCAGGATAAGGAATTGCGACCCAGTTTTTTTCGCACGTAGGATTACAATTTCCATTACTGAAGCCCTACTTCTCGTCCCGTGTTTAAAAAGGTATTCCCCCATGCCAATGCCCCGCCCTTCATTCTTCGTCAGCCACTTGGGCTTCCTGCTACTAACCGTCATCTGGATTCCAGCGGTTGCCATGGCCGATTCGCCCGTCCGCATTATTTTCGATACCGACATGGAAAGTGATTGCGATGATGCTGCGGCCCTCGCCATGCTTCATGCCTTGGCGGATCGGGGAGAGGTCAAGATTTTGGGGACGATGATCTCCGCCAAGCATCGCTGGTCGGCGGCCTGTACCGATGCAATCAACACCTATTTTGGACGCGCCGATCTGCCGATTGGGGTCCCGAAAAAACCTGCCGGGATTCAGCAAGGGTCGCGGTATGCCGAGAAGATCGCAGCCACTTTTCCTCACGACACCCCGCCGTTTGAAGAGGTCCCCGACGCCACGAGCCTTTACCGTCGGATTTTGGCCAACGAAGCGGATGGTAGCGTGACGATTGTGACCGTCGGCGACCTCACCAACCTGCGCTACCTGATTGAATCGGAGCCGGATGATCATAGCCCCCTGAGTGGAAAGGAATTGGTCGCCTTGAAAGTTGCCCACTGGGTTTGCATGGGCAGCCGTTACCCGGCCGATCTGGATCCGGGGCGGTGGGGCAACTTCAAGCCCGATCCGGAATCGACCGTCAAGGCAATCGAGGGCTGGCCCACACTCATCACCTTTACCGGCGGGGGGAAATTCGCGGAACTCCTAGCGACGGGAAAGCAACTTGGCCAGTTGCCGGACGACAATCCGGTCCGCCGAGCCTATGAGCTTTATTTTGACGGCACGGCCCGGAACCGACATAGCGCCGATCAAATCGCGGTAATGGTGGCCGCCCGCGGGACTGGCCAGCCATGGAAGCTGGTTACCGAGGGGCACAACCACATCTTCCCCAACGGCACGCACGAGTGGCGGACCGAGCCGGACAATCCCAAGCATCAATTCATCTCGGCCCTGGCCGAAGGGGCGGACCCGCAAAAAGTGGTCGCCCAGTTTTACGAACTGATGCGACACCTGCCGCAGGAGTAAAAAACGAACCTCCCGGCGGGTGGACCGGTCGTTTCCGACCCATTTTGTTCAACCACGAAACAGACGAGAAACACGAAAGGCAACCCGCGAAACAGCCGGACGGGTGGCACTGGAAAATGGCGCATTCAGGTGTGCCACACGATGTTTTCGGGCGATCGACAGTGCCACCCTACGCCGTTAACCCTTTTTTTTCATCTTCAAAGCGGCAGCAT
>JBBDIM010000139.1:0-3049 GCA_040880405.1 Pirellulaceae bacterium | reverse complement strand
CGCCGTTTGATTAACAAATTGGACTCCTCCCCTTTTTCTCTCCAGGCGGTTTAGGTAAGCCGGCTCGGTGGCACTGCCCGGCTGGTCTGAACTTGTTGATTATCTCGTGTACCACTGCCATCTTGCCGGTGGCACACGGAGTTGATGAGCGGTTGGACAGTGCCACCCCGCCGGGATTGACCGATGCCCACGCTTGTCGCCAGGCAACCATGTTCCATAGGTTGTCCAGGTAGAAAACATCGCGACGGTGTCGTCGTTGATCATGATGCGATTCCAGGACGGCGGGGATAAACCCCGCCGCTCGTTATAACTGACCCCGAGCGGCAGGGTTTATCCCTGCCGTCTTTCTCCTGCCGTCTTCGCCCCGATTTTATCCCTGTTGCCTTCTTCGGCCGGGTAGCACGTAGAAAACTTGCCCCTCCAAAACATGCCCACGCTTTCCGGGCGTGGGCATGGCACCCGGACCGCTCTGGATCGCAACGCGATCCTTTTAGCGCTCCGTCCATACCGCCGCGCCAGCATTGCCAGCGGCCAGCGTTGCCAGAGTGACCCTCGATGGTGCATAATGTTGGGTTTCCCTTACGGGTTCTGTTGCTCACCTACTGCCTTTAGATCTGGGATGGCCACCATGGAAGATCGATTCGCCAAGACCGCGATCACCTTCGACGACGTCCTGCTCGCGCCCCGCTATAGCGACTTCGTCCCCTCAGAGGTCGAAACCAAGACCCGGCTGACCGAGCGGATCGCCCTGAATATCCCGCTGATCAGCTCTCCCATGGATACGGTCACCGAGAGCGAGATGGCGATCGCCCTCGCTAAAGAGGGTGGTTTGGGGGTGATCCATAAGAACTTGTCGATCCAATTCCAGACCGAGGAAGTTTACAAGGTAAAGCGGTCCGCCAACGGCATCATCATCGATCCGGTGACCCTACCGCCCGACGCCCCGGTGCAGAAAGCCCGGGATGTGATGGACCAGCACAACGTTTCCGGGGTGCCGGTAGTGCATGCTGATGGCAAGCTGGCGGGGATCATTACCCGCCGCGATTTACGCTTCCTGGAGACGCATGACCTTTTGATATCAGAGGTTATGACGAAAGAGAACTTGGTGACAGCAACCGGGACTGTAACGCTTACGGAAGCTGAGCAGATTTTAACGGCTAAAAAGGTGGAGAAACTTTTACTGGTTGACGAAACTTATAAACTAACGGGACTCATCACGATCAAAGACATTGACATGATGAACCGCTTCCCGCAGGCAAGCAAGGATAGCACCGGACGCTTGCGGGTCGGAGCTGCCGTCGGCGTGATGGATTTCGAGCGTATCGAAAACCTCATCAAGGCCGGCGTCGACGTGTTGGTGGTCGACAGTGCCCACGGACACTCCAAAAACGTGATCGAAACCGTGCGTGAGATCAAAAAGCAGTGGGACATCGACGTGGTCGCGGGCAATATCGCGACCTCCGACGGGTGTGCCGATTTGATCGAGGCCGGGGCCGACGCGGTGAAGGTGGGGATCGGACCTGGTTCGATCTGCACCACCCGAGTGGTCTCGGGGGTTGGAGTTCCGCAAATCACGGCGATCCACGACGCGGTTTCAGTGGCCGAGAAGCGAAACATTCCGATCATCGCGGATGGCGGAATTCGTTTCTCGGGCGACATCACCAAAGCGATTGCCGCCGGGGCGAGCGTCGCCATGATCGGCGGGTTGTTCGCCGGCGTGGCGGAAAGCCCCGGGCAGTTGATCCTGTACCAAGGTCGAACCTTCAAGGTTTACCGCGGCATGGGTTCGCTCGGCGCGATGGTGAAGGGCTCCAAAGAGCGGTATCGTCAGTCAGGGGTCACCGATGGTGGCAAACTGGTCCCGGAAGGTGTCGAGGGTCGGGTTCCCTTTAAGGGGAATCTCAGCCCGTTCGTGTATCAGCTTGTGGGTGGCCTGAGGGCCGGCATGGGCTACTGCGGTACGCGGACAATCGACGAGCTACGCAAGGAAGCCAAGTTCATCCGGGTAACGCCGGCCAGTGTTAGGGAAAGCCATCCGCATGACATCGCCATTACGCAAGAGTCACCCAACTACAGCCCGGAAATGCCGGACAAAAGTGACTAATTGGGGCACCGTCGCACTTCTGGTTCTACCCGGTTGCCTATGGGGTCTCGTAAAGGACGCCCAGGCCCAAACCGCGCGGCCCCGGTCGTTGCCGGCCCCTTCGCAAAACGTCCGACCGATCACCTCCTCGTCCTCTCAGTCGCACAGCGTGCTGAAATGGCGAGCCTCCGATAAAGTCACCACCGTCTCGGCAGAAGAGCCGCTCGACGACAACAACGCCCAAATGCGACCCATGGGGCATGTTCATCTGGCTCAGGCCGATGGACGCTCGGTCCTAACCGGCGGCACGCAGCGTGGTGCCCGCTCCAGCGATCCCTTCAACGATCCGTTCGGTGACCAGCTCACCAACATCCAGGAAGAAGAGGAAGCGGAGGGACAACTCGAGCCGTTGCCCCGGAACCGATTCTCACCACCGCCGTCGTTCGCTCCGGAAGAATCTCCTTCGGACGAACCGGAGTCGCTGTTGCCCGAAGCCCTCGACGAGCCAAGCGAGCCCTCCGCGCCCCGCCTGCCTGGGCCGAGCATGCTTCCTCCCCCCAGCTCGCGGCCGATGGGTGGTGTCCCTTGCGATAACGTCTACAACGAGCGAAACTGCTGCGAAGAAGAGGAAAACTGTAACAAGGCTCGGGCCGCGTTGGACAAATTCAACATCCGCCGGATCAGCGTTGACATCTCCCCCGGTTACCGTCCCGATGAGGAAGATCCGGAGGTCGCTCGGGAAATGCAAACCCGGGAACTCCAGGCGGCCCCTTCACGTGAGTGGCGAGACCGGGATGGCCAACTGATCGCCAGCGGACGTCTGTTGGACCTCAAAAGCCGCCGCATTTCAGTCGACACCGGCAGCGAAATCCGGCGTATTCCCCTGCACGAACTGGGGAACGACGAAATGTGCTTCGTCTCCGCTTACTGGAACACCCCGTTCGAATGTGCCTGGGGCGACCTGGG
>JBBDIM010000138.1:0-3065 GCA_040880405.1 Pirellulaceae bacterium | reverse complement strand
TGGGTCGACTTAAACTCCCCAATCCGATCCTGGTCGCCTCCGGTACGTTCGGCTACGCGCGGGAAATGGAATCGGTCGTCGACCTCCGCCGACTTGGCGGTGTGCTCCCCAAAACCATTACGATGGCGGCCCGGCCGGGAAATCGCCCCTGGCGCACTGTCGAGACGACCGGGGGGATGCTCAACTCGATCGGGCTGGACAACGACGGGATCGATCATTTTCTGGCCCATCATCTTCCCTATTTGCGGACCATCGGCTGCCCTACGATCGTCAGCGTGGCAGGCCGCAGTCGTGAGGAATTTGTCACTCTCGCCAAGATGCTGGACGGCCAACCTGGGGTCTCCGCCGTTGAGCTCAATGTTTCGTGCCCCAATGTCAGTGGCGGCGTCGATTTCGGGACCGATCCGCGAACCTGCCACGACTTGGTCTCCTCCGTCAGGGCGGGATGTCAACTGCCGATCATCGCGAAACTCACCCCCAACGTCACCAACATCGCCCAGGTCGCGGTCGCCGCCGCCGAAGGGGGCGCTGATGCGGTCTCGGCGATCAACACGCTGCTGGGCATGGGCATCAACTGGCGCAAGCAGCGTCCCTTACTGGGCAATGTCGTGGGTGGGCTCTCCGGTCCCTGTATCAAACCGGTCGCCCTGCGGTGTGTCCATCAGATCGCGGCGGCGACCGAGGTGCCGATCATCGGCATCGGCGGAATCGCATCGCTCGACGACGTAATGGAGTTTTTGGTGGCCGGGGCAACGGCCGTGCAGATCGGCACCGCCAACTATTTCGACCCAACCCTCACCATGCGGATTTTGGACGAGTTGCCAGAGGCGATCCATTTCCTTGGCGGCCGCCGGGTATCCGACGTGGTAAAGACCCTCGACTGCCAACCGCCCGTCGCCCAGGTCATTCCGAGTTAAACCGCGGCGTCCGATTTTCGAAGCGTTCCAGCTCCCGCGGCCGATTCCCGCTCGGACAGTTCCCAATTCAACCGACGTTCTCAGACAATTCAAAGTGGCAACGATGCGTGTCCTATCCGGAATCCAACCGACCGGTCGACCCCACTGGGGCAATTATTTTGGCGCGATCCAGCAATACATTGAGCTGCAGGGTCACCAACAGTCGTACTATTTCATCGCCAACCTGCATGCCCTGACGACCCTCCGCGAAAAGGCCAACCTAGAACAGTCGACCTGGGACATGGCCCTCGACCTCTTGGCCCTGGGGCTCGATCCGGAGCGGGCTACGCTGTTCGTCCAGTCGGACGTGCCGGAGGTCAGCGAGCTTTGCTGGATCCTCCTCACCGGCACGCCGATGGGTTTGCTAGAGCGATGCGTCTCGTACAAGGACAAACGGGACCGCGGGATCAAGGCGGATGCCGGGTTGTTCACTTACCCAGTGCTGCAAGCCGCGGACATATTGGCGTACGACTCCGATATCGTGCCGGTCGGGGCGGATCAGATCCAGCACATCGAGGTGACCCGAGACATCGCCCAAAGCTTCAACCACCAGTTCGGCGAGGTGTTTGTCCTGCCCAAACCGAAAGTTTTGGATAGCTCGGCCAAAGTCCCAGGGACCGATGGCGAAAAGATGTCCAAAAGCTACGGCAACACGATCGAGATCTTCGAGCCACCCAAGAAGGCCCGAAAGAAAATCATGAGCATCGTGACCGATTCCCGGGCCATGGAAGACTCCAAAGATCCCGATACCGACCACCTCTACCAACTCTTTTCGCTGTTCGCCCCGGAGGCGGACCGTGAAGCAATGGCGGCAACCTATCGAGCCGGCGGCTTCGGCTATGGGATGGTCAAGAAGGCCTTGGCTGACGCCTCGGAGGCCTACTTCGCCGAGGCTCATGCCCGGCGAGAAGAGTTGGCCGCCAATCCGGATCGGGTGCGGCAAATTTTAGGGGATGGCGCTCAAACCGCGCGGACCAAGGCGGCGGAAGTGCTCAACCGGGCCCAAGAGGCGAGTGGCCTCAAGGGTTGGAAGACGCGTTAGAAGACGAAGATCGCAGAGACTTATGCAAATCATCGGTATCGGCACCGACATCATTGAATGCCTCCGGATCGCTCAAATGATCGAGCGGCATGGCGAGATGTTCATCAATCGGGTCTACACTCCCCACGAGATCCAGTACTGCGGCGAGCGCAAGGCGGCCACTCAGCACTATGCGGGTCGCTGGGCCGCGAAAGAGGCGGTTCTCAAGGCGATTGGGACCGGGTGGATCAAGGGGATCTCGTGGCGCGATGTGGAAGTCGCCAACCAGTTTGGCGGCAAGCCGACCATCCGCCTCTCCGGCGGAGCCCTCCAGTCGAGCCGCAAACGGGGCATTGAGGAGATCCAAATCAGTATCTCCCACTGCCGCAGTCACGCGGTGGCGTATTCGATTGCCCTGGGAAACCCCCAAAATTTTTGACGACGACCCGCTACCACGGCAGATCGTCGTTGGTGCCGCTATTTTCGGCCGACGTGGACTGGTCACCGGTCGACTTCTTGGTGGCGGACTTTTTCGCGCCCTTTTTGGTCGTGGCTTTCTTTGTGCCTGACTTTTTGGTAGCCGCCTTCTTCGTGGCGGTCTTCTTTTTCGCAGACTTCTTGGTCGTCTTTTTGGCGGGGGCTTTTTTCGCCGCGGCTTTCTTCTTTTTCTTGGGGGCCTTCGCTGCCCGATCGGCCAGCAACTGCAAGGCTTGCACCTGGGTCACCTCTTCCGGCGAAGTCCCCTTCGGGAGCGAAGCGTTCGTCTCGCCGTCGGTGACATAAGGGCCATAACGGCCATCCATCACCTTGAGCACTTCTTCGGTGACCGGCGACTTCTCGAGGGTCCGGAGCGGTTCTTTGGGAGCGGATTGACGCCCGCCTCGTTTCGGTTGGTTGAGCAGCTCAATCGATTGCTCCAACTCCACTTCCAGCGGCGAAACATCCGCCGGCAACGATCGGGTTTCGCTGTTCCACTTGATATAGGGACCAAATCGCCCGTTGTGGGCCACGATGGGTTCGTTGTCTTGCGGATGTTTCCCTACTTCGCGGGGCAACGACAACAGCTTCAGCGCCACCTCCAGGTTGAT
>JBBDIM010000137.1:0-19482 GCA_040880405.1 Pirellulaceae bacterium | reverse complement strand
AAAAATCGAACCCCGGTCGCTGGAGTTCGCGGAAGCCCAGCACATCGCGGTAGAAGGCCACGCTCCGCGCGGTCTCGCGGACTTGAACGGCCAAGTGATGGACGGCTTGTAGGGCCAGCGGTTGGGGCATGATCTGGTTTTCTCGCGGAAGGGGACGTCGCTTTGCTGGATTGGGTGATTGCTTGGTCGCGGAGGATTTCATCCGGTCTGGAGGGGGAGTATAAACAGTAGGAATCCCCAAGACCACCAGTCCCGCATCCTGTTTGGAGTCCCCACCATGCACCGCGCCATGTTCTTAAATTGCATCTTGTGCTGCTTATTTAGCCAAATGACGATGGCAGAGGAAAAATCTCCGCCACGTCCGAACATCATCATTATGATGGCCGACGATCTCGGGTTCTCCGATATCGGCTGTTACGGCGGCGAGATTGAAACACCCAACCTCGATGCGTTGGCCGCCGGTGGGATCCGTTTCACGCAGTTCTACAACACGGCCCGTTGTTGTCCGACTCGAGCGGCCCTGCTGACTGGACTTTACCAGCATCAGGCGGGGATCGGGCACATGGTGGGTGATTATGGGGTCCCGGCCTACCAGGGATACTTACGCGAGCAGAGCGTGACGATCGCCGAGGCCCTCCGTCCGGCGGGGTACAACACGCTGGCGGTCGGCAAATGGCATGTCGGCAGCCAGAAAGGGAAATGGCCGCTCGATCGCGGCTTCGACAAGTTTTTCGGGACACCCAGTGGCGGCGGGTTTTATTTCAAGGAGTCGCTCGACTTTCGCAAGTTGTTTGTCACGCTGGGCAACGACGAGGTCCCCTTCCCGGACGAGGCCTACTGCACCGACCTCTTCACCGACTACGCCCTAAAGTTTATCGACGAGTCGACGGAAGAGGAAAAACCGTTCTTCCTGTACTTTGCCCATATCTCGCCCCATTGGCCGCTGCAGGCGAAGCCGGAAGACATTGACAAGTACCGCGAAAAATACACCGCCGGCTGGGATGCGATGCGGAAAGCCCGGTTCGCGAAACAGCGTGAGATCGGCCTGGCGGACGAGTCGTGGAAGTTGAGCCGCCGCGATCAGATGTCGAAACCGTGGGACGAAATGTCGGCCCAGCAACAGGAAGACCTGGCCCTGCGGATGGCGGTATATGCCGCTCAGGTCGATTCGATCGACCAAAACGTGGGCCGGTTGGTCGAAAAATTGAAAGCGAAAGGTGCCTTCGAGAACACCGTGATCATGTTCCTCTCCGACAACGGCTGTTCCGCGGAAGGGGGTCTGACCGGCTTTCGCCGCGGGAACCAAGAGGCGGAAATCGGCACTCCAACCACATATGCCTCGGCCGGGCTCGGGTGGGCAAACGCCTGCGACACGCCGCTCCGGAAGTTCAAGATCAGCACGCACGAGGGGGGCATTTCGTCGCCGTTGGTGGTTCACTGGCCGGCCGGGATCTCGCGCCGTGGAGAGTGGGAAAAGCAGGTGGGGCATGTGATCGACTTGATGCCGACCTGCCTGGAGTTGGCCGACGCCAAATACCCTGAAACCAGGGCCGATCAGCCGACGTTTCCCCTGGCTGGCAAAAGTTTAGTCAGTGCGTTTGAGGGAGGGACCTTTTCACGCGACCCCATTTTCTGGGAACATGAGGGGAACCGAGCGGTCCGAGCCGGTGACTTCAAACTGGTCGGGCCCCGCGGTCGTCCTTGGCAACTTTACAATCTCTCCCTTGACCGGAGTGAAACCAACAACCTGGCCGACGACCATCCCGAGAAGGTCCGCACCCTTGCGGCCGCCTGGGATTCGTGGGCGCAGGAGGTAGGCGTCTTGCCTTGGCCGGCTCGACAGGCAGCCCAGCGATTGAATCAATCCCAACCGTAACCCCAACCAACTCGGAAGAACTCGCGGCATGAAAGCCCTCGTCAAGCGGAAGGCGGAACCTGGTCTCTGGATGGAGGACGTTCCGGAACCCCAAGTCGGGATCAACGATGTCCTGATCAAGGTGTTCAAGACCGGGATCTGTGGCACCGACGTCCACATTTATAACTGGGACTCGTGGGCGCGAAAGACGATTCCGGTGCCGATGGTCGTGGGGCATGAGTTTGTCGGCGAGATCGTCGAGGTGGGGACGAATGTCCAGGTTTTCGAACCGGGGCAAATCGTCAGTGGCGAGGGGCATGTCGTCTGCGGCGTCTGCCGTAACTGCATGGCAGGCCGCAGGCACTTGTGCGCCGATACCCAGGGGATTGGCGTGAATCGGTCCGGGGCGTTCGCCGAGTATATCAGCATCCCGATGGCCAACGTCTGGCACCATGCCGACGGGATCGACCTGGATGTCGCGTCGATCTTCGACCCGTTCGGTAACGCCGTGCACACGGCCCTTACCTTTCCGATTCTGGGAGAGGACGTCCTGATCACCGGAGCTGGCCCCATTGGCTGCATGGCGGCCGCCGTGGCCAAACATGCGGGGGCGCGGTACGTCGTCGTCTCTGACGTGAACCCTTGGCGCTTGGAACTGGCCAAAAAGATGGGGGCGACCCGAGTGGTCGATGTCCGTGAAGAGCGAATCGCCGACGTCCAAAAGGAACTCGGGATGCAGGAAGGTTTTGATGTGGGGCTGGAGATGTCGGGCAACCCCTCCGGGTTTCGAGACATGCTGGACAACATGTGCCACGGCGGCAAAATTGCGATGCTCGGCATCCCGAGCGAACCGATGCCGATCGACTGGAACCACGTCATCTTCAACATGCTGACGATCCAGGGGATCTACGGTCGCCGGATGTACGAAACCTGGTACAGCATGACGGTCCTGCTGCAAGGCGGGCTCGACATCTCACCGATCATCACCCACCGGATGCACTACACCGAGTTTGAAGAGGGCTTCCAGACGATGCTCTCCGGACAATCGGGCAAGGTCGTCCTGGATTGGGCCTCGTAGGAGAAAGGAATCACCATGTCGCAGCGTTTTCAGCAGCACCTAAAGCAGCAACTTGCGGAGATCGAATCGGCCGGGCTCTACAAACGGGAACGGCTTATTCAATCGCCCCAGGATACCCATGTGACATTGGCCGATGGGGCCAAGATGCTTAATCTGTGCGCCAACAACTATCTGGGTCTGTCGGATCATCCCGAGGTGGTTGCGGCAGCCAAGAAAGCCTTGGACCAATGGGGATTCGGGCTCTCATCGGTCCGGTTTATCTGCGGTACTCAGTCGCAGCATACCGAGCTAGAAGCGAAGCTCAGCCAGTTCCTGGGAACCGAGGACACCATCCTGTACTCCTCCTGCTTCGACGCCAACGGAGGGCTGTTCGAGACCTTGCTGACCGCCGAGGACGCGATCATCTCGGACGAGCTGAACCACGCCAGCATCATCGATGGGGTCCGGCTTTGTAAAGCGAAGCGGTTCCGCTATCGCAATAGCGAGATGGCGGACCTGGAGGAGCAGCTCAAAGCGGCCAAGGACGCTCGGTTCCGCCTGATCGCGACCGATGGGGTCTTCTCGATGGATGGTTACCTGGCCAACCTCCCGGTGATTTGCGAACTGGCCGATAAGTACGACGCCCTGGTGATGGTCGATGATTCGCACGCGGTCGGCTTCGTCGGCCCCACTGGCCGCGGCACGCACGAGCATTTCGACGTGATTGAGCGGATCGACATCATGACCGGGACGCTCGGCAAGGCGTTGGGTGGGGCCAGCGGCGGGTACACCAGTGGCCGTCAGGAGATCATCGACCTCTTGCGGCAACGCTCGCGGCCTTACCTGTTTTCCAACTCGGTCGCTCCGCCGGTGGTGGCCGGTTCGCTCAAGGCCCTGTCGTTGATCACGGAAAGCACCACCCTCAGAGACCGCTTGGCGGAAAACACCGCCCGGTTCCGCGAGGGCCTGGAAAAGGCAGGACTCACGCTCCTACCGGGCGAACATCCAATCGTCCCGGTGATGCTGGGCGACGCCAAACTCGCCCAGGAAATGTCGCGCCGCCTGCTCGAAAAGGGAATCTACGTGATCGGCTTCTTCTTCCCGGTCGTCCCTCAAGGCAAGGCCCGCATCCGCACGCAAGTCTCAGCGGCCCATACGGCGGAGGATTTGGATTTCGCGGTGAGGATGTTTGGAGAGGTGCGGCGGGAGATGGGGATTTAATTGGGACCCCTATTCCCCTAACCCGAGCCCGGCCCGCGAACATGGCTGCTTCCCACACGCTGCCTACTCTTGATCCCGAGGATCGCCAAGCAGAGCGGGGCCACGTCCACACTGCGGGGCGTTTTGGTGGGATACAGTTCTTCGGGGACGCCCGCCAGGATCAAGGGGGAGAGGGAGTCCTCGGCGTGGAGTGAACCGTGGGAGCCGCGGCGATGCACCCCGGTACTTTCCAGGCGGAACTCGTAGTCGAGGTGACAGGTGCCCCAGAGGTCGCCGGTTACCTCGTCATCGAAGGCGGTGGTGATCCGTTCCAGGGCATTGGGGTAATCGCCATAAACCAACACTCCATCCGGCCCAACTTCGGTGTCGATGGTCGCCAGATTGCCTTCCCAGGTCCAGGACATTCCATACTCATCCTTGGCTTGGCCTTGGCCATCTAGCGTGGCGTGAAACGCCAGCAGGCCATGCCGCTGGGTTTGGATCGAATAGCGCCGCACGGTCTCCGTGGGCTTTTCGCGCCACATGACTTGGTCGATGCGGGGATCGGCCAACAGGCGTTCGATGATCTCTTTCCGAAGGTCCCAATACCGCGGCCGAAGGTAGATTTGCGCGGCCCGCATGTTGGGGCAAATCATCAGTTGTTCGCCGTTTTCCCAGTCCTGGCCGGCGGGAACAACGCTGTAGTCCTTTAAAAGGGTATCAACATTGATGCCGGTTTCGCTGTTATGCATGGGGAGGTCGGACTGGGAGTGATCGCCGGTGACCACGACCGCCATCGAATGGAGCAGCGCCTCCATGCCGCCATAGGCTTGGGCAACTTTTCCCAAGACCTGATCGACCTTTTCAACCGTCGGCAAGGTCTCCGCCGGACCGTCGCTGTGCGAGTTGAAGTCGTTGTCTGGGAAGTAAGCAATGGTGAAATCAGGCAAGGCCTGGGCCTCGGCCAGGTACAACAGATCGGCCGCGGTCGATTCGTCGTTAAAGCCAAACCGGTTGAATATCCCCCCGGCTCCCTTCTTTCGGCGGTTCGCGAGAGTCGGCAGGTCCGAGACGAAGTCTCCCAAGGACAAGGTCGAAGGCCCCTGGATTTCGTGCGACCACGGAACGGTCGGCCACAATTTGAGCAGCCAAGGCACATCAATCGTGTGCGACACATCGCCAAGGAACCACAGATAATTGAGACAGGCCGCTCGGTAGCCCGCTTTCTCCACCTCTCGCAACGCCGTATTGGCGCGCAGGTGGTCACGATTCAGGCGGATCATGAAATCCTCGACAAAGTCGGAGAAGCCTTTTCGCATGATCGCCCCGAGGTCGTCGGCGTAGTAATGAACGTGATCGTTGTCCTGATCGTAGTAATAGGCCCCCGCGATCCCCGTTTCGCACGGATAGCCCCCGGTAACCAGCGCCGCGGTTGCCGCTGGAGTAATCGAGGGAAAGATCGCCGTACTGTTCCAATCGACCTGCCCCGCATCCGCCAACGCCTGCAGATTCGGCAATTTCCCCTGTTCCATCGCTGGCCGGATGACACGCGAAGCGAGGGCGTCGATAACGATTAACAAGACCGGCTTCATCAAAAATTCCGTGGGTTAAATAATCCAATTCCAGAGGACCAAAATAGGGCTCCGGCCAGGCGGTGAAATGTGGCAACGCCATGAGCGGAGTGGCCAACTTCCCATTGCTGATTCTACAGACGCCCTGGCGGGTTTCCCAGTTGCCACTGGGGCATTAGGCAGGGGCGATACGATCGGGCCGCACCCATGACCGAACAACCTTTCCTCAGCCGAACCAGCTCAACTCGTCACGACGCAACCGTTTTAGACCGGTTGACGGGGCCCCCAGTTTGGGTCTAGCATGAACTATTTAACTTTGCTCCCGCATTGCCAGTTAGGGTCTTTTAAACTTCATGGAAAAAACAAAGGTCGCCATCGTTGGGCTAGGTACCGTCGGTGCGGGCGTGGCTCGTATTTTACTGGATCATGGCGACCGGACGGCCCGTAACGCGGGCACCATGTTGTGGTTAGAGAAAGCGGTGGTCCGCGATTTAAAGAAAAATCGGGGCTGCGAACTTCCCGCCGGCGTGCTGACCGACGACCTGGATGAAGTACTCAAGGACCCCGAGATCAAAGTAGTGGCCCAGCTTATTGGCGGGTTGGAACCGGCCCGGTCGATCATGCTGATGCTGCTGGAAGCCGGCAAGGACATTGTCACCGCCAACAAGGCGCTGATCGCCGAACATGGGGCAGAGCTATTCGATCGGGCTCGAGAACTGGGCCGCAGCATCGCCTTCGATGCGGCGGTGGGTGGCGGGATTCCGATTGTCACCAATCTTACTCAGTGCCTCACCGCGAATCGCGTGATTTCGATTTTCGGCATTTTGAACGGGACCAGCAATTTCATCGTCTCGGAGATGGAAGAAAACGAGGCGACCTTCCTCACAGCCGTTACCCAAGCCCAACAGTTGGGATTCGCCGAAGCCGACCCGACGATGGATGTCGATGGAAGCGACGCCGCCCAGAAGCTGGCCATTTTGGCTCACTTGGCATTTGGGGCTGAAATCGACTGGAAGGATATCCCCCGGGAAGGGATCGATCAGTTAGATCCCACGGATATCGCGTTCGCCTCGGAACTGGGGTACCGCGTCAAACTACTGGCGGTGGCCCAGCTCAATGAGTTTGGCCTGGAATTACGGGTCTCGCCCACCTTGGTAAAACTGGGTCGTCCGCTCGCGGAAGTACGGGGTGCGTTCAACGCAATCAGTGTCGAAGGAGACCAGGTCGGCCGATTGTTTTACCATGGCCAAGGAGCGGGGCAGCAGCCAACCGCTTCGGCGGTGGTGGCCGATATGATCGATACCGCGGTGGGAAGATCGTCCCTCACGTTCCGCACATTAAAACTGTTTACCAATCAAAACCCCGATGTGCGGATGTGCCCTCGCGAGCAAATCGTAGGACGGTACTATTTCCGATTCCACGTGGAAGATCACCCCGGAGTCTTGGCGGAGGTTGCCACGAAACTGGGTGAGCATCAAATTTCGATCGCCTCGGTGATCCAACATGAACCGGAGAACGGAGACGAGGGGGCCTCGGTGCCGTTGGTGGTCATGACCCACACCACCACCGAAGGCCGCGCTCAGGCAGCCCTCAATGCGATCAGCGAGATGAGCAGCGTCAAACCGGGGAGCCGAAAACTACTGGTGCAGGACTAGCGGGACCGATGTTCCGTGACCTGGGCAACCCACACAAACGGCCCATCAACCAATTCACGCCTTAGGCGAGTAACCATGAAATACGCGATCGTAATTCCGGACGGATGTGCCGATGAACCGCAAGAGTCGCTCGGCGGGAAAACCCCCCTGGCCGCGGCGCGAACTCCGCACATGGACGCGATCGCAAAACTAGGCGTGGTGGGTGCCGCCAATAACGTGCCGGACTATTTGCCCCCCGGCAGCGATGTCGCGAACATCAGCTTGCTCGGCTATAGCCCGCTGGAGTACTTCACCGGTCGGGCGCCACTGGAAGCGGCAGCGCAGGGGATTCCCCTAGGGCCGGAGGACTGGGCCATCCGCTGTAACTTGGTCTGCATTGAAGACCAAATCATGAAAAGCTTCACCGCAGGGCACATTTCCACCGAGGAAGCGGCCGAGCTTCTCAAGACGGCCCAGGAGGCCTTGGGTGGCGAGGATGTGGAGTTCCACTTGGGTGTGAGCTATCGCAATCTGGTCGTCTACCGGGCCAAGGATAAACCGGCACCGTTCACGCATGAAACGCGAACCACCCCGCCGCATGACTTGACCGACCATACCGTTCAAGACGACTTCCCCCGCGGGCCAGGGAGCGATTGGCTTTCGGAGATGATGAGCCAAAGTGTGAGCCTGTTCGCCGATCATCCGGTGAACCAGAAGCGAACCGCCGCCGGAAAACCGGCCGCGACGAATTTGTGGCTGTGGGGCCTGGGCAAACGCCCTGCCCTGACGCCATTTGCCGAGCTTTACGGCAAGACCGGCAAGATGATCACCGCGGTCGACCTGCTCCGCGGGATCGCCGCGTTGATCGGCTGGGACCGAATCGAAGTGCCGGGGGCGACCGGCTATACCGATACCGATTACGCCGCCAAGGGGCGGTATGCGATTGACGCCTTGCCATCGACCGATGTGGTGTGCGTCCATGTCGAGGCCTCCGACGAGGCCTCGCATGAAGGAGACGTGCAAGCCAAGATCAAGGCACTGGAAGAGGTCGATACCCACATCGTCGGCCCACTGCACGAGGCCCTGAAAAACCAGGGTGACTACCGGATTGTCGTGCTCCCGGATCACCCCACGCTCATCCGTACCAAAACCCACAGTCACGGGTTCGTCCCCCTGACGATGTGCGGTACAGGGATCGAGCCGGACGGGGCCGACGCGTTTCATGAGGAAAACGCGAACCAATCCTCTCTCCGCTTCGCCGAGGGTTGGAAAATGATGCCGCACTTCCTTGGCGTGTAGTCAAGGCGGCGTCGGAGGGCATGAAGTGCCTTCCTTATCCGCACGCACTTACTGATTCTCTAATACGGAAGAGAAACCTACTCACATGTCACTGATAGTGCAAAAGTTCGGCGGCACCAGCGTCGCCGATTGTGAAAAAATTACCTCAGCCGCCCGCAAGGCGATTCGTGCCCAGTTGGAAGGGCACCAAGTGGTCATGGTGGTCAGCGCCATGGGCAAAAACACCGATGTCCTGGTCGATTTAGCGGGTCAGATTTCCGATAACCCGCCGGCCCGAGAAATGGACATGCTCCTCTCCACTGGTGAGCAAGTCAGTGTCGCCCTGATGGCGATGGCGATCCACGCGCTGGGTCATCAGGCGGTCAGCCTGACCGGGGCGCAAATCGGAATTCGCACCGACAGCACCTACACCAAGGCCCGAATTCACTCGATCGAGACCTCCCGCGTCAAACAGCTACTCGATGCCGGCAACATTGTGATTGCCGCCGGGTTTCAGGGGATCGACGAAAACCTCGACATCACCACCCTGGGGCGCGGTGGCAGCGATACCACGGCAGTTGCCTTGGCCGCGGTTTTGGAGGCGGATGCCTGTGAGATTTACACCGATGTCGACGGCGTTTACACCACCGACCCCAGGGCCTTGCCGGATGCCCGCCGCGTAACCCAGGTCAGCTACGACGAAATGCTGGAACTCGCCAGCTTAGGGGCGGGCGTAATGCATAGCCGCTCGATCGAGTTCGCCAAAAAGTTTGGCGTGCCGATTCATGTCCGCAGCAGTTTTTCCGATACCCCGGGGACGATGATCGTCGCCAAACCAGAATCGAGCAAACGCCCGGTCAGCGGTGCGGCGATCACTCGGAACGAGGCCCGGATTACGGTCGAAGGCATTCCGGACGTGCCGGGTATTTCGTACGAGTTGTTCCACCGGATCGCGGCCAAGGCGATCTCGGTCGATATGATCGTGCAGAACATCGGGCAGGACGGCAAGGCAAACATGTCGTTCACCGTGCCTAAAGAGGAACTGAAGCTGACCCTGGACGCGGTCAAATCGGCCGCTGAGGTGATCAAGCCGACCAGGGTCTCTCACGACGATCAGGTCTCGAAGATTTCCATTGTGGGGCTCGGCATGGCCCACATGCCGGGCGTCGCCGATAAAATGTTCCGCCTGCTGGCCGAGGCGGGAATTAACATCCAGGCGATTTCCACCGGCGAGATTAAAATCTCCGTCCTGGTCGACCGGGAAGATGCTCAGCGGGCTTTGCACGCGGTCCATAACGGGTTCGACCTCCACATCACTCCGGAAGAAGCGGAGGATTCCGCCGAGGAGGTCAATATCGAACGAACCGTCGATGTCTCCGAAGTGGTTGCCCGACTGCGGCACATGGAAGACTTGACGATCGACAGCATCACCCTCGATTCCGACCAAGGAATCCTCTCCCTACGGCAAATTCCGGATGAGCCAGGCATCGCCGCGCGGGCTTTGGAAGCGGTTGCCGCCGACGGGATTGTGGTCGATATGATCGTCCAGAATATCAGCCGCGAAGGGTACGCGAACCTCAGTTTCACCTTTCCCCAAGAGGACTATAGCAAGGCGGTGACAACCGCTGAGCGAATTGGCGAAGTCCTGAAGGCGGGTCAGGTTTTGGGGAAAAGTAAAACCGCCAAACTCTCGGTCTCCGGGATCGGGCTCCGCAGTCACACTGGTGTCGGAATCCGGATGTTTAAGGCCTTGAGCGACGCGGGGATCAACATTGATTTGATCAACACGTCGGAAGTGCAGGTCAACGTGATTATCGACGAGGAGAAAGGCCCAGTGGCCTTAGCCGCGCTGAAAGAGGTGTTCGCGGAATTTTGTCACGGCCGCGAGGATGGTTAACCACCACTGGCGGAACCAATCGAAGTAGCAAAAAAACCGGGGCCTGAAATCAAGTTTCAGGCCCCGGTTTTGTGTTGAATCTGGTAGTGGTTCGCTGAATCCTTACACTTCCCAGCCTTTACGATAGGGCCGGCTGAGGTAGGCGTCGGCAGCGGTGCTGTTGGTGGCCTTCAGGCTGGCAGCGTCCCATTCCAGTTTTTCACCGGTTCGGAAGGCGACATTGCCCAGCAACACCGCTTCGGTCAACGGACCGGAGTAGGCGAAGTCGCAGGTGGTAGGCGTTCCCTCCTTGCAAGCCTTGATCCATTCCTCGTAGTGACCGATCGACGAGGGAATCGTCTTCTCAGGGGGTTGGAAATCGGCGAACTTTTCCTCGGGGAACAGCTTGTAATCGCCGTAGGTCGCCAGCAGGTCTCCCTTTTCACCTCGGAACATCACCCCGGAGCCAGGGACTTTGTGTCCTTGGACTTCGCTCGGTGTGTGATCGCCATCCCGCCAAGTGAGCTTAATCGGGCCGTGGGTCTCGCTGGCGGCGTATTCATAGTGGACCGTAAGTCCGGTCGGGGCGGTCTCCGGATGGACTTCAGGTCCCTCCGCCCAAACCGTCTTCGGGTACTTCAGCCCCAGGGCCCAGAAGGGTAGGTCGACGTAGTGGCAGCCCATATCTCCCAGGGTGCCGCCACCAAAGTCCCACCAGCGACGCCAGTTGGCCGGATGGTAGACACCATGGAAGGGTCGTTCCGGAGCGGGGCCAAGCCAGAGGTCCCATTTGATATGGCTGGGCACCTCGGGGGTCTCTTTAGGACGATCCCCGCCACCCCAACCCTTGCCAACCCAAACGTCCACCTCGCTGACCTTGCCGATTGCGCCGCTCTGGACCAATTCCACCACTCGGCGGTAGTTGTCTCCCGCGTGAATCTGGGTTCCTAACTGGGTCGCCACGCCCTGCTTCTTGGCCAGTTCGGTTACCTGACGGGCCTCGGCCACTGAATGGGTGAGCGGTTTTTCGCAGTACACATGCTTGCCGAGTTGCATCGCCCACAGGGTCGCTGGGGCGTGCATGTGGTCCGGGGTGCTGATGACCACGGCATCGAGCGATTTTCCCGCGTCCAGCACTTTACGCACGTCGTGGTATTTGGCTGCCTGGGGAAACTTCTCGCCTGCGGCGGTCAGGTATTTGTCATCGATATCGCAGATCGCGACGATGTTTTGGTGCTTCACTCCGTTGACGTTGGAACTGGCCCGGTTGGCCACGCCGATGCAAGCGATGTCGAGCTTCTCGTTGGGCGACTTGCTTTCCTGGGCGGAGAGCTGCGAGAAATAGCCGGTGCCGACGGTGAGGGCCGCGGCGGAGCCGGAAAGCCGAAGCACATCACGACGACTGATTCGTTGGGTCATGCAATAACTCCAAGGTGGGACAGTGGGTTGGGATTAGAGGGAAAAGGCTGGGGTGAGTACCTGCGAAATAGAGTATGACTCTTCCCCTCGTGGGATGCAATTTAAATTTGCGGGAAATTGGCGAGGCCACGTGGTAAAAAGCCGAAACCACTCCGGCGACCTCTCGCCTGAGTGAAGGGAGCGAAAGGCTCCAACCGATGACGGTCGGCGCGATTCGACCGATTTACGGACCACGGCACCAGACCCACGACATGCGAGATTGGGTACTACCTCGGACAAATTCCTGGTTCCCCACGTTTCGGCAAGGGCTCACCCCTTGATCCGTCGCCCCTTTTTCGGCAGAATGGCTCGTTTCGCCCCAAGGACCTGTTTGCCTCTTGGGGGTAAGCAGTGTCGCGTAGGATGGGTTCTCATCGCCTGGGAATCGGATTGAGTCCTTTCGCAGCACCAGTCAGGAACGATTCCGCGGCGTACGAAACCGCAGCAACGATTAGGAGTGAAGATCCATGGGCCGCTACACTGGTCCGAAGGCCAAAATCAACCGTCGCCTCGGTGCCCTCATTTACGAGACCCGCGGAGCCATGCGGGCCGCTGATCGCCGGCCGAACCCGCCCGGGATGCATACCCGCCCCAAGCGTCCGTCGAACTACGGTTTGGCGTTGATGGAAAAGCAAAAGATCAAACATTATTACGGCTTGGGTGAGAAGCAGCTCCGGCGGTACTTCACCATGGCCAAGCACATGAAGGGGAACACGGGTGAAAACCTGATGATCCTGTGTGAACGTCGGCTGGACAACGTGGTGCGTCGAGCAGGCTTCGCCCTGACCCGCACCCAGGCCCGTCAGGGTGTTGCCCATGGGCATATCCTGGTCAACGGCCAACGTGTCGATAAGCCGTCATTCCAATGTCGCCCCGGCGATATTGTGAGTGTGCGGAGTCGGGAAAAGCTGCAAATCCTGTATCGCAGCCTCCTCGGAGAGTCGAGCGGCCAAGTCCCCGCGTTCCTGTCTCCCGACCCGGAGACCCTGTCGGTTTCGTTTGACGGTATCCCGGCCGCGGAAGATGTCAGCCTGAAGGTCGACGTCAACAGCGTGGTCGAGTTTATGTCTCGCTAACGAATTTACCTGTCGCAGGCCGCCTGGAAGCGATATGGGCCCAGGCGTTCTCATGAGACAGGAAACGAGGCCGAATCGGCCCCGCTTTAGGATCATGCGGGTAAGTCCGGTCTGGTCAAACGGATCGATATTGAGCGAAAATTCTGACGACTTTCTAGGGATTCCGGGCGTGCCTCACGTCGCCGAGTCCCTTTTTTTATGGTTCAATGTGGCGGATTACCCGATTTACCTGATCGATATAACAGGTGGACCGAGCTCGGCCGCGGCCAGCAGCATATCGCTTGACCGACGAACCACTGGAAAGAGACAACATGGCACACACTCAGTTAGCGGTTTTGGGGGGCGGACCCGGGGGCTACGCCGCCGCGTTTCTAGCGGCCGACGAAGGGATGGAGGTCACGCTGATCGAGCGTGAGCCACGGCTCGGGGGAACCTGCCTCCTACGCGGCTGTATCCCCTCCAAGGCCCTACTGCATGTGGCCAAGGTGGTCGACGAGGTGCAAGAGTTGGAGAAAGACTGGGGCATTTCTTATGGCCAGCCCAAGTTCGATATCGACGCCCTGCGGGCTCGCAAAGAGAAGGTGATTAGCACTCTCTCCGCCGGCCTGGCCGGTTTGGCAAAAAAGCGGAACGTCACCGTGATTCAGGCCCAGGGAAGCTTCATCGATTCCGGCACGCTGCAGCTCGAAGGGGATCATGAATCGATCCCGGACGGAGGCACGTTGACCTTTGACCACTGTATCGTGGCGACCGGTTCAGTCGTGGCGATGCCCCCGGCGTTCCAGATCGATTCGCCCCGTGTGATCGATTCGACCGGGGCCCTGGAACTGAAGGACATCCCGGAGACGATGCTGGTCATTGGGGGTGGTTATATCGGTCTAGAGATGGGCTCGGTTTATGCCCATCTCGGCACGAAAGTGAGTGTCGTGGAATTGACCGAGGGGCTCCTCCCCGGAGCGGACCGGAACCTGGTCAAACCGCTGCAAAAACGAATGGAAGAACTGCTTGAGGGGCGGTTGTTCCTCAACACCAAGGTTGGCTCGATCGGTGATCGGGATGACAAAGTCGAAGTCGCTTTCGAAGGTCCCGGTAAGTTTGGAACTCAAAAGTTTGACCGTGTCTTGGTTTCCATCGGGCGGTGGCCTAACACCAAGGGAATCGGCCTAGAGAATACCCAGGTGAAGGTCACCAAGCGGGGCTTCATTGACGTTGATCGCCAACTCCGGACGGCCGATCCGAAAATTTCCGCCATCGGGGACACGACGGGCGATCCGATGCTCGCCCACAAGGCGACGCATGAAGGTCGGGCCGCGGTGGAGGCCTTACTAGGGCATGCGGTGGAATTCAATCCAGCCGCGATTCCCGCGGTGATTTTCACCGATCCAGAGATTGCGTGGGCTGGCTTGATGGAAGAGGAAGCCAAACAACTGGGCCGAGCCGTCACCGTAGCGATGTACCCCTGGGCCGCCAGCGGCCGGGCCCAGGCCTTGGGCCGAACCGAAGGGCTCACCAAGTGGATCATCGACCCGGAAACCGAGCAGGTGCTGGGCTGCGGGATTGTAGGGCCTGGCGCGGGCGAACTGATTGGAGAGGCGACCTTCGCGATTGAGATGCGAGCCCAAATCCAGGATGTGACCTCAACTATCCATCCTCACCCCACCTTAGGCGAGACATTAATGAACGCCGGCGAGGTCTTCTTCGGGACGGCGACCGAGATTTATAAGCCAAAGAAGAAGCCATAAGGTGTTGCAATTGCACACTTTATGTTAAATCTTGGCGAGCTCCGCTCCGGTGCCCCTTCCCAAAACGGATCGGTTGCCGAGAATATCAGTGACCGAAGCGCGGAAAACATATACTAGTCGTAAAGCTCAACCTCAAACCGCGAATTGGAATTCGCGGTAAGAATGCCGAGGTTTGATCTAAGTTATTGGGTAGCGCCCCAACCATTAAGGCGCCCACCGGGGATCGACCACCCCCTGGAACCTGCCAATCAGGTTCATCGCAACCGGAGGTCGATTCCCTCCCAGTCATCAAAGATGAGGGTAGATGCATGGCGAACGCCAAAGTTGAGTTGTCGACCGAAGAACAGCAAATCCTGAACAACCCCGTTACCTTCGCCGAGGACGCCGATCCTTCCGAGACGCGGGAATGGGTCGAATCGCTCGAATACGTGTTAGAGAGCAAGGGGAGCGATCGGGTTCGCTATATCTTGTCGGCATTGGAGAATCGGGCTTTAGCGCAAGGGGTCGATATCCCGTTTGCCGCCAACACCCCCTACTTCAATTCCATCCACTCCAACGAACAAGGTTCGTACCCCGGCAATCGCGAATTCGAACGCCGGATCAAAAGCATCATTCGCTGGAACGCCATGGCGATGGTGACCCGGGCCAATCGGGAATTCCCCGGTCTGGGCGGTCACATTTCGACTTACGCTTCGTCCGCCACTCTGTATGAAGTCGCCTTCAATCACTTCTTCCGCGGCCGCGGTGAAGGCTACGCTGGCGATCAGGTTTACTTTCAGGGGCATGCTTCTCCTGGAATGTACGCGCGGGCCTACGTCGAAGGACGTTTGAGCGAACGCAACATGGAAAACTTCCGGCGTGAATTGCAGCCGGAACAGGGACTCTCTTCCTACCCGCATCCTTGGTTGATGCCGGAGTTCTGGGAATTCCCGACCGTCTCGATGGGCTTGGGGCCGATCTGTTCGATCTATCAGGCCCGGTTCAACCGTTACATGGCCGACCGTGGCATCAAGGACACCAGCGATACGCGCGTGTGGGCGTTCCTGGGGGACGGCGAATGCGACGAGCCCGAAAGCCTGGGCGCGATCAGCCTGGCGGCACGCGAACACCTGGACAACCTGACGTGGGTCATTAACTGCAACTTGCAGCGATTGGATGGCCCGGTGCGGGGGAACGGCAAGATCATCCAGGAACTGGAAGCGGTCTTCCGTGGTGCCGGTTGGAATGTCATCAAAGTGATCTGGGGTAGCGACTGGGATCCGTTGTTGGAAGCGGACAAGTCGGGGCTGTTGGTCAAGCGGATGGAAGAGGTGGTCGACGGCCAGTACCAGAAGTACGTGGTCGAAAGTGGCGAGTACATCCGCAAGCACTTCTTCGGCAAGTATCCGGAACTACTGGAACTGGTGAAGAACTACTCCGACGAGCGCTTGCAAAAGATGCTCCGCGGCGGTCACGACCCCGAAAAAGTTTACGCCGCCTACAAGAACGCCTCAGAGTGCAAAGGCAAGCCGAGCGTGATCCTCGCCAAGACGATCAAGGGCTACGGTTTGGGCGAAGCGGGCGAAGGCCGCAATGTCACCCACAACCAGAAGAAGCTGAACGAAGAGGAACTGCGGGAATTCCGCACGCGGTTCAGTATCCCGATTTCGGACGAGGATGTCGCCAAGGCGCCGTTCTATCGGCCGCCGGAGGATAGCGCCGAGATGCGTTACCTGCGTCAGCGACGGGAAGAACTGGGTGGTTTTGTCCCATCCCGGCCGCTCGACGTGCCGAAATCGGAGATCCCGGGGATCGACCAATACCAGGAATTCCTGGGCGGAAGCAAAGGGAAGGAGATGTCCACCACCATGGGCTTCGTCCGTTTGCTTTCCAAGCTGACCAAGGACAAAAACATCGGCAAGTACATCGTGCCGATCGTCCCGGACGAGTCGCGAACCTTCGGCATGGAAGGGATGTTCCGCGAAGTCGGCATCTACAGCCATGTCGGCCAGTTGTACGAACCGGTCGACTCGCACCAGCTCCTGTACTACAAGGAAGCCAAAGACGGCCAGATGCTGGAGGAAGGGATTACCGAAGCGGGTTCGATGTCGTCGTTCATCGCCGCGGGCAACTCCTACTCGCAGCACGGGATCAACATGATTCCGTTCTTCATCTACTACAGCATGTTCGGGTTCCAGCGGGTCGGCGACCTGATTTGGGCCGCGGCCGATACGAGGGCCAAGGGTTTTATGATCGGCGGGACGGCTGGCCGAACTACGCTCAACGGTGAAGGTTTGCAGCACCAGGATGGCCATAGCCACCTAAACGCAATCGCTTTCCCGACGGTTCGTTCGTACGATGTCTGCTTTGCCTACGAGACGGCGGTCATCGTGCTGCACGGGATGAAGAAGCTGTATGTCGATGGCGACACGGCGATCTACTACCTGACCGTCGGCAATGAAAACTACGTGATGCCGGAGATGCCCGAGGGAGCGACCGAGGGGATTATCCGCGGTATCTACAAGCTGCAAGCGGGCAACCAGCCGAAGGCTCGGGCCAAGGTCCAACTGATGGGCAGTGGCACCATTACGCGGTGCGTTCAGAAGGCGGCTGAGATCTTGGCCGAGCGGTACAACATCGACAGCGATGTCTGGGCGGTGACCAGCTACACCGAGCTGCAACGTGAAGCGCACGAGTGTGAACGCTGGAACATGCTTCACCCGACCGCTCCGCCGAAACGCTCCTACATCGAGCAGGTGATGGATGGGGTCGAGGGGCCGTTTATTTCCGCCTCGGACAATGTCCAGGCCTGGGCCGAGCAAATCCGCCATTACCTGCCGGGCAACATGCGAGTGTTAGGGACCGATGGCATGGGCCGCAGCGAAACCCGCGAAGCCCTGCGACGGCACTTTGAGGTTGACGCCGAGTCGATTGTCATTGCCACGCTGTATCAGTTGGCCCAAGAGGGGAAGGTCGAGTTGAGCGAAGTGGCTCAGGCGATTAAGGATCTGAATTACGATCCGGAAAAGCCGAATCCATTGTACGCTTAGTCGAAAACTCCGACCTCCCACTGCAACTTCGAATAGCGGATCTTAGATCGAGATTGAGAGAGTATTGCCATGGCGATTGAAGTGACCTTGCCCGACTTGGGGGACGGAATCGAATCGGGAGACGTGCTGGCTGTGCATGTCTCCGAAGGGGATACCGTGACTAAGGACCAACCCCTGCTGGAACTAGAGACCGACAAGGCCTCGGTTGATATCCCCAGTACGGCCGCCGGGAAGGTGACCAAGATTCATGTCTCCGCGGGAGACAGCGTTTCGATCGGCAGCGTGCTGGTTACGCTGGAAGGGACCGAAGCGGAAGCGAAATCCGCCGAGCCACCCAAGCAGGACCCAGAAGAAGAGAAAGATCCCGAGCCGGCGGAAGAGCCCGTCGCCGAATCGGAAGAGGAATCGCCAGAGCCATCCGAGGAGGCCGAGGAAGAACCCGCGGCGAAAGAGAAGCCAGCGGCGGCTCCTTCGAAACCGGCCCCTGCCAAGTCGGCTTCTTCGAAGCCCGCGAAGGCCGATGAGCCGGTCCAGCTGAAATCCCCCACACCACCAGCCGTACCCGCTGGTGAGCTGATCCACGAGGACGCCGATAGTGTCCCGGCCGGCCCGGCCGTGCGGCGGTTTGCTCGGGAAGTGGGGGTCGATTTGCGAATGGTCCGTGGTTCCGGCCCCGGTGGTCGCGTGACCCGAGACGATGTTCTGTTGACGGTCCGTCAATTGAGCCAAGGGAGCGGAAGCGTCGCTTCAACCTTGGCCGCCCCTACCGCGGAAGCGACTCCCGCGGCAACTAACGCAACCAACGCACCGCCACCGATCGTCCCCAGCGGGGAAGCGGGCCAAGACAAGTATGGCCCCATCAAGGCGGAGAAAATGCGGAGGATCCGCAAGGTGACCGCGGCCCAGATGACAGCTTCCTGGACGACGGTCCCCCGCGTCACCAACTTCGACGACGCCGATGTCACCGCCCTGGAAGAACTCCGCCAGCAAAGCAAGGCGGATTACGCCGAGGCAGGGGTCAAACTGACCACCATGCCGTTTTTGATCAAAGCGGTGGCTCTCGCACTGAAGGCCCATCCTGAGGTGAACGCGACCGTCGACCTTGAGAACGAACAGATCATTTACAAGGAATATGTCAACGTCGGCATCGCCGTCGACTCGGAGCGAGGGCTGGTCGTCCCCAACATCCGCAACACCGATCGGATGTCGATTCCCGATATCGCGCGGACCTTGCAGCAAACCGCCGCCGATATCCGAGGCAACAATTTCTCGCCCAGCCAGTTGCAAGGCGGAACCTTCACGATCAGCAACCTGGGCGCGATCGGCGGTACCTACTCCACCCCCATCATCAACATCCCGGAGGTCGCCATTTTGTTGGTTGGCCGCTCACGGATGATGCCGGTGGTGGTCGAAGGCCAGATTGTCCCGCGATTGATGATGCCGATGAGTCTCTCGTACGATCACCGTTTGGTCGACGGAGCCTCGGCCGCTCGCTTCCTGAACGAGGTGATCTCGTACCTGGAAGCCCCCAGCCGCCTGCTGATGGCCCCATAACGGGGCCGCGCGTTTTGACGGGGTAGCCACGCTCGCGTAGAGCGTGGGTGACCCGTGGGTTAGGTATGTCCCTGAGGCGAACCGGGTAAGCGCTTCTCCCACGCTTTTGCAAGCGTAGCTAGTGTCCGTCCGGAAATTCGGATCTCTCGTAA
>JBBDIM010000136.1:0-19497 GCA_040880405.1 Pirellulaceae bacterium | reverse complement strand
CCCCCCCCCCCCCCGCCACTCGACATGCATCCCCCAAAAAAACAGGCTGGGGCGAACGAGTCGCCTCAGCCTGTTTTGAGTTTTCGATATTCCGGAATATCGCTTATCGGTTCCGCGCGAAGATGCCGGTGGCGTACCAAATGCCGTTACGACCCCGTTTCATGTCATAACCGTAATAGGTGCTTTCGGAACTGACCGCGGACCAATGACCCGAGGAATGTCGCCAACTCCGGACGCATTCGATCGCGGCGTCTTCCAGGTTTTGGCCAGGCCAGCTTTCCGCACAAACTTCCACCGGCAGCATGTTGCCGGGCAGTTGGGCCTTGATCATCTGAAACCGCGAGTCCCACTGGTGGTGACCCTGGCTCTGGATCGCCGCCTGATGTTGGCTGTGACGATGGGTCTCACCTGCGAGCAAGCGGCGCAAGATGCCGTTGGTGCTGCGGGGGCGTTCCGGATGGGTACGAACCGCATAGATCAAGGTTCGCTGGGTCAGCGTCCCTTGCGGCAGCGTCAAAATGACCTGCATCTCCTGCACATTCCGTGGTCGCTCGCCGCGGAAGATAAACTGGCTCACGGTATGGCCATACTCGGGCGTATCGACATGGGCATAGTCGACAATCGCGACGCCTGGCTTGCCTTCGAGGTGGACAAACGCCCCATGGCTCAGCAGGCGAATCGGTTTCCCCTTGAACTGGACCTCGGTGGTCACCGGAAGTTTGGCGAGGGTGTAGTTGTCCAGTAGTTTCGCGATCGTCGGGTGAGTGACGACTTCCTGTTCAAAACGACGCTCAGGGGCGTGATCTCCTTCGCGGTGGAAGAAGATCAGCAGCATCTTTTTCTCGGCCTGGGCTTCCAGGACCGCCGCGGAATAATCGGTTTTCCAAGAGGTTGCCGACGGTTCGCTGGCGAGGGCCTGAGCCGCGGGGATCAATCCCAACGTCAGCGCCAGTAGTGGGAGTACCCTATGGGAAGGATTTCTTAGGAGGCGGGAGTTTGCAGTCATATCAACACATACCTGAGATGGACGGACAGT
This sequence comes from Pirellulaceae bacterium, assembly GCA_040880405.1. Lineage (GTDB taxonomy): Bacteria > Planctomycetota > Planctomycetia > Pirellulales > Pirellulaceae > JBBDIM01. Next base: position 18,461 of record JBBDIM010000136.1, on the reverse strand, counting down.
CCTGTTTTGGTCTCGGTGATTCCACGAAGATGCGGGGTTATGCTCACGCAAGATTCTTACGCAAAGCTCGAACCCTTCCTATTTGACGTTCCTGAGGAGGGTCGATCACGACGGGGAAACCGGAGGGGAACACCACAGGAGTGACCAACTTGTCCGGGCCGAAGTCGAGGATTGCGAAGGTCGGAAATCCCAATTCGCGGGACGCTTGGGATTCGGAGGCAGGACTTGCCACAGGTCGGAAACTAACCCGCTTGCCAACGGCACGCGCCGTCTCAGTATTAGCATCCTTGCGGGTTAATTGAGATACGTAAGATAAAGAGTCCGCGGGACGCCAGTCAATCCTCCCCCTGCTATAATTGCTACATACCGCATAGCTATCAGCTTCAAATTTCGAGCCGTGCGAAGCTGGGAGAAACGCAAAGTTTACAGAGGCCACGTCTCATTCCGTTCCGTTTCGTACTCGCCTGGCTGACGATCAAGAACGCACCACCGCACCTTCACACGGCCCCCAGGTGGGGGTCGTCAACGGATCGCCAACTTCCGGTATATTGACTCATCGCCATGATCGCTAAAATCACTTCCATCCTGTTATTCACGTGGCTTTACCTAGACGTTCGTGTTATCACTGATCTTCCGAATGACCAGCACCCATGACATTGCAATCGGAAGATGGTCTGTCAAAACACCCGATAGGTAGATTATCTCGCGCGGTCCTCAGGGCCGCAGAGATAGGAAATACCTGACGATATCCCCAACTAAGGTTAAATAAATGGCTCGGATGATCCATCGTAAGCTAGCACCTTCGCTGATCGCGCTGCTTGCCTTGTCCCTTCCAACCACCTTAATTTCGTTGGTCCAAGGAGATCAGTCGGCCGCAGAGTCGCCCCAAGTCGCGGCTCCCGCCGATTTGATTGAGCAAATCCGTGCGGCCGAGGATCGCTTCCAACCGATCGGCCAAACTCAGGTCGATGCGGCCCAAGCGGAGCTCGATCGGAATTTGACGCGGCTCGGACAGCAGCTCTCGCGGGGATCGGCCGAAAACACGGAACGATGGCGTGAATACTTGCGTTGGACAGAGCTGCGCGAGCAGGTCGCTTCGGAAACTCCCGATTTGAGCATCCTCGAAGAAATCTACCTAAAATTTCGCGGCTCAGAGGCGGGCATGGACCTGCCCCGGTTCGTGGCCGCGCGAAAGTCGCTCCGAGAATTTAACAACACACTGTTCTTCGCGCGGAACGAGCAGTACCAGCAGCAGTTCGGCGTGCAGCTCAAAACCCTTGCGGACACGCTCGAAAATTACCGCGCCAACCCACTGCCGGGCGATGCCGCCGTTCTGGGGGGGGTGCTCGGTTGGTTTGAGCAAGGAAATCAAATGAGCGATTTGACCCAAGCGGTTCGCGCGGAGGTCGATCACCCCAACCTGTATGTCCAAGTTTCTGCCGATTTCCTGGCTCAAGGCCTGGCTCGACAGGTCGATGAGGTTGCTCCGATTCATGACGTAATCCTGGGAACCCAAATCCATGGCGAGGGGCGGACCCAAGGGCAGATTGACGCCAAAGTGATTCCCCACCCCAGCCGAGGTGTGATCGAGTTTGGCCTAACCGGGCATAACCTCTCGCAGAATGTCGGCCAGAATGGTCCTCTGACCATCTATTCCACCGGCAACACTTCGATCGCCAGCGGGAAACGGATCGAGATCGGGGCGGAGGGGATTTTCGGACTTCCCCCTTGGGCTCACGCGCAAACGCACACCACCTTCACCGGTTTCGGGGCCAAACACAATTTGGTTCGAAAAATTGGCTCCAAACAGGCCTACAAGAAAAAGGCGCAGGCGGAAGCGATCGCCTCACTTCGTGCGGCGGAACGTGTGAAAGAGCGGCTCAACAAAGAGGTGAGCGCGCAATTGGTCGACGCCAACAAGCGGTTTAACGAGCAACTTTTGCTCCCGCTCAAAGGTCGCGACGGGATGCCACAGGTCCTCGACTTCCGAACCACGCCCCGCGGAATCGACTTCACGATGCTGCAAGCCAGCCTCACCCAGTTGTCAGCACCTGGTCCTCCCCCCGCCCCGGCGGAACAAGGAGGGGCCTTTTCCGTGCAACTGCATCAGTCGCTGGTCAGTAATCTGGGCGAACTGCTGTTGGGTGGCGTGACCCTGACCGACGAGCGGTTGGTCGAGCTGCTCCAAGAGGCGGACGCCGAGATTCCCGAGGAACTGAAAATCACCCCCGATTCCGATCCCTGGTCGATCACCTTCGACTACTACCGACCCATTGAGGCGAACTTTAATGCCGGACAGATAGAGCTATCCATGCGGGGGCGGCAGTTCACGCGGGGTGATTCGGTGGTTAATCGCACGATTCGAATCAGCGCCAAGTATCAAGTCTCACGTGGCGAACAGGGCCTAACTCTCGTCCGAGATGGCGATGTGGTGGTCGATTTCGTCCGCCAAGATCGTCTGGGCGCCCTCGACCTGACCGCCAAGACCTTCCTGACCCGAAAGTTCGACGCCGTGTTCAAGCAGGAAATCGTCGGTGAGGGGATTGAACTGGAGGGGGAATTCGCCAAACTCGGAAAATTGACCGTCAGTTCGTTGGACATCTCGCCCGGTTGGTTTGTCGCTGCATGGAGCGTGGCCGGTGAAGCGAGCGGCGACGCGACTTCCGCGGAATAATGACGCGTACCGAGGATTAGCTGGCACCATGGATCGTTATGTTGAAATCGAGTTCGACTGCCTGCCGCTCCGCTCCATCGAGCGGCTTGATATTCCGCTGGACGCCTCCCCGAAATTCCAGGAACATTGCCTCCGCGTGAAAGAGGCCCTGGAAAAGCATGGCAGCCTCAACACCTATTTCCTGCACAACGCCCGCTGCACCTATCGCTTACTGAACCACCCGACCGACGGTATGATTCAGTTCGCCTTCTATGGTACCGTCCTCACCGATAGCGAAGACCTGACCTCTCAAGGTTCCGACTTAACCGTCACGCTGTTCAAGGAAACCTGCCCCTGGCTGTCCGAACCGATCGTGCAGTGGTTCAGCGAAACCGTCGCACGGAGCGTCACGGTGGAGTTCGACCGCTACATCGCCGCCGGCGACCTGGACAAGACCAAACAGCGAATCGCCAAAATCAAAGAGGAAAGCGACGCGAGCGGCGGGTATCTGGGAATGTATCTCTAAGGCTTGGGGCCGCGGAATGGTGGGTTCGGTCATCGGGTGCCATGCCCACGCCCTCCAACGTGGGCATGTTTTGGCGGGTTGATTTTCTACCGGCAACCCTCGATTAACAACGACCGAAATCGCCGACCCACGGTCAATTGAACATGTTGGTAGCTCACGCTTACCAGACAAGCCGCTAGCCCCTCATCACACCGGCGACGCGGTCCAATGGTCCGGAGACGGCGTCCAGACGTTCCAGGAGATACACGACCATCTCGCACTTCTCATGCCCACGTTGGAGGGCGTGGGCATGGCACCCAGACTAGCACTGCTGGCGCGCGATTGGGAAAACTTTGCGGATCACGCGGATTTATCAAAGTTTGACGGTTAGGCCGCCGATACCTTCTGTGCGGAGTTTTCTTCATTTGCGCGACCCTCGTGTCGCGCAAGCGAAGAAAATCACCGTTCCCGGGGGGGAATGAACAATTCAGTAGTTGCCTTACGCCGTCTGCAAGACAGGCGTGCGAATCACCGCTGCGTGGTCCGGAATGAATCCGGCGACACGCACCGAAGTGTTGGCCCCCAACAGGAAACGGACTTCCATGAGACGGCAGAATCAACAGGCGATCGGAATCCTGTTACTTGGTGCCATTCTATGCACTGGTTGCTACCCGACTCAACCTTTCTACTTCCGGGAATCCTCGGACCTGTCGATGTACCTCGACAAGGCGACCGAGATGGAATACCCCGACGTGCATGAAGCCCACCTCGAAGAGGTCGCGAACACGCAAGAACCCTATACCCTGTCCGATCCGTTTGAGATGGAAGCGGATAGGATCTGGGACCTGACCTTGGAGGAGGCGGTCGCCATTTCGCTGAAAAACAGCAAGGCGATCCGGACCGTCGGTGGCAACGCCGCGTTTCGCGTGATTCCCAACACCACGCTCACCAGCGACGCCCTGCCGCCGAACCTAATCAATCGGAACGACGCCGCTCCCACGATCTACGATCAGGCCCTCGTCTCCTCCGATCCGCAGTTTGGTGTCGAGGCCGCCTTGTCGGAATTCGACGCCCAGTTCAACTTCAACGCCAACTTCGATCGTCAGGATCGTCCCCAGAACTTCACCACCGGTAGCCCATTCTTCCTCTCGGAGTTCCAACAAACTCTGGGGGTGGTCACCGCCGAGTTGACCAAGCGTTCCGCCACCGGTACCCAGTGGTTTTTGCGACAGGGAACCGTTTACGATGCCAACAACCGGGGTGGCTTGATCTACCCCAGTTCCTATCAGGCCACGGTCGAGATGGAAGCCCGGCATCCGCTCTTGCGAGGTAGCGGGGTGCAGGTGAACCGCGTGAACGTGCTGTTGGCGCGGATTCGGGAGGATGTCGCCTTGGCCGATTTCGAAGCGAACATCCGCAACCTGACCGGCGACGTCGAACAAGCCTACTGGCAACTGTACTTCGCCTACCACAACCTGGAAGCCTCCAAAACCGGCCGCGACAGCGCCTTGGTGACCTGGCGTCGCGTTCATCAGTTGATGATCAACGGGGCCGAGGGTGGTGAAGCGGAAAAGGAAGCCCAGGCTCGGCAGCAATACTTTGAATTCCGTTCGCGGACCCAAGCCGCCTTGCGAGACCTGTACAAGGCGGAGGCCAGCCTGCGATACTTCCTGGGGCTATCGGCCAACGATGGTCGCCTGATCCGTCCGATCGAGGAACCGACCGACGCGTGGGTCCGCTTCGAGTGGTTCGATATCCACGAAGAGGCCCTGATGCGAGCACCGGAACTACGTCGGCAAAAGTGGCGAATCAAGCAGCGTGAGACCGAGCTGATCACCGCTCGGAACCAGTTGCTGCCGCAGTTGGACGTGGTCGGGCTGTACCGGTTCATGGGTCTGGGTGACGACCTGATCACCACGCCCCGCGATGGCCGCAACTTCAACCAACCTGGCTCGTACGCTTGGGACGAACTGACCGAGGGTCGCTACCAGGAATGGTCCATGGGTTTGCAGTTCTCCACGCCGATCGGATTCCGCCGCGAACTGGCCGGGATGCGGAACGCCCAACTCCGGATCGCTCGGGAAAAGGCGGTTCTGGAAGACATGGAGCTGGAAATCTCGCACCTGTTGACCGATGCCGTCCGCGACCTCGACGCCAACTACAACCTGGTTCAAACCAACCTGAACCGGCTGATCGCCGCCAATCGCGAAGTCGAAGCGGTGCAAGCGGCCTACGAAGCGGGCACCGTCACCCTGGACCAATTGCTGGACGCCCAGCGACGCCGGGCCGACACCCAAATCGCCTACTTCCAATCGCTGATCGAATACAACATCGCGATCAAAGACATTCACCTTCGCAAGGGAACGCTGCTGGAGTTCAACGGCGTTTACCTGGCGGAAGGCCCCTGGCCAGAGAAAGCTTACTTCGACGCCAAGGGACATGCCCGACGCCGGGCGGCGAGCCGTCACCTCGACTACGGCTACACTCGGCCAGCCGTTATCAGCCAAGGACCCGGTCATCACCACGGCGTGATGTCGCACGGGCCGATGCATGGCGAGACGATCATCTACGAGGGAACCGAGGGTGAGGAGATTCAAACTCCACGCCCACCAACTCCCGCGAGAGCGACCTCCGGCCAGCCAACGCCCGCCAAGGCTCCGCACGGTTCGACCACCCAGCGTAGCCCTGCCCCCAAATCGCTCGACCTGGAGGAGCTGGGACTCACGTCGCTGGTCTCGGAAGTCCGCGGCCAAGGTCGCCAGGCCGAACCGCTGCCGACCAATGCCCAATTGGCACCCGCCAAGAAACGGAGCCTGACCCCCACGACCAGCCAACCGGTGCTCCGAACGCCCCCGTCGCAGGCCGCTCGGGCTCGATCCGGCTCGGCCAATTCAAGCCCATCCAAACCGAAACTCGCACCGGTGACCACCGCCGACGCGAGCCAATGGAAAGCAAAACGTTAATCAGAACCAGAATGCCGGGGGGCATTTCGAGACCCAGTGGGAAGCATAACTTCCCGCTGGGTCTTTTTTATGCGCGAATGAATTGTGGTAGCCACGCTTGCCAAAAGCGAGGGAGAAGAGCTCACCCGCCTCGCCTACCCAACAAGCCGAACCAACGCATATTTCTTCTTCCCGCTCCGCAGCACGATCACCGTTTCACTCGCTAGATCGGCAGCGGTCAACAAACGATCGACCTCGGCGATGCGGCGGTTGTTGACGTAGACGCCCCCCTGCCCGATCGCCCGTCGGGCCTCTCCCTTACTTTTGGCCAGGCCCGATTCCGCCAAGGCGTCGATCAGCGACAAACCACCCTCCGCTTCCAGCCGAGACTTTTGCAGTTCGATGCTGGGGACATCAGCGAAGATCTCGCCCAGTTGGCGATCGGTGAGGTTCTCGATCTCTCCGCCGAAGAAAATCTCGGTGGCCCGCTGAGCCGCCGTGAGGCCTTCGGTGCCATGCACAAGTTCAGTGATCGCCTCGGCCAATCGCTTTTGGCTTTCCCGCCGGTGCGGCTCCTCCTCTCGCGCCTTATCCAGGGCCTCAATCTCTTCCCGCGGCAGCTCGGTCAAAAACCGGAGGCACTTCCCAGCGTCCTCGTCGGCGACGTTGACCCAGTATTGGTAAAACGCGTAGGGGCTGGTCCGTTCGGCATCGAGCCACAGGGCCCCACTCTCCGTCTTGCCCATCTTCGTGCCGTCGCTCTTGGTCAAGAGTGGGCAGGTGATGCCATAAAGCTGGGCACTCCGCATCCGGCGGCCGAGGTCGATCCCCGCGGTGATGTTGCCCCATTGGTCGCTCCCGCCGATCTGCACGCGGCACTCATGCTGGTCGTACAGATGGACGAAGTCGTAGGCCTGGAGCAGCATGTAGCTGAACTCGGTGTAGCTGATCCCAGAATCGTCCCGGCCCAACCGGCTTTTGACCGAGTCCTTGCTCATCATCACGTTCACTGGGAAGTTCTTTCCCACGTCGCGCAAGAATTCCAGGTAGGTGAAGCCGTTCATCCAGTCAAAGTTGTTGACCAGGATCGCCCCCTGCCCCGCGTCGTCGAAGTCCAGAAACCGCCGCATCTGATTCTTCAGCCCATCAACATTGGCCTGAAGCTGATCGACCGACAGCAAATTCCGCTCGGCGCTCTTACCGCTCGGGTCGCCAATCATCCCGGTCGCCCCACCGACCAACGCAATCGGCCGATGCCCCGCCTGCTGAAACCGCCGCAACAGCATGATCGGCAGCAAATGCCCCACATGCATACTGGTCGCGGTGGGATCAAACCCGGCATAAACCGTCCGGCCCGGGGTGGCCAGGTGCTCCGCCAAGTCTTGCCCCGCGGTCTGAAAAATGAGGCCTCGCCAAGTCAGTTCGTCGTGAATATTGGTGCTCATGCGGTCTTAGAGTGAGAGGCGAGGAAAAATGTTCGGTGCGAAACGGGGTATTTTGGAAGGGTGCATTCTAAAAGATTGGGGGTGAGGCGTGAAAGGTGCTTGCCGTGGCACACCCTATCCGGCCGCAATTGTATCCCACTGCGTACCCGGTAAACTGCTGGTTTCCCCTGGTGTCCTCCCCTCATACTGGAAAAGGCTCGTTGATGGCCTACAACCCGAACCAGCCATTCAACGATCTGCCGCTGTTGCCTCCCCCGGCGGAGCTGGAGACCAAGGCCGTTCTCAAAAGCTGTATCGTGGCCAACAAAGCGCTCGCGGAGCTGAAAGGGGCCGGCGGCCTGATTCCCAATCAAGCCATCCTCATCAATTCCATCCCGCTGCAAGAGGCCCAAGCGAGTTCCGAGATCGAGAACATCGTCACCACCCAGGACGAGCTGTTCCGCGCCGCCGCCGGGAACGAGGAGGATGTCACCGATCCGATGACCAAAGAGGTGTTGCGCTATCGCTCCGCCTTGCGACTGGGTGGCGAACTGCTCAAGACCGCGCCGTTTCAGCTTTCTACGCTCCAGTCGATTTGCTCGAACCTGCGGGGCGAGCCGATGACGTTTCGCACGGAAAAGTTGGTCCGCCTGAAGAACCCGGCGACCGGTGACGTGGTGTACACTCCGCCCCACTCGGGAGATGTGATCCTCGCCAAGTTACATAATTTGGAATCGTTTTTGACCGAGCCCACCGACCTCGATCCACTGGTACAAATGGCGGTGGCCCACTACCAGTTCGAGGCGATCCACCCCTTCGAAGATGGCAACGGACGCACCGGGCGGATCCTCAACCTGCTATTTCTCGTCTCGCACGGGCTGCTAGAGATCCCCGTGTTGTACCTCAGCCGGTTCATCATCCACAACAAACAAAGCTACTACGCGGGGCTTCTGTCGGTCACCGAGACCCAAGAGTGGGAGCCCTGGGTCCTGTACATGCTGCAAGGTGTTACCGAAACCGCCCACGCCACCACGGCCCGGATCCTGGCCATCCGTGAATTGTTCGACCAAACCTGCGAAGTAGCCCGGCAAAAGCTCCCGGCCCGGGTCTACAGTAAAGAACTGATCGAACTGATCTTCGAACAACCCTACTGCAAAATCCAATTCGTCGTCGACGCCGGCCTGGCCAAACGAAAAACCGCCTCGGAATATCTCAAATCGCTTGCCGAGGCGGGCATCCTAGAGGCCGAAAAGGTCGGCAGGGAAACGATTTATCGCAATCCGGACCTGCTGGAGATCTTGAAACGGTAAGACACGCCCCCCCGGGAAGTATATGTCGATGCCATGGACATATCCGTAAAACATGTCCAAATTTCGCCCGAATTTGGACACGTCATGGGTAACATGTCCATGACTTGGACATGTTGGGGAGGACGTGTCCATGAAAACGTGTTTTTTGGACAGACAGATACGACACACGATCACCCTTCCCGGGGGGTTAACCCAGGCTGCAAACAAAGGATGATAAAGACATGGGCCGCACCTGTAAGGTCTGCGGAGGTTCAAGACCCAACGAGAAGTTCGGTGGACGAGGCCTCCGCAAGGTGATTTGCTCGGATTGTCGCAAGCTCCCCAAGGACGAGATCACAAAAATCCTGACCACTGAGGAGGTCTACCACTTCCTTGAACAGAGCAACATCTCGAAGAAGAATATCGCGCGTCTGGAGAGCCTGACGACGATCGAGGACGAAAGTTTCCAGCGTTTGCGGGGACTTGTACTTGAGATCGCAAAAGCCAAGCCGCATAAAAAGCGGCGGTGGAAATTCCTGCGAAAGGAACATCCCGACTTATTCCAACGCGCTGCCGACTCCGGCTTTTTCGTTTTTCTCGATGCTGGGCTGTTTGAGAATTTTGACGCCCCGGAAGGCTGGTCCGTGTTGAGCGATTTCCTGGGTGCCGATCTAGACGACTTGGAATACAAAATGTTGGAAGATTGGGATTATTGAAGCGGCGTCATCCAGTTCATAAAAACAGATTTTCCCCATTGGGGGAAGAATTTGCGCGTGATAGATTGAGCTAATGGATATCGTTTACGTTGAAACTACTGTTGTGGGAAACATCGCAGGGCGTCTTCACCCAAATCCGGATATTGCTTCGCGACAACGCATTACGCGCCAGTGGTGGAAAACGGCGACCAGCCGTTATCGCCTCGTGACTTCACAAGTCACAGTCGACGAGTGCGGCGATGGTGATCCATCCGCCGCAGCGGAAAGACTCGAAATCCTAGAAGGCATCCCGCTATTGGACGAATCCGCTGATGCGGAAATGCTCGCCGAACTCTTGATAAGTCGCAAAGCGGTGCCTGCGTCGGAACCTCGCGACGCTTTACACATAGCCACTGCATCCATGAACGGTGTACAATTCATAGCGACCTGGAACTTCAAACATATTCTCAATCCACATTTGCAGGCGCGGATTGCCGGAACATGTCGAGAAGCAGGATACGTTCCACCGGTAATCTGTACCCCGGAACAACTCAAGGCGACCGAAGATGATTCCTGATCCAAACGACGAGATTCTCGCCATCAAGCGGCGTCTCGCGGCAAAACTCGACAACGACCTCCACCGAATCGCGGCGGATGTCCGAAAACGCCAGGGCCAAGGCGGCCACGAGGTGATTTCGCTTTCCCCTCGTCGATGCGCACCGAGCCCGACGAGCAACGCCGCAAACCGGGGAGGCGAATCGAAAGGGAATTGATTTAAAACCTATACGGTAGCACCAGTTACCGGCAACTGGGTGCGGCGACGGATCAATTGGATCGTTTGACCCCCCCCATTCACGCCCGCTTGATCAAGATATTGATCCGCCTCAAGAACTGGCCCGAGGTGAGTGGCGCGAAACCGCTCTCGGGTGATCTTGCGGGACGTTACCGACTCCGCACAGGGGACTATCGGCTTCAGTTCCACGTGGAAGGGGACAACGTCATCGTGGAAAAAATCGGGCACCGCGACAACTTCTATGATGAGTAACAACATGCCGGCCCCGCAAACGATCATGGTCGAAGGCAAAGCCTATGTCCTTTTGCCCCGCGACGAATACGAAAAATTAACCACCCTAGCCAAGGCTGCGGATCTTCCGCCGCTTCCAGAACCGGACGCCAAGGGAAATTACCCCGCCGTCCAGTACGCCAAGGCCAGTTTGGCCCGGAAGATCATCCGGGATCGCGTTGAGGCGGGGCTCTCGCAGCGTAAGCTGGCGGAATTGGCGGGGATTAGCTTCGAGCACCCCTGCCGGATCGAAACCGGCAAGCACACGCCGGGCGTGGCGACGATCGACAAGATCGACCGAGCCTTGCTGGAGGTGGGAAAGGCCGCCAAAACCGCTCGGAAGCGGAAGAAGTAAGTGGTGGCCGGTTGGGGTTTAGTCCCGCGAACTGGTTGGCCAGAAGAGAGAGTAGAAAGGTGAGCAGTAGACCGAGTAGAGGAAGAGAAAGGGGAGCGGTAGAGGTTGGAAGCAAACCTTGGCGGGTTACCTCGGATCTGTTTTTTCTACTGCTCTACTTTCTCTTCTCTACTCTCTACTTGCCTTCGGCAAGTGGGCCTGACTGGATTCGAACCAGCACGTCCTTAACGGACACTAGGCCCTCAACCTAGCGCGTCTGCCAATTTCGCCACAAGCCCGTGGTGAGTTTCGTATTGTAAGCAAAACCGATCCGGAACGTCTATGGGGGCCAGGCCCTCACTTGGCCCCCTTTTGCCTACTCGCGTGGCCGCCGTTTCACGATCATGATCGTCCGGTCTTCAGGTAACAGACGCTCCTGCCGCGCCAAATGTTCACGCAGGGCGGCGATCATTCTTTCGGTCGGCAATTCCAGGTGCCGGACCATCAAATCGCAAAAGCCGCGTTGCCAGTTTTCCCCGTCCGCCGCCTTCAGGGTCTCGACCAACCCGGACGAGACCAACGCCACCGCGTCGCCTGGCTGAAGCATCGCCTGGGCCAGTTCTGGGCGGACTTCCGGCGAACCACCCAGCGGCCACGAACCGGGCCAGATCCCTCGCACGGCGTTTTGCTGGAGCAAAAACCCTTGGATGTGCCCACAGGATGCCGCTTCCAAGGTCCCCAGTTGGGGGTCGATCATGAGATAGGCCAACGAGGCGAAGTGGTCGCCGGCCGAGGTCGACCAGAAGGCGTGGTTCACCCGGTCGATCAGGCTATCCGGCGTATGCGGGAAGCGGTAATTCGACTTCACGGCAGTGACCAGGCTATTGGCGGTCAGGGCCGCCTCGAACTGCCTACCTGCGGCATCCCCCACGAAAATCGCGAGCCGCCCGCTTTCGACGACACCCCAGTCGTGGAAATCCCCCCCCAGGTTTTCCCCCTGTTCAGTCCAAGCGGCGACATCCCACCCTTCGACCAGCGGTTTGACGTTGGGCAATTGGCTCCGTTGCCGCTCGGCCGCCTGATTCGCCTGTTGCCGCAGGTCGTCGGTCCGGAGGCGATCGTCCGCCAGCAGGCTCCGTTCCAGTTCCACCGCCAAGCGACCGGCGATGATCTCCAGCATGTTGGTCTCTTGCGCGGTGAAATCCCGCTCACGCTTGGAGTAAACCCACAACGTTCCCAGCGGCGTGGTCGAGGTCGAAACCGGGATACAGACCGCTGAAGGGACCGCCTCGGGGCAGGACCAATGGGGCAGCAAGGTGGTGTCTTCGAGCACCACCGCATGCCCGGCGAGTGCCTCCAGGTCGGCCAGGCTTTTGTCGAGCCGCCGAGGCAACTCAAGCAACCGCTCGGCCGGCAGGTTGAAGGTGGCCCGGAGTTTTAGGTGTTCCGTCGCGTCGTCCAAGAGGTACAAGGACGCCGCCTCAGCACCCACGACTTCAGCCGCCGCCTTGAGGCTTTGCTGGAGCCGCGTGGCGAGGGTCGCCTCGTCTTGCCGGACGGTGAGCGGAATGTTGGTGGCGAGTTCCGCCTCGCGGTCTCGTAGCGCCATCCGCAGCCGATCGACTTCGCTTAGCACCTGGGCAATTCCGGCCGCCAATTCTCGCGTCTCCGCCGACAGGACCGGCAGCGAGGCCGACTTCGCATCCGCAGCGACCGGGCACAACATCAACTCGCGCCAAGGGTGCTCGCACGGGATGGAGATCGAATTCGACGCGCTCTCGTGGGCGGCATCTTGCCGCTCGGCACCGCTCTCGCAAAGCCGCCAACCGGTCAACTTGGCCAGCGAATGGGCGACTTGCCGAAAACCGGGGACCTGATTGATATCGTCCGGCAGTCCGGACAAGGTCTCGGCACCGCCGTGTAGTCTGAGGTAGCCAGGAATGGAGCGGGTCATACTTACGTCGTATCCACAGGTTGAGGTTCCACCATCGTCTCCCTCCATGACTTGTCACACCCAACGGGCTCGGCAATCCTTGCCGCAGACGTTCCCCCCACCATCCAAGCACGGGAAAGTCCTTGCAGAAGGCATCGACAACTCAACGGGTATTCATTAACCACATTGCCTAAGCACTTGCAGTCGGCATAACCGGCCTGGAACCTGCATGTTTTGCGCAGAATGCGGGGCGAAGATACGGGCGCTGGTGAGCGAGTAAAATGGGCGTCTCACACGGGTGCCATGCCCACGCCCTCCAACGTGGGCATGCTTTGGCAAGTGCGTTTTCTACCGGCAACCGGAGCTGCAGTGGAACCCTAAGAGGCATCCCACGGTCCATGAGAGATGGCCCCGGACGCCCGGTGATCATTGAGATTTTGCCCTTTGCCGCGTCGAATCGCGGCAAGAAAATAGAACCAGCATTGGCCAGTCGCGCGGAACGGGGATAAGTCCCTCGTTGGCGACTTCACCTAAGGGGCGTCGTTTGCCGGGGTGGGGACTAAGGGGACTCATCCCCTGAGAGGTCGGCCCTTCATCCTTCCAACCCTAACCCAATTCCTTAATCGCCGTCACAATATCCAGCACGGCCTTCTTCCCATCGGCGAAGTACATCAGCGTGTTGTCCGCGGCGAACAGCGGGTTCGGGATTTTGGCGAAACCGGGGCTTAGGCTTCTTTTGATCACGATCACCGTCCGCGCCTTGTCCACGTTGATGATGGGCATCCCGGCGATGGGGCTGTTGGGGTCGGTGTTGGCCAAGGGGTTGACCACGTCGTTGGCTCCGATCACGATCGCGACGTCGACCTGGCCCATCGTGGGGTTGATCTCGTCCATTTCCTTCAGCTTGTCGTAGGGGACGTCCGCTTCGGCCAACAGGACGTTCATGTGACCTGGCATGCGTCCGGCGACCGGGTGGATGGCGTATTCCACCTCGATCCCTTTTTCGGCCAGGAGGTTGGCCATGTCGCGGACGGCGTGTTGGGCCTGGGCGACCGCCAAACCGTAACCGGGCACTACCACCACGCGCTGGGCCGTATCGAGGATCATCGCGACATCATCGGCCGAGGTCGAACGGACCGTGGCGTAGATCTCCTCATCGCTGCCGGCCGGGCCGCCACCCCCTGGCTGCATGGTGCCGAATAGCACGTTGGTAAGCGAGCGGTTCATCGCCTTGCACATGATCTGGGTGAGGATGATCCCAGAAGCCCCGACCAACGAACCGGCGATAATCAGCACATTGTTGTTGATTACGAATCCAGCGGCGGCAGCGGCCAGCCCGGAATAGGAGTTCAACAGCGCGATCACCACCGGCATATCGGCTCCGCCGATCGGCATGACCAAGGTGACTCCCAGCACCGTGGCGATCGGGATGATCAGAAACATCGGCCACAAGTGGCCAGTAACAACCATCACAATGGTCAACACCACCAGCAGGGCCGCTAGAATCGCGTTGACAATTTGCGGCTGCGGAATCGGCAATGGCTTGTTGAACAGATCCAGCTCTTGCAGTTTTCCGAACCCGACCAACGAACCCCAGAAAGTGACCGTCCCAATCAACGCGGAAAGCGAACCGGCAATCAGAACGTCGGCCGTCGGGTCGGCGACCGCTGGGTTCGTCGAACGAATCAGCTCGGCGGCTGCCACAAACACACTTGCACCACCACCCAATCCGTTGAACAAGGCCACGAGCTGCGGCATTTGGGTCATCTGAACCTTGGTGGCCATCACCCCACCGGCAACCCCGCCGATCACCAATCCGCCAAGGATGTAGATGCCGATCCACAGCCCGGGCGCAACTTGCACCTGGATCAGGGTGAGGATCACCGCCAGCAGCATGCCGCCGCTGCTGATCAAGTTTCCGCGCACGGCGCTGCGGGGATGGGCCAGCATTTTCAGCCCCACGATGAACATCACCGCCGAGACGACATAGCCAAGACTAATCAGTGCATTCACGGTCGTTCCTTCACCTTCCAGCGGCCCGGTTGGCCTTTAATGCTCAGCTTGCGAATTTATTGATGCGTCTGTGGTTTGTGGACCTCTTTGGCAAAAAGCTGTTAGCCACAGAGGACACGGAGATCACAGAGTTGAGGAGGTCGGGAGTTGAATTTGTAGGCGTCATTGCAACGTTTTTTTAACCACGAATGACACGAATGACACGAAAAGCAACCAGCAAAATTACCGCTCACAAGGATTCAAATTTTAACGGTTGCATGGGTGATAAGTCAGGTCGTTCCAGAAACCGACATCCCCCCAAACGCCCTCTCCTATTCGTGTAATTCGTGTAATTCGTGGTTTGATTCTTTGAACTGTTAGGGATTGAAAACGGGGACGGGGATAAGGTCAATTACGGGGACCGCGGCTGGCCGTTCTATCCCGCCGACTCTTTGTAATTGAACTCATCCCCTTACTCCTCTGTGCCCTCTGTGACCTCTGTGGCTAAAAAACGAATCACCACAGACGATCCGAGGTCGCTCACCGCCGGCTGCCGAACATTTCCAACATGCGGTGGGTTACCAGGTATCCACCGACCACGTTCACTGCGGCTAGGGTTACCGCGATGAAGCCGAAAAAGGCGGAGATCCCGCTGTCGGTGCCCGCCGCGACGAGCAAAGCCCCCACAATGGAAATCCCCGAGATGGCGTTCGAGCCGGACATCAGTGGTGTGTGCAACGTGGGTGGGACCTTGGTAATCAGTTCGAACCCGATGAAGACCGCTAACACAAAAATCGTGAGACTAGCGACCAACGTGGTCCACTTTTGCTGTTGTGCGGCGGCCGCCAAGGCCTCTTCCGCGGTTCGCGTTTCGACCACGACCACTGGGCTATCCGGCGGCGGCTCCGCATCTCCTTGGGCGGTTGCCCAACTGGGCATGGCCAGATAGGTCAATCCGAGGACCAGGAGCAGTGCCCAGCGGCAATTCATGATTCTAGGTGGATTCATCCGTTTTCCCCTCTGCCTCGCTTGGTGGTGTTGATGGAGCGGGCTCTGCCGCCGGTCTCGGTTCCAAGGGGGTGAGGCTCAGCATCTCGCGAATCCGCGGATGGACCACCTCACCATCTTTGGCCACCAAGGTGCCCGCGACGATTTCGTCCTTTGTGTTGATCGAGAATTTTTTCTCTTTGTCGATCATGTTCAAGAGGAACTTGGTGATGTTGTTAGAGAGCATCTGGCTGGCGTGATTGGGAATCTCCGCCGCGAGATTCGTCGGGCCGAGGATCGTGATGCCGTTGATCTCCACGCGCTCGTCCGGTTTGCTCGGCTCGATGTTGCCACCTCGCTGGGCCGCTAAGTCGACCGCGACCGAGCCGGGGGCCATCCGCAAAATCCCCTCTTCAGAAATCAAGAGGGGTGAAGGCCTGCCGGGGATGGCGGCGGTGGTGATTACCACGTCGCTCTCACCGGCAACTTTCCCCATCTGTTCCCGTTGCCGCGTGTAAAACTCTTCCCCCAGGTCTTTGGCGTAGCCCCCCTTATCTTGCGATTGGCCAGACTCCAGATCGAGCCGGACCGTCTTGCCCCCGAGACTCTCAATCTGCTCGGCCGCCTCGGGGCGAACATCGTAGGCGGAGACGATCGCACCGAGCCGCTTGGCGGTGGCGATGGCTTGGAGACCTGCCACACCCGCCCCGATCACAAACACCCGAGCAGGCGAAAGCGTCCCGGCGGCGGTCATCAGCATGGGGAACATTTTTGGTAGCTCGATCGCCGCGAGCAGGACCGCGCGGTAGCCGGCGATGGTGGCCTGCGACGAGAGGACATCCATGCTCTGGGCCCGGGTGATGCGGGGAATCATCTCCAAGGCAAACAGGGAAACCCCTCGCTCCGCCAAGGTGGCGATCGCGGCTGGTTCGCCCAGCGGATCGCAACTGCCGATCAGGATCTGCCCCTTTTTCATCCGGGGAAGATCTTCCTGCCCTTGCTGGGGATTGGCCCCGAGGCAGCGGACCTGGAACACGATATCGGCCTGGGCGAACAGTTCGTCCCTGGTGGCGGCGATCTTGGCCCCTTTTTCCTGGTAAGCGGCATCCAACAGCCCGGCCGCTTGGCCCGCGCCGGTCTCGACCAATACCTCCATGCCCGCTTTGATCAGGTGCGGCACCGAGGCGGGGACGAGAGAAACCCGTCGCTCGCCGGGGAAATTCTCGCGGGTGACTCCTACGATCATCGGTGCAATTCCTTCCCGAAAGGCCCGGCGGCAGTGCTGCCTGGGTGCCTCAATAGATGTCTTCCCATGAACTTTCGTCCGATTGATTTCGATGAATTGTGCCACAAGCAGTGCCAGCATGAAACCCACCCGCAGTCCAGGGTTAGGAGAATTGATGGCAAAGTGAAGGTTTCCGCGTCGGCGGGGTGGTGCCAAAAAGTGGTCCATTGCAGGGGATGAGTTCAATTACAAAGAGTCGGCGGCATAGAACCCGAATCCGCGGCACCCGTAATTGACCTTATCCCCGTTCAAACGCCCCACGCTCAACGCCCGGAAAGTTTCTCCAATCGACCGCGCAAGCAAGAGTCGGCGATTGGCTCACACGCCAAACTCGTACGGGGATAAGGTCAATTACGGGGACCGCGGCCGAAAATTCCTAACCTCCGACTCTTTGTAATTGAACTCATCCCCGGTTGGCGCAGGCTTGTCATGCACCTACCCGCGACCGCATACTTTTCCGCTCTCCGAGGAAATTGGCCGGTCCGACCCTTGTGGGCCGCTAGGGAAATCGGTAACATACGTGTTTCTAGTTTCCCAAGGGGAGCTGCCAGTAGTAATTAAACTCTTGCCAAGGCGAGAGTTAGGTTATTCAGGCGGACTACCCAAAATCAGTCAATCGCTGAGTCAAACGAAGTTATGTCTACCACCAGCTACATGGCTAAGCCGGGACAAGTCGACCAGAAATGGTGGCTCGTCGATGCGGAAGATCAGATCGTCGGTCGGCTTGCCAGCGATATTGCCACGATTTTAATGGGCAAACATCGCCCCACGTACACCCCACACGTCGATACCGGCGATTTCGTGGTGGTCACCAATGCCGAGAAGGTGAAATTCACTGGCAATAAGTGGGAAAAGAAAGAATATCGGTGGTACACCGGCTATGTCGGCCAGCGGAGCGAGACCGCCGAAGAGCGGTTAGCCAAGCAGCCCGAACAGATCCTCCGCGAGTCGGTTCGCCGGATGCTGCCCAAAAACAAGCTGGCCACCAAAATGCTCAGCAAGCTGAAGATCTTCGTCGGCCCGGACCACGAACATCAGGCCCAGCAACCGGAAAAGCTGGAAGGCCTGGGACGCGTTCGCCAGAAGAAACGCGGCTAATCAACCATCCAAGTGGTCGGCAACAACTCCGGCCCACCCCCGTACATCCTATCCAACGTACTATTGAGGAAGCCAGATGTCGACCGTTGATGAAAACGTCGAATCCTCGGACGCGCCAAACGACGACACGCTAAACGAAGAGCACGTCGAAGCGACCGCCACCGCTGAAACCACCGACGCCCCACGGACCGTGGTAATCACCCACCGTGCCAAGAAAGACCCCAAAACGGGCGAGATTCTCGGCACCGGTCGCCGCAAGTC
>JBBDIM010000135.1:0-19831 GCA_040880405.1 Pirellulaceae bacterium | reverse complement strand
GGTCGAGCGCGTAGCCGGTGTTGCGGCGGGGGATCGACGGTTTGGGGAATTCCCGCGTGATCTCGGCCCGGTTCTCCGGATCGCTGAGCATCTGCTTGATGTGGCGATAGATGTCCCGCTCCAGGCCCTCCGGCCCTTCACACTTGGCCGCGAACCGCTCCGGCGACGTATCGCCGAACTTGACCAAAGTGCCATCCGATAAAAAGCCCTCGATCTCGAGCAGGTGATCGCGGACGCTCCCATACTTGATACTGTTCGAGCCGCACGAGTTGTTGCCGACCATGCCGCCGATCATCGCCCGGTTCTGCGTAGAAGTCTCCGGGCCGAACATCAGGCCGTGCGGTTTGAGCTCTTGGTTCAAGCGATTGCGGACCACGCCCGGCTCGACCGAGACCCACCGCTGCTCGGCGTTGATCTCCAAGATCCGGCCAAAGTGCTTGGAGACATCGACCACAATCCCACTTCCCACCACCTGGCCAGCGAGCGAAGTGCCGGCGGTGCGGGGAATCAGCCCCACGCCATGCTTCCGCGCAAAGTGGATCAGCCGCTGGATATCGGCGGCATCCTTGGGCATCGCGACCGCCAGCGGCATCTCTTGGTAGGAAGAGGCGTCGGTGGAGTAGATCCGCCGCATCAGATCGCCACTGTGAAACTCGCCGGTAAGGGATTTAGCCAGTTCGTCAAATGGTAGGTCGGCAGCGAATGAGGAGGTCTGGGCAGTCGCGTCGGTGGTGGCGGTCATGGGTTGCGAAGTCATCAGGTCGAGGAGCACAGGTGGTGGGAACAACGTGATTCACCCACCCATCATACCCCCGAAAACCTGAATTCCTATCCCGCGTTGAACTGCATATCGGCGTCCGGGTGCCATGCCCACGCCCTCCAACGTGGGCATGTTTGGGCGGGATAATCCTCCACCGGCAATACTAAACGAACAAAAACCAGAAAGGCCCCAAGGCATTGGCAGAGACCCTCTTTTTATCTCATCGCAACAATTCTGAGTCCAGTCGATCATCCAATCGTGTCAAGGGAGGTACGGTTTCTCGGTCGATCGATAATGGTTCATCGCTGCCCGTCTCCCAAGAACGGGCACTGGACCATTTCCAATGGCTGGCGGGCGATACCAATCCACGGCGGACCGGGTTCTCGTGGATATAACGGATCTTTTCATGGATATCCCGCGCTGATCGCAGGTTGCGGTCGTATCCTCCTCCGCGCTGCCAAATCCGGTAGGTGCGACTTCCGTTGGGTTGGATGTCCTCTAGGTTTTCGAGGTAGGACGGCGTTAGGGGCAAGTGTTTTATTGAAGCATCCCGCGTGCGGACCATTCCGTGTTGGTGGGCCAACTCACACTTCGCATGCCCACGTTGGAGGGCGTGGGCATGGCACCCGCTCAATAGTCCCGGAAAGGTCCCCTCGGTTCCGCTTGCTCCATCGTTCGCTCCCATGCGGCGAAGCGGCCCTTCAGTTCTTTCAGCTTCTCCGGGTGTTTCTCTGAGAGATCATTCGCTTCGGAGATATCCTCCTTCAGGTTGAATAGCCCGCCCCCTTTGGCGCTTTCGACCCATTTCCAGTCGCCGACGCGGGCGGCGCGGTCGTTGCGGCGCTGCCAGAACATTTCGCGGCGGGGGGACTCAATCTCACCGCGGAGTACCGCCAGCATGTTGAACCCATCTAGTTCAACCTTTTCCGGTGGAGAAACTCCGGTCGCGGCGCAGAGGGTGGGGAAGATTTCCAGTGCGGTAACAAAGGCGTCACTCACGTTTCCGGCCGGGACCTTGCCTGGCCAGCGGATGATCGCCGGGACGCGATTCCCACCTTCGAACATCATGGCCTTGGTACCCCGCAGCGGTGAGTTGTCGGCGAGCCCGCCCCCGCCGTTGTCGGAATGGAAAATCACCAAGGTGTTGTCCGCGATCTCATATTTGTCGAGCAACTCCATCAGCTTGCCGATAGAGTCGTCCATGTGGGTGATGGAAGCCATGTAGCCGCGCCGCCGTTCGGCTCGGCGATTGTCCCCTGCGGGATACATCGCTAGATATTCAGGCGTCGCCTGAACCGTGCCGCGGATTTTTGGGTCGAGGCTGGAGGACCCGTGCGGAGCGTTGAACGGGACGTACAGGAAGAACGGCTTTTCGTGGTGCGTCTCGATGAACTCGGCGGCGTGCTCTTCGAACAGGGTGGTCGCATAGGTTCCTTTGTCCTCGGTGGTCAGCTCGTTGCCCGACTGCATCGAGGGGACGCCGTATCGCTCGTGGGTGAAGTAGTCGATGCCGGTGTTGCAGAACCCGTAGAAGTCGTGAAAACCACGCTGCAAAGGCAGGAATCGCCGCAGTTGGCCACCGTCCCATTTGCCGAACACGCCGCAGCGGTAACCGGCACCGCTGAGGAGCTCTGAAATGAAAATCTCGCGCGTATCGGTCCCCAAAATTCGCTCTGGAGAGAACTCGTACTCTTCCGGCGTGTATTGGTGGCCGTCGTTGACACGGTCGTTGCGGATCATGTCGTAGGTGCCGTTCCGCTGGGGATACCGCCCGGTGAGCAGTGAGGCCCGGGAAGGAGTGCAGGCGGGCCAGGCGACATAAAAGCTGGTCAGCCGGGTCCCTTGTTCCGCCAGACGATCGAGATGGGGCGTAATCACCTCATCGGAACCAGCCACACCCAGGTCGTTGTAGCCTTGATCGTCGGAAACAATGAGCACCACATTGGGCGGTCGAACTTCAGCGCCCTGGGCCACGCCGCATACGAGCACGATCATCGCCAAACCAAGAAACATTCGCATCGCAAGTTACTTTCACGTGATATCAAAGGAACCGAAAGACTGGGCTGCCTACGCGGGAATAATGTTGCGTCCCTGTTAAACCTTACCTAACTGGCTGGCGGTTGCAAGATTTCCGCTGGTTTTTCCGCCGCCGGGCAAGTACGTTATCTAGCAGTTTTCCCACGCCACGTTACTACTCACAGGGCTTGCCTCATGGCTCCGAAATCGATTTTGCCCCCGTCTTGGAAAGTCCCGGAGATTTTTCATCTGCGGCTGGGGGATGGACCCGGCAAGCAACGCGTCATGGAGTCGGAGGGGCATCTGCTGGTGGTTGCCCACTTGCCACCCAAGCCGGGGCAAGGGCCGCGCGGTGGCCGCTTCTTTTGGCGCGAGCCGGACGGGACCTGGCATTCCAACGACTTGGGGGGCGGTCCCGCCGCGTTGACCAAGCATTTGGAACAGTACGGCGACGCCCTCACCCGGCTGGAACGACAAGAGGAAGCGGCCGTGACGAGCGAAGATTACTTCCTGGTCATCAGCCAACTCCACCCGCTGCTCCGCAGCACGCGGAACCTGCATCAAGTGCTGCAAAAGGTTCGCGAGGTGATCGGCAATGACCGCCAACTGATCAATCTCCGCGATCGCGTCTACGAACTGGAACGCACGGCCGAACTACTCAACAGCGAAGCCCACAGCGAGCTCGACTTCCTGATCGCGCGGCGAGCGGAACAGCAGGCGGCCAGCGGCCACAAGATGGCCGTCTCGGCCCATCGGCTGAACATTCTGGCCGCGACCTTCTTCCCGATCGCCACCTTGGCCTCGGTCTTCGGCATGCAACTAAGCCACGGCTGGGAAACGCGATACGCCCCCTGGCCATTTGTCCTGATGCTGCTGGTCGGCCTGCTGCTGGGGTTGGTCCTCAACGCGGTGATCAATGTCCCGATCCAGCCGAAAAAACCACTCCGCCGCGAAGCGGATCAAATGCCGCCTCACGAGCCGATGCGCTAATGCCCATGCAGCCAAGGGGCGGAGACCTGTTGATCCTGGGGATGGTCGTGATCGTGCGGCGGTTCCAGGAAGCCGATCGCCACGGCCAGGGCGATGCCGACCAACAGGGCGATTGAGAGCTTCACCTTGTCGTGCGAGTGGAATTGGATTTCCGGTAGGATGTCCGCCAGCGCGATGCAGATGAACACTCCGGCCGCGAAGCAGAGAGCGATGCCGATCGCCATCGGCCGCGTCTCCCCCAGGCCCATGATGCTGGCATAGAACAGGATGACCCCCAGGGGGCACATCAACGAATAACCAAGGTTCACCACGTTGATGGCCGAGGATGGCCAGTTGCTCGACTTCATGACGAAGGTGATGGATAGGGCGTCGAGCGGTTTGTGCAACACGATCCCCAAAAACACTCCCAGGCCCACCAGGTGAAAACCTTCTCCCAGGTGCGAACTGGCCGCCGCCACGGCAGCACCTAAGGCGATGCCGTCGATCAGCGTGTGCAGTGAGAGCCCCAAAAAGATTCCCAACCACCGCATGGTCGACCGGTTGCCGGGCGGCTCGTGATGATGGTCGTGGTGGTGCCCATGATTGTGCGCGTGCGCGGCTTGGGGTGGGTACACGTGCGGCTCTTCATGGTCGCAGTGCTGATGGCCGCCCGCTTGGTGATCCTCGACGGCGACCACCGGATATTCCTCCGCGACCGGGACATGCTCGTGGGCATGGAAGACGCGCATCAGGAAGAACATGGTCATGATCCCGGCCAGCAGGGCCCCGACCGCCCAATCGAGCGAACCAACCTGTGGCAGCCCATGGGG
This sequence comes from Pirellulaceae bacterium, assembly GCA_040880405.1. GTDB lineage: Bacteria > Planctomycetota > Planctomycetia > Pirellulales > Pirellulaceae > JBBDIM01. The sequence goes on along the minus strand of JBBDIM010000135.1, from coordinate 15,256 downwards.
CAGCATGTGCAGCACACCCACCCCCAGCATCAGGCCACCCACGCCGCTCATCATCAACTGCATCCGCGTATGCGAGAGCCGCATGATCGACGGCAGCCAGCCCCCCAACAGGGACGCGGCGACGATGAGTCCGCAGTAGATGGTGATCAGCAGTAACAGCGGCATACGGATCTCCGGGCGTGCGTCCCTTCCCCTTCGCAACCACCCTGGCAGTGACAGCAGAGCTGGGGCAAACATTTCACGTTAGGCCGGTCCTCCGGTCCACGCAAGTGGGTAGTGCGAAAAAGGGGTTAACGGGTGCGATCCGCGTCATGCGTTTGGCTTCGTCGATGCGGGGTCACCGTGAATAATCCGGGCTAGAGCACAGATCCGTGGCGTCTTTGAACCGGGCGCATCATGCGGATTGCACCCGGCCTTGAGCATTTCCTATTCTATTCTCCGCAGCACAAACACCACATCCTCCGAGTCTTCCATCACAGGGACTGGGGTGTTCAGGTGGAAGTCGTAGGTCTGGACAATCTCCCATGACTCGCTGGCTTTGATTAGGGCCAGGAACTGGGCGGGGGAGTAGGTTCGGAAATTCAGCTCCCCTTGGAGTTGGCGTTTTCGGCCGTTGTGGTCGATTTCGTAGAGAAAGGTGATCGTTTCATGGCGATTCGCCGGATCGACCTCGACACTTTGCAGCCTAATCAGCACGCGGACTCCCCCCCGAGATTCGACCCACTCTTCGTACTCGCACTCGGCACCCGCTTCCGGTAACAGGTGCAGCCCGAGGAGGTATAGCCCGCCCGGCCTGATCGCGGCGGCCATTGCCTGCAGGTGATTCAGGGCGGTCTCTTCGGTGATCAGGTGGCGAAAACTGTTGATTAGATTGAAGCCGGCGTCAAACGGCTCGGCGGATTGCTGGTTCTCGGCAAAGTCCTCCAGGGTGAACCGCGCCATGTCCGCCACAATCGCCGCGCGCGAAAAGCCATGCCGCACCAGCCGCCGGTTACAGTACCGAACCGCATGAGGGTTTAAGTCGACACCCGCGACGTCGTACCCTTGCTTGGCGAGCCGCCACGCCAAACGCCCAGTGCCGCAGGCTGGTTCCAGGACGCGTTGGACTGTGAGATCGGTATACTCGGCAAAGCAGTGCTCCAGGAAGGCAATCTCTTCCCGCCAGCCGGCGGTGAACACGATATCGTAATAGCGCGGGAAATCGTAAATATCGTCGATCGGCTCCGGAGTGCTCTTTCGAGTTGCGCGGGCCATCAAAACGTCTTCCCTTCGGCCGTTTCGATCAGGCTCCGGACCTCCTCCGGAATCGACATCGGCCGTTGGTTTTTGTAATCGAAATAAACCACCCCCGACTCCCCTTCGGCGACCACCCGCTGTTGCTGCTCGCTATAAATTTGGTGGGTCGCTCGCATACTGGTGCCCCCCATCTTCAGCATCCGGGCCCCAACCCAAATCGCGTCGGGGTACCGAAGCTGGCGGCGATAGTTGCACTGGATCGAGGCCAGAATCGGGCCGGCATGAGTCCGCTCCATGATCGCGTCGATTCCGGTGACCGCCAAATATTCGACCCGGGCCGACTCGAACCAGCGCAGGTACACCACGTTGTTGACATGCTGGAACGAATCCATATCGCCCCATTGCACCGGAATCCGGACCGCCGCGGGGAACTCCGCTAGCAGCTCCGGTTTTTCATATTGATTCATCGTCCGCTGTTCTTTTTTCTGATGGTGTGGCGTGCCTCACGACACGGAAATTTGCCCACGATTTTACCATGAAAACCTACCTTTCGGACAGGACGCTTGGCCCGGTCCCTGCCTGTTGGATTGAAGCCTCGGCGGTTATTCTAAACGAGTACACAAATCGTTCTCCAGCCGCCGATTCCTTGCTCCGGAACCAACGTCCCGCCATGCCTGCTCCGACCCCCAATGGTGCCATGTTCTCTTCTTGCCGCACGTGGCGTTACACCTTGTGGCGACACTGGGATTGGCAAGGGGATGCCCATTGCGTCGCCTTCATCGGCTTGAACCCCTCCACCGCCGACGAAACCAAAAACGACCCCACGGTCCGCCGCTGCATCAACTACGCCAAAGAGTGGGGGTACGGCGGAATGTACATGCTGAACATCTTCGGCTACCGCGCCACCGACCCCGCCGTGATGAAAGCGGCGCTCGATCCGGTCGGCCCAGAGAACGACCAAGCGATCACGCGGCTCGTCCGCCGGTGCGGGCTGGTGATCGCCTGTTGGGGCGTGCATGGTGCCTTCGCCGAGCGAGAGCTACGCATCACTCAATTGCCCCGCGTCCGGCAAAAGCTCCACTGCTTGGGGCAAACCAAAGCGGGGCACCCCCGTCACCCGTTGTACTTGCCGAAGTCGGCGCGGCCGGTTTTATGGCAGACGCAGGACGCGCCGCTGCGCTGAGTTTTCTGATTCAAATGATTTGAAACCGAGCAGAACGGAACACGCGGCGGTTACTGCGGTTATCGCCGCGCGGACCAGATCACTTGGTCGGTGGTCCGGCCGTGACCATCGTATCGACCATGGATAAAGCCGCTGCTGGGGATGTAGCTTGGCACTGCGTCGGGCGTGCCGCGGAGGGTCGCGTCCAACGCGAGAATCGCCAGCGGCTCCGTGGTGCTGAACTGGGCGTTGACGTGCTTGGCCGAAGGGAGGAAGTAGCCGTGGTGCAGCCGCGCGGCAATCAGGTTGTCGGCCACACGGCGGGCCAGTTCGAGGTACTGCTCGTGAGGCGCGACCTGATGGATTTCCAAGAGCGCGAAAATTGCGTCCTCGCTGGCGAGCTTGGTTTCCAAGTTCACTTTCGGGTCCGTGCCAGCCTTAGCCCCCAGGTCTCCCAAGTCATTGCCTTGGGCGATGCTCCGAACACCCTGCCAGAGATCGTCATCGCCGGTCAGCCGAAAGCCCCGGGCATACGAAACCAGGAATGGGGCACCGGCTTTAAGCGGTCTGATCACCTTCCCCTTGTTGCCATAGTAGCCAGAGCGAGGCAATTTAACACCGTCCATGCTGGTCCCGTCGGCCCACATCGGGCGGAAGTGGTTTTTATCCGGGTCGTAGGTGTGGGCGAGAAAAGCCTTAAGGCCATCGGTAGTCCCGTTTAATAGGTTTTTCCCCTCGGGGCCCATTCGCTCCGCCAGATGCAGTTGAACGAGGGCGCTGCTGGCATAAATGGACTGCAGCCGCCCGCCCCACAGGACCCAGCCTTCACGGGCCACCGAGCCGTACTCGGGGCCAAATTGGTTTTCGGCCCGGTCGCCGTAGGAGGAGTAGGTCGGCAGATCGCCCGATTCCGGTAGTTCCCGACTTCGCCGCGGTTTGCTGTACTGGTACACCCCGAGCCCTGTTCGCGGATGACGGGCCTGGACATACTGCCGGGCCAATCGCTCGGACCACCGCCAGGCTCCCTCTTCCTTACCCAGGTCCGCCAACATCCCCGCGGCGAAGATCAGATCGGTACCGCAGTTGATAAAGGTCAGACCTTGGCCTTCGAAGAACGGCTCGGCCTGCTTGAAATCACGATCCCAGACTTTTGTCGTCGCCGGTTTGCCGCCGTATCGACCGTGGCGATTCATATCGAGGCGTTGCCAATCGATGACATGGGCCTGCCAGAAGGCTCGCACATACCGGGCCGTGGCCTCGGGATCTACCTGCCACATCAGCTCGTAATCAGGAAAGGTGTTTTTGAGTTCATGGCAGTTGGCATCGAACTTGCCTACCGGTTTGAGTGTCGCCAGGTCAATGAACTGGTGTCCGCCCCACCGCAACAGGCCGCTCTCATCGGCCAAGTGCTCAAAGTGGTAACGGACGGTCTCCTCGGCGGCCTGACGATACTTGTCGTCACCGGTCAGGGTCGACAACGCGGTGAGCGTTCGCAGTAAATTTTGCTGATTGGCCAGATTGGTCACCACGTACTCTTTCCCGTCGAAGACCCATTTGACCGGCTCACCGGTATCGACGTTGATGCCATCGGCAAACAACGGAGTCTCCTGTCCGCTCCATTGGTCGCGGCCCTGCCGCAGGACATTGTCGGCGAATGTCACCACGGCCTGAAGCCGGGCCTTGTCGACGGTGGTCCGGATATCGGTATCTTGGGCGACGGCCGATGTGGTTAGACCGATGGCGAATGTGGCAAGCAGCAGAACTTGGAAGAGTCGTTGGCTCATAGAAAGCTCCCAGGAAAATCGTCCGCGGCGGGGAGCCGCAATGGGTACAGGTGGGCAAAAAATTCGTAAGCTCGGCGATATCCTCCCATGGTAATCCCGAAAAAACATCTCGAAACCACGCCGACTGACCGCGATGGCAAATCGGTCCCCAAGGCCCCGACACGAAACAACGTCAAGGGCCATGGCAACCACGCGAAACAGTGAATTCCAGCCAGACGCGGCCACCGCTGGCTATTTGGAGATCTCAATATCCCACTTGCCATCGGCCGAGATCTCCTCCGGCGGAGTTACGTAGTCCTTGAACAAAGGTTCTCCCGGTGGTTCACCATCGGCGTCCCATTCGGCCCGGTCTGCTTCCGAGACAACGCCATCGAATCCCAGGATGCGGGCCTGGTACTTACCAGCAATGGGCGATCGGGCAAGTTCACTCTTGTATTGCCCATCCTGAATCACGGCGAATCCGGTCGGAGCGGTGTTTCCTAACGAAGGATCCGGCTCGAACCAAATCGAACCACGGGGCACCGGTTTGCCGTCGTAGGTGACGGTGCCTGAAACTTGGCGACGATCGTGCCCATCTCCGCCACAGCCCGAGAGGACCGTGAAACAGGCAAGCAGCATCAGGCCGCCACCCAGCATTGCACATTTTTTTTTTGACATGAAAAACGTCCTCGAGGATTCTCAATAGGTGACAATGCGATTAGGAAGACCCTAGGCCCCCGGTCGGCAATCCATCGTTGCGGATACCCAGGGTTCGATAGACGTTAAGGTTAATGGTCTCCGGCACAAACTGAGTGGAACCATCCCCCATCAGGAAATGGCATCCGCCGGGGTGATCACTGTGGAAGGTCCGGGTCATCACGCCCCAACGATGCACGTCGGCGGCGGCTTGGTCGAGATGACTGTTGATCGGGAACTGGGCCCCCGCGAGATTGGCGTGCATGCCATGGCTGGCATCGGCGCGCGAACCGGCCGCCCAGGGGATCGCCGTCCCCGCTTGATCTCCCGAGTAATTGGCGTTCGAACCGTGGGTTTCCGCGGATTGCTCGCCGACCAAAAAGACATTGCTGGTGCCGTCCTTCTGATCTTTTAAGCCCATTTCCGAACCGAGAAACAGGCTACCATTGTTGAAATTGGAATAACCCAGACTCGTCCAATTGCAGTGCGGAGTCCCCCCGCCGGAAACACCATAGTAGTGGCTGGTGCGATGGGTCGAACGGGTGAGGGAACTGGAGGGGCAATGAAAGAAAGGATTCGGTTCCAGCTGGAACGGTTTGTTGGGTGAGTCTCCCTGGCTTGTGAAGGTGAATGGCATCCGAAAGTCGAATTGTTCGTGCCGGTTGGTTTGTTCGATGTAGGGTAGGATCAGCACGGTCCAGGGGGCCCCATGGCCGTAGGGATCCTCTCGATTACTTGCGCGGCAGTTATCACTTAGAAAACCGAACACGATGTTGCCGGACGGGAGCAAGCGATGAGTGTCGTGGTAGTTGTGCATTGCCAAACCAAGTTGTTTCATCGTGTTGGCACACTGCATTCGCCGCGCCGCTTCCCGTGCCTGCTGGACAGCCGGCAGCAGCAAGGCTACCAGCACCCCGATAATCGCGATCACCACTAGCAACTCGACCAGGGTGAATCCCCGGCTGTTTCGACGAAATTTGATGAAGGAATCCATAGCGACATCCTCAAGAAAAGACACCTAAGTACTAGGCAATGCGGGGAAAACAAGACAACACATAAGAATGGGTTGCCGGGAGCCATCACGGTCGACGAATTCAGGGAGAACGGATGGAGAAGGCAGCCTTCGCACCCGCCAGCCCCTTAGCAAAATCGCAGGACAAATCGTAGCTAAGGAAAGGGGAAGTATTGAGAAATTTAGTTTACCAACCCCTGGACGCCTAGGCAATGCTTTTTCTGGTTTTTTAAACAATCAGACTTGGCCAAAAGTGAGAAGGGGCCCGCCCCCTTTTTCAGGCCGACCGGGCACGGTTGGCAACCGTTGATGTTTTCACTCGTGGTGGGGAATTAAACACCCGTTATGGAGCGCCGAGGCAATCATCACCCGGTCCGCTCCTAGTTCGCCCTGCCGTGAGACTTGGGCCAGGTTTTGGATACCGCCTCCGGTAATCAGGTGCAGATCAGGCCGTTCTCTTCGCAGCGCGACTAACAGCGAGTCGGTCCCGGTCCCTTGGCCTTGTCCGACTTGGGCCAGGTCGAGCAAGATCAGGTTGCGCACCCCTAGGTCGATCACCTCCCGGGCCAGTTCCAGTGGCGATTTTTCCAACAAGTGGGAAATGCCGCTCAGTGGTCGGCCCTGTTTCAGGTCGAGACTGAAGACCAAACGCTCGGGGCCGATTTCGGTAAGTAGCGGAGCGAGCGAAGCGAGATCGGCGAGTGATTCCAACCCCACAATCCACTTCGCAATCGGAACCTCTCTCGGTTGCCCCTGGGCCAGTTGCTTGGTGACTCGATCGAAATCCGCCGCGGTGCCCAGCCCCGCATCGAGCCAGATTGCCAGCCCGGCGGCTTCAATGCCCGCGATGGCGGGTACATCGATTTGCCCGCGCACAATGCCATCCAAATCGGCGACATAACAGTCGGAAAACCCAAACCGAGCTTTAAGCGCCGTCGCCACGGCGGCAGGCTGCGGAGCATCTACGATTTTGGAAGTGACCGCCTGATAACTCTCACGCTCTCCTCCCACACCTCGCACTACGACCCCGCCTTGCAGGTCGATGACCGGCAAGACCGCCGCGAGTGGTGCGTCTAAGTTAGAAGCGGAAGTCAATCGAATCCTCAGTATAGAGCGGCATGTGCCGGTAGTAGACCTCCAGTATCATGGTCGCTAGGCACGTACAGTATAGCCGACCACCCACCTTCGCATGTTGATCCTGGAAGTACCAACTTCCCGCCTCGTAGGTCTTTTTCGATTGGGTGTTGACCAAGTGCTGGCTCAACTCCTCGTTCCACTTGTCCCAACGCGGCCCACCATGATGGGCCAAGACTTGCGTCGCGTAGTAGTTGAAATACATGTCCGATTTTGATGGCCCCCGTTCGGCCAGAAATTCCATCCCCTGTTCCAGTCGTGGATCTTCCCTCGGCCAACCCAAGTACATCCGGCACAACAGGCCAACCGACGTGGTGGTTGGTCCCTTGCCGGGCCCCATGTAGCCATAGTAGGCCCCGTCGCCCGCCTGGACCGTATCGAGAAAATGCTCGGACATTCCGATGGTGGTGCTAGAGACCCGCAGGCCACCCAACAGCCCGCTTTTCATGCCCATCAGTTGCCAGCCGAACACACTGGTATCGCCCGGTTCGCCCGGCGTGTAACGCCAGCCCCCTTTGCTGTGCTGGGCGAACTCGATAAACCGGAGCGACTCCTGAGCCGCGGTCCGCAGGCTGGGGTCCTCGGTCATGGCGTACGCCTCGCACAGGGCGATCGTCGCGAGGCCATGTCCGTACATCGAGCCATCCTGCAAATCGCCGCCGTTCTGGGTGATGATCTGCTGTCCCTTCAAATAGTAGAGGCCTCGCTCGACCGTCTCGCGATAGGGGTTATCCGAGAGATGCGTGTACCCCTTACCCAGAAAAGGGAGCAGGGCCATACCGGTCGCGCCGGTGGTCGTTTCTCGTTTGCCGGGATTGGGGCTGCTGGTCCCTTGCGGACTTTGGTGATGATCGAAACTCCACCAGCCATCGTCGTTTTGATGGGCCGCGATCCAGGCCAAAGCCCGCGCGACCGCATCCTCAGTGGCGTCGGAACCTCCCCGAGTCAGCAGCAGTTGTCGCTGCATATCGCCGGAGCGGCCGTCGAACCCGCCCCCATTCTCCGCCGGCAATTGATGGCTCAGCTCGGCAGTCGAGTGGAGCAGCGAGGTCTCAGTCGGGGTGACCTGGACATCCGCCTCGGTGGTTAACTCCGGCGCGACCAACAGCGGGGCGACCATCTCCTGAGGATCGGTCGGCATGGAATCAAGCGAAGCGACTTCCACCTCCGAGGTCACCGTCGGCTCGACGGAAAAGACCCCCTCGGGGATCACAATCTCCGGATCAGGCTCTAAAAGGAGGACGCCCCCTTCCGGCCCCGGTGCCCCACCGGGGACCGACCACCAGACCAAGATCAGCACCACCGCCATGTGGATCAACATGCTGAGCAGCCAACTGATCGAGCCCCGCATCTGCTCGGCCAGCCATTGCCTTAACCCGTAAGGGCGATGATCCACGACTTCCGCCGGCGCGCAGCCTGACTCGGTGGCGTTCCCCACCCGAGAAAAATGGTCGGTTTGTCCGGCGGAGGCCAAAGGGTTACGCGTCCTCGATGATTGTTAGATTCCCGGAACCGCGATTCACAGACACTAATTCACTGCCGAAGGAGCGTCGCCCCTAATTATAGCTTTTCAGAAGTGCCCCTTCCCGACAACAAAAAAGCCTTGCCAAATAGGGATAATCTGGCAAGGCTTATCGAATTTTCGGGTTGTAGGGTTCAGCGTCCCATGGGGGGCTTCGCTTAGAGCGGGAATTCCTCTTCGGACGCGGCCTGCTTGTAGATCGGCAGGTGGCGATAATAGACCTCAAGGGTCAGGACAGAGAGAGAGGTGTCATACAATCTCCCCCCTTTGGAGGCATGCGAGCCGTTGAAGTACCAACTACCCGCTTCCGGTTGTTCCTGCTTTACCTGCGTGGCGACCAACTGATCTCGCATCGCCTCGTTCCAGGCCTCCCATTTCGGGCCGCCATACTGACGCATGACCTGGGTCGCGTAGTAGTTGTAGTACATGTTGGTTTTGTCGGGACCCGACTTGCTGAGGAACTCGACCCCTTTCTCCAAGGCGGGGTTTTCCTTTTTCCAACCCAAGTACATTCGAGAGAGCAAGCCGATCGCCGTAGTTGATTTGCCCTTGCCGGGGCTGGAGTAGCCGTAAAACGCCCCCCCCTCCGCTTGGACCCCATCCAGGAACTTGATCGCGCCGGCGACCGTGTTCTTGTTCACGTTGAGATAGCCCATCTGGCCACTCTTGAGTCCGATCACCTGCCAGCCCACCACGCTGGTATCCCCAGGTTGACGCGGCTGATAACGCCACCCGCCACCGACCGGGTCCTGGGCATACGTCACGAAGTTCAAGGCGGCCTGGGCCGGAAGCAGAAGTTGCTTGTCCTGAGTCATAGCGTACGCTTCGCACAGGGTGATCGTTCCCAAGCCGTGCGAATACATGCTGCCGCCTGATTCGGTCAGGTCTCCCATGTCGCCTCGGACCTTCATTTGCGAGATCAAGGCCTTCAGCCCCGCTTCGACTTCCTTCTTGTACTTGCCTTCCTTGTGGGTGTGACCCGCTCCGAGAAATGGCAAGAGCGCCATCGCGGTCGCACCCTTGGGGCCATCAATCGAGCCCCAATTCTTACTGCCCGGCTTGCGTGCCCCCTTACGGTGGTCGAAGCTCCACATGCCATTGGGCATCTGATGCTCGGCGAGCCACTTCAAACCGTACACCACCGCCTCTTCACTAGCCCCGGTTCCACCCCCTTCTCGCAACATCTGGGTCCGCGAAGCTTGGCCACGCCCGGCGGTCGCGTTGCCATCGACTCCCGCCAATTCGGACATCAAGTCGGAGGCGGGCGCGGTTTCGTCCGCGAAATCGGCCAGATCTTGCTGCATCGTGGCCGCTTCCATTTCATTGAAATCCGAAAACACGATCTCGTCCGTCACGATCGCGTCTTCCGGTTGATCCGGCGGGGTGTCGAACTCCAGCGTCTGCATGTCGATCGGCTCGAACTCCTCCATCACAAACTCTTCAATCTCCTCCGCGTCGCTCGCGTCGTTGATCGTGACGGTCCGTTGGTTCCGCATGCTGTCGTCGACGATGAACAAGAACATCAACAGCACCACCGCCAAATGCACTACCAAGCTCACCAGCCAGGCCGGCACCGCGGTCAACAGCACCCAACGCGAGACCATCCGGGGACGTTCTTCTTCGTATTGCGTCTCTTCAACGTCTTGTGATTGATCTGCGGTCATCGTGATTCAACTCCGGGGAGACCCAACTGAGAAGACCCGTCGTGGTCGTGGATTCACGGCCCGTCTCGCATCACGCGAAGACCGCAAAAACGAGTCTTAAATTGTGAAAAGGTTTTTGGAATCAAGCAAAGCTCGCCAGCAACATCTCGGCACGTGAAGGGGCGATGATCTACCCCGAGTCCATGCACATTATGATTGACAACGCCAGACGAAGACCTGCTTTGCGGCGTACTCGCGTCAAACTAATCTCAGCGAAGTTTAAGCACCCTAATTGTAAGGCAATGGTGCCATTCACCAACCCCCTAGTGGTCCTAATTCGCGTAATTAAGCTCGCGGTAGCCTCTCTTGAAACTTCGCGACTGGCTCAGTCAATTATTGCCGGGTAATGGACACCGAAGGGGAAAACGCACAAGTCACGGAGATGTACTCAGAAAAACATCGCCCGCAAATCGTCGACCCCCCCCAACCCCCCCCGTTAGTGGGTCAATGCCGCGAGATTTGTCTCACTTCTCGCCCCGCGCGAAAATTTCCGCGGGGAATCCCTAGTCGCCCCGGCGGCAATCGGGTAAAAACTAGGATTGCATTTACTGGAAGATTGATCCCAAAGCAGCTTGGGAAACCGAAACCATGGCCAAGAAGAACAAAAAAGCGGAAACCATCTTCCTCGTTTGCGAGGAAACGGGGGACTATAACTACTCCCTCAAGCGGAAGCCGGGGGGCGAGAAGCTCAAGCTTCGCAAGTACTGCCCGCGTCTGCGTAAGCACACCTGGCACAACGAAAAGAAGAAGTAGTCGTCTGCCCTTCACGGGGCATCAAGACATCGGGTGCCGAATTTGTTGGGCAGCTCGAACAAAATTTCCGCCGAGCCGGTTCCTCGAACCGGCTTGTTGCGTGTGGGGTACGCGCAACTCGTCTTTCCTGCGGCGGTCCCACGCAATGCTTTTGGAGTAAGGCCTAAATCTTCATGGAAGTTCGCTGGCGCATCACTCCTCATGATCCGGCCAAGGTCCGTGCCCTGGAGCGTTCCGCCAATCTCTCTCCGATTGTGGCGCAGCTCTTAGTCAGCCGCGGCATCGTCGACCCGTCGGTTGCTCGGGAGTTTCTAGACGCTAAATTGAGCGGCCTCCGCGATCCCGAACTGCTGCCTGGCATTCCCTCGGCGGTCGATACGATTCAAGCCGCCCTTTCCGCCGGGCAAAAGATCTACATCTATGGCGATTACGACGCGGATGGAATCACCTCCACCGCGATCCTCTACCGCTGCCTGCAACTACTCGGCGGAAACGTCCATTACTACGTTCCCAACCGCATTGATGAAGGGTACGGCCTCAATCTCGAAGCCCTCGACAAGCTCAAGCAGCGCGGCGCACACCTTGTGATTACCGTCGACTGCGGGATCGCCAGCCTGGCCGAAGCGGCCCACGCCAAGACCATTGGCCTGACGCTGGTCATTACAGACCATCACGAGTTCGCCGAGTCCTTGCCAGACGCCGCGGCGATTGTCCACCCCCGGCTCCCAGGGCACTCTTACCCATTCGGCGGACTCTGCGGCGCGGGCGTCGCCTTAAAACTAGCCTGGGCCCTCTGCCAAAGGGCCTGCGACGCCAAACGAGTGACCGACCGGCATCGCACGTTTCTCCTCTCCGCGGTCGGAATCGCCGCGATTGGAACCGTGGCCGACGTCGTCCCGCTGGTCGACGAAAATCGGCTGTTGGTCCGGCATGGGCTCAACTGCCTCCGTGAGTACCCGGTGGCGGGTGTTGCCGCGCTGATGAAGCTGACCGGGCTGGACAAACGCGCATCGCTCGGCAGCGACGACATCGGCTTCTCGATCGCCCCTCGCCTTAACGCCGCCGGCCGGCTCGGTCAGGCCCAACTGGCGATCGAACTGCTCACGACCGATTCCCACGACCGCACCACCGCCCTAGCCGAGTACATCCACCAACTCAACGAGAGCCGCGGCAGCCTCGAACGCAGCATCCAACTCGCCGCCAGCAAGCAGATCAAAGAGGAGTGCGATCTGGAACGCGATCGAGCCCTCGTTTTGGCCGGCCGAGGTTGGCACCCCGGCGTCATCGGAATCGTCGCCGGGCGGTTGGCGGAGAAGCATCATCGCCCGGTAATCATGATCGCCTTGGACGAGACCGGGCTAAAACCGGGGGTCGGCTCTTGCCGCAGCGCCAGCGGGATGAACCTGCACGAGGCCCTGGGCAATTGCTCCGAACGGCTGTTGGGATACGGAGGCCACGCCGCCGCCGCTGGCTTACAAATTGAGGAGGCTCAGGTCGAATCGTTCCGTCAAGACTTCTTGGAATACGCCAGCGCCAACATCGCCAGCGAAGACCGCATCGCGGAAATCGTGATTGACGCCGAGGCCCCGCTCAGCCAGTTGACCAAGCAGACCATGGATCAAATCGAACGACTCGGGCCGTTCGGCCAAGGCAATCGCCGTCCGCTCATGTGCGCCACCGGCGCGAAACTGGCCGCCCCGCCCAAGAAAATGGGAGGGGGAGAACGCCACCTCTCGGTGCAGCTAGAACACCACGGCGTGAAAATCCGCGGGGTCGCCTTCGGCAAGGGAGACTGGGCGGAAGAACTGGAAAAGGCCACCGGCCCCCTCGACTTCGCCTACCACCCCGTCCTCAACCACTTCCGCGGCCGAGCCACCGTGGAAGTGCAACTCGTCGACTGGAAGCTGAGCGGGTCGTAATTTGCCAAGTGGCAAGCCGCCACCGCTTCCGACCACAAATCGCAAAATTTACTTCCCGTTGACCCAATCCCGGCGAAAGCTACAATGAATCCCTTCGGTCAAGGCGAAGCTGGCAACATAAGTAGTCAGCCCCCCGGAGCAACCCCTCGCGCCAACCGCGAACCCGCCCCGGCTGTGCTTTCTCAGGTGGGCCTTGTCTAACAGATCAAATTCCCGTCCGATCCGAAACCCTCGGGGTGTGGCTCAGCTTGGTAGAGCGCTGCGTTCGGGACGCAGAGGTCGCAGGTTCAAATCCTGTCACCCCGACCTTTTTTTCTCGGCAAAACCTTGCTTTTTTGCCCCTGCTCCTGACGATTGAAACGTCCAATGCACGTTTCAATGCACGAAATGAGGAGCAACCCATGCCACGACAACCCAAACCCTTTCTCCGCAAGCAGACCCAAAGTTGGTACTGCTCGATTGCTGGCCGCCAGATCTCACTCGGTAAGGACCGGGAGGCCGCCTTTGAGAAATTCCACGAACTGATGGCCAACCGGGAGCAGGTCAAAAGTGACTTGACCACGCTTTACGAACTTTCCCAGGTTTACCTCGATTGGTGCGAGGTCCATCGTAAGCCCGCCACCTACTCCCGCCATCGCTATTACCTGAAATCATTCATCGAGAGCGTCGGCAAACGGCTCCGTCCCTCGCAACTTCGCGTTCACCAGGTCCGCAAATGGCATGAAGGATTGGGAGTCGGCTCGACCGCCCAGAATGACGCCGTGGGCACCGTCCAGAGGATGCTTAACTGGGGAGTCGAGCAGGAATACCTCGACCGTAATCCGATCACGGGCATGAAAAAGCCCCGCCGCAAACGTCGGGACGTGTTCTACACGCCGGAACAATGGAAACAGATTCGGGAGCAGGCGGGGGCCTTGGGGGACTTGCTCGATTTCCTCTACTTGACCGGATGCCGTCCCCTGGAGGCCCGCTCGATCGAGACTCGCCACCTGCACGACGATCTGGTCATCTTCCCGGCGGACGAATCGAAGGGAGAGCATGAATCGCGGGTGATCTACCTCGTCCCGGAGGCCAAGGCCATCCTGGATCGGCTCGCCCAGGCAAGCCCCGCTGGTCCCTTGTTTCGGAACACGCGGGGCCGTCCCTGGACCAAGGACGCCATCAAATGCCAGTTGACCCGAGTAGGCGAGAAAGTCGGTTTCCGGGTGATTGCCTACGGTGCCCGGCATTCCTTCGCCACCCAGGCCCTGACCGAAGGGGGAATCGATCCGATCTCCGTGGCGCATCTCATGGGGCACAAGGACGCCACGATGGTCGGTCGGGTCTACTCCCACATCGCCAAGAATCCGAAATTTCTCCGCGAACAGGCCCGGAAGGCCATTCAGAAAAAAGAAGGTTCGCCCAGCGACTCTTGATCGGGATCAGCCCCAATCCTTGGATGCTCGAGGTTGCTCACTCCGCTAGCATCCCTGCCTTCACAAGACAGCAACTCTTCAAAAAGTAACGCCGCGCCACTTGTTTTCAGGCGCGTCTCCTCTATTGTATCGCCGAGGAATTCTTGGCTCGCTGGTCCGGTTGGATGAGGCATCGAAACGACGCCGCACATCATGCCGCATTAAATGCCATAAAGCAAGGGACATCTATTGCCACAAAATACGCCCAAACAGTAAAGTGACGCCTACGAAAATTCCGAATCCTGAGCAATAGGAGGAACGATCCATGGCAAAACGCAAGACGACAGCAAGGAAGACATCGACAAAGTCCCCGCCGGAACCGGAAATCCTGGAAGACGCTTCCGCCGACCTTCGCGTCCGTGTCGATGCGGATATCCACCGGAAGGTGAAGAACATGGCGGAACAATGCGGCATCAGCATCAATCAACTGGTGGCCGGAATCATTGAAGGGGTCGCGGACCGTATGCAGCCGGGCCTGCCAAGGATTAGCGGAGAAGTGGTGAATGTGGAATCCAGGTCAAAATGCCTGTTTATCGGGAAGCCTGGACGTCGTTTCACTGAAACCGATTACGAGTTCCGCCTGGAAAATCATGATCAAATTGGCGGAAAGACACCCTCACGGGAAGAGATTGGCACGATACTCGACAAGGGAGAAGTCTGGTTCGTACTCGACTACAGCGGCCGGCCGGTCCGTTACACCGCCGAGGAATACTAATCCCTCACAAAGCCCGTTTTCGAAGATGGAAAACCCGGAGCTCCAGAACATGTTACGACCTCTAAAAACGCGTCGCGCTTTGTTGGAGAAGGAGGGGTCCAGGGGAACCTTGAGGCTTGATGGTTCCCCTGGTCGCCCGAACTGGTGGTTCACCAAGTCCAATCGATTTCAGAGGGCGAAATGAGCA
>JBBDIM010000134.1:0-19995 GCA_040880405.1 Pirellulaceae bacterium | reverse complement strand
ACTTCTTCGTCTTCATCTGCTGGGCCTGCATCCTGATCGCGGCCCTCTGCCTAGGCCTCGGCTGGTGGTATTTTGCGATCCGCTGCCCCGCGGAGAAGCCGGTGGCGGTGGCTACGGAAGGAGTTGGGTGAGGTTGCGGAGTGCGTCGGTTTACCACTCACTAAGATTATTGATACCTACGGAAATCCGCCGTATAGTTGGGTCAAAAAAAGAGGGAAACCATGGCCGCAACAAATTCGTCTTCCAAGTCCGCTCGACTGCAAGCCCGGGTCTCACCGGAACAGAAAGAGCTGATCGAGCGCGCCGCGGCTTACACCGGGCGAACGGTCTCTGATTTCGTCGTTTCTACCCTGGAACAGGCCGCCAAGAAGATTGTCGACCAGTACAAGCGTGTTCCCCTAAATCAAACGCAAAGCCGAACTCTGGTCAAGCATCTGCTGTCTCCACAGAAACCGAACAAGAAACTGAAACGTGCGGTGCAAGAGTATCGCCAGCGCGTGGACAGTCGCTGAGCGACGTTATCACAAAAATCGCGGCGAGTTTGATCGTCGTCGATTCTAAGGGAGAATCTGCCTCAGCGGATTTTTTTGCCGATGCAAGTGGCGGAGAAGGTTTGAGGGGGCTATGGCATTCACGCAATCAATTTTCGATTATCCTGCTATAATTCGCTCGTACTGACGTGATTCAGGTGAAATTTGGTTTCACTGGACTTTTCACTGGCCATGCCAGGAAAATCCCTGCAATTGGCGGCTTCTTGTTGCCACCGTGGCCTAGTGGATCTGGAGTTTGTGTTATAAATGCAATTAAATTTAGGCTAAGGTGGTGACTGTGGAAGAGCGATAAAACGGGTTTCAATCGAAATGCGTTTGTGCTTCTAGATTTGCTAAAGTTAATCGGACTGGTCATAGGAATTCGTTGCTCTATGGCCTTGGTATGATAGAGCAATAATCGGCGTAACAAGCTGCCTTGGATATGATTCAATTATCTAAGGCGTAAATCGCATCCAGTTTAATTAAGTAAAAATGTGCATTTATGTTGCGTCAAATAGTGAGGACAGATGCAGTGCAGAGGTGTTTCGCTTTCATGGTCAATGTAGGGCGTCGGCTGTCTAACATTGTGAGGTGTTATCCTGTCTATTCAGTGATTGCAGTGGTCATCATGTTGCCGCTGTGTTTTTTTATTATATGCACAGTGCGGGGCGATGCGAGAAAGGAGATCGCAGTAATTCCACTAGCAGGGACTGATAATTTAAATCGGATAGGGGATGTTGTGTTCATTCATGGTTTGGGAGCCGATGCGCAAACCAACTGGGGGACGCCGGACGCGGAATATTATTGGCCTACTTCTGTACATGATCAATTTGGCGACGCCGGAGTATGGCTGCTCGATTACGACGCGTATCGATCGGAGTGGGATGGGAGGGCGATGTCTATTTCAGATCGAGCAGAGAATCTCTTGGATCAGATGCACCTAAACGGCTTAGGAGATCGTCCTATCGTGTTTGTTTGCCATAGCTTGGGAGGCGTAATAGCTATTCAGATGATGGAAAAGGGGGCTACGCTTTCCAGGCGAGAGTTTCGTGAAATCTTTAGCCAAACAAAGGGTATAGCGTTTTTGTCATCGCCACTGTCAGGTTCCGATCATGCCAGTTATCTGAACAAAATAAGCGCGGTTCATCGAAGTACGCCGCTGATCGAGGACTTGAGACGCGATTCAAGCGTGCTTCGCCGGCTCATGACTTGGTTTAAAGATAATTCTCAGAGAAATGAAATTGCAGTTTTGGCGCTAGTCGAGAAAAAACCAACTAGTGGGTTGGGTATCATTGTGACTGAGTCAAGCGGTGATCCAAGAATATCAGGCGTTTTCCCTATTCCTGTGGATGAGGACCATCTGTCAATCTGTAGACCGAGGTCCGATAGGAGCCACGTGTCCTTGGCCGTTTCGAGGTTCATAAAGGAAAATCTTAAACCCAATGCTATTCCTGTTGACGTCTCGATCTCAGACTTCCTTGGTGAATATCGACTAGTGCATAATGACCCCGCTGGTCTTGATAAGTTGCGAGAAAAGTATGAAGGAAAAAAGTTTACCTGGGATGCTTTTGTTTTGGATGTCAAGCCCCCAGTTCCGGCGACGCGGGAAAATGAAGAAGTCAAGGCAGCCTACGTAATCTCTGATAAGCGTGATGCAAGAGGGGCGGATCGGATTTATGCTTCATTTGCCCAATATGAAAGTGGCTGGAGTATTGAAACGAGGATTGGAAGTAGAGTGCGAGTTTCAGGCGTTTTTGATCGAGTTGGGACAAGCTCACTCGCCGCGGTGCTAAAGGAGAGTATCCATGTCGTCACGCTGAATATGTCTGATGGTTCCTAGGGTCCTGCGGCAATGCGTTGTCATAGAACCCACACCGCTGCGATAGTCTTCGAGTATGACACCTCACGAAGTGAAAAAATCTCGAACGTGTTCACATCGCAATCTTGGGATCGTAGCTATACTTTCCAGCAGCCTTTTGGCAAACTCGCCTTCTGTTGAGGGGGTCAGTTGGCTTCTAATATTTCAATGCGCTCTCGCAGATCGCGAATTTGATCTTGGAGAACTCCGATCGTGGTCTGCCTCGTCGGTAGTTGCGTAATTTCGGTGCATTCGGTAGTTGGAAGCAAACGTGGAGGAAGTGGCCGACACCTCCATCGCCCAAATATACCAGCGGAAGCGTGGGAAGGGGAAGTTAACAGGAGAGAACAGAGAACAATCGTGAAAGTGATATATTTGACCATTTAATCCCCCGTCTGATGAGTACCTTTGAAGCAGCCCTGTAGTGGCAGCATAGCTGCGAGAATGCTGATATGCAAGTTGGTTTTAGCTTAGACGGGAGAAATAAGTCCGCAAAAATACTCTATATCCGATATGAAATGTGGAGTTCAAATAACGGACGTTACTTGGATTGTCCCCTACTCCCGATGCACCACCGCATAAACCGCCTGCAACAACGACTCCACATCCTTGTACGATTTCTTCTCCTTCAGGGCGGCGTCCAGGAGTTTCCTTGCGTCTGCTTCGTTGTGCCCGAGGGAGAGGAGGACTTCGAAGGTTTCTGAGGTGATGTCTCTTCCGGCTGGGGTCGCGCCCTCTCCTGCTCCGCCGATCAGCAGCGCGAACTTCGGGACTTTGCGGCGGAGTTTGGCGATGATTCGCTCCGCCATGGCTGGGCCGATGCCGGGCAAGGCGGAGAGGCCTTTGGCGTCCTGTTCTTCGATTTGAGTGGCGACCTCTTGCACTGGGCGGACCATCGCGCGAAGGGCTTTTTTGGAGCCGACACCGTCGACCGAGCAGATCAGTTCGAAGAATTCCCGCTCGACCGGGTTGGAGAAGCCGATCAGCCGGGGTGTGAGGCGGCCTTGTTGGGGGTTGCCGTCGAGGTATTGGATGGTGTGCAGCGAGATGACCTCGCCGATTTGGTTTTGGACCTGACGGCGGACGAATTCCGGGATCAAGACCTCATACTCGAAGGCGTCGATCGACATCGTCAGGTGGGTCAGGCCGACTTCGACCACTTGGCCGGTGATTTTGGTAATCAAGGGTGGTTTTCCTGTGGTGGCTGTCGTGGGGACTCGCGGTTGGTCGTTGTTAATCGAGTTACTGCTTGAAAATCAACCCGCCAAAACATGCCCACGTTGGAGGGCGTGGGCATGGCACCCGAACCTTCGTTATAGGATGGCGAGTGGTCGGCCGAGGTAATGGTGGCACAGGGCGATCGCCAAGGCGTCGGCGACGTCGGCCGGTTCGGGGATCTCGGACAGGCCGAGCTCCCGCTGGATCGAGCTTTGCACTTGGGTCTTGGGGGCTCGGCCGCTGCCGGTCAGAATCTTTTTGACTTGGGTGGCCGAGTAGTGGTGCAGCTTCAAATTGTTTTGGGCCGCGGCTAGGCACAACACGCCCCGGGCATGTCCCATGATGATCGCCGTTTTGGGGCGGTCGTAATGGGAGTAAAGTTCCTCCATCGCCATCACCGTCGGCTTGAGCGATTGGATCACCTCGGTGATGCCTTGATGGATCTCGTGGACCCGAGCGGTGATGGAACCTTTGGTTTTGCCCCGAACAATCCCCGCCTCGATCACCTTGATCTGCGAACCGTGCGGTTCAATGATCCCGTATCCGGTGATGTTCATCCCGGGGTCGACGCCCAGGATGCGGATTTGCTGGTCTTCAGGTTGCTCTGTGGTTGGTTCAATCATGCCACTTCCCTGCGGTGGGCCGCGAAAAAGGGGTCAGGACTCTTTTTAACGAAACATTTTCAACTGGTTTACGGATAACTAAAAAGAGTCCTGACCCCTTTTTCGCTCCCTAGGCGTGCTAATCCTGACGCCACAAGGTTCCGTCTTTGCGGTCTTCCAGGGTGATTTTCAGTTCTCCCAGGCGGTCACGGATCAGGTCGCTGGTTTCAAAATCCTTTCGCTTCCGGGCCGCCGCGCGGAGGTCGATCACCAGGCTCATCAGCGAATCGACCAGGCCGCTATCCTCACCGGACGCCTTTTTCGGTGCCTTGGTAAAGAGGCCCAAAATGGCAGTCAGTTCCCGCAATGTCGCCAGGGCTGTATCCAACGGTGCGAAATCCGCCTGCTTGTTCTCTTCCAGTTTTTCCTGGTCGATGAACTTGTTGACGGCGCGGACAATCTCGAACAGCTCGCTGACTCCGCCACCGGTGTTGAAGTCGTCGTCCATCTTGTCGAGATAGGCGTCGCGGTGTTTTTTCAGGGCGAGTAGCAACGAGTTTTTACCCGGCGTGATTTCACCCTCAGTACGGACTTGGTTGGGGGTGATGGCATAGAACGATTTGCCGGTGATCCGCTCGTACCGTTCGAACAGCCGGTAAAAGGTTTCCAGGCCGGTGCCCGCTTCGGCGATGGCCGGTTCGCTGAACAGGATGGTGCTGCGATAGTGGGTCCGCAGGAGGAAAAACCGGATTCGCTCTCCCCCTTGCCTGCCAATCAAGTCGGCTAAGCCGCCGGCCCCTTTGGAGCGGCTCATCTTGCCGCCGGCGTCATCGTCGCTTGCTTCGCGATCCGCCTTGCCGCCGATCTTGCCGGCGGTCGGATCGGAACGGAGCAGGCCATTGTGCATCCAGTAGTGTACCATCGGCTTGCCGTGGCAGCACTCGCTTTGGGCCAGTTCATTCTCATGGTGGGGGAACGTCAGGTCGAGCCCACCCCCGTGGATATCAAACGTCTCGCCCAGCAGGCGGCGGCTCATGGCGGAACACTCGATGTGCCAACCGGGCCGGCCTTTGCCCCAGGGGCTGTCCCAGGAGGGTTCGCCTGGCTTGGCCGATTTCCAGAGAGCGAAGTCGCCCGGGTTGCGTTTCCGCGCGGCGGCGTCTCCCCCTTCCCCTTGCATCGCGTCGATGCTGCGGTTGGTCAGCTTGCCGTAGTTGGGGTCCTTTGAGACTTCGAAGTAAACATCCCCGGCCGACTCGTAGGCAAACCCTTTTTTGATCAGGTCTTGGACGAAGGTGATGATTTCGTCCATGTGCTCGGTCGCTTTGGGCATGTCGTCAATCTGATCGACACCCAGAGCGGCCAGGTTGTGCAGGTAGTCTGCAATGTTTTCTTGCGCGACCTCTTCCATGCTGATGCCACGTTCGTTGGCCTTGTGGATCAGCTTGTCGTCGACATCGGTGATGTTGACCACCAAGCGGACGTTGTAATTGTTGAACTGAAGGTACCGCTTGATGGTATCGAAGATGACCGGCCCGACCATGTGTCCGATGTGGGCCTTGTCGTAAACGGTCGGCCCGCACAGGTAGATGCCAACCTTGCCGGGGTTAACCGGCTCCAGCGGCGTTTTCTTCTTGGTCAAGGTGTCGTAAACACGCAGACTACTCATCGGTTGGGCCTTCGTAGTTTGAATGAAGCCTGAGGATCTCGGCGAGAGAGGTGGCGGCTTGATGGGTGTGACGTGAATATGGGTTTTGGACGGGGTGTCAATGTCTTGTTGTCAGGCGGTGCCGACGGTGTGGATCACCAACGCGACACACTGGGCGGTGATGGCCTGTTCTTGGCCGATGGCTCCGACCGATTCGCCGGTCTTGCCTTTGATGCCAATTTGGCTTGTCTCGACCCCCAGGATCTCCGCCAGCCGGGCCTTCATCGCTGCTTTGTGGGGCGAAAGTTTAGGGCGCTGGGCGAGGACGACACAATCGACGTTGACCAAGGTATATCCCGCTTGCTGGACCTGACGATAGGCGGCTCGGAGAAAATCAGCGGAGTCGCGTCCTTTGTTTTCGGCGGCCGTATCGGGGAAAAGTTCGCCAATATCGGGCAAATTGGCGGCTCCGAGAATCGCGTCGGTCACGGCGTGCATCAAAACATCGGCGTCACTATGGCCGACCAGATGTTTTTCGTGTGGGATCTCGATCCCGCCCAAGCGTAGCGGTCCCCCATCCGCTAAACGGTGGGTGTCGTGTCCCATGCCGATCCGTATCATCCCTGCACGTTCCGCTGTTGAGTTGCCATGGCTTCGCGGTGGCCGACGGTTGTCTGGGAATCCCTACCCAGGCATGGCCTTGGCCGCGGAAATCAAAACGGATTATATCGAATCTCGGAAAACACGACAACGCGAAGCAAATCCGCTTCTCCAGACGACTTAACACGTGCATGAAGGCATCCTTCGGGACAACCCCTTGCTGTGCCAACGATCCCACGGCGGCTATAATCGAAGCTATGGAACCCATTATCCAGCTCAAAAAGTTGACTAAGACCTACGAGGTCTATCAGAAGCAGGAGGGGCTGTTGGCCTCGGTCCGCGGCCTATGGCACCGAGAGTACAAACAGGTCGAGGCGGTTCGCGGGATCGACTTAGAGGTCCAGCAGGGCGAGTTTGTCGCCTTTCTCGGACCCAACGGGGCCGGCAAGACCACCACGCTCAAGCTGCTTTCCGGTGTGATTAACCCCACCAGTGGTACGGCCAGCGTGATGGGGCATGTCCCTTGGAAACGCGCCAACGCTTACCGGCGGAAGTTTGCGCTGGTCATGGGGCAGAAAAATCAACTCTGGTGGGATCTGCCCGCTCAGGATAGTTTCCGGCTACACCAAAAGATTTACCGGATCGATCCGGCCCAGTTCGACCGCACCAAGGACGAACTGACCGAACTGCTGGGGGTCCGCGAGCTGCTGGGGCAGCCGGTTCGCAATCTTTCGCTGGGTGAGCGGATGAAAATGGAGCTGATCGCCGCTCTGCTCCACTCTCCCGATGTGCTGTTTTTGGACGAACCGACGATCGGGCTGGATGTCATCGCCCAGCACAACATCCAAAAATTTCTCAAACGCTATCAGGAGCAGCGGAAGATCACCGTGCTGCTCACCAGCCATTACATGAAGGATATCGCCGCGTTGTGCCAACGCGTGGTGGTGATCGCCCACGGCATTGTGATTTACGATGGCTCGCTCGACGGGATTGTTACCCGGTTTGGCGGCTATAAGGTGGTCTCGCTGTTGTTCGCGGATGATCGGATGCCGAGCGACCTGGCGCGGTTTGGTGAGATCCTGCACTGGGAACCGCCGAAGGTGAAGCTGCGGGTCGAGCGGGCCGATGTGGGGAAGGCCCTGTCCGCGCTGCTCGACAAGTATGAGGTGGCGGACGTGAGTGTCGAGGACCCACCGCTGGAACAGGTGATTGCCGAGGTCTTTTCGCTCGCGCCGCCCGAATCGAGTGATCAGAAAGCCCCTCAGCACGCGGTACAGGGAGTTTGATGTCGAGCCAAACCGCGGAACACGAAGTCAGCCCGCCGATCTCCGATTGGTCGGCGCGAGTCGCCACTTGGTGGGCGATCTTCCAGATCAACTTCCATGAGAAGTTGGTTTACCGGGGAGACTTCATGCTCGGGACGCTGATGCGTTTTCTGCCGATCGTGACCCAGGTGTTTTTGTGGTCGGCCGTGTTCGGGGCCAGAGCGGCGCAGGAAGGGGACGCGGCCGGCGAAACCGAGATTGTGGGGTATAGCTACCACAATATTGTGGCCTATTACCTCCTCTCGACCATTTCCCGCGCCTTTTCCAGTATGCCTGGGTTGGCGTCCGGAATTGCTTTGCAGATTCGCGAGGGAGAGATCAAGAAATACTTGGTCCAGCCGTTGGATTTGATCAGCTTTTTCCTGCTCAATCGAATGGCCCACAAAGTGACGTATTACATCATGGCGATCATCCCGTTTGTGATTGTGTTTTACCTATGCCGCGGATTTTTTGATGGTTGGCCACCACCGGAAATCATTTTGGCGTTCATCGCATCCTTGATCATGGCGTTTATGATCGGGTTTTTCATGGAAGCCTCGATCGGGATGATCGGGTTCTGGTTTTTGGAGGTCCGCTCGCTCCTGTTTGTTTACATGCTGTTCTCGTTCTTCCTCTCCGGGCACATGTTCCCGCTGGACATGCTGACCGCCTTGCCGGGGCCGTGGGGGTTGATTGTGAAGTCGTTGCCGCTGATGTACCTGGCTTATTTCCCGGCGGCGGTTTTCCTGGGGAAGATCGAAGGGTGGGAGCTGGTCATCGGGCTGCTTGTGCAACTAGCCTGGGTAGTGGCGTTCATGGTGATTTGCCGGTTGGCGTTTCACTATGGCGTGAAACGTTACAGCGGATATGGAGGTTGACCGGCTGATGCAAGATCGCCCCTCCTACCTGTTGGTTTGGCTGACGTTCCTCCGGAACAGTTTGGTGCGCGACCTTAGCTTCCGCTCGAATTTTTGGGTGGAATGCATCGCGAGCATGTCGTGGGTAGCGATGAATCTCGGGTTTTACCTGTTGATCTTTAGCTTCACCAACTCGATTGGCGAAGGCACCGGTTGGGGAAAGTTCGAGTTCTTCGTGTTCCTTGCCACCACGCTGTTCATCAACAGTCTGGTGCAAACTTTCTTCATGCCGAACATCCAAGAGTTTTCCGACCTAATCCGCACCGGCAGGTTGGACTTTGCTCTGCTCAAACCGATCGACACCCAGTTCCTCGTTTCGTTCGAGAAGGTCAACTGGCCCTCGATGGCCAACTTCTTCTTTGGAATCGTGCTGCTTAGCGTGAGTGTTTACAACCTGAGCTATCGGAGCGAAAACCCGCTGGTCCTCACCCCTTGGATGGTGATCGGCTATCCGCTGTTTGTGCTGTGCGGGGTGGCGATCCTGTACAGCTTGATGATTGTGCTGGCCGCATCGAGTATCTGGCTGGGACGGAATCAATCGCTGTATGACTTTTGGTTTTACATCACCAGCTTTTCCCGCTACCCAATGGAGATCTATCGGGGGCCGGTGGGACACACCTTGCAGTTGATCTTCACGTTTGCGATCCCAATTCTAATTGTGGTAAATGTCCCGGCAAGGATCTTGGCCCGGCCGTTGGGGATCGATCAGGGCGCTGCCACGCAACTGGCGATCTTCGCCCTGTTCGCCACGGCATTCAGTTTGCTCGGTTCAAGGTGGTTGTTTGTGAAGGCTTTGAAAAGCTATCGCAGCGCGAGTAGTTAACAACCCCCGCGTCTACCGCGGCGGAAAATGCCGCGGTTCGATCATCCGCAGCGTAACCAACCAACCCATAAACAGCACGACCGCCATCAGGCTGAAGGCCAACTCATACGAGGTCACGTCGATCAATAGGCCCAACAGTGGTGAGGTGAAAACCGGGGCGGCGATGCACAGGCTGAGGGTCGCGAGGTAGCGCGGGTGCTCGCTCGGCGGGACCAGTTCTAACGTGTAGTTGGTCAAAGAGCGGTAGGTGATCGGGGTCACTCCAATCAACAGAAACATCCAGTCGAAGGCGACCGTCCCCCAACCCCCTCCCAGGTGAACCAGGATTAGCGAGACGATCGGGATGGCGACCACCCCCAGCATCATCACCCGCAGAGCCAGTCGGTTCCCTTTCCAGTCCGCCAAGGGACCCGCCAAGAGGCTACAAACGGCGGTGCCCGCGTTTTGGATCATCACCCAGTAGACGAGGCGATCCATGGTGATTTCAAAGCGATCCCGCGCCAGCGCCTGGTAGTGGGGAAACAGCATCAGCGAGCATCCATAGGCCGCGGCCACCAGACACAGCAGGCGAAAGTGGCGATCGGTTCGGAAGATTCCCACCGCTTCCAGGAATAGTTTCCCGGCGGTGGTTCGCGTGGTGGGATGCTCGTCGGGAGGTTCCTTGATCCACATCACCACCAAGGCGCTTAGCACGAAGGTCAGCCCGGAAAAACCAAACAGCCAGTTGACATGGGTTCCCTCCGGTGTGAGCCAGCGAGGCATCAAAACCGCGACTAGCGATATAGCCACTGTCGCCCCCACTACGTTCGCCAGCATCATCAACCGGCCCCGTTTGCCGGCGTGGATGATTTTGCCCTGGGCCGTACCGAAGCCAATTTGATTCAGCCCGGTGGCGACAAAGAAGACTGTGTACAAGGCGAGGAATGCCACGACCATCGCAACCTGGGAAACCCGCTCTCGAACGGCCGGAATGAACAAGGCGGCCAGCATTAAGAACGAGGCCGACATTCCCAGCGACGTTCCAAAGAGAGACCACTTCTTCCGCGCCATACCCCGCAGGTGGTTGGCATAGATTAGGGGTGGAATGCTTTGGCCAAAGCGACTAAGTACCGGCAGCAAACCACGCACCCAGCCTGGGCCGGCGATCAAATCCAGCACCGCCGGAATGATGATGCTTTCGGTCTTGAAGATCCAGCCGCAGCGGAGCGTTGTTTGGTAGAGAGTGAGCAGCAGGAAGTTGTAGCGGTGATCTCGGTCGATCGCTTCCTGCTTGGAAATCAGAGCCGCGCCGGATTCGGATTCCGGCGGTAGGTCGGGCGATTGCAGGTCGCGGGATGTTTCCATCCTTCGAATATAAAGCAAATGACCTTGGCCGACGACCGCACCGACTGCCCAACGCACCGAACAAGAAAAGGCGAAGCCCCGGGTCGCGTGCGCGGTAAATTACGACCCAGGGCTTCTAAGACCTCGTCTAGGGAGATAGACGATGATCCTGGAAAATCAAATTGTCTGTCGAGGCTTATTCGGCAGAGCTCTCCTCAACCGGGGCGTCTTTCGATTCCTCGGACTTCGTTTCGGTTTCCGTTTCGGTATTGGTGGAATCGCTGGACCGTGAGCGTTCACGCCGCGAACCATCTCGCTCACGCTCGCCCCGAGGCTGATCGCCTCGTCGGCCATCGCGACGGCCTTCGGCGTCCCCTCGTTCCGGACGAGGACCGCGTCCTTCCGTTTCGCGTCCTTGCCGTTTCTTCAGTTCCGCAGTTAGTTTTTCGATGGAGACCTCACCGCTGTTGTCCATTCCGAGCCGTTCTTGAAGGTTTCGAACAAATCCACGGGCACGACCCTCCAGTTCACTCTCGTCCAGAACGCCATCTCCATTGGCATCCAACCGCTTCAGATAGTCGATTGGATCGAACGGACGACCCTCCTGAGCACGACCATCCGGTCGACTCTGTCCAGGTCGACCCATACCGGGACCACGTCCCCTGTCGGGTCGGCCTTCGCGTCCCGTTTCGGGCCGGTCGCCTTCACGGCGTCCCGCTTCCGGGCGTTCTCCGCGACCTTCACGGGGTCCACCTTCACGCGGACGATCGGCCTGTGGACGGTCTCCTTCGCCACGGCCACGCTCCGGACGAGCGCGTTCCGAACGTTCACCCTGTGGGCCACGTGCATCCGGACGACCCATGCCCCTACCCCGCATCGAGCCGGGGCCCATCTGCGGGCCTCTGCCAAATCCAGGACCCTGAGGCCCCATGAATCCGCGGGAAGGTCCGAACTGGCCGCCTCGGCCCATGGGGCCGCGTGCTTGAGGTCCTCGCTGTGGACCCCGTCCCGCGGCTGGACGCGAGGGGGTCGCGGATTCTTTTTCATCCAGCTTGGCGAGAATTGTCTCGACCATCGTTAATTCATCACTGGAGCCGAGGGCAACAATGCTGTTGGTGCGGCGATCGACCGAGACTTTTAGCGAAGATAGGCCAGGCAGGCCACCTCGCATTTGGGCAAGCTGGACGACACCACGGTCGCCGCCGGGAAATAATTCCCGCAGCATGTCAGCCAGTTCGCCGGCGTTTCCTTTTTCGACGGAGAAGATTTTGACTTCTCGGTCTTGGGGGGCGGATCGGCCTCCGCGTTCTTCTTGGGCAGAGGTCGTGCCTACCGCCAAAAGGGATGCCGCCACTGCAGCTAGCGCAAAGTGAATCGATTTCATTTCTTGTTCCTGGGAAAAGGGGTGTTGGTAAGCTAAGAAACCACACCCCCGCATGTGGGGTGCGCCGTGAGACGCATGCGCTGCAATGACCTTCGAAGGAGCCGAAATGTTTCTAGCTGGAGGTTAAAACCCCGGTTCGAAACTTGAGTTTCGCGTACCCGTCAAAATTTTTCTATCGAAGGGAATCGCGCGGGCGAGAAAGCCCGCGCAGGTTAGAGATTTAGAGATTGGTCGGTTGGGCGATCACCAGTTCCAGATAGCTGCGTCGCTCGCTTTGGGTCAGGCCCAGTTCGCTTGCCAAATGCGAGATCGCCTGTTTGGCCGCTTCCAGTTGGGTTTGATCGGCGGAAATTTCCAGTTCCACAAAGGTCCCCAGGTCCACGACCTCGTCCAGGGCCGCTTCCACCTGGAAATTGTCGAACTGGAGGGACGCCTTGCGGCGGTTCTTAACCACTTGGGCGCACTGCTCAAATCCGAGGGCCTCGATCAGCTCGACAATATTCTTGGCCCCCTCGGCCCCGGAGATCAAGGGAACTTCGATCTCGCGCCGGGTTTTGGTGTCGTCGTCCAGCTTAGGGCCTTTGTAGGTCACAAAATTCTTGCTCCCCACGCGGCGGATTCGCAGCGCTTCGTCGGTTTGGGCGAAGTCGCGCGAGGGGTGGCAGTAATAAATGTCGCTTTGGTGAACCGGCACCTCGATCACCGCGCCCAGCGATTCCAGGCGGAGCTCGATCGGCGATAGGTCGGAAACCGGAAATTTCAACTCGACTTCAAACGTCATGACGCTCACCGGCGGGCCCGAGAACAGAAAAGGAACGGCGGAATGCTCGATTGTAGACATCGATCCAACTCCATTATTTCGAACCAGGAAGAAGAATCCAGAGGCATTACAGGTGGCGACGGCGGACAAGCACGATGGGGTGATACCATCTATAGCTTAATCCACAGGCCGAATTCCTCGAATAGCGATTCTTGCCACCCTGGTGGGGGCGGTTCGGTTTCATGACAATTTAACGGTTGGGCCGCAGGGCGGTACAATGCACTGCTGGGTTAATGAAACGCAAATCTTTCTAGAATGTTCGATAGAAGACGGAACACAATGACGCAAGAGACCGATTCCTGGGGTGCGGAACAGCAGGCCGAACCAGCCAGCGGACGAGGAGCAACCTGGCTCTGGTACGCCGCGGTTTGTCTGGCGGCCGGGCTGGGGACCTTGGTGGCGATTCAACGCTTGGGCCCTAAACCGCCGGGTGCCCATCCTTGGGTCGGCACCCAACTGCCGGACGTCATGCTCGACCCGTTGGTAAACGCCGAAGAGCGTCTGCCGCTGGGGGATCTTGCCGGGAAGGTCACCCTGATCAACTTCTGGGGCCCCTGGTGTGGATACTGCCTGCAGGAATTCCCCGATTTGCTACAGATGAGGAAGCAGTTTTCCGAGAATTCCGATTTCCAACTGCTCTCCATCTCCTCCGATGGGGCCTGGAACCCCAACGGGGTGCCAGGGTACTCCGAAGATCTGGAAAACCTAGCACCCAATAGCCACACGGTCTTGGCCCGGTTCAACACGGAGTTGCCGGTTTATGTCGATACCCACGGCGGATTTCGCCAGCATCTGCATCGGATCAGCCCGTGGGGAGGATATCCCACCACGCTGCTGGTTGATCGCGAGGGACGCATTGTTTCTGTCTGGATGGGCGTGCCGCGAGATCCGCAGGAGATGCCCAACCGTGTTAGCGAGGTGCTGGAGCAACAGTAGAGGGAACGCCCCGATTAAATCGCTTCCGGGCCACGTTCCCCGGTGCGGATGCGGACGCAGTCATCCATCGGGACGACAAAGATCTTGCCATCGCCGATTTCTCCTTGATCGCCGGTTCGGGCACCCTTAATGATTGCGTCGATCGTTGGTTCCACGAAGTCCTCGTTCACCGCGATCTGAAGCTGCACCTTACGGAGTAGGTTGACAGTGAACTCGTGCCCGCGGTAGACCTCGGTCTGCCCTTTCTGGCGACCGAAACCTTGGCAGTCCATCACGGTCAGGCGGACCACTTCCACCTCGGTCAGGGCTTCCTTAACCGCTTCTAGGCGACTGGGCTGGATGATGGCGATCACAAGTTTCATGGGGCGATTCCGAGCGGGCGAGGGGACACTGCTGCAACTCTCGAATGTAAATCCCCGCCGGTTCCGCGACAAGTGCGGGGCGGAGAACTCAAAGGCATCGGTGAGAAACCAAGCCGAATAGAAAAAACGTTTACCCAAGAAAAAACCCCGACTTGGAAGAGTGAGGCGGAACACTCTTCCAAGTCATTGGGGTAGAACTTCTGGCCCAGGCAAAGGCCGAAGTATCTTCGTGATCAGACCGCCCGAGGGTATGCCCCAAGGGCGATCCGTGATTCAAGCAAGTCCGCTGGAACTAGCCAGCCTTGCCGGTCGAGGTCGATTCCGAGACCAAGTGAGGTGGGTAGGCGTACATCCCGTGTTCGGTGATGTCCAAGCCTTCCATCTCTTCTTCGGCACTGACTCGCAAACCGATCGTGTATTTGATCGCCAGGAAGATGATCATGCTGGTACCAAAGGCCCAGATGAAACCGGCACCAACACCGATAAACTGGGTCGTTAGTTGGCCAGCACCACCACCGGTAACCAGTCCGCCATCCGTCATGAACAAGCCGACCGCGAGGGTACCCCAAGCACCACACACACCATGAACCGAGATGGCACCCACCGGATCATCGATCTTCAGTTTGTCGAAGAAGACCACCGAGAAGACCACCAGCACGCCGCCCAAAAGTCCAGCGAGTGCGGCAAACGCGGGGCTCATGGCATCGCAGCCCGCGGTGATCGAGACCAGACCAGCCAAGGCACCGTTGAGGGCGAAGGACGGATCAGGCTTCTTGAACAAGATCCAAGAGGTAATCAACGCACCCACGGAACCCGCTGCGGCAGCCAGGTTGGTGGTCACGGCAATGAAAGCAAATCCGCCACCATCGACCGAAGTGGTCGAACCAGCATTGAACCCGAACCATCCCAACCACAGGATGAAGACACCCAGAGCGGCCAGCGGAATGTTGTGCCCAGGGATCGGTTTGACGTTACCATCTTTGGTGTACTTGCCGATGCGAGGACCGATGACGATCGCCCCAGCCAAGGCGGCCCAGCCACCGATGGAGTGAACGACGGTGGAACCAGCGAAGTCATAAAAGCCCATCTTCTCCAACCAGCCTTCACCGGCATACAGCGATCCCCAACCCCAGCTACCGAAGATCGGGTAAACGATCACGCAGATCAAAATCGAGTAGGCGATGTAACCAGTGAACTTGGTACGCTCGGCGACGGCACCGGAGACGATGGTGGCGGCGGTCGCACAGAACACGGTCTGGAAGATCAAAAACGCCCAGTTAAACGGTTCCGAGCTTAGCTCCAAGGCGGCGTCGCTGCTGCCATCGAAGAAGAAGAAGCTCGTGTCGGTGATGAACCAGCCGTTCGAGGCACCGAACATTAGCCCGAAGCCGATCATCCAGAAGGAGAGAGAGCCGACGGATAGGTCGAGCAAGTTCTTCATAATGATGTTGCACGCGTTTTTCGCTCGCGTGAAACCAGCTTCCACTAAGGCGAAGCCCGCCTGCATGAAGAACACAAGGAACGCCGCTAAGCAGGTCCAGAGGGCGTTGACTTCATCGCGAAGCAATGCGGGAGTATCTTCGACAGCTTCTTCTTCAGCGGCTTCTTCCGCAGGAGCTTCTTCGACCGCTTCGACTTCCGCCGCGGTGCTGCCCTCTTCCGCATCTTGCGCGAGGAGAGGACCAGTGATTAGGAGTGAGAGTGCGATCAAGGTCATCATCGACCACGCTCTCGTCGGGAGGGAGAGGGAACTTAACATGTGATTCGTACCTTAAAAACAATGGAACAAACGACGGCCAATTACTGCCAGGGCCAAAGTGAGCTCCGAACCGAGACTTTAGTTAGCGCCTTCTCGGATCCGGGCTGTGTGCACGAACCCCCTTGAAAGCAACAGGTGTGCCATTGCCAGCATTTGGCCCAGACCAGAAGAAGGTGAGGCGGTCAAAAAGTGGCCTATCCCGTGATCCGATAGACACTTAGGGTTTGATGAGAAAATTCGCTTTATAGCGACAAAATCACCACAAATCCCCAGTTGCAAAGATTCTGCGCAGTAAGGATGCACGCTAAGTCAGCAACTTCCCGAGACGCAATCCGGGGCCTGAAACCGCCTTTGTGCCTAAGAATCCATCGCTACGGGCGGAGAACATGCCATTGCCACTCATGCTGGCCTCGGTCGGCGAGATGAGCTCGCCTCGAAAGCGAGAAAGAGTGGCCAGTGGCTTTCGAAGGCAAGCGACACGTCCGGGAGTGGCCAGGAAATGGCCACCTCACGCGATCACCGGTTAAGAATCGGCGAACAGGGCATCGCAAAACTGCTGGGGGTCGAAGTCGGCGAAGTCTTCCGGCTTTTCCCCCACGCCGATGAATTTGACCGGCAACTGGAACGTTTGTCGAATGGGCACCACGACGCCCCCTTTGGCCGTGCCGTCCAGTTTGGTGAGGATGATGCCGGTGCAGCCGGTCGCCTCGGAGAATCCCTTGGCCTGGCTGATGCCGTTCTGGCCGGCGGTAGCGTCGAGTACCAGCAGGACCTCGTGCGGCGCGTCCTCGATCTTCTTTCCGGCGACCCGGCGGATCTTTTCCAACTGCGTCATCAGGTTTTTCTGGGTCTGCAGGCGTCCGGCCGTATCGAGGATGATGACATCCACCCCCTGGGCCAACCCCTGCTCTACCGCCTTGAACACGACACTGGCTGGGTCGGCCCCCTGCTCGCCGGAGACGATGTCCGCCCCGATCCGCTCGGCCCAAATCGTCAATTGCTGCGCCGCGGCGGCCCGGAAGGTGTCTCCCGCAGCCAACAGAACCGACTTGCCCTGGCTGCGAAACAGATGGGCCAGCTTGGCGATCGAGGTTGTTTTGCCCGCTCCGTTGACCCCTACCACCATGATGACCGTTGGGCCGC
The DNA here is from genome assembly GCA_040880405.1 of Pirellulaceae bacterium. GTDB lineage: Bacteria > Planctomycetota > Planctomycetia > Pirellulales > Pirellulaceae > JBBDIM01. The sequence continues at coordinate 2,768 of JBBDIM010000134.1, read as the reverse complement.
TGGCTGGGAAATTGAAGGTTGGCTTGCCTTGGTCCATCAGCGCGAAGAGCTCTGCCTTGACGCGAGTCAGCACATCTTCCATGTGGACGACTCGGCCGCGGAACTCCGACCGGATTTGATCGCGGATTTTTCCCGCGGGGCCGGTTCCCATGTCGGTGCGGATCAAAATGGCGTACAGTTCCGCGAGGAACTCGTCGTCAATCAGCCGACCTTCCGCCTTGAACAGGTCGCGGATGTCGGTGTTGAGGACCCGGCGGGTTTTTTCCAGACCGCTGGAAAGTCGGGAGAAGAAGCCACTGGAGTGCTCTTCCGACTCGGCTCCTGGTGTTTCGTCCGACGCTGGTTTCGATTTTCCGAATCCGAACAGACCCATGGGTAATCTGTATTCCGTACGAGGTACTAGGCCGGGAGGTTAGCCCCGTATTTTAAGTGATACGCCGCGGGAAGTCTTTACCGGTGTCGGCAACGACAGAAGCTATGACGACGGCGGTTGATCGTCCGCGGGTCGGCTTTTCAGGACACGGTCCAACAGTCCGTTGACGAACTGAGGAGAGTGCTTACCGCCAAAACGTTTCGCCAACTCCACCGCCTCGTTGATCGCGACCCGCCCCGGGGTGTTGGAGTACAAGATCTCGAAGGCACCGAGCCGGAGCAGATTGCGGTCGGTGGCCGCCATTCGCTTGAGGCTCCAGTTGTCGGCGAATCGTTCGAGTTGCATGTCGATCTTTTTGCGATGTTCGCGCGTTCCTATCAACAGGTAGCGTCCGAACTCGATCAACTGTTCGTCTTGTTTCAAACGCCCACGCAGGAATTCATCGGCGAGCCGAGGGTCGGCATCCGGATTGAGATCTTCCTGATAAAGAATTTGGAGCACCACTTCCCGTGCTCGACTACGTCTTGCCATGGCCTGGTTGGTTCGTTCTGTTATTCGCCTGAGGTTGCGTCCGCTGTTGAGGATGCCGAGGTGATGGGTGCGGCAAGTTTTTTGGGGCGGTTTTGTCGGCCCGTGGGCTCCTTACAGACGGTATTATAACGCCCTGCGGTTAACCGGAGGGAATTTGCCGGAGCAGATCGATCATCTCTAGGGCCGCGAGCACCGATTCGCTCCCCTTATTGCCGACGCTTCCGCCGGCGCGATTGATCGCCTGTTCCACCGTGTTGCAAGTGAGGAGCCCGAAAGTAATGGGGATACCACACTCCAGGGATAGTTGCCCCAGGTTGTGGCTGACTTGCTGGTTGATGTACTGATCGTGGGTCGTTTCCCCTTTGATCACCGCCCCCAAACAGATGACCGCTTGGTAGCGTCGGGTTCGCGCCATTTGGGCGGCCGCGACGGTCAACTCCCAGGCCCCCGGCACCTTGGCTACATCGATATTGTTTTCCGGGACCTCATGTGCCCGCAAGGTTTCCAAGGCCCCTTCGAGCAACCTTTCGGTGATCGAGGCGTTGTATTTGGAAACAATAATCGCGATCTTCATCACGGGAGACTTGGGGTCCCCTTCGTATATGGTAACCACGATAAATTCCTTGCTAGGTGGGAACGGATAGGTGAGTGGAGTCGCCGCCACTGCGAAACGGAGATTGCTCCGCCTCGGTGTGTTTTGACATCGACCGACTAGCTGGCGTTCATGCTCATTAGGAACTCCGCGTTGCTGCGGGTCTTGGCCAGGCGGCCGAGTAGCAGTTCCATCGCGTCGGGTGAGTTCATTTCATTGAGGACCCGACGCAGGATGCAAACGCGGCGATATTCCTCGGGATCCATCAACATCTCTTCCCGCCGAGTCCCGCTGGCGTTGATGTCGATGGCCGGCCAGATACGCCGGTCGACCAGACGGCGGTCGAGCACGATTTCCTGGTTACCGGTCCCTTTGAACTCTTCAAAGATCACGTCATCCATTTTGCTGCCGGTATCGACCAAGGCGGTGGCGATGATCGTCAACGAACCACCCTCCTCCACCTTCCGGGCCGAGCCCAAAAACCGTTTGGGACGCTGTAGCGCGTTGGCATCCAGACCACCGGAAAGGAGTTTGCCCGAAGGGGGGCACTCCGAGTTCCAGGCCCTGGCCAGTCGGGTAATCGAATCGAGGAAAATCACCACGTCGGTGCCGAACTCGACCATCCGCTTCGCCTTCTCGATCACCATCTCGGAGACCTGGACGTGACGGGATGGGGGTTCGTCGAAGGTGGAGCTGATTACCTCGCAATTGGAGGCCTTCAGTTGCCGTTCCATGTCGGTTACTTCCTCGGGCCGCTCATCGATCAACAGCATGATCACGTATGCGTCCGGGTAGTTCTTTTGGACCGCCTTAGCCATCGTTTGCATCAGGATCGTCTTACCGGCCCTGGGGGGGCTGACGATCAAACCACGCTGGCCAAACCCGATCGGGACGATCAAGTCGATGATCCGAGCGGAGTAGTCGGTCGGTTCGGCTTCCATCCGGATGCGGGAATCGGGATGCAGTGGAGTTAGGTTGTCGAAATAGACCTTGCTCGCGGACAGGTTGGGGTCCTGGTAGTTGACCGCTTCAACCCTGAGCAGGGCAAAGTATCGTTCGTTCTCCTTGGGAGGACGAATCTGCCCGGTCACGATGTTGCCGGTTTTCAGGCTGAACCGGCGAATCTGACTCGGGGAGACGTAAATGTCGTCGGGGCAGGAGAGGTAGTGGTAGTCGGGGCTGCGGAGGAAGCCGAACCCGTCCGGCAGGATCTCCAAGGTCCCCTCGCCATACATCAGGCCGGTCATCTTGATCCGCTCTTTGAGGATGCGG
>JBBDIM010000133.1:0-3162 GCA_040880405.1 Pirellulaceae bacterium | reverse complement strand
CCTCTGTGTCCTCTGTGGCTAAACAACCTTTACCAAAGACTTGATTACTTATGCCGCCCCTCTCGGGGCTAATCCCTTATAAAGCGACCAGTAAAATGATAAGAATCGCAATCGTAACCGCCTTGGCCGTAATTGCCGGGCTGACCGTGGATACTCGGATGACGTGGTCCCAGGAACAGGGCCGCGGCCAAAAGCTGGTCGAAAACGACTTCTACAAGTTGATTTCGGTCCATACCTCGAAATCGTCGCAGGATTCTCGCGCGGCGAACTGGAAACCGGCCCCAGAGGACCTTGCCTTGGAGGTGAGCGGGATGGCGGTTCTGGACGAGGACCGAGTGGCCGTGACGATCCGCAAGGGGGAAATCTGGATCCTCAAAGGGGTTTTTGATGATCCGCCCAATGCGGTGGAGTATCACCTGTTCGCTTCCGGCCTGCATGAGCCACTGGGGCTGATTTGGCACGACGGGGCCTTCCTCACGATGCAGCGGAGCGAGCTGACCCGGATTGAAGATACCGATGGGGATGGACTGGCCGACCAGTACGACACGCTCGCCAAAGGTTGGGGCGTGACCGGGCACTATCACGAGTACGCCTACGGCCCCAAACTGGATGGGGAAGGGAACTTGTGGATCACCTTGAATATCGGACTGGGGCTCCGTGGTGAACAACTCAAACGGGCCGTCCAGGAACCGACCCTCAAAGTGACCCAGGGACTTTGGCGGGGCTGGGGTATGAAGCTGAAACCGGATGGCGAGCTGATCCCGATCTGCGCCGGGATGCGGTCCCCCTCGGGACTTGGGGCGAACGAGGCAGGGGACATGTTTTATACCGACCAGCAAGGGAACTGGGTCGCGACCAACTCCCTGCATCACATGCGGGAAGGGGCCTTTTTTCATCACCCGGAGGCGCTCGCCTCGATGAATCAGCCGGGGTCGCCGATTGCCGGGATCACGTCGATCCCGGATGGGGTTCCCTTCCCGGAAGCGCTCAAGCGGCTCCCCCAAATGCAGCCTCCGGCGGTTTGGTTCCCTTATAAGAAAGCAGGGCAATCGCCGACCGATATCATGCTCGACCAGAGCGCGGGCAAGTTCGGGCCGTTCAGCGGGCAACTGTTCGTGGGAGAGTTCACGCTGTCGTCGATTCACCGCGTGTTTTTGGAAAAGGTGAATGGCGAGTACCAAGGGGCGGTGTTCCCGTTTCGCTCTGGGATGGCCTCGGCCGTGTTGCGGCTCGACCAAGGCCCCGACGGAAGCGTGCTCGCTGGGCTGAGCAACCGGGGCTGGAGCAGCCTGGGGACCGCCTCGTACGGCTTGCAGCGGCTGGTTTGGACTGGGAAGACCCCGTTCGAGATTCAAGAAATGCGAGCGATGCCGGATGGGTTTGAGCTAACCTTCACTCGGCCGGTTGACTCCAAGACTGGCGGCGACGTTGCCTCCTACGCAATTGCCAGCCACACGTACCTGTACCACCGAGGCTACGGCAGTGACGAGATCCAGAAGCAGGACCTAGAGATCACCCAGGCGGAGGTTTCTGAGGACGGATTGAGTGTCCGCCTGAGGGTAAGCGGCTTGCGCGAGCTGTTCGTGCATGAACTGCGAGCCGATGGCTTGCGTGACCAGGATGGCCAACCCCTGCTGCACCCCGACGCCTACTACACCCTCAACCAGATCCCCGACGCCAACCCTTAGCGGTTTTCGTAAACAGAGCGAGTAGAATGTGGGCTGCTCTTTGAAAATTTGAGAACCACGAATCGGGGGGAGAGAACCACGATTTTCGGGGCGCAAAGGATCTCGTGTGCGATCGCACAAGCCCTTGGCCGCGCGGCCAAGGAAAAAATACCAAAATGGGGGTGCCTTAGGTTCTATTATTTTCCCTTGTTGGTCGTGAGGGCTAATTAAGGGAAGGGCGCCTCGGCTGCGGCTTTTAAAATTCTCGGCCGCTTGGCCGCGCGTTTCCCCAATTGGGGGTCCACAAGATACAGCGCTCACAGAGCCAAAAATGGGCCCGACACCACAACCGGTACGACCCCCGATTGGGCCAGCCACCCGGCCGAGGGGCGGCCAAGAAAAAACCAGAGGAGGGGTAAAAGGATCTCAAACAACCCCGCCCGGCAGTGGGGTGCCCGCCGAGCTGGGTGACACGTTGGGTCCGAGGCCGAGCCAGGGGGGGCGTTAGCGTGACACGGGTAGTGGTTCGGGCCATAATGAAGCGGTTCGAAATCCACCCTATCTCCTCCCAGGCGAGGCCCGCATTGATGATTAGTTCGCGACTCTGTTTACCGCTGGCCCTGCTCCTCTTGGCTGCGGGAATTGTCCGAGGGGAGGACAGCTTCTCGCCAGCGGGCTGGGTCCAATCCGCGACACTGCCATCCCCGGCAGCCCATCAAGCGGCGGCCGCCGAGGGTGAGTTCGTCTATGCAATTACCAGCACCAAGATCGTCAAGCTCAACCGCCACACGGGCGAGCCAGTCGCGGAAAGTCGCGGTTCAGCCAAGCATCTGAATAGCGGCTTCTTCCACAAGGGGAAGCTGTACGCGGCCCATTCCAACTATCCGCGGGTGCCGGAGCGGAGCGAGCTGATGGTGCTCGATCCGGAGACGATGGAGCTGGCCACTTTTAAAGACTTCGGCAACTTCGGCGGCAGTTTGACCTGGGCGGTTCGCCACGAAGGCGACTGGTGGTGTACCTTCGCCAAGTACGGCCAAGCAAACGCCGAGACCTTCATCGTCCGGTTCGATGACGACTGGAACGAGCTGGCCCGGTATACGTTTCCGGAGGAGCTAATCGCCCGGCTCGGAAATTACAGCCTCTCAGGCGGCATCTGGCGAGGTGACGAGTTACTGGTGACCGGCCATGACGACCCCATCCTGTTCCGCCTGCGATTACCGGCCCAGGATGCCAAACAGCCGAGCGTCATGCGACTGGTAGGAGAGGTCTCGGCACCATTTACCGGCCAGGGAATCGCCGCCGATCCGGTCACCGGCGGCCTGGTGGGGATCGATCGGAAGCGGCGGGAAGTGGTGTTCGCGATAGAGCCGGAGCAGCCACCAAAGCGAATCCGAGTGCTCAGTTACAACATCCATCATGGCCGCGGGATGGACGACAAGATCGACTTGGAACGACTGGCGAAGATCATCCAAAGCGTGCGGCCGGACATTGTGGC
>JBBDIM010000132.1:0-20269 GCA_040880405.1 Pirellulaceae bacterium | reverse complement strand
AAGGGATTCGAACCCTCGACCTCTGCATTGCGAACGCAGCGCTCTCCCAACTGAGCTACAGCCCCCTGCGGTTTGTGATACTGATTCTACGGGGGGAGTGGCGGGACGTCTAGAGCTTTGGGGAAGGTTAAATTACGCTGGATCCGATTTTTTTAGGCACTCCGCCCCTCCGTCTTGACGACAAGTCATCTCTCGCTGTGTTGAGCAATGTTCGCGCGTGCCTTAAAGCGGAACTCGGAGTTTTCGCTACCGCGAGTATGGTTGCCGGGCGTTGTCGGCACTCAGCCCCTTGGTGTCGTGGGTTCCGGAACGTCCAATTCGATTCTACCCTCACCTCCAGTCCACTCGATTTCAAGCGGTGAGGTGTCGGCTTGGGTGAATTTGGCGGGCCATTGCATGTAGATCTCGCCCACTGATTCCAAGGTGAAGCGGTAGTGCCCGGCGGGCAGCCAAACTCCTTCAAGAGTTTCCGGTTCTCGTAATTCGAAGCGACCCTCGCTATCGCTGATACCAAAGCCCACCACGTTCCCCCCGGCCTTCGAATCGTACATGGTGACCTGAACCTCTCGGAGCGGGATTCCATCGATGTGAATCCTTCCCGGTGTGCCACCGGGAATTTCTTTTTCGCCGCCGCAGCCATTCAACCCGCCGATTATCAACACCGCAATGCACGACTTGGCGAGAGCACGTTTTGTTCGATTCAGCAGAGCCATCGATAATTTCCCTGTTGCGGTGGGCGGGATAAGCTTTCGGAGTATCAACCTAGTACTGTCCAATGACTTCTCCACCATTCCGACTAAAAAGTGATCGCCAAATCAGTAGGTCGATTGTTTCAGGAACAAAGCGGACGCTTCCGTCGCACAGGGCGACTTGAGTCCCGCCGGGATGATTGCTCCGGCTCGCCGTGACCACACCGCCGTGGTGGGCCGTATCCGGCTCCCGATGATTGGGCGGGTAGAAACCGTTGATGGTGATATGAAACGCGGTCGTTCGAATCCAACTCCCGTTGCGTCTTCCGGAATAACGCGAAGCGGATGCCGCGACGATTTCCTCGGCGGTTTTCGACCCAGGGGCTCCACCCACCGCCGAGTGCTTTAATTGCCGCTGAGGATCGGTCGATGCGGTGGTGGAGACGCCATCGCGCCCCCCAAACAGTCCCTCCGCCAACAAAATGGTGTTCGTGGTGCCATCGATGATGTCCGCGAACCGAACATTGGAACCACGCCAGAACAATCCATTGGGCGATCCCGCCTCGTTGTAGTTCATCCCCTCGCCCGAGCCGACGTTTACCAGGTAGTTGGTTCCGGCCCAGGGGATATCGTCTTCCACGAGAATGGGGTCACCACTTTCCGAGGGACACATCAAGACTTCCAAAGGGCGATTCTGGACACCCTGAAAGATCGGATTGAGTGTCGCGTTGGGTCCTGTCCCGACCATCAATGTTTCACTGAAATCGATCAGGTCGTACAGGTTCCCTTGCTCGATAAAGGGCAACATCCGGGCCTGTGGCGAGAACCCGTTGCTGTTAGGCGAGATCCCGGGAAAACGGGTGTAGGTGTTCTCGTAGTTGTGGGTTGCCAAGGCCAATTGCTTGAGGTTGTTGGTGCATTGCATCCGCCGCGCCGCTTCGCGTGCCTGCTGTACTGCCGGTAAAAGCAAGGCAATCAAGATCCCGATGATGGCGATCACCACTAATAGCTCGACCAATGTAAACGCGTTACGAGCCGAGTTTGGCAAACGAGCGGCCATTTTCTGTCTCCTTGAATTCGCTGGAACCTACGACGCTATTTCGTTGCATGTGCATTGCAATTGCTATGGTCATGGAAATTGTATTGGATCATTCATTCATTTGCAACCAGATTGCAAGTGAATCGCGAGCAGATTAAAATTCTGGGCAGTGATTGAACAACCAAAACCTTCCCCGCGTCCGTTTGCAAGGAGCTGATCTTGGTGATGGCGACAATTGAGAAATCCACGCAGCAGACGTGGACCACACAAGAGGTCCAGCATTTATTGGGGCGCATTGAACTGGCCATTGCTCCCTCGCGCGTGCAGCGATTCACGCAAATGACTTGCCTTGAGACGGTCGATGCGATTCTGCGAGAGGCCGCCGAAGCACCTCTGCCCCAGCCGCCAAGCTGGGTTCAAGAGCCCTGGGTCAACACCGAACGCCGTTATGCCGATACTACGCCCGAGGAGTTCCGCGGCAAGCATGGGGCCACGAATCGCCGCTACCGTGAGGAGACAGCCGACCTGCGGCGCTGGTGGTTTGCTCAGATGGTCGATTCCCCCGTCCCGCTCCGCGAGGTGATGACGCTGTTTTGGCATGGGCACTTCGCGTCGAGTATCGGCAAGGTGCTGATCTCGCAAGCGATGTACCATCAGAACGCTAAGCAGCGCCAGTTGGCTGTGGGAAACTTCCGCGATCTATTGCGCGAAATGGTTTTGGACGGGGCGATGATGATCTATCTCGATCTGGAAGATAGCGATCGGAAAAGCCCCAACGAGAATTTCGCCCGAGAGCTGTTTGAGCTGTTCGCGTTGGGTGTCGACAACTACGACCAGGCCGACATCCGCGAGGCGGCCCGGGCGTTGAGCGGGCTCATATTGGATGCGCCAGAGGATCACCCCCTGCCGAACCGCCCGACCGATCCGACTGACAATCGCCGGTTCACGCGAGACGGAATCACGCCGCGGCTCGACCCCGCGCTGCACGACGCTGGCAGCAAAACCATTTTTGGAACACAGGGTCGCTTCGGAGTCGAGGAAGTCATTGAATTGACCGTCTCTCAACCAACGTGCGGTCCCTTCCTGGCGGGCAAATTGATCGATTACTTTGGGGTGGATGATCCCCAGGGCGCGGTCCAAGCGCGGATGGCCGACGCCTTCCAGGTAAGTGGTTTCGAGATTTCGGCGATGCTGCGCGTCCTCTGGTCTGCACCGGAGTTTTACAGTCCGGAGTCTCGCGGCAAACTGATCAAGAGCCCGCTTGCGCTACTGGCCGGTGCCTGTCGGCAATTGGAGGCGAAACTGGAATTTACCCCGGGGATCAACCGGTACACCACGGCGATGGGGCAGGAACTGTTCAATCCACCCAACGTCAAAGGCTGGCCAGGCGGAAAGACCTGGATCGGGAGTGGCACCTTGGCGCTGCGGTACCATCTTGCCGATGTCTTACTCGACTCGCAAGAACCGTCGGGGATGTCTCCGCTTGGACGCGATCGAGGTCGGCCTGTTCCCGTGCCGAAAGATCCGCAGCAGCGGCGGCAAATGCTGCAGCGAATGGCGGGTGGTCCACCCGACGGGGCGCAACGCGAAAGAGGTGCCTCGAAAGAGTTCCAGGTCCAGTTATCGGTTCCACGGTTGTTCCCTGAGGGAATCCCGGAGGAACCGGAGGAATTAATAGACACCCTGCTCCAGCGAATGCTCAGTATAGCGCCCAGGGCATCCCTGCGAGCAGCGGCCTTGGAAGTGGCGACACGGCACCCAGGCCAGCAACGCGTGACGGAGGTCGTCCGCCTGATTTTAGCCACGCCCGACTATCAGATCGCCTAACCCTCCTTTGCGACCGTCGGACGAAATCACAAACTCCCCCAACCACATTTACGAGAACCTTGCCATGACAATTTCCTCCCTCAACCGCCGTCAGTTCATGCGGCACTCCACCGCATTAACCGCCTGGGGGCTGACGGTGCCGGCGTTTCTGAAACAAACAAGCGAGTCGTTGGCGGCGAGCCCAATTCCTGGTTTGCCGGATGACCGGGTGTTGGTTCTGGTTCAGTTGGCCGGTGGAAATGATGGGCTCAATACCTTGGTCCCCTACGCGGATGACGCCTATTACCGCAGCCGTCCCAACCTCGCAATTGAGCGCGATAGCGTCTTGCGGATCGATGACCACTGCGGGCTGCATCCGGAGATGTACGCCCTCAAAGACTTGTATGATGAGGGACAATTGTCGATCGTGCAAAATGTCGGTTATCCGAACCCCAATCTGTCGCATTTCCGTTCGACCGAGATTTGGGAAACCGGCTCTCCGGCGGAGAAAAATTGGTCGGAGGGCTGGATCGGCCGCTATTTTGATCACGCCTGCGGCGGGGCCCAGTCACCGATGCTCGGCCTGCAACTGGGGGATCGGACCGCCCAGACGTTTGTCGCCCAGCGGCCCCGCTGCGTCACCCTTTCCAACCCGGAGTTATTCGAGTTCTCCGGCGGTGAACGCCGCCTCCGCGATTTGCATGCGGTTCATCAAGCCGCGGAAGAAACGCCCCCCACGCTCGACTTCTTGCGACGCACGGGGAATGACGTCTTGACCGTGTCACGCCAAATCGCCGACGCGGTCCGAGACCAAAAGACCACCGCGGAGTACCTCCCGTTTCACTTCTCGCAGGCACTGCAAACGGTCGCCAAGCTGATCGCGGCCGAACTTCCGACCCGGGTTTACTATGTTTCGCTCGGTGGCTTTGATCATCACGCCAACCAGGAGAACAGCCATGCCGTGCTGCTCCAGGAGTTGAGCGAGGCCTTGACCGCGTTTGTACACGACTTGCAGGAGATGGGGCACTTGGATCGGACGTTGGTGATGACCTTCTCCGAGTTCGGCCGACGCGTGGCCGAAAATCGAAGTGGCGGAACCGACCACGGGACCGCGAACATGATGTTCATGGCGGGCGGCACTTCCCGCCCCGGGTTGCACGGATCTCAGCCAGACCTGACGAATCTAACACCGGACGGAAATCTGAACCACCAAATTGATTTCCGCTCGATCTACGCCGCGGTGCTGCGGGACTGGTTGTCGACCGACTCTGCTCAGGTTCTAGGAAACGACGTCCTTCCCTGGCCTGACTTGATTTAGGGGAATCAAAAAGCGAGCGAAGCGCGCCGGTCCAACTCGCCTTCCCCGGCGCGCGGTTTCGATCCGCCCCCTCGCTCCGTAACACCAACCCACAAATGACTGAGCTGATTTTAATGATGGCCTAGGTAAGCGGAACCAGTTCTTTCTCTCGTTGTTGGTTGGCCTGAACGGCTTTCATTTCTAGCTCGCGGGGGACAAGCTTGTAATGGACGTCCCGTTGCCGCGGTTCGAAGCCCAGTTCCGTGATCGCGTCCCGGATTTCCTGAAGCGTGAGGAAGTGGACCGTGCCCGCCTCGGCGACGACGTTTTCCTCAATCATCAGGCTCCCCATGTCGTTGGCACCGTAGAGCATCGCCAAGTGCCCGATTTTGAGGCCCTGAGTCACCCAACTCGACTGGATGTTGGGAATGTTATCGAGGTACAGCCTGGCGACCGCCTGGGTCTTGAGGTATTCAAAGGAGCCGGCGGGCGGTATGTGATCCATATCCGTGTGTTCAGGTTGAAAGGTCCAGCAGATGAAGGCGGTGAAGCCCCCGGTCTCGTCTTGAAGTTGGCGAAGCCTTTCGAGGTGTTCAATCCGCTCGGCTAGCGTCTCGACATGGCCGAACATCATGGTCGCTGAACTATGCCCGCCCAATTCGTGCCAGGCCCGCATCACATCCAGCCAGTCGTCGGTCATCACTTTGCCGCGGGTAATTTCGTCACGGACACGGTCGACCAAGATTTCCGCGCCACCGCCGGGCAAGCTACCCAGTCCGGCCTGTTGCAACCGCGCGAGAACCTCACGAATGGAGATCTTGTTGATCTTCGCGAAGTGATAAATCTCCGGCGGGCTAAAAGCGTGGAGATTCACCTGAGGAAATTCGCGGCGGATATCACCCAGCAATTCTTCGTACCATTCGAGCCGATACTCCGGGTGCAGGCCCCCCTGCATCAAGATCTGTTCACCACCCAAGGCAACCGTCTCTTCCACCTTCTTGAGAATTACCTCTCGCGGCAGGACGTAACCTTCCTCGCTTTTGGGTCCGCGATAAAACGCGCAGAAATCGCACACCGCGGTGCAGATGTTGGTGTAGTTGATGTTGCGGTCGATGTTGTAGGTGCGGTAGCCCTCGGGGTGCATACGGCGGCTCACGGCATCGGCCGCTTTACCGATGGCAATCAGGTCCCGCGACTCAATTAGTTCCAGTCCTTCGGCCGGTGTCAGCCTCTCGCCTGCGACCACCTTATCTAGTAATTTCGCAATCATCGTAAAAATGCTCCCTTCCATCCGGGACCAACTCCATATCGCGGGCCAAGGCGTAAAACCGCCTTAACCCCTCCAATTCCTTGGGGCCCAGGTAAAAGTACAGGTTGTCGTGCAGGTAGCGAAAACACTCTTTCGCGGTGAGGCCATATCGGGACGCCTCCGCGGCGGCGACCTCTTTCAAATCCTTCAGACCAGCATCTCTGGCGTTGGTTAAATCGGCTTCAATCGCCGCACCAGAAAAATCGAGGCGTGCGACCCACATCGCAAATACGAAGGGCAGCCCGGTCCACTGGTGCCAGACTTCTCCCAAGTCCCAGACCTCTTGGCAGGCGATCGAAGGGGGATGGATCGCGCGGTCTCCGATGAGCAAGATGGCATCGGCATCGCACTCTCTCAAATCGCTTCCCAGCGGCAATGGCCGAAGTTCCGGGCGAACTTCGTACTTGTGGGCCAACAAAATCTTCGCCAGCGCCGCGCTCGTCCGCGAGCCCTCGTCCAAAGCGAGGGTCTTCACGTCGGCCGGTGGGCGTCGAAAGTAAAGCTTGACGCTCCAAACGGCGCCGTGGCACCCGATGCAGGCATCGGAAATGATTTTATAGTTGGGATTTTGAAAGAATTCTACCGATGGGATTAATCCCACATCCAGGGCCTTCGATGCCAGTTGGTCCGCCAGGCGGCTAGGGTAGTCGTACGATAGCTCAATCTGAGGAGACTCCAACCGATAAACGAGCGGTTTGGTGTTGAGATACCTTACCGCGCCGACCCGGACCTTTCCTGATTGCGTCTGTGAGTCATTCATGGCCAGTGGCACAAGATATTGGGATCTCGTTTTCAACTTCATAACAGTAAAACCGCCGCGCGCGGTAGGCGGATAACCCCGCGGCACCGTCGATTGTAGGTTCCGGAGGGACCTCCTAGATTAAGCGCAAGCGGCGGATAAGGGAAGTTCGGGCCCGCTGGAGAACGGCTCAAAAGAGCTTGAAGTCGCTGGATTTTCACTTTCCGTCTCAATTTCCTTCGCCGAGGCGTCCCACCCCCACTCTTGATGCTGACCCCGTCTGCCCGCTTCCGTAATCGAAGCCCGAAACATCTTAGCCAATTCTTTCACGGTTCTCCTACGAGAGATTAGAATTCCAGTAGGAAATCAGCCAGGGGGGAACATCCGGTCGAAATCTTGGCAAAGGGCCGGTTTACGCGTACGATGGGGAGTTTGACTTTTCCCGGAACCATCCTGCGACTCATCGTGATGTCCCCGGAACGACCTCACCCCCTTCGGCCGGCCAAGTCGTCCGATTCCTCTCCTGAACCTTTGTCCAACGCACGCTGAGAACGTATGGCAGAACAGTCAGAAAAGCCTCAAAAAATCCTTGTCACTTGCCCCGGATGCTTTAAACGGTTCGAGGTAAGTGCGAAATTCGCTGGCCGCGAGGGCCCCTGCCCCAACTGTAAAAAGCCGATCCGAATTCCCACCCTTGATGAACAGGTGGTACTGCGAGAGCAGGAGAGCTTCGGGGGGGTCAAGGACACAAAAGGTCGGTTGGTTCTAAAGCCGGTTGAGAGGGAGGACGCCAAATTCTCCCCCACGGCCTTGGCGATCGGGCTGACGATTGCCCTATTCGTCTTCGGGATGGCTTTCTTTTTGGGTGGAATGGACCCAACCACCCTGACTCCTATTTTGGCCTTAGGATCGGTGGTGCTGGCCTTGCCGCTGGCATGGGGCGGTTACTGGTTTCTCCGGGACGACGAACTGGAACCGCATGAAGGAACCGACTTGTGGATTCGCGTAGGCATCTGTTCGCTCATCTACGCCGCGATTTGGGGGATCTATGCCTTCCTGATCGGATTTTTTGATTTGGAACCAGACGAGTTTCCATTTCTGCTCATGCTGGTTGCGATCGGGATTGCCGTCGGAAGTGTGGCCGGAATGTTGTGCTTTGAGATGCAACCAATCCCCGGCATCCTGCACTACCTGCTCTATCTGACGATTACCGTGCTGCTGCGCCTTACTATGGGACTTGACGCTCATTTTCCCAACTTCTGGCCTCGTCCGGAAACTCCAACCTTTGACGTCACCCAATTAGCGTTGCTGCTGGGTTCCCATTTGCCAATCCTCTGTTGAGCTACCCGGCGGAATCTTTATTCGTCTTGAGAGGAGATCTTGCTTTTGGGAACAAGCCACCAAGCGATAGGAACCCCCGCGAGCAACGTCACCAGGCTCAGAATGGTCGCCAGCCGAGTGTCTTCCGAGACAAGATTAATCCCGATCGTCCCCGCCACCACCAGTAAAAATATCAGCGGCGGCAATGGATAGAGGGGCATCCGATAAGCCTTGGGCAGATCGGCTCGCCGACGGATCGGGAAAATACTGGCGATTACCAACCCGGAAACCGCCGCCAGGCCGACCGAGGTGAAATCCAGGATTTCTCGAAAGGTCCCGGACCAAATCACGATGATCGCCACCAATCCTTGCAGCACAATCGCCCGCATTGGCGTGAGACGTGTCGGATGCAGCCCACCCACGATCTTCGGAAAGGCACGGTCTTCCGCCATGGCATACACAATCCGCGGTCCCGCGAGCATATAGGCGCTGACCGAGGCGATCAGCCCGAAACCGAGCAAGCTGGCGATCACATTGGCCGCGGTTGGACCGAATAGTGAAGCGGAGGCCAAAACGGCAACCCGCTCCACGTCCTCATGCTCCCCCATTCGTGTCGGATCGAGGGCGTAAACGTAGACCACGTTTACCAAAAGATACAGCGCCGTCACGGCGAGACAGCCGGAGATCATCGCCCTCGGCAAAAGCCGCTCCGGTTCCTGAACCTCACCCGCCACGTAGGCCGCCCCGTTCCAGCCGGAATAGGCGTAACTCACGTACAAAAGCCCAATCGCCAGGGCGGGCCACTGTGTCCTTGGAGGGAGATGGCTGGCATCCCAGTGAGACCAACTTCCGCTTCCGATGGTCAGGCCGAACACAACCAATCCAACCAAAACCGCAATTTTTAGCAGGGTGGCCGAGACCTGGAACCAGGCACTTTCGCGATGCCCCAACGTGTGAATCACCATGATGCCCAGCACGAGCAGTGTGGCGATGATCGGCTGGCTATTGGTCGCCATCTCCCTGGTAAAGGTATCCCCGGAAAGATTCACCAGCGGCTGCGTAATGTAGGCAGCGGTCGCCCTGGCACCGACGGCCGTGGGCGCGGCGAATCCCAGGATAAACGTCGCCCAACCCGCCACCGCGCCCGCGTCTCTACCAAAGGCCTCACGCACGAAGACATAATCGCTGCCCGCCTTGGGCAACGTCGTGGCGAGCTCTGAAATGGTGAGCACGCCACACAACGCCAACAACCCACCTACGGCCCACAAAGCTAAGAGGGCCGCTGGATTTCCGGTTGCAAGCAGGGTGTACCCGGAAGTGGTCAGGATGCCAGCTCCCACCATGCAGGCGACGACGAGAAAATGGGCGACCCAAAAGCCAAACTTTCTGGGCGGCACGTTGGGCATGGCGTTAAACACTTCGTGAGGCTCGGCATCGCGTGACACCGAGACTTTATTGGAATCCGTATTGCTCAACGGCTCTCCTTCTCGGCCTGAGGTGTGGTGGCATTTTCGAATACGAGAAAGTAGTTTTCCCGCAGTCCAACGTCGATTTGCTCCACCTTTCTAAAGCCGGCGGCGATAATTTCCTTTTCCACCACTTCCTGACCGGCCCTTACATGCTCCAAAGTCCACTCCGAGCTTTTTCCTTCTTCGCGAATGAAGTCGACAATGACGATCCGGCCCTGCGGTTTCAAGGCCTTATGAACCGCAGTCATCGTGCGGTGCGGGAACTCAAAATGATTCATAGTCTCGCCCGATTCAGCTATAAATCTGCCTTTGATCATTTGGCTGAAATGCGTTTTCAAAATGGGTGATTTGGGGTTTCGCGGAATCGTCGGGCCATACGATGGAAATCACATCGAATCGGGATGAACAGCACCCGATGAGTTGGTGACGCCGGAGATAAGCCAACGCGAGCTTGATAATTCGCTGCTGTTTTTCTGCGTCGACAGCTTCAGCCGGACTCCCCTTGTCGCAGCGGCGACGAGTCTTTACCTCAACAAAAATAACCACCCGATCCCGCACGACGATCAGATCGAGTTCGCCCATAACGGTGCGATCGCTCCGAGCTAAAATCGTATACCCCTTCCGCTGAAGGAACTTGGCTGCAACCGCCTCGCCTCGTTCTCCGAGGGTAGACTTCGACCGCCGGAATAAATTCCACCAAGATCCAATCACGTGAACCCTTCTCCTAGTTCCATCCCAGTGCGATGTTGTGTGAATCCGCCTTATCTTAGATAATAGTTGGGAGTTATGGTAATTGCTCCTTCATTTTCCCGACGGAACCTCGCTTGGCGAACCTTCCGACCGATTCGATCCATCCACCCATTCCACCGACCTCCGCTCAAATTTGTAAGCGGTGGCTCATCGTGGCGATGAAATGGGGAATCGCGCTGGTGGTAATTTACGGGGTCTGGCAAAATCTGCAAAAGGCCATCGTTCAAGTACAAGAAGAAGGTTTTCAATTCGCCGAGCTCCGCTGGCCGTTTTTGGTGGCCGCTGGACTGATTTACTTAATTGGTTCGTTACCGGCCGGTATGTTCTGGTATCGCCTAATGCGGGCCATGGGACAGCGTCCGGAACTCGGCAGTGTATTCCGGGCTTTTTACATCGGACATCTGGGCAAATACGTTCCCGGTAAGGCCTTGGTGGTGGTTCTCCGAACAGCCCTAGTGCGGGGTGACTCGATTCAACGAACGGTTGTGGCGACCGCTGTTTTTTCCGAAACGCTTACGATGGTGGCCGTTGGCGGTGTTTACGCCGCGGTGTTGATCGCGTTGTTTTTTACTCACCAAACAGCCTTACTTGCCTTAGCTCTTATCATTGCCGTCGGCGGCGTGATAGTGACGTCACCGCCAATTTTTCGTAAGATTGTCCTGGTATTGCGGGTCGCCAAGCTCCATCCAGAGATTCAAGAAAACCTAAAGGGTTTGAGTTGGCCCGTGATGCTTTGGGGCTGGGCGGCGAATCTTGTTGGTTGGAGTTTGTTGGGGGGCAGCCTGTTCGCGGTAATGCACGCCATCCCCGCGGCCGCCCCCCACCTATCCGGTATTGTCCGCTCCTTTCCATTGCTAACTGCCACAATTTGCTTGGCGATGGTTGCCGGCTTCATCTCTCCTTTACCGGGAGGCGTTGGAGTCAGGGAATGGGTGATTATCGAAATGCTCGCCCCTGATTTCGGACCGGTGATCGCCGTAGTCTCTGCAGTTTTGCTACGGATGACATGGCTGCTCGCGGAGGTCTTATTCGCCATGATCTTGTACCCCTTGCCGCTGGGTACCGATCCCCATGCCGTCAGTGAGAACCCGGCTCCCATAGGCAAGTAGCCGCTTCCATTAGTTTCGTAATGACTCTAATCAGTTCTCGATTATCACTGTATCAATGAACACGAATATTTTAGTTAAACAATGTCTCAACTGAATCATAACACCCCGATTAAGCTTTCTCTTGTGATACCTACGTTCAACGAAGAAGAGAGCCTGAATGAGTTACACCAAGAGATCGATGTGGTTTCGAGGGAACACGGTTATGACATGGAAATCCTGTTCGTCGATGATGGCTCGTCCGATCGTTCGTGGGAAGTAATTCAACAACTCGCAACCAAAGATAGCCGTGTACGCGGGTTAAAATTTCGTCGTAATTTTGGAAAAGCGGCGGCGCTAGACGCTGGCTTTCAGGCCGCGACCGGCGAGTTAATTCTCACCATGGACGCCGACCTCCAAGACGACCCCCAAGAGATCCCACGTTTTTTAAAGTTGATGGAGGAGGGCACGGATGTCGTCAGCGGATGGAAAAAAAAACGATACGACCCCTGGCACAAAGTTGGTCCTTCACGGGTATTCAACTGGATGGTCAGTAAGCTTACGGGAGTGCAACTTCACGACCATAATTGCGGGATGAAGTCGTATCGCCGCGAGATCTTTGATGAAGTCCGCTTGTACGGCGAGCTCCATCGGTTCGTTCCCGTCTTAGCCTCGGCCCGAGGCTGGAAAGTAGGGGAAATCGTTATCAATCACCGGGCCCGGCAGTTTGGACATTCGAAGTATGGCGTACGACGCATCTTCAAGGGTTTTTTGGACCTATTGACCGTTACTTTTCTCACGGGATTTGGCCAGCGACCTCAACACCTATTAGGCGGGATCGGTCTGTTTTTCTTCGCCGCCGGTGGCCTGGGGCTCTTTGGTTTGTCTGGGTGGTGGGTAATCTCCCGAAGTTTTGATGCCTTAGAGCCGCTCGAACTACATCGCCGCGCGATCTTCTACTTTTCGATCGTTGCGCTGCTGTTGGGCACACAATTTGTTACGGTTGGCCTGTTGGCCGAGATGATCCGGTCGATGCACGCCCCCGGGGCCAAGTCGTACGGCGTATCCGATCAAATCGGAATCGATTCAGCCGAAGCCAATCACAGTTCTCTGGGGCGGACCGATGCGAGATGACCCATCCCTTCGGCCCGCCTTGTTCCCTCGGTGGGAGGAATCGCAGCGTGCGATTGTCGAAGCAATTTGTTGTATCTTGCTTCTGGTTTCCCTCGGTAATGTGATGGGAAGGATCTTCGCGGTTACCGCCGATCACCGCCAACACCCTTTTCTCAGTGCGAACGATCGAAGCCGCTGGGCTACCATTCGAGCGCTCGTCGATCACGGCACGTATGAAATCGATCAGGTCATTGTGGATCGGCGTTGGGACTCAATTGACAAGGTTCGACACATCGGCCGGGATGGAAAGCAACGTTATTACTCTAGCAAACCACCGCTCTACCCCACAATTCTCGCCGGTCAGTATTGGCTAATCAAACATGGGTTAGGGGTAGAGATTTCACAGCACCCGTTTTACGTGGCTCGAGTGATTTTGGTTTTAACCCATGGCCTCCTGTTATTACTGCTGTTTTGGGTGCTATGGCAGATTGTGCGTAGATATTCCGAAACTCCCTGGGGGGCGATTTTCGTATTTGCTTCCGGCACCTTGGCCACTTTCTTGACAACGTTTTCCGTCACGCTCAACAACCACCTACCAGGGGCGACCTTTGCCGTTCTCGCCTTTTATTGCGGACTGCGAATCTGGGTCGATGATCGGGTCGAACTGCGCTACTTCTTTCTAGCTGGATTCGCTGGAGCGTTTTGCGCCGCGAACGAACTTCCGGCTCTCTCACTGTTTGGCCTTCTCGGTTTAGCCCTGCTGATTCGTCATCCCAAACAAACGCTGCTCGCCGGAGTTCCGGGGGCGATCGTTGTTGGCATCGCCTTCTTCGCGACCAATTATATTGCGCACGATAGTCTTCGGCCTCCTTACATGCACCGGGGCGACGGGAGAATGATCGGTGAACTGAATCCTCAGCAAGCGAGTGTTCTGGACTCCGGGACTTTGCCACCTGAACTGTTCGATTTAATTGAGGCGAGAGAAAATTTTAATCTTTCGGACGAGGCCCGGATTGAGGTTGTGACCCCCGAACAGCGCTGGATCTTACACGACCCCGGGCCTGAGCGACGTTGGCCAATTCAACAAACGGCTTCGCGTATTGAGCTTCGTGGCTGGGATAACTGGTACGACTATGAGACCAGCTACTGGCAATCAGGCGTCAAAGTCGGGGTCGATTTGGGAGAGTCCTCTAAAGCATGGTACGCCTTCCATATCCTCGTGGGGCACCATGGCATTTTCTCGCTGACTCCAATATGGCTTTTTGTACCGCTGGGACTGGCGATGTGGATTCACCACGGAACGATTCGCTGGAAGCAGCTAGCGATTTTCATTGCGATGCTCTCGCTGCTATGCCTTTTATTTTACATTTTCCGCCCCCTGAAAGATCGCAACTACGGAGGGGTCACCTCCGGATTCCGCTGGGTGTTTTGGCTGGCCCCTTTATGGCTTACCGCCATGCTGCCGGCGGTCGATTGGATCGGCAAGACGAAGCTGGGACGGGGGATCGCTTATTTGGCATTGCTAGCGTCGATTGTGTCCGCTTCTTACTCCGGCTTGAATCCGTGGCAACATCCTTGGATTTACCGCTATTTGCAGTACCTCCACCTAATCGATTGATCGATATGATCGATCAATTCGCGAAAATTAAGGTTGTGAAATTTCCGGAAATCACGGAAACTTCAAGTCGGTTCTTACGCGACCCACGTAATGAACTGGAGCGGCCCCAATAAAATGATTAGTTCTTGCTCGTTTTGCCACGCATGGAGGCGTGTCAGATGCATTCACAATCCCGCATTTTGTCGATCACTCTCCTATACCTAATCGCCCCGCTAGCGATGATTTTTACTGCCGGATGTAGTTCTTCCGACACCTCTCTACCGGACGCCAACATTTCTAGTTCGAAATCCTCGACCAATTCGAGTGGTTTGGAGGAAGATAAGTTAACTGTCTCCACCAGCTACCGAGCCGAGGACGCCAATACCAGAATCCGCGAACGATCCCGTGCGGAAGCCTATCCCGAGGTATTGATCAGCACATCACTGGGAGACATTCGGCTGCGACTTGATGCCAACAAGGCACCCGCCACGGTTCATAACTTTCTATCGTCCTATGTGGAGCGTGACTACTATGACGGGGTGATCTTCCACTATGTCCAACCGGGGGGGATGATCCTGGCTGGTTTGTTCGACGCGGAACTTAAACCGAGAGAACCTCGCAGTGAGATCCAAAACGAAGCGACCAACGGATTAACCAACAAGCGAGGAACTATCGCGATGTCTCGCGATCCCGAGTACATCCACAGTTCGACCAGCCAGTTTTTCATCAATTGTGCTGACAATCCGGCACTGGATCACATCGCGCGGGAAGAATCGGCCGATTATGGCTACTGCGTGTTTGGAGAAGTGATCGAAGGCATGAATGTCGTAGATGCCATCGCCTCAGTACCGGTGACCTCGAGAGATCAATTCGTCAATATACCAGTGGAGCCCGTCGTAATTCATTCAGCGAAGCGAATCAAATAGGTGGCATTCAAGGGGCGTCTCTAATCGCGGCCAGCAGACCTTCCACGGTGTAAATTCGATCGCACTGCTCCGGTGATAATCTCATCAGCCGCTGTTTGACTTCAGCAACTAGACCCCATTCAAGTGGCGGGCTAGCGTCCGCGGCGATCGCACCGGAGATCATCAGAAAAATCATCCCCAATCGCATGAGTGGAATTTCCCGCAAAATTACCGAGGGCTTACCGCAATCAGATGGCTGAAGATCCATTTTGTCACCGCAGAGCTTCCAAATTTGGCCATCTCTAAAACCGTAGCCCCCCAACCCTCCCCTGGTGGCACTAATCCCCACAAGAATGGTTTTTTGAGTAAATAATTGTGTAATGGAATGTTAATTTGCCAGCCACAGAGGACATGTGAACCCATTCAGGGATCAGTCAATGACCGATCAATTACCATTGTGCACAAATAA
Source organism: Pirellulaceae bacterium (assembly GCA_040880405.1). Taxonomy (GTDB): domain Bacteria; phylum Planctomycetota; class Planctomycetia; order Pirellulales; family Pirellulaceae; genus JBBDIM01. The sequence continues at coordinate 4,682 of JBBDIM010000132.1, read as the reverse complement.
CGGCTTGGCCCTCTACTTTAATGGATTTGGTGATTGTAGATCCAGTGATTCACGCTACAATGTCGGATCACGGGGCGGGCAGTGTCGGGCCCCCAGACAATCTGGCGGAATGTCCCGATGAGTCGTTTAGACTCTCAGCGATGAGTCACGGTGGAAGGAGTTACCGTCGTGTGCAAGGTTACTAATTTTGTACAGCAGTGCCCCACATGTGGCCGGCGTTTGCAAGTCAAAGTGGAATATCTGGGGATGGAAGTGGTCTGCCAGCATTGCGGCGGATTGCTTACGGCCCTGGATCCATCGTTGGGCTCTCCGCCCATGGCTCCCGCAAACCCAGTCGACGATGCCCTTAATCAAGCTGATCGCTTCCTGGCAAATTCTCCATTGGAATCGAATTCCTCGCCGGATTTTGGTTTCGATCCCCTCAGTGAGACTTACTGACATTCCCCGCCCACGAGCGACACCCCATCATGCCCCTCCCGCTGTTGGATTTATCCAGCAGCGGGTTTTTTTCTGGCTTGTCACACCCATCCCGATACAAATTAGCGTATTGCGAGGGGATCAAGCCGAATTAATCTTGGCTATGAGGGGAAACCGTGATGGATCGCAGGTCCTCAAAGAAGTGAGGATAGGTCTTCACAGTGCAACCTGGGTTGTTGACGACAACCCCCCGCACCTTTAGTCCGACTAAGGCGAGGCTCATTGCCATGCGGTGATCGTTGTAAGTGTCAACGGCTGCTGGTCCAAGAGGTCTCGGCGTGATCGTCAGTCCATCGGAAAGCTCGGTGACCTCTGCTCCCAATTTTCGTAATTCGCGTGCCAAATCACTAATCCGATCAGTCTCCTTATGGCGGTTATGCGCGACGCCGGTCACCGTCGTCGCTCCTTCCGCGAATAATGCGACCGCCGCCAAAGTTTGAACGGTGTCACTGATATCCGCCATGTCAACATTGATACCGCGTAGCTGGCCCCCCACGACAGTAATCGAATCGTTCCGATACTCCACCTCGCAACCCATCTTCCGGAGGCATTCGCAAAACCCAACGTCTCCCTGAAGGGAACTGCGAGAAAGGCCTTCCACGGTCATCCGGCCACCAGTAATCGCCGCTGCTGCCCAAAAGTAACTAGCGGCCGAGGCATCCGGCTCGATCGTGTAGTCACACGCTCGATAAACACTCGGGGCGGGAATCTTGAAATGATCCGGTTCGACTTCTTCCACTTCGAGGCCGAACGATCCCATGATTTCGGTCGTCATCCGCACGTAAGGCCGAGAAACCAGCTCGCCAACAACCTCCAGTGTGACCGGTGACCGTGCATACGGGGCGGCCATCAAAAGCCCACTGAGATACTGGCTGCTAATATTACCCGCAATTGTGGCGGTTCCACCTTTCAAACCGGTCGCCACCACGACGACCGGCGGGCAACCGTTGTTTGTTTCGGACTTAATGTCCGCACCTAACTTTTCCAGTGCGAAGATCAAATCACCAATGGGCCGCTCTCGCATTCGAGGCACTCCGTCGAGTCGAAAGCGTCCCTGACCAACACTCAGCATCGCGGTGAGAAACCGCATGGATGTCCCGCTGTTCGCAATGAATAGCTCCGCGTCGTCAACCGGAAACTCTCCGCCGCAGCCCACAACGGTTAAGCAATGGTCTGCCATGTCGTGGATAATATCGATCCCGAGACGACGGAGGCTTTCGATCATGACCTCGGTATCTTCGCTGGTCAGCGCTCCGCGCAGAGTTGATTTTCCTTCAGCCAGCGCGGCGATAACCAAGGCCCGGTTGGTTAGGCTTTTCGACCCAGGAGGGCGGATCACGCCATCAACCGGCCCGGATAGCTGCACTTCGACGGAATCTGGCATTCGCTAAATCTCTCATTAACAACAGCGAAGCGAGCCGGAGATTGGCTCGCTTCAGCTTAAATGAATGTCCGCACGTAACGGAAACTACTCCGCCGCGATTTTCCATAGATGGGTATCGCTTCGCAAGTAGAGAGCATTCCCGGCAATCGCTGGCGTCGCTTGGATTTGTTCACCCATCTCGATCGTGGACACAATCTCTCCCTTTTTGGATTCGACATCCACCACCTGGACCACTCCCTCGAAACTAGCGCAGTACAAGTACTTACCCGCGAGTACCGGCGATGCCCAGAACGGTCCCTTAAGCCGACTGCTCCAGGCGATCTCTCCATCCTCCGCATTGGCACAATTCAACACGCCAACTCGATTGATTGTGTAAACCTTGCCGTTATGCAGTACCGGACTGACCGAACCAAGGCTCAGCTTATTGGCCTCCCAAGCGATGGGCGGTTCTTCCCGTGGATTGCTGACATCTAGGACCGTCAAGCCACCCGCCGGGACGAACAATTGATCGGGCGTCGATGAGGACGAGGAGATGGTAGAAGCTCCCGTTTTCATGGTCCACAATACCTCGCCACTATAGGCATCCACCCCATCCAGTCCTTTTGAATTTTGCAAAATCGCAACCGACGATGCCCCTTCTTTCGACGGAATGACCACAGGCGAGGCCCAATTGGCCTGCTCCAGACGCGGAATCAACCAACGAGTCTCCCCGTTCGACAAATCAAGCCCGGTCGCGAATGAGTCTCCTTGGTTTTCGACTTGCAAAATCACCGTGTTGTCGGCAATCACCGGGGACGAGGCCATGCCCACATCATTGCCTGTCTTGGGATGGTCGTAGGCCAAGCCCCGAAACCACTTCAAGTTGCCATCCAGGTCGAGGCAGACTAAATCGTTGGAAGAGAAAAAGGCCACGACCGACTCCCCATCACTAACCGGGGTCGGTGCCGCGTTGGAGCTTTGTTGATGGGAGTAAGGGCGACCGGTGGCCCAAAACTTACGTTCCCACAACTTCTTCCCGTCAGAGACTGCGAAACAGACCACGTGCATCACCTGCTGTGTCGCGCCGCTGCTGCCGGTTACGATCACACGGTCCCCCACCACAATCGGACTGGCCGGACCGCGGCCCGGAAGTTCCGCTTTCCAGGCCACGTTTTTGCCCTCGGCGGACCACTCAGTTGGCAGCTTTGCCTCGGGTGCCGCGCCGGAACCATTGGGACCACGGAACTCCAGCCAATCGGCTCCAGCAACTCCCGGGATTAGGATCAAGGCAAGGATCACAAGTGGATATCGCATCAGAATTCCTTTGAGTGGATTCGCGGATTGGAAGACGTGTCGCTCGACGCCTGCTACTTGATGCCCGGCACCGGAGTCCCCAGGGCATCGCAGATGCGAAGTTGAAATCGCCAGATGTTCGTCCAATCCTGGGTCTGGTCGTTTTGAACCACCTTCACCAAGATGCGGTTTTCGCCCTCTTTCAGATCGACGATCGCCCGGTACTGGTCGAACTGGGAACCGGCATGATAAACCCGATTCGCAGCCACTTCTTCCCCGTTGACCCACACCTTGTTGGCATTGAGTGAGGCCCAGCGGAATTGCACGGTTTGATTTTTCGCCGAGTCGACCGTTGTGTACGCGTAGCCAACCACTTCCTTCACCGGAGCGTACGCTGCATTGAAATCGATCCAGGCTTGGTCGTCTTGGGCGACAAACTCCTTCCATTGAACGGGGCCTTCGACCTCTTTGACCTTCTTCCCGTTATAGGTGGCCTGTAGATCGACCTGATTTTCCGGTTCGTACGCGGTATTGAATCCTTCACCGCCGTCGTAGTCGAAGGGGGCGACGATGTGCCAATTGGCGAGCAGCCCGAAGTGCTTTTGCAAGTCGACCTCGGCACCCAACTTCTTGAGCTGATTGGCGGCCACCTTAACTTGATCCTCGTCCCGGGAAGCATCGAGTGCCGCCTGGTAGGTGGCGATTGCCTCGTCTTTGGCTTCCGACTTGCTAAGTTTGTCCGCTTCTGCCAGCTTTTGGGCAACGGCCATTCGCCGCAATTCCAGCGAGCGATCTTGCGCGAACCCGGGAATCAGCGCGGAAGCCTTTTGCGGGGCGACCCGCTCGACAAGTTCAAAAGCGACCAGTCGGGCCCGTGGATCGAGCTGATCCTCACGTAGCAGCGTTACCAGTTTGGCAACCGGTAGCGACTTCCCTTCGCTCACCGCCTTGTCGGCGACCATCTCTACCCCCGCTCGCAACCAGTTGGCCGCCAACGGATTGGCCCCGTCGAATTGCTCCAGGATTTTCGGCAAGCGATCGCTATGAAGCTGCCCCAGTTCCGCGATTGCCGCCATCGCCTGCGGATGCCCCGCGGCTTCGCGATCGACCGATTTGATCGCGGTCGCTAATTCCTCGACCGAGGCACCCTGGGTTACTGTGACTGCTAATACCCAAGCCGTTATTGCCAGTGACGTTATGCCCTGCTTCATCGCCCGCACCTCGGTTGAACGCAAGTGGATTTGGAAGAAGCTTTTCATTGTAGCCCACCGCAGCTCACTGTTAACACCATGAGAGCCGATTCAAGCCACCCAACCAGCAATCTTAAGCGACCACGCGAAGCCCATCCGACGGCCCCATTGGTGAGCTTCTTTGCTCCCCCTGCCGGGCCGCCCCATTGAGACTCTTTTACCCCTCTTCTGGTTTTTTCTTGGCCGCCCCTCGGCCAGGTGGCTGGCCCATTCGGGGGTCGTGCATGTTGTGGTGTCGAGCCCGTTTTTGGCTTTGTGAGCGCTGTATCTTGTGGACCCCCGATTGGGGAAACGCGCGG
>JBBDIM010000131.1:0-3293 GCA_040880405.1 Pirellulaceae bacterium | reverse complement strand
AAACCCAGGCCATAACGCGTCTCCCGCGTTGCGGCAGGGTCGTCCCCGCCCGAGATTGAATTGTTAAACATGTCGGGTCGTCCCGGCGTGGAAACCATTCTGATTATTATTCCTATGCGACGCGAGAAGACCAGGGGGTACAAAAAAAGGGGACGATGCTTGGCACCGTCCCCTTCGTAAATCTCAGCTACCTTGTTCGCTACTACACAAACTTGGTTTGGCCCGGCATCGCGACGGCGGGGACTTCGACATCGCCCCACTCGTACGACTTGGGCGTGTAATCCTCTTGCGAGTTCCAGGCTTCGTCCCACGTAAGTTGCTTGCCGGTGTAGGTCGCCATCCGGCCCATGATCGCCATCATCGTGCTACGGGTCATGTAGACGCCGTCGTTGACGATGTTACCGGAGCGGATGCCGTTGTACAGGGCTTGATGCTCCAGGTCGTACATGTTGCCGCCGGGGCCATCGTACTTCCATGGATTCACGCCGGTGATTTCACCCTTGAGGACGCGGGAATTTCCCTTGCTCCCCATGATGTAATCTTCGGTATCGTTGTAGCAACCCGCCATTTGCCGGGTGTAGGCGAACACCTTGGTCCCGGAGTCGTACTCGTAGCAAACGGCGTGGTGATCGTAGACATTGCCGAATTTTGGGTCGGTCCGCACCTGCCGACCACCCAGGCCGAAACAGCGGGCCGGTGGCTCGTCGTCCATAATCCACAGGGCCTTGTCCAGGCTGTGGATATGTTGCTCGACGTTGTGATCCCCCGAGAGCCAGGTGTAGTACAGCCAGTTGCGGATTTGGTACTCCATTTCCGACCAGCCTTCTTCCCGCGGCCGCTGCCAGAGGGTGCCGGCCAGGTAGTTTTCCTGCATGGCGATTACCTCGCCGATCGCACCGTCTTTAATCCGATTGACGGTTTCAACCACCGAGGGGGCATACCGCCAGCAAAGCCCGGAGACGATGCTAAGGTTCTTTTCCTTCGCCTGCTGCACGGTTTCCATGACGTGGCGGCAACCGGGGGCGTCGACAGCGACCGGCTTCTCGCAGAAGACATGCTTGCCTGATTCGATCGCGGCGCGGAGGTGCGCAGGACGGAAATGGGGCGTGGTACACAGCAGGACGACGTCGACATCGGTCTCCATGACCTGCTTGTAGGCATCGAACCCGGAGAAACAATTCTCGTCCGGCACTTCCATCCGGTCCCCTAAGGTGCGTTTCAGGATGCTGCGGCTGGCTTCGACCTTATCGGGGAAGACGTCCGCGAGGACGGTGATCTTCAGGTTGGAGTCACCCACGGTCGCGTTCTTGGCGGCTCCGTTACCACGACCGCCACAGCCAATTAGCGCGGCCTTCAAGGTGTCAGAACCGGCCGCGTGAACCGAGCGCGGGAGCGTTAAACCGCCGGTCGCGAGTGCCCCGCCCAACAGGGTCGAGGTTTTGAGAAACTGGCGACGCGAGTCATTGTTGGGTGTTGGCGTGGACCCAGGTGAAACATCCATCAGGAAGATCCTCTTTAAGGTACGAAAGAAAGGGTAGGAGAATGATGGTGGGGAGGTCGTGATTGAGAACGACACCGCCCATCTTAAATGGAGCGATAGCGCCTCACAAGCGATTTGAGCACGGAATCCACGGGGGAATGCGGAATTCCGAGCATTTATATCCCTGCTGGGATGGGAGAGGTCGGTCGAACGTCTGTTTTCTGCGAGGGATGCCTTCGAAGACTTATACGCTAACTCCTCAAATTACCCATGTAGTCCCTGAGTTGGCCCTCCAGCTTACCAAGATCGGCCCCAAAATGCTCCTGGAAATGACGCACCCGGGTGCCGGGTGGCGGATCGTGCAGCGGCTGGATCTCGCTGATGCTTTTCAGGTAGGCGTTGTACTCGTCCGGGTAGCGCTTGAGCAGGAAGTAGGTCAGGGCCCAGGAATGGGCGTATGAGTCGAGAGCCGTGGCTGCTTTGCGGAATGGTTCGTCATCGGACAAAAGGCCGGGCATGAGCGGTTCGGGATGTTTCTGGATCAGTTTGCGATACTGGTCCAGCCGCATCGAGTTCACCTGGCCGATCCCCCGCCAACCTCGGCTACTGCTCAGGTCCGGTGTTTCGAAGTAGATCGCCAACCCTTCGCTCACCCACAGCGGCAGATCAGCGTAACGCTGTTGGAGTCCGGTGTTGAAGGCAAGTTGGTGGGTCGCCTCATGGACCACCGTGGCCAAACTCCACTGCAAATCGGGCCGCGCCAATAGGCGATTGATCTGCGCCGGGGTGACCCTTCCCCGTCCATTCCCCTGAGCTAACCCGCCGGTCAGGTCGAACATCACCACATGGTTGGTGTGCATGCTGTAATAGCCGATCACCCCGGTCGCCGCTTCCCAGAGTTCCCCTTTGGCGTACTCGGCGAAGTTCTCCTGCGAGTCGAATACGATGGCGACCAGTGGCTGCCGTGGCTTTTCCAGGCGAAAGCCGCGCTGCGTCCAATAACTAAAGAATCCCCGATTCAATCGCTCCAGTAAGGTTCCGCACCACTGGGCGTACTCGCGCGAGGTGTTGTAGCAAACCAGGTAGTTGGCGGTCTCCAAGGTTTGAAACCCGGGGGGAAGCCGCTCGAGCATCGACTCGGCGAGGGCCTTCTCTCCGAGTGGCTGAAACGCATCGTCCGATTCGCGTTTGCGGTCCAGAATACGATCCGCGCGAATCGGCCACATCGTGCCGTCCGGTTCGTGGAGCACCACCCCCGACTCATGTGTGGAAATGATTCGTCCAGAAACGGTCCGCTCGGCTTCGCCATCCTGGAAGGTGATCTCGTCCGCCCAAAGCGGCAGGCTGGTGAGTGTCAGGCAGGCGACGAGCGAGGTGAGGAATCGGCGCATGAGGCTCCCAAACGGGTCGGACCAGGAATTTTTGATCTATACCAGTATAAACCGTTACCTCGCACTTGGCTCGGTTTCAGTCGACGGCGATGTCCCATGAGGTCGATTGTGGGTGAGCAACCCTACCAGGTGAGGCAACTTGCACAATCGGACCATTTGATACGGCGAATTCGCTAGTGGGCCATCCAGCTACGAGTTTACTGGTTCCACTCTCCTGAGTAGGTCATCGGGTGCCATGCCCACGCCCGGAAAACGCAGAGAGTCCTCTGCGATCTCCGCGCCTCTGCGTTTCAAAACTGCGATTTGAATCTCTCGAAGGACGATTTTTTTTAACCACGAATGACACGAATCACACGAATAGCCACCCAGAATTGAAAGCACTCCCAAAACCTCTCCCCGTATTCGTGTCATTCGTGTGATTC
>JBBDIM010000130.1:7866-21554 GCA_040880405.1 Pirellulaceae bacterium | reverse complement strand
TCGACTTGGAACGACTGGCGAAGATCATCCAAAGCGTGCGGCCGGACATTGTGGCTTTACAGGAGGTGGACCGAAATGTCGAGCGGTCTGGCCAGGTCGATCAACCGGCCGAGCTTGCCAAGCTGACCGGCATGCAGGTCGTTTTTGGAGGCAACATTCCGCTGCAAGGAGGAGACTACGGTAACGCCCTGTTGACCCGCTGGCCGATCCATCGCAGCCAAAACCATCTGCTGCCCAATACCGATGGGGGCGAACAGCGGGGCGTGTTGGAGGCCGAGATCAACGTACCAGGGCATGCCACGCCGCTGTTGTTTTTGAATACCCACTTAGATCACCGCCGAGCGGACGCCCAAAGACTTGATTCGGCGAAACAGATCAACCAGTGGGTTGAAAAATCTCCACGGCGACCCGCTTTATTGGCGGGTGACCTGAACGCCACGCCGGAAAGCCCCACGTTGGGCGAGTTCAAAAAACACTGGACCCCCTCCAACACCGAGCCACGGCTGACCATCCCCGTGAAAGAGCCAAATCGGCAAATCGACTTCGTGCTGTTTTCGCCGGAAGATCGCTGGACCGTGGTGGAGACAACCGTCCTGAACGAGCCGGTCGCCTCGGATCACTTGCCGATTTTGGCGGTCTTGGAACTAGGCGACTGATCCTGGCCGTCGATATCCCGATCACGCGACACTCAATCAGATCGGCGACCAAGTCCGCACACTCGAGATCAACGATCATGCAGCGATCGAAGACGTAACCCAGGGCGTTGCCCTGGACTGGTATAAAACCGGGCCGTTGGCCCTTTGTTGGCCTTGGCTGCGATTCTCATTAGTCGCTGGCCCTCCGCGCTACTTCCCCAGCCCCTCCAAATACGTCACCAAATCCGCCAGTTCCCCTGGGGTAATTTCATTCACCAGTCCGGCGGGCATGATGGAAATGTCGTCTTTTTTGCGGGCTTCGATTTCCTTGGGGTTGAGGCGGTGTTCTTCTCCTTGGTTGTCGCGGATGGTGATGGCGTCGGCTGCTTCGCTGACGACGAAGCCGGAGAGGGTGCGGCCGTCTTCGAGCAGGAAGATGTTGGTCGCGAAGCCCTGGGCGATGACGGCGCTGGGGAGGACGATCGACTCGGTCAATTGCTCGCGATTGTAGGTCTTGGCCACGTTGGGCAGGTAGGGGCCGCGGCTGGGCTCGTTCGGCCCGACCGTATGGCATTTGTTGCAGGCGAGCTTGGCGTAAAGCTGTTCCCCTCGGGCCGCGTTGCCGGGCGTGTTGACCGCGAGGGAAATCGCCTCGAAGGGGGAGAGGTTTTCGAGCTTCGGGCCTTGCCGCATTTCGCCCCGCTGGCCGATTTGCCACGCGGTGGCGACCATTTGGGCGACCGCCGCGACGGCCGGTTGCTCGCTGGTGAGGAGCTGCGTCACCTTTGGTTCCAGCTTGCGGTCGTTGATAATCAGCGCGCCCTCCAGCAATTTGGCCTGCCGGGCCGGATCGGCCCAGCCACTTTCCAGCGTCTCGGCCACTTGGCGTTTGACGCGGTCCGCGGCGTTTTGCTGGTTGGCCAGATGCAATAGTCCGGCGTGGGCCCAAACGGTTGCCTCACGTGGTACTTCTTCACTGGTGGTGGTCCCCAACTGGATCAGCAAATCAAGCCGACTTTGCAGCAGTCCGGTGTTTTGGAACGCCGCCAAGGCTTGTAGGTAGGGGGCTCCTTTGGCATCGGTCCCGCGAAGCCGGGCCAGTCCGACCAAGGCTGCGATCAGTGAATCACGCTCGTTCGACTTTAAGAGGGCAATGGTCGCCTCGCCCCGGGTCGCGGCGTCTTGTGCCGGATCGGTTGCGAAGCGGATCAACAGGTCCTTCGCTCCGGTTGGAATCTTCGACTCTTTGGCGACCAGCGAAACGGCGACCGCGGTGAACTCCGGATCGGTCGCCGCCTTGGCGAGCGCGAATTCCAGGGTCTCCGGCAGGTTCATGCGATGCCGCGACATCTGGCCGATGAGCCAAGCGGCCTCTTCATCGCGGGTCGTTCGCAGGGTTGTACTGAGGGCCTTCGCGATCTTGTCCGACTGCTCCCAGGTCTCAGGCTGGAAGTAGGGTCCACGGAAATCGGGCCGGGTGCCCCAGCTATTCCCTGTCCACTCCCCTTCAACAAAGTGCAACCGACAGAGCGCGATCAATAAGGTTTGACGTCGCTGGAGGTCGGACTCCGCCGCTAAGCGGGAAATCAGCCCGTCGACCACCTTCGCGTCATGCATCGATTGCAGCGCGTACCGAGCATACCGTCGCATTTGCGGCGTGGTGGAATGGGTGTCGAGCACATAAAAGCACGCCTCGTGAGCGTTTAGCTGAGCCAGTACCTTGTAGGCGGTGTGGCGGACCAGGTCGTCCTCGTCATCCAGGAGGGAGGCAATCGATCGGGCCTCGTCTGCCTGATTAAGCCGAGCGAGCGCCACGGCCGATTCCAAACGGGTCCGTGGGAGTTCGTCCTTGAGGCCATCGACAATTACCTGCAGCGGGATGTCTTGCTGTTGGTCCCAGCGATCGGCCAAGGCCCGAATCGCGAGAGGACGGAGCTCCGCATCGTGCATGGCGGTCTCGGCGATGAATGCGTGACTGCCAGACTCCAGGGCCTGTTTCAGCAGATACATCGCGGCGACCCGCGTTGCGAGTGATTGGTTTTGATCCCCCACAATCACCTTCACCTGCCGCACGATCTCGTCCGTCAAACCGCGGGCCAGCAGTTCGCGCTGGGCCGCAAGCCGCAGGCGGTGGCTGGGCGCTTTCAAAATGGGGACCAGGTCCTCTTCCGCCAGCGCGGGGAAATCGGGCACAGGCGGGGCCTCGTATCCCTTGGGGGTGACCTTGACGATGTAGCCGACATCCTCGCCGTCGTATTTGAAGGTTGCCCCTTTCCAGCTACTCGCATAGATGTTGCTTTGGGCGTCGACATCCAAGTCGGTCGGCCGGGTCATCCGGATGAACTCGTTCTGGTCGAGCGTGAAGGTTGCACCGGCCGGCTCCAAAAGGTGCCGATAGATCCAGCCGCGACCCCAGTCAGCCGAGTAGAGGGCGTTGCCGAATCCGGCCGGAAAGCCAGCCTCATCCATGTAGAGGGCCCCGCATCCGGAACCGCCACCGTAATCGGCCAACGGTTGGACGATCTCGTCATTGAAAAACTTGTACCGCCGCGGATACCCATGATCCTCCAGCCCGCTGAAATGATGGAGCCGGGTGTCCCAGCCGTCGCCGTCGTTGGTGTTATCGCGGGTAAAGCCGCTGAGGAGCGGGTCGAGCCCGACTTCCAGGTTATTCCGGGTGCCGCTGCTGTAGATCTCTAGGCCAGTCCCATCGGGCCGAACCCGCACGACGCCGCCACCCCGCATTTGCATCTTGCGGCCGTCGGTCCCCTCGGCCTGCATGAAGCCGAAATCGCCGATCGCTAAGTAAAGCCAACCGTCAATTCCCAAGGTGACACCGTTGGAAGTGTGGTCGGCGGGTCGGTCTTTGAACCCGAACGCGATGTCCTTGACCAAAATTTGCTGCTCGTCGGCCCGGCCGTCGCCGTTGTGGTCGATGAAGGCGCTCAAGTGGGGTGGGTGCATGACGTAGAGCCGATCGCGATCCCACACAATCCCGCGGGGAGAATCGACATCCGGCACGAACAGCGTCACCTCATCCGCCTTGCCGTCGCCGGTGTAGTCGCGGAGGCGGTGAATCGCCCCCCGGCGTGGTTCCCGGTCGAGCGAACCATTCTTGTCGACCGAGACATAGACGTCCCCATTCTCGGCCGCCGCCACGAACACCGGGTAATTAACCGCCGGCGGAGCGGCGAACAGGGTTTTCACGAAGCCTTCGGGCAGCGTCACATCCGAGAGCCGAGCGTCATCCTCTTTTTGACTCGCTTGGGCTGGGTCGACTTCGATCATCTCGGTGCCAAACACCGCGAACTGCCGAATGCTGGCCCAGCCACCTTGCCGATTGGCCAAGACATAGGCGCGGACATGGCGGATGCCGTCTGCTTGGAAATCTAGCTCGTGGGTTTTTTCGTCTTCATTGTTGGAGCGATCGACCAGCGTCTTCCACTCGCTGCCGTCGGCGCTCCCTTCCAGGCGGTATTGATAGACACTGCCGGACGATTCAAACTCCAGGCGAGCCCCGGTCAGCTTTTCCGGCTTGCCCAAATCGACCGCCAACCACTGCGGCACGTCGGGGCCGTTTGCGCACCAGCGGGTGCCTGGTTGGCCGTCGAAGGCGTGGGCGACGAGGTTGTTCTTGTCGGTCTCTTCGCTTGAGGCGGTCCCCTTTTTTCCCTTCGCAAGATCGACCGGAATGAGGTACGGCTCGGTGGAGGGCTCGCGGAGGTAGTCGTCCTCCAGCTTATCGGCGGCCCACATGGTGCCGCGGGTCAGGAGGTTGAGGAAGGTCTCGTCCGAGACGGTCTCGTTATGATGACCAAGCGTCGTGCCGAACACGCGGGTATCGCCATACATATTGGTCCAGACGCAAACCTCCTCGGTCCCTTTCTCACGATCCTTGGCGACTGCCAAGGGCGTCGTGTTGGGCCAGACCTTTTCGATCCGGTACAGCTCACCGGCCGGGTTGGCCCAGGCCGCGCCAAAGCCTTCCATCACCGGATGATCGCCCGCCGAGTTGAGCACCGCGTGCGGATAGGCGGGGCCATGTCCGTGGGAGGTGACGCCGCAGAACTTGAACCACTCGTCGGTCTTGTCCCGGTAACAGTGCATCGCGCAGTGGACCACCACCGCTGGTATCCCTTCCTGATGCGGCTTCAAGACCCGGGCGGTCCAAGCGGGATCGGCGACTCCGGCGAAGCACTCGTTGTGGATCACCACGTCGTACGGCTTGGCCCAGTTGGGGTCTTCGTACAATGGAATCCGGGTATCGGTGGTGGTGCCCCCTTGGTGGACGACCGTCACTTCACAGTGGGCCCGGGCCTCCAAGCCTTTTTTGATGATGTTCTTCTGCGTCTCATAATCGTGGCAGCAACCACCGGTGACCAGCAAGATTTGGAGCGGCTTGGTGGCGACGCGATCCTCGGCCAGGACCGTGAAAGTCGTGGCGGACAACAGCAGGGCGATCACGCCTAAGCGGGAAAAGCAATTCATGGGGCAATGTCGGCGGTGGAAGGGGGACGATCATGAATGCGCGGACAAGCCAGTCCGGGCCTCGCATTATAATTGCCGCAATCGGCCAGGTGTTACGCCAAGCAAGTCGGAAATTGGTCAAATGTGCCGGGAAAGTAATCGCCCTTGCGGTCGCCCGCCGTGCCTACACGCGGGATGTCGCGGTTTCCGGCTGAGATGGAGTCGGCATCACGGGGGGTGATGGGCCGAAGTGGGGAGCCGAGACTGGTGTCGAGATCGGTGTCGCAACTCCGCCGGTGGCCAGTTCGAAGCGGGGGACGTACTGCGGGTGGTTGGTGCCCATCACTCGATCCCAGAAATTGAAGTAGAGGCCATAGTTGCCGCGGAACTTCTCATGATGGAGGCCATGGTGGGTCACTGTGTTCAAAATCTTTCCTAAGGGGCTCCGCAAAAACCAATTCGGCCAAACCTCGTAGCCGCAGTGCCCGACCACATTGAAGCCGATCTGCCAGATCATGAATATCCCGAAAGCGGCCGGATGGGACGGAATCGTAAACACAATCAGCGGGCCAATGCCGGCTTGGACCAAGGCCTCGGCCGGGCTGAAGGCATAAGCGGCCCAAGGGGTAGGGCTGGTCGAGAGGTGATGCGTGCGGTGGAAGAAGCGGTAGAGCCGCTTGTGGTGCATCAACCGGTGGGTCCAATAGAAATAGGCGTCATGGATCACCACCATCACGAGCACGCTACTGAACAACCAGAGCCAGCCAAACTTGCCCGGTTCAAGATAGAGCAAAGTCCAGCCATGCATCCTGGCGTAAACCACCGCCGCGGTCACCAGGCCGTAAATCGCGATGCTCCGCAGTGAAAAGGCAATCTCGCGGGCAATCTGGCGGGAAGTGGCGTCCTGGGTCGAGATCTTCCGCCACCGCAGCGCGTTGCGAAACAGCACATAGAAAAACAGCCAAACGGCAAACGCCAGCACGGCATACCAAAACAGCTCGCCGAGGGAAGCGGCAACCATTACCTGGAATAGCCGCTGAAGTTGCTCGGTGGTGATCATGGCACCTTCCTTAATGTGAACGCGCAATCCGTCATCTGGTCCGGTGGGTGGTATCGCTACGCCACCGGTTCTCGATCCATATCGCTGTAGGGGTAATGACCCGCGAGCCGCAAGCGTTCCAACAGGGCGGGAGTTCCCTCCTGCCGCGCAAAGTTCATTTCGCTGCGGAAGACTTCGATAATCCAGAGGATACCAAAGTCTTGCGGTTGGTCAAAATCGAACGAGGTCAGCCCGTCGAAAACCAGGCACTTCCCCCCGACATCCTCCATCTCGGCCGGAAACTCGCAGGTCTCGTGCGGATTGAGACTCGCCTCGGCGCTGTACAGGGCGATCAGGTTGAGGATCGCGTTCATGTTGGCATGGGCCTGGCCGAGGGGTGTTTCCGGGTCCTTCGCCTGATCCAAATCCAACGCATGCCGGGTCGCCATCGCAAGTTCGTACGAGTGGAAAACCTCGTTGCGGGAGCCTTCGCCCGGCACCTCGCTCAGCTCTTTGGTGGCGATCACCGTCCCGGGGAGACCCTCGGTGAAATAGTACAAGTCGAGCCCTCCGCCCAAGGCGAACGGGATGATCGCGTGCATCACCATCTCGTACTCCGTTCCGAGGTGCTCGACCAACAAGGCGGTTTTCCGCTCGTACCATTGATCCATGGCGGCTTCGTCCTGGGTGTCCGAATCCGCGGAATGGTCGCTGTCATCGCGCCGTGGGTCTGGCGAGTCGTTGTCGTTGGGGCGCAAGGCTCGTTCCTGAAAAGGGTACGGATTCCGGAATGGCGGAATCCGAGATGGGGGGCTCGCCATCCTACCACCCGCCGATCAGACGAGCAAATAAATCGCATAACCCGTGTCATCGATTCCTTCCGCTCAACGCGCCAAGAATTTTTTATTCCCGAGAACGTTGGGTATTTCCCTAATCCTTGGCGTCGAACATAGGCTCTTTGACGCGATTACCCAACCTGTAACGGATAGGGTGCCGTGTTTATCGGAAAAGGCCTGATTGGGCTGTCCTTAAACAATCCCGCACCCCCATTTCTTGGTAGCTGCTAACTTGCCCTCCGCATGCCGCAACGTAAGGTTTTTCACACCCCGTTTTTCGCCTCCGCAAACGAAGTCACGTGGTGGGCCTTTACGCAACTCACGACAAATGAAAACGGCTATGCTCAACCGCCTGCTCATCGTAGATGACACCCGACTGATCCGACGCGAACTCTCCGGTTTGCTTGCCCAGCGGTACGAAGTGCGGGAAGCGGAGTCGGGCAAACAATGCCTCGAGCTGATCGAAAAGTTCGATCCTGAGTTGATCCTGCTCGACTATCACCTGCCCGACTTAGAAGGTCCCGCCATTTGCGCCGAGATCCGGGGAAGGTATCCGCACAAAGCGATCCAGATCCTGATCTTCAGTAGCGACGAGAACGAACAGGCGCGGCTAGAAGCATTCTCGGCCGGGGCGGACGATTTTGTCGCCAAAACGATTCGCCGCACGGAACTGACCGCCAAAATCGAGGTCCAGCTCCGTCTCCGAAGCGCCCTGACCAGGGCCGTCGACGCCGAAAAGAAGCTCGAGAACTATAGCAAGGAACTGGAACGCGTGATCGATGCCCGAGCGGTGGCGATCCAGGCGACCCAGGATATTGCGGTTTTCGCCCTGGCCAAGTTGGCCGACTCCCGCGATACCGAAACGGGAGAGCACCTGATCCGAATGCGGGCCTATGCCCAGATATTGGCGGAACATCTGCGACACGAGGAACCGTATGTTGAGGTGATCAACGAGCAGTTTTTAAACGATCTGTATCGATCCAGTCCTCTGCATGACATTGGGAAGGTTGGCATCTCCGACGCCATTCTCCTCAAGCCGGGCAAGCTCACCACCGATGAATTCGAGGTGATGAAGACCCATGCCAGCATCGGGGCCGACACCTTGGAAGACGCCGCGACGAGCGGCCCGAGCGGCAGCTTCTTTCACATGGCGGCGCAAATCGCGCGGTACCATCACGAGCGGTGGGATGGAACAGGCTACCCGGAAGGATTGAAGGGAACCAATATCCCGCTCGCTGCGCGGATCGTCGCGGTGGCGGATGTGTTCGATGCCTTGACCAGCCGCCGGGTATACAAGGAGGCGATGCCGCCGGAGGAGGCCAAAGCGTTGATCCTCTCGGAACGGGGGAAACATTTCGATCCAGCGGTCGTCGTTGCCTTCGAAAAGGTTTACGACGATTTCCTCCTAATCGTCGCCGATCAAAGCGAGCACTCTTATTTCTCACATGCCACTAGACCAGGCGGTACGCGACACTTGACCGGCATGGAGATGGCTAAAATGGCCAACCCCACCGGAGAAAAAGTCCTGATTCTCCAGCAGGATTCAGCGGTCCTGCACTTGATTTCCAATTGGCTGGAACGATCCTCGTATCGGGTTCGAACCTGCGCTGATGTCGAAACGGCGACACAGATGATCCAAGAGGATTGCCCTCGCTTTGTCATTACCGACTGGAAAATGGATCACGGCGATGGCGAAACCCTTTGCCGCTGGATTCGCAACGAACATCTGCCCCACTACGTTTACACGATCGTCATCCCCTCGCAGTACAATTCCGAAACGATGATCGAGGCCTATCAGGCTGGGGCGGACGACTTCCTTAGTACTTCAATCTGCCGAGAGGAGTTGTTGGCCCGATTCAAGTCGGCCAGCCGCGTGGTCGATCTGGAAAACCAACTCCGAAAAATCGCCCGGAACGATCCACTGACCGGATTGGCCACTCGGCGTTATCTGGACGAACAACTCCGCCGCGAGTGGTACCGGACCTGTCGCTACCGTCTTCCTCTTTCCTGCATGCTGCTGGATATCGACGACTTCGATCGAATCAATTGCGAGCGCGGATACGCCGGAGGGGACGCCGTGCTGCAACAGGTCGCGCGTCTGGTGGAAGGGACGATGCGGATGAGCGATTACACCTGCCGCTTGCCGGCCGACAAAATCATGGTGATTTTGCCGGAGCTGACGGAGATTCAAGCCTACCAATTCGCGGAAAAGCTCCGCGAGAGAATTCAGCGGACCTCGTTCCAAATCGGGGATGAGACACTTCATATCACCGCCAGTTTCGGCGCGGCCCAGAACATGGCCGATACCAAGAACCTCGACTCGCTAATCAACCTCACGGAAGAGTGCCTGACCGTTGCCAAAAAGTTCGGTAAAAACCGTGTTGTCTCACGAGATGAGCTCCGCGATACGCTCTCACTGGGCAATTGCCCACAGGAGGCGATCGCGCCGTTGGGGAATGTCTTGGCCAAAGAAGTGATGCACCCCGTGTTTTGCATGCGAGAAAGCTTCACCATTCGCGAAGCGATCCGCTTTTTACTGCGGCACCGCTTGAACTGTGCTCCGGTAGTCGACTTACAGGGGAATCTGGTCGGCATCGTTTCCGAGAAAGATTTGATGCCGCTATTGACCAAACGATTTCACCTGGAGGAATCGGTCTCCAGCGCCATGCGCCGCGACGTGATCTTCTTCAACGAAGACGATCCGGCCGGAAAGGTGTTTGAGTTCCTGGCCCAGGCGGCCATCCGCCGCGTGATCGTCGTCCGCGATGGTCAACCCACCGGCGTGATCACGCGGACCTCGTTCCTGCATTGGTTCAATCAGGAACAAGCCGCTCAGGCGGGCCCCGATCTCCTGCTTTCCCCTCCGCTACCCCCCATGGAAGAGAAGGGTGATGTCGAGATTCCCATCGCAGAGGAGGCTTTGGAGCCGGGTGGCCAGTTCGCGCTCCGCAACATCGAGACCTACCTGCGGTCGCTCGAAAACCCTGATGAGAATTCCTACAACGGACATGTCGGCGAGGTTTCGTTCCGCGCGTGAAACCCTGTCACACCGGCAATATCGTCTGATGGAACCTGGGAAGGCGTCCGAGGAACTGCGAGAAATCGTCGCGTGTTCGAGCTTAGCCCCAACAGGGCGTCTCACGGTAGCCCAGGACAAAGTCCTGGGTTCAGCTCGCAACTATCCCCCTCCGCGCCGTGGTGTTAGGATGGTGGGTTCACTTCGCGATGGCGCCCCGGCGACAGCGGGTCACCTTGATGGCAAGGTCGGTCCGCACGCCCCTTTCCCGCGCTATCTACCATCCTGCCAGCGATGAGGAACCCGGGACGTGGCCAACGAGGTATTCGACAAGTTCGCTCAGTTACTGAAGCAGCAAGGGATCGACCAAGCCCTGGAACACCTGATCGACCACTACCGCGCCGAGAAACAGCATTACGAGTTGTTCGAGTTTCTCAAGATGCGGGCTCGGCATCGGTTGGACCTGCCTCTGCTGTATCACGACCTGGGAGATGATCTCTCCGCCGGGAAGCGGGACCAACTGGAAGAGGCCCTGGTCGGGGCGTGCCGCGAGGTGGGACTGTTGATGCTCGACGATGGTCGAATCCGCGAGGGATGGCACTACCTGCGTCCGGTGGGGGATAACGCCCCGGTCATCAAAGCCCTGCATGAGGCCAAAGTCGACGAGGACAACGTCCAGGACCTGATCGACGTCGCCCTGGGGGAAGGGGTCGATCCGGCGTTTGGGTTTGGGCTCACGCTGGAACATTACGGCACCTGCAACGCCGTCACCACCTTCGAGCAACAACTGGTAATGCTCCCACCCGCCAAGCAGCAGCCAATGGCTGAGCAACTGCTGCGGCATCTGTACGACGAACTGACCGCAACCGTGAAAGGGGACGCGGCCCATCAGGAAGGGAAGGAGCCGGCGGAGAGCACGCTGGCCGGGATCTTGGAATCGCGGGACTATCTGGTCGTCGCCGGCAGCTACCACATCGACACCAGCCACTTGGCCGCCACGGTTCGATTTGCCAAGGTCTTGGAAGATCCGGAACTGTTGCAATTGGCCTGGGAATTGACCGAGTATGGCCGCCGCCTGGACGCCGCCTTTCAGATGCCGCAGGAACCGCCGTTTGAAGAGTTTTACCCAAGCCACGCCCGGTATTTTCAACTGCTGCTGAGCAACGATGTCGAGGGCAACCTGAACTACTTCCGCGAAAAAGCGGAGGCGAGCGACATCCGCCGGGAAGGCTCGCTGGCGATCGAAACTTACATCACGCTGCTGGCCCGGATCGGCCGCGATTCCGAGGCGATGGACGCCGCCCTAAATCTGATCCCGCCGGGAGTCCACACCATGGGCATCGCCCCACCCCTGTTCGAGCTGTGCCAACGCAGCGGCCAATACCAAACTTTGGCCGAAAGCTGCCGCGCCCGCAACGATTTGCTGGGCTACGCGACGACGCTGCTGCATGAGCAGGTGAAGTAGGGGTACGGCTTCCTACCGGTTTTGTCCCCGGAGGATCATTCCATCCTGGGTTTGGGCTGGCCGGGGGTTTGATTGGGGCTGGCCGCTGATCTGCTGGAGGAACTCCGGCGAGGGCTGGCTCGGCAGGCTGAAGACCGCCGGTTGGGCGGAGGGGTTGTCGCGGTTGCGGAGGACTACGGTGACCTCGGCGCTGCCGTTTTGGGCTTGGAGGTAATCGAGAATCTCTTGTTCCACCTGGCTCAACGAATGACTGCCGTTCGAGGCGGCCGGGTTGGCGGAGTTTGCCGGGTTGGCAGGGGCCGGATTGGAGGCCATTGCCAGCGGCGATCGGCCGGGGTCGGCGGAAGCGACATTGAGCGGCGCGGAGCGGGGATGATTCGCGAGTTCGGCTTGCGACTGGGCGGGATTGCCGGCTGGCAGGCCGCGCGGGGCCGGACTGTCGCGCCGCGAATTGTTTTGGGCTAGGTTGGTCGGAGCCGGCGATCGGGGTTGGTCCTGGAACAGCTCGGTCAGCTTAGCTTGCTCCAACACTTCGTAGATGGTGGGGATCGCGGCGTAGAGCCCTTCGTCATCTTGGGGGTCGGCCGCGTTGCAGACACCGACCACTTGGCCATCGGCGGCAAATAGCCCACCACCGCTCCGGCCGTCGATCGGTGCCCCTGCGACCTGGACATTGGCGGGGCCTTGGTATCGGTTGACGGTGTTGACCCTGCTATCGTGTAGTCGGCGGTCTCCCCCCTGATCGCAGCCGATGCTGAAGACCGTTTGCCCTACTTGGCACTCCGAGTCGCGACTTCCGAGCGGCATCACGGCGACCTTGGCGGCGGTGCGAATGGCAACCAACGCGACGTCCCGGTCCAGATCGTAGGTGATGATCTGGCCGATCACCGTCTGCTGCCCGGAGGGTGGGAAGATGTCGACGTTGATTTTCCCCTGGCCCTGGCTATCGCGGAAAATATGGGCACACGTCAAAACCAACGCGTCCTCACCCTGGCGATGGACGATCGTCCCGGAGCCAAACGAATTGCCGTTCGGGTCCTCCACCTTTAAGCGAACACTAGCTTCCATCGCCTGCCGGCGGATATCTTGACCTTGGGCGGAATCGACTCCGGGAGCGGGGCTATTGTGGCTGGCTGGCTGAACGTTGCCACTTGGCTGGGTCTGCCCCGGTGCGGCGTCCGTACGTGAATCAACGAATCGGGCCGGTGGGAGGGCGGCCTGATCGCCGGGCATATGGGCCGTTTGGCTGTTGGGATTGGGGGATTGTCCCCGTGCGGCGCTGGGCTCGGAATCGCGAAACATCCGGGTTAGTCGCTCGTAGGAGGTCCGTCCTTCGGCCTGAGCCACCGGTTGGTCTCCCCGGGTTAGCACGAAGTAAGGCAGCCCGCGAACGCCCATCTGCTGAGCGAATTCCGGATGCTTGTCCTTATCGACCATCCGGAGGGTGTAGCCATCCTGGTGCATCCGGTTGAGTACCGGTTGCATCTCGTGGCAGTAGGTACACCACTCGGCAGTGAAGCAGTAGAGAATGGCGTCGTCGGACGGGGGGTCAGCCGCCACGAGTGGGGCGGCGGTCACGGCGCAAAGCAATAAAGCGGCGAATGATTTCATCGCGTCCTTCCCTGGAACGAACATCGGGTCCCACCACCCGCGCAAGCCGACTTCCTGCGTACGGGCGATGACGAGACTGATGCTCGGTGCGGATTAGCCCGGATCATCCAGGCCCTGAGTCTTCCGTCCCGCGAAACCATCCATGTTCCGCCGGGATAACGTGGGGGACAATGTCGTCGGGATTCAGCCCCAGGACAATATCAAACGTGTAATATTTTCAAAATTCGGCGAGGTTGCGGGAAAAAACGCTCAAGCGAACCCAGGCCACCCGCCGAGAGTCCCCTATTTGCTAGCGGGTGGCGGGTTTTGTATTTGGGTGCCATGCCCACGCCCTCCAACGTGGGCATGAGAAGTGCGAGATAATCGTGTCTCTTCTGAGAAGCCTGGACGCCATCTCTAGTTCTACCAGCAACATGTCCGGAAATTAGATAGTCAATGGACCGTGGGTTCGCGGTTGGCCGATTCGGTCGTTGTTAACTGAGAGTTGCCGGTAGAGAACCTCCCCGCCAAAACATGCCCACGTTGGAGGGCGTGGGCATGGCACCCGATGTCTGGACGTGCCCAGCCCACAACAAGCCGCACTCCCACCGTTTCCCGGCCTGGGTTACAATACGGGACT
>JBBDIM010000130.1:0-7766 GCA_040880405.1 Pirellulaceae bacterium | reverse complement strand
GCCCACAACAAGCCGCACTCCCACCGTTTCCCGGCCTGGGTTACAATACGGGACTTTATTGCGTTATTAACCTGAATTCCACGGAAAGACTGCCCCATGCCGCGACGTATTCTGGTGACTTCCGCGTTGCCTTATGCCAACGGCCCGATCCACATTGGGCACCTGGTAGAGTACATCCAGACCGATATCTGGGTCCGCTTTCAGAGGCTGCGAGGCAACGATTGCCGCTACTTCTGCGCGGATGATACCCACGGCACGGCGATCATGATTTCCGCGGGTAAGCGGGGAATCACCGAGGAGGAGTTCATCGCCGAAGTCAGCCAGCAGCACCAGCGCGACTTCGCCGGGTTTGACGTCGCGTTTGATAATTACGGCTCAACCCACAGCGAAGAGAACCGCATCTTAGGAGCTCAATTCTGGCAGGCCCTCCGCGATGCCGATCTCGTGGTCGAAAAAGAGGTCCAGCAGCTTTACGACCCGGAGCAAAAAACGTTTCTGGCGGATCGTTTCGTTCGCGGGACCTGCCCGGTTTGCGGGGCGACGAACCAACCAGGCGACAACTGTTCCGCCTGCGGCGCGGCCTACACTCCGGCCGATCTGATCGACCCCAAAAGCACCCACACCGGGGCCACCCCGGAACTGCGGACCGCCAACCATTTGTTCGTCCGCCTGGAAGCGATGCACGAATTCTTGCAGGAGTGGTCCCAAAGCGGAAAACACCTTCAGGAAGAGGTAGCCAACTACCTGGCTGGGCACTTCCTGAACAAACCGCTGAGGGACTGGGATGTCTCCCGGCCTGGGCCTTACTTCGGGTTCGAGATCCCGGGCCACCCCGGAGAGTATTGGTACGTCTGGTTCGACGCCCCAATCGGGTACATCGCCTCAACGTGGGAGTGGTGCAAGCGGAACGGTGAAGACCTCGACAAGTGGTGGAAAGACCCCGAGACCGAGATCCATCACTTCATCGGCAAGGACATCACCTACTTCCACACGTTGTTCTGGCCTGGAATGCTGAAGACGGCCGGATTCAACCTGCCGACCAAGGTCCACATCCACGGCTTCTTGACGGTCGACAAGGCCAAGATGAGCAAGAGCACCGGGACCTTCGTCAAGGCGGAGACCTACCTCAAGCACCTCGACCCAGCCTACCTGCGGTACTACTACGCCGCCAAGCTGGGGCCGCGTCTGGACGACATCGATATGAACCTGGAGGAGTTCGCCGAGAAGGTCAACGCTGATCTGGTCGGCAAAGTGGTGAACCTCGCCTCCAGGACCGCCAAGTTCGTCCAAGCGACCGGGCTTTCCAAAAAGTATCCCGACGATGGTGGCCTGTTCGAGCAAGGTGCCCAGGCCGCCGAGGCGATCGCTCAGGCCTACGAAAACCTCGACCTGAACAAGGCGATGCGGCTCATCCTGGAACTAGCCGACCGCGCCAACCCCTACATCGAATCGAACAAGCCGTGGGAACTTCGCAAAGACGAGACCCAGGCCCAGCGGCTGCAAGATGTCTGCACGGTGGGGCTGAACCTGTTCCGGCAGATTGTCGTCTATCTGAGCCCCGTGTTGCCGCAACTGGGCACCCAGGTCGGCGAGCTATTCAGCGATCCAATCACCGACTGGGACCAGGCCCAAACGCCCCTCGTCGGAACCCCGATTCAACCATTCCAACATTTAATGAAGCGGGTCGAACCGCCAAAGGTCCAAGCGATGATCGAAGAGAGCAAAGAAGAGAGCGGCGAAGACAATGGCGGCGAGCTGAGCTTGGCCGATCAAACGGCCACCAAATTCAACGACGAGGCCCAGCCTTTGGCCGACGAGCCAATGGCCGAAGAGTGTACGATCGACGACTTCGTGAAGGTCGATCTGCGCGTGGCCCGGATCCTCTCGGCCGAACAGGTACCCGAAGCCCGGAAACTCCTAAAGCTGACATTGGGTTTGGGTGGTGACGAGCGGCGGCAGGTCTTCGCTGGCATCAAAGCGGCCTACGAGCCGGAGCAACTGGTCGGCCGGTTGGTGGTGATGGTCGCCAACCTGAAGCCCCGCCAAATGAAGTTCGGCCTGTCCGAAGGGATGGTCTGCGCCTCCGGCCCCGGCGGTGCGGAGGTCTTTCTGCTCAGCCCGGACGAAGGGGCGAAGCCAGGGCAACGGGTGCATTAGTCGTACGTAGCCACGGTCGCCAAGACCGTGGGAGAATTGCGAGTTGGGCGGCCCCCTGCTGCGAAACGGGTGAGCAGTTCACCTGAAAAAGGGGATGAGTTCAATTACAAAGTAAGCGGCGGCCTGCACCGAGTCCGAGGCACCCGTATTTGAACTTATCCCCTTTTAAATGTTCCATTTTCAGTGGCGGATTTACTCGCCAACCAAGGTGGAGGACCCTATGGCATGCATGCCGAATGAACGGGGATAAGTTCAATTACGGGGGCCGCGGCCCAAACTTCTTTGCCGCCGACTCTTTGTAATTGAACTCATCCCCAAATGGCACCCGATGACCTAGCCGGGTGAGCAGTTCCCCCACGCTTTTAGCAAGCGTGGCTACGACGCGCGGTGGCGGACTACCTTTCCACCTGCTGTCAGTGGTGCGAATGTGGCGAGAATTCCCCTTATCAGGGGTCATTTCTGAATTTCTCCTTGCTCGGGGAGAACAAAACCGGCTCCTTTCGCATACAATAGGACGCTATAGGAAGCCCATCGTAGGATCGGTTCAGGAAGCACCGCAGCGCCAGGACGCGCGACCGACGTACCATGCGAATTAGCCTTAACTGGGCTAAGGCGTGTGACCGGACACTCAAGTTCCATCTGTGCCGTTTTTGGGGAACAAATCACCCCGAAAACCACGTCGGTTTTTTTGACCAGGGCAAAATCGTGATCTATAGTGGAGCGGGTCGAAATTTCGGCCCGTCCTTCACCAAGTTCTCACTCCCCCCTTGGCCGGACGAACCTACGCGTCTCGAAGGCATTGCCCGACATGACCCCGCTTACAACGGGGAACCTGCATGGCAGGTGGTATGTCGAGCGATTGCGCGTGTTCAACCGGTGGTATGGAATTGAACGATGCCGCGACGGATTTTGCACCACTCCTGGACCACTCGCTGGCTGTCACTAGCGATTCTGGCCCTGCTGATCGGCTCCGCCGGGCAGCCCGCCCACGCTCAAATTCGGATTCCGGACGCCGCGAGGCTCGACTCCTCGGCCGTTCGAGAGATCCTGGCCAATGGCGAGCAGCTTGAACGTCAAGGACGCTGGGGCGAGGCCCTCTCGTTTTATGAGGACGCTGTCCGCAACCATGGCGAGGACCAGGCCCTCAAGCACAAGCTCGACTTGGCCCGGCTCCACTACGAGGTCTCTCGCCGCTACAGCGACAACAGCTACGTCCGCAGCCTGACCGAAATGGATCGGGACCAAACCCTCAAGCTGTACGACGAAGTTCTGAGGAAGATTGAAGCCAGCTATGTCGACGCCCCGCACTGGAGCGTCGTCTGCCACCAAGGGCTCAAGCAGTTGGATATCGCCCTGCAAGAGCCGCAGTTTTTGGCCAAGAACACCCCGCACTCCAAGCCGGGTCAAATCGATGCCGTGCGCAAATTGCTGGCCGAGCATGTCGATTGGCAACGGGTCAGCTCTCCCTACCAAGCGATCGAAAAAGCCAACTACGCCGCCGAGCTCATGCAGCAAAACCTGGGTGTCACGCCGACCGCCACCATCCTCGAGTTCGTGTGCGGGGCGGCCGGCTCGCTCGATCCGTACACCAACTTCCTGACACAGGACCAGCTCAACGAGGTTTACTCGCAGATCGAGGGGAACTTCGTCGGTCTGGGGGTCGAACTCAAGGCGGATGAAGGTTCGCTCTTAATCGTCCACGCGATCGAAGGAAGCCCCGCCGCTCAGGCTGGCATCCTCGATGGAGACCGAATCTTGGGTGTCGATGGCCAGATGATCGATGACCAAATCACCACCGAAAAAGCGGCCGACATGCTCAAGGGAGTCGCCGGGTCGCATGTGAAGGTGAAGATCGTCACCGGAGATCAGCCACCGCGAAATCTCATCGTGCGACGAGACCGCGTCGATGTCCCCAGCGTCAACAGCATTCGCATCATCGATAAGGACTCGGGCGTCGGGTACCTGCGGATCTCCAGCTTCCAAAAAGGGACCGCCCAGTCGCTCAACACCGCGATGTGGAAACTCCACCGCGACGGGATGCGAGCCCTCGTCATCGACCTCCGGGGCAACCCCGGCGGACTGCTGACCGCGGCGGTCGACATGGCCGACCTGTTCCTGGAAACGGGGACGATCGTCTCGACCCGCGGCCGCAGCACCCAGGAAGACTTCGACTACACGGCCCACTCGCCGGGGACTTGGCGGGTGCCGCTGGTCGTGTTAATCGATAACGATTCCGCGAGTGCCAGTGAGATCTTCGCCGGGGCGATTCACGATCACCAGCGTGGCACGATCGTCGGTCAGACGAGCTACGGTAAAGGGTCGGTCCAAGGGATTTTTCCTCTAGGGACCGCCGGTGCCGGACTACGGCTCACCACCGCCAAGTTTTACAGCCCTTCCGGCCAACCGATCAGCTTCCGCGGGGTCACTCCCAACGTCGAAGTGCAACTGGCCGCCAAGCCGGTCGGCGGAGAGCAACCCGTCGCTCTCAGCAACGACCAAGACGTCACCTATGAGGCGGGCATCACCGCCGCCAAAAACCTGCTCGGTATCCGCGGCATCAGTGGCCGCCCGAGCGAACAGCGATAGTCTCTAGCGACCCAATATCCAGATCGACGCCGCAGGGTTCGAGCTTTCGAACCCTGCGGCTTTTTCTTGGCAACCGGCCGCCAACCGACACCGCGCTTTGTGAACCCTTACCCACTCCACCAGACGGGGTGGTTTGAGATCTTTCTACCCCCCGATTTGTGAAAAAGCTGGCCGCCCCTCGGCCGGGTGGCTCGCCCAATCGGGGGGCGTACCGGTTGTGGTGTTTGATGAAAAGTGTTCACAAACACCACTACATTTTGTGGACCCCCGATTGATGGCCAAGGCGGCCAAACGGCCAAGAAATTTCAGACTTCAAAATAATAGCGGTGTCTTAACCGACCGTGTGGTCCCGCAGTGGCGATTAACGCCCCGAAAGGCACCCCCATTTTGGTGTTTTTTTCTTGGCCGGCCGGCCAAGGTCTTGCGAGATACCACACGAGATCCTTTGCGTTTGTATTTTTGTGAACGTTTGCACAGTGCCCAACACGCCAAATTTTCAAAGAGCTGCCCCCATTCTACCCGGTGGTTCGCGAAGTTCTGGGATCAACATAGCGAATCCCTTATGGCCTCAAACATCTCCCGTCGTCATCGCCCGGTCGGGTACGCTACGAACGTGGTTTGGAGGTTCGGTAGTCGATGCTCAAATATGGATTTGTCGCGCTCGAATGAAACCATTATAAAACGCACCATGCCCGAAGACCTCATCGCCTATTTCGTCTACGGAACCCTCTGCCGCAACCAAGTCCGCGAAAGCTGTTGGCCCACGCGGCCGGTGGCGGTGCTGCGGGGTTGGACGCATGGGCAGCTCTGGGACTTGGGGACGTTTCCGGCGATGGTGCCGCATGAAACGCTCAAGGTTGGCGGTGAGCTGTGGTTGTTCGCGGCGAAGCAGCAGGAGCGGATTAACGGGGTGTTGGATGAGGTGGAGGGGGCACCTCGGTTGTACGCCCGGCGAACCGTTGCGTGCGAGACGCTTGATGGCCAAGAGATCTCGGCCACCACGTATCTTTATGCCCGGCCGGAGAGATTGGCGGAGCAGGGAAACATTGTCGAGCCGGGGGAAGATGGTTTTTGCCGCTGGGGGAGGTAGCGATGTTAGCGGGTTGCCACCCTCCAAGAGGCCCGAAGGGTCGACACAACCTTTGCCGGGGGTGATAACCCCCGGTAATCTGGCCACCCCCCAATTCATTAGGCCTGAAGGGCCGACACAATTTTTGAAAACAGGGTGGGCATACGCAGCCCGAACAGAATTGTGTCGGCCCTTCAGGCCTAAGTTTTGAAAGCATGGCACCGGTGGCTCGCGCCACCGGCTAGGGTTGTGTCGACGCTTCGGGCCTGAGGAACCCGCATTGGCCAATCCTGACGCATGACGCGGATCGCAATCTCACGCATCCGCGTACG
Organism: Pirellulaceae bacterium; assembly: GCA_040880405.1. Taxonomy (GTDB): domain Bacteria; phylum Planctomycetota; class Planctomycetia; order Pirellulales; family Pirellulaceae; genus JBBDIM01. The sequence goes on along the minus strand of JBBDIM010000130.1, from coordinate 1,622 downwards.
CGGCGGCCATCGCTCGGACCCGCTCGGCGACCGCTTCGCGGCAGGACTTAGGTGACAGGACTACCGCTTCTGGGCCGAACGCCAAGACTCTGGGGATGATCTCTAGTTGGTGGGCCGCTTTGACGGTCAGGATGATGCTGCCGTCCTCTTGGGTTTCGATTTTTTGGTCGGGGTGCCAAGGGTCTTCCCGGACCCAGGCGGCCGCGAAACTACTGACTCGGATTTGAAAGTCCTCCGGCTTGTCGGCCGAGAAGATGCCCATCGACTGGGCCAGGTGTTGCTGCAAGTCGAAGTCCTGCGGCACCTTGAAGTAGAGGTCCAGCGGTTCCGCCTTTTTGAAGCGGTCGAGCTTCCAGTGGCGAATCCGGCTCGCGTCTCCCGGTTCCACTTCTCGGGCGGCGGCCACCACGTAAATGCTGGAGTGGTGCAGCACCACGCCATACGGTTCGATCTCGCGCTGCTTCGGGGCGGGCTGGCCGACCGATTGGTACGAGGCCTCCACGACGCGATGCTGCTGGATCGAGCGGTTGATGTTTTTCAGGATGCCCTCGAAACCGGCGTAGTTCTTGGGGGTGATGCCGGTCACCTGCAAGGTTTGGCGGAACTTTTGGTAATGCTCCCAAATCGGCTCCGGCAGCTTCTCGCGGATCTTCGACCAGAACGATTCCACGCCGATCCAAAACGGCGTGCCCGCGAGCGGGAGCATCAGGTCACGACCCAAAGAAAGGGCCAACAGTTCCGTGGCGGAGGCACTGATTTTGTGCGTGCCCCGGCCGCTGGCCCCCAGCTTCCAAACCTTGCCGCGGCTGATCTCCTCCACGTCGAGATCGACCCCGGCGGTTTGCAGCGACTCGATATCGCGCCGCACGGTCCGCGTGTGCAGCGAGGTGAGACCCAGTTCATCGACCAGGTCGTCTCGGATTTCGTCGAGGAGTCTGCCGTATCGGTACCGCTCAAGAATCTGCAAAATCTTGAACTGTCGAATCAGTTGCTCGTTGCGTGCCATGCCCTTGCGGTAGCCTAGTCGGAGAAAATGGTCGGGAAGACTTGTCGGAGAATTCCAGGTCGAACTCCCCTTTATCCCGTTTAGGGCACTGGTTTGCAATCCGCGTGGGAATCCCTCGATCAGCCGCAATCGATGGCTCTGCATCGCAAATTAGCAATGAGAACTTCAAAGTTGAACGGGATTGAAACGCAGAGGCGCAAAGACGCAGAGACGCAAAGTTCGCAGAGACCGTCCCTCTGCACTCTCCGCGACTCTGCGTTTCTGATATTTAAGATTCCCCGGACAATGCTTAGCGGCACCGTGCGAGGGTCAAACCCGAAGGATTAACCACGAAATACACGAATGACACGAAAAACAACCTGCGAAACCCCCGTATTCAAAACTTCAAACCGGCCACCCAAGGCCCATGGAGCAAAACCTTTCTCCTGCCGACTCTGTGCCCTCTGTGTGCTCTGTGGCTATCCCTTTTTTTACTTAGCCACAGAGATCACAGAGATCACAGAGATCACAGAGAAGAGGGCAGCCAGCCAAATTGCTCCCCTCCGTTTTCGTGTCATTCGTGTATTTCGTGGTTAAAAAAATCACTAATGTTGGCGCTGTCCCGTTTGGGAGCGGT
>JBBDIM010000129.1:0-21874 GCA_040880405.1 Pirellulaceae bacterium | reverse complement strand
GCGAGACTTCACGTAGCCACGCTCGCGCAGAGCGTGGGGGAAGTGCGAGGACGGCGTGCCCTGCCAGCAAACCGGGGAAGCAGTTCACCCACGCTTTTGGCAAGCGTGGCTACGACGCGCTTTCGCGAGACTTTACGTAGCCACGCTCGCGTAGAGCGTGGGGGAAGTGCGAGGACGGCAGGCCCCGCCAGCAAACCGGGTTAGCAGTTCACCCACGCTTTTGGCAAGCGTGGCTACGACGCGCTTTCGCGAGAATTTACGTAGCCACGCTCGCGCAGAGCGTGGGGGAAGTGCGAGGACGCGTGCCCCTAAGGCGAAGCGGGTTAGCGGTTCCCCCACGCTTTTGGCAAGCGTGGCTACGACGCGCTTTCGCGAGACTTTACGTAGCCACGCTCGCGTAGAGCGTGGGGGAAGTGCGAGGACGGCAGGCCCCGCCAGCAAACCGGGTTAGCAGTTCACCCACGCTTTTGGCAAGCGTGGCTACGACGCGCTTTCGCGAGAATTTACGTAGCCACGCTCGCGTAGAGCGTGGGAGAACCACGGGTGGCGGCCCCCAGGCTTTCAACACGCGTCCGGATTTGATTGAATTAGAGACGGAGCGATGGTAGAGTGCGGGGTTGGGGCGCTCCGCATTCCCCAGCACGCCAATCAACGCCCCCATTCTTCGAGAAAGAACCGCCCCGGATGACTCCTCGCCCCCTCTTGATTTGCTGCGCCGCTGAGATGCTGGGTACGTTTATCCTGATCTTCTTTGGGTTGGGGGCGGTCCATAATGCCGTTCTGGTAGGCGACCTCGTCGGGCTGTGGCAGGTGGCGATCGTGTGGGGACTGGGGGTGACCCTGGCCATCTATGGTGTCGGCCAAATAAGCGGGGCCCATATCAATCCGGCGATCACCATCGGCTTCGCGGCTTGGGGTTTGTTTCCCTGGAGAAGAGTGCCGGGTTATGTCGTCTCGCAGGTCATTGGGGCCTTTCTGGCCGCGGCGGTATTGTTCAGCCTGTTCGCCTCTTTCCATGCGGCTAAGGAAGAGCAGCTAGGGGTCCAACGGGGCGATCCCGGTAGCATCGTCACCGCCTCCTGCTTCGGCGAATACTTCCCCAACCCGGGCGGTTTGGGTGGTGGTGGACGGTACGATCCGCAGCAAGAAGCCGAGCGCAACAAGCTCGTTTCGCTGCCGATCGCCTGCCTGGCGGAGGTCATCTGCACCGGAATCTTGGCCTTCATGGTGCTGGCCCTCACCGAGACGGCGCACCAAAACGGTCCCCGTAGCCTGGCCCCGTTTTTCATTGGGCTGACGGTCGCGGCTTTAGTGTGTGTGATCGCCCCCATAACCCAGGCCAGCTTCAATCCGGCCCGAGATTTCGGCCCCCGGTTGTTCGCCTACTTCGCCGGCTGGGGCGAAGTCGCCTTGCCGGGCCCACGGACCGCCGGTTGGCTGTTGGTCTATATCCTGAGCCCGATTGTGGGCTCAATCGCTGGATGTGGACTTTACCTCCGCGGCATTCAGCCCCACGTTTCGGATGAACCTCCGGCGGGAAGGGTGGTGACCGAATGATCGCGAAAGTCCATCATTGGCTCGCGGGCCTAATGATCCTGTGCCTCGCGAGTACCACCGCCCACGCTGAGGAGATGAGTATACCCGATCCCGCGCAGCCCACCTCCGCCACACTCAGCGAGCCTATCACGCATCAGGTCGAGCTGCGCGTGGTGATCACACCCCCGGCCGGCACTCGGCAATTGAAGGTTTGGTTGCCGCTGCCCCCTTCGGACGAAACCCAAACAATTGAGCGACGGCAGCTCGAAACGTTCCCGCAAGTGGTCGAGCCGACGCTGCATACTGAAGCCGTGTACGGCAACCGTTTCGCGCACTTTGTATTCGACCAACCGGCCGGGGCCCAGATTGTTACCCACCGGTTCGAGGCAACGCTCCACAACCTGCACTGGAATCTACGAACCGACGAGGTCACCTCGGTCGACCTGTGGCCGGAGACTTTTGCTGCTTACCTGCGACCTCAAGCAGTGGTGGACGAGCAAAAGCTGCAAGCCGCCTTGGCCGGGGCGTTGCCTCAGGCCCAAGACCCCACGGCCGGGCTGCTGACCGCCATGCGGTGGATCGACCAGAACGTGACGTACGATCACGCGAGGGCCTCGCTGGCCGCCGACGCTAACCATGCCCTCACCGGCGGAGTCGGCCACTGTAGCGACTACCACGGCCTGTGCGCTACGATGGGCCGCAAGCTCGGCTACCCTACGCGGGTCACCTATGGCCTGCACTTGTTCGCGAAGGCCTCCCCTTCGCACTGCAAGCTGGAGGCCTTTTTGCCGCCGTATGGCTGGATTAGTTTCGACCTGTCCGAGACCCAAAAGCTGGTCGCCAAAATCTCAGCCGATCAAACCTTAACGCCCAAGCAAAAAAAGGAGCTCACCGCCGCCGCCAGAGCCCGCTTGGAAAGTGGCTTCCGCGAGAACAGTTGGCTCTTGGTGACCAAGGGCACCAACTACGATTTGGCCCCGCCGGCCGCCAGCGGCCCAGTGCCGGTGATTCGAACGATCTACGCCGAAGCGGATGGCCAACCCCTCCCGGAACCCGATCCGGCCAACCCCCATGTCCATAAATTCGCCTGGATGACGGCTCATAAATTCGAGGCGAATGAGCCGTTTGTCAAACCGTTTGAAGAGATCCGAACGCTCACCCAAGATGGTACAGTGGATGAGTGAAAAAGGGGTCAGGACTCTTTTTCATCAGGCGTGTTCCCTTTTGAAAACGGTTCGCGAAAAAGAGTCCTGACCCCTTTTTCACGGCACCCCGTCTCCAGCAAACCAAAGGCAAACCCACGATGACCACCCCCAAGATTCGATTCATCATGATTGGCGGCTTTCTGGGTGCCGGCAAAACCACTACCATTGGCCGCTTGGCCAAGGCGTACCAAGACCAAGGGCTGAAGGTCGGGGTGGTGACCAACGATCAGGCGGCTGATTTGGTCGATACCAATCTGCTTCGCTCGCAAGGGTTGGATGTAGGGGAAGTCGCCGGGGCTTGCTTCTGCTGCAACTTCAACGAGCTGACTTCCACCGTCGAAAAGCTGGCCGCGGACCAACGGCCCGACATCGTGCTGGCCGAGCCGGTCGGCAGTTGTACCGACTTGGTGGCGACGGTCATTCAGCCGCTGCTGCGGATGTTCGACGCCCAGTTTGAAGTTGCCCCGTACGGCGTGATCCTCAAGCCTTCGCACGGGCTGCGGATTCTCGGAGGTGGCCAAGGGAGCGGGTTCTCCCCCAAGGCGGCCTACATCTTCGAGAAGCAGTTGGAGGAGGCGGACTTTATCCTGGTGAACCGGATCGACGAACTGACCGACGAGCAAGTCGCCACCCTCACCGCGCACCTGGAGAAGCTGGCACCCGGCACGCCGATCCTCCGTTACTCCGCCAAAACGGGCCAAGGCCAAGCCGCCCTGGAGGCGATGCTGGCCCAGGAGGGAGACTTCGGCACGCGAATCTTGGAGCTCGATTACGACATCTACGCCGAGGGGGAAGCGGAGCTCGGTTGGCTCAACAGCAGTTTGAGAGTCACCGGCGAACCATATGAACTGGAAGATTCCGTCATAACTGAATACGACGAGGATGATGAAGAGTGGGTTGTGGCACCCAAGCCGTTCGACCTGGACCAAGTGCTGATGGGTATCATCGAGCGGCTGCAAGCCAAGCTGGCCGCTAGAGACGCCGAAACCGCCCATCTGAAAACGATCGGCCTGTGGGAAGGTTTTTACGGCGTGGCCAACCTGATCAGCAGCGACACACCCCCGGTCCTCTCGCTGGCCTCCAACTGCCAGGCGACCGAGGCCGATGTCGTGGTCAACGCGCGCGTGGCCCTCGATCCGAAAACGCTGCAAACCGAAGTGGAAGCGGCGGTCCACGAAACGGCCGCGGCCTTGGGTGTGACAGTCGAGTTCCGGCAAACCCAAAGCTTCCGACCCGGTCGACCGGTGCCCACGCACCGCTTCACGGCGACGGAGTAAGCGGAGAAATTGTCCCGTAGCCACGCTTGCCAAAAGCGTGGGAGAACTGCTCACCCGCGGTGCCCTAGGGGAAACGAGTACCCGCGGCGCTCCCACGGTCTACGGGTGCGTGGCTACGAAGGAATCGCGCGTCCCCTTCCCCACGCTCAACAACTTACGTAGCCACGCTTGCCAAAAGCGTGGGAGAACTGCTAACCCGCTTCACCCTGGCGGAACGATCCGCTAGCGATACTGGCTACCAATTCTTCGCTGCTGGCACCGCCAGCATGGTGTCATCATCCTCAACCTGTAACGGTTAGCGACGGGACACTGTTGCCGGGGGGGCGGATCGTCCGATAGCGAACAGCGGTGACTTGGCATCGGACCACCACCCGAAGTCTTCCCACAGGATGCCCGCTTCTGAAATTCACGGACGAATTGCGAATGCCGACGACCCCCTGGAAATTGACTCTCCCGTTCCTCTTTGCCTTGATGTTGGTTTGGGGACAGGGTCCGCTGAGCCCGCTTCAGGCCGAACCGCCCAGTCCCATGGCGTCCAGTCCCGTAGCGCCCCGTCCAGTGGAGCTCAGTCCCGTCCCTCTGGAATCGCTGGGGCAGCAAGTCCACATCCAGGTCGAGGTGGAGTCGTTTGAATACCTGGCGCGGCTCCATCATCCCGGTCTTCAGGTTGCCCAGGCCCGCGTCCGCGCCGCGGAAGGGGCGGCCATTCAGGCGGGACTGCCGCTGAATCCGACCATTGGCTACGCGGGAGATCAGATCGGCGACGATGGGACCAGCGGCATGCAGGGGATTGGGGCGAGCCAGGTGTGGCAGACCGCCGGCAAGCGGATGTTGGCCCGGGAAGTCGAGTTGTGGGAGGTTGAAAAGGCCCGGCAGGAATTCGCGATGATGGAGCAGCGGGTGCTGACCGATGTGCGCCGCGCCTACTTTCAGGTGTTGTTGACCCAGCGGCAAATCGACCTGGCCCGAGAAATCACGCGGCTCAATCGCAGCTCGGTCGACGTCATTCGCAAGGGGGTGGAAGGCCAGGAGCAGAGCCGGGCCACCCTGCTGCAATCGGAGATCGAGGCGGAACGGATCGCCTTGGATTTGGCCCGGTTTGAAGAGACGCACCGCTTCGCCTGGAAGAATCTGATCGCGGTGGTGGGGGCGGGGGAGTTGCCGGTGGTTCCGCTGGCGGGCGATCCAGAAAAACTCCTGGAACCGCTTGAGTGGGACTCGGCCTTGTCGCGACTGCAAAGCCAAAGCCCTCAGGTGGCCAAGGCGATGTCGGAGATCCAACGGGCCCGATCGGAGGTCGCCTTGCAAGGCGCGAATCGCTATTCCGACATCGAGACCGAGGCCTTGGTCCAGTACAACGAGGCGACCCGGGAAATGAACGCCGGGGTCGGCATCGGGATGGAACTGCGGATCTGGGACCGGAACCAAGGGAATATCATGCGGGCCCGGGCCGAACTGATGGCAGCCCAGCGGCAACTGGAAGTGGTTCAGCGTCAATTGGAATCGGCCCTCTCTGAGCAGTTCACCGAATACCGCCAAGCGGAACTGGAAGTCCGCCTGATCCAGGAAAAGATCCTGCCCCGGTCGCGGGAACTGATGCAGTTGGTCGAAGATGCCCAAGGGGGTGGCGAGGCGGACCAGATCGACGTCCTGGTCGCCCGGCAGGTGCTGGTGCAGGGGCAAATGGAATATCTGGTCGCCTTGGCCAACTTGTGGGACGCCCGGTGGCGGATCGAAGGCTTTTTGCTGGAAGGGGCGTTGTGGGAGGAGTAGTTTTTAGCCACAGAGGGCACAGAGATCACAGAGGAGGTCGAGCCGAGTCGCTCTCGCTTCAGCGATGGAATTTTTGACCACGAATGACACGAATTACACGAATAGCAACCCGCCAAAACGCCGCGAGCAAGACTTCATACCGTTCGAATTTCCCAGGAAGTCATTAGGAGGTTTAAGGGAATAGAAGCCGCTGAAAAACAACTTCCCGATTTCTCGCACATCCGTTATCTCTCGTCCAATGGACCGATGGATTTTGAAGCCTCAAGAGCTGCATCTTATCCGCTTGCGTTTCGTGTCATTCGTGTGTTTCGTGGTTATAAAAAGTCATCGCCGCCCAGCGAGGCCGTTGACCAATACCCACTCCTCACCTCTGTGATCTCTGTGCCCTCTGTGGCTAAACCCCTGCAAGAGCGACTCCCTATGATCTTGCGCTCAAGCGGCGTGGGGCATGCAAACGGTGGCCGAAACGATTAGACTCAGGCGTTGATATTGTCAGCCTTTTCCAATCGCCGCGCGCCAATTTTGAGGCCTTCCCCATGGCGGATCCTTCCGAGATCTTCGAGCACGTTTGTCAGCACGTTCGCGAAACCACCAAGCTGGAGCATGTCAAAGAGCTGTTGGAATGGGACGAGCGGACCTTGATGCCGGTGGCCGCGGGGGAGTATCGGGCCGATCAAATCACGCTGTTGGCCGGGCTGGTGCATCAGCGGGCGACCGATCCTCGGCTGGGTGAGTGGCTGGAGGCCTTGGCTGAAAGTCCCTTGGCAGCCGATCCGAATAGTGACCAAGGGGCGACCATTCGCGGGCTCAAACGGGAGTACGACCGCGAAACCAAGTTGCCGCAGACGCTGGTCGAGGCGTTCAGCCGGGCCCGCGTGTTGGGGCAACAGGCTTGGGTGAAGGCCCGGGAAGCGGACGATTTCAGTCAGTTCGCCCCTTCGCTAGAGAAAATCATTACGCTCTGCCGCGAGATGGCGGCCGCCTTGGGGGCGGTCGAACAGCCGTACGACGCCCTGCTCGATTATTTCGAACCAGGGGCCAAAACGGAGCAAGTGACCCAGGTTCTGGATCGGCTCAAAAAGTTATTGGTCCCGCTGGTCGAAGAAATTCGCGACAGCCCCCGGCGGCCAAATGTCGAGGTCTTGAAACGGTCCTTTTCGGTTGCGGCTCAGGAAAAAATCGGCAAGCTGGCGGCGAGCAAAATCGGCTTCAATTTCCAGGCGGGACGGCTCGATGTGACGCACCATCCGTTTTGCTGCACGGTGGGGCCAAACGACTGCCGGATCACGACACGGTATGACGAGCACTTCTTTCCTTCCGCCTTCTTCTCGACCTTGCACGAGGCGGGACACGGCATTTATGAACAAGGGCTGCGGACCGATTGGCACGGGCTGCCCCCGGGGAAATACGCCTCGCTGGGGATTCATGAGTCGCAGTCGCGGCTCTGGGAGAACATGGTGGGCAGGAGCTACGCCTTTTGGCGGCACTTGTATCCCGAGGCGAAAAAGTTGTTTCCCAAGGCGCTGGGAGACATGCCGGTGGGTGATTTTCATTTCGCCGTGAATGAGGTCACCCCTTCGCTGATTCGCGTGGAAGCGGATGAAGTTACTTACAACCTGCACATCATCGCGCGGTTCGAACTGGAGCAGGCGCTGCTCTCCGGTGATCTGAAGGTGGCCGATCTGCCGAGTGCCTGGAACGAGAAATATCAGCAGCAGTTGGGGATTCAGCCGACCAACGACGCCGACGGCTGCTTGCAGGATGTCCACTGGAGCGCCGGCTTACTCGGCTACTTCCCCACCTACAGCCTGGGCAACATTTACGCGGGGCAATTGATGGAACAGGCGCGGGAAGAACTGGGGGACCTGGAAGGGATGTTCGCCGAGGGACAGTTCGTCCCGCTGTTGGATTGGCTGCGAGAGAATGTCCACCAGGTGGGGCAGTGCCGCCCGGCCGATCAACTGGTGGAGGGGATTTGCGGCGAGAGTATCAATCCAGAGCCGATGGTGAAATATCTTCGCGCGAAACTTGGCCCGCTCTACGGCATCCAACATTGAGCCGTGTCGACGTTTGTAACATCAACGTTCGTAGCCGAGGCTCCGCTCAATGTCGCGGGCCGTGTTGGAGAAGCCGGTGCCATTATTTTCCGCCGGCTGGAATTTGGTGGGCTCGGTCATACCGGCGTAGGCATCCTCCTCTTCCGGCCGAGACTTGGGCTGGGTATCGGAGAAGTTTTCGACTTGCGCATCCGCATCGACAGGGGCTGTCTGTCTGCCGCCCCACAGATGGCAACCCGGTGCGGTGCAGAGCAGCAGCCCGACCAACAAATTCCTAAGAGCGTATCGCATGCACGTCGCTTCCGAGTTTCCGTGGGGATTCGCGCGGGCGGCAAATCCGGCGTTTCACCCTGGTTTCCCGCGAACAAAAAATGACGCGGGATTGTGACAAAACCGCTCCCACCTGAATAGAGCAATTCCTATGCCCCCTGAAATCGCGAAGATTCCCGAACTCGACATTCTCGTGATCGCCCCCCACCCGGACGACGCCGAACTGGGCATGGCCGGGGCCATTTTGAAGTTCAAACAGGAAGGGCTAAGGGTCGGGGTCCTCGACCTGACCAGTGGCGAACCAACCCCCTACGGCACGCTAGAAAAACGAGCCGCCGAGACCGCCGCCGCGACCAAGATCTTAGGGCTCGATTGGCGGGGAAACCTTGGTCTACCCAACCGCAGCCTCGAACCGACCCTCGCCGCTCGGGAACAATTGGCCGGGGTGTTTCGGCAAACGCAGGCCCGGTGGCTGTTCGCCCCCTACTGGGAAGATGCCCACCCAGATCACTTAGCGGCGACGCAGTTGGTCGAGGCGGCCCGGTTTTGGGCGAAGCTAAGCAAGACCGAAATGCCAGGCCAGCCGTACCATCCCGCGCGGATCTACCACTACTACTGCGTCCATCTGAAGATGACACCCCAACCCGCGTTCATCTTGGACATCAGCGCGCAGTGGGACGCAAAGCTAGCATCGATCGCCTGCTATCACAGCCAGTTCGTGGAAGGCCGCGAAGAGGTCTCGCCCCCATTCCTAGAACGCCTCCGCGACGAGGCAGCCTACTGGGGCAAAGCAATCGGCACCCGCTACGGAGAACCCTTCGCGAGCCGCGAGCCGTTGGGGCTGGCGAGCATGCGAGAGTTAGTGTGACGGCTCTTTTTCTTTCCCACGCTCGCGCATAGCGTGAGGAAGTGCCATTCCTACGTAGCCACGGTCGCGTAGACCGTGGGAGAACTGCGAGTTGAGTTTGCCCCTATGGCAAAGCGGGCTAGCACGTCCCCCACGCTTTTGGAAGCGTGGCTACGTAGACTTTTCGTAGCCACGGTCGCGTAGACCGTGGGAGCACTGCGAGTTGCGCTTGCCCCGAGGGCGAAGCGGGCTAGCACTTCTCCCACGCTTTTGGAAGCGTGGCTACGTCAAACCTTTTCGTAGCCACGGTCGCGCAGACCGTGGGAGCACTGCGAGTTGAGTTTACCCCGAGGGCGGAGCGGGCTAGCACTTCCCCCACGCTTTTCGCAAGCGTGGCTACGTTGGGTTGGTGCCATCTTTTCGCAGATACGACACGATTTTGTCGTACCGCCCCCAAAAATCATCTTGTCGAAACTCAATTTCCGGATATCCCGGCAAAACGCAGCCAAGGAAGGGATACTCGCGAAAGTGATCCGATGGCACGATTTCCGCCCGCTCAGGGTTGCGGGCAATGTACTCGGCGACCGACTCAAAGGCCTCCCCTTCGCGTTCTTCTTTACTCAACACGTGATCATAGGGCTGATGCTGAAATCCAAATCCGGATTCCGCCAAGATCCTACTTAGGTGACGGCGAAAGTACTTGAGTGATTTCCGTTGATCGCAATGCGGCAATAGGCCAACCCACAGGAGATGAATGTGGTCGGGCATGCAGCAATACACGGGGCAGCAAAGTCCGCCACGAAACAGCGTATGAATGAGTGCTTCGCGAAATCGCTGATGAAAATCAGGAGTCAGCCATCCGCGCCGCCTGGCCTCTATCGTCAACGACCAATGGACTATTGCGGATCCCAGGTAATATTCGGGAGGCAGACGCTTAAGATAGTCAGACCTGCCCGCGAACGGCCTGTGATTTGACATGGCTTTTCGGAGGGTAAATAGCGAGGTTTGGTAGCGAATGCTTTGATTTTAATTCGAAAGATGCTGAAAGTGATGGGTTCCGTGCATTTTTTCCTCCGGCGCGCACTTCCCCACGCTCGCGCATAGCGTGGGGAGGTGCGATTCTCTCGTAGCCACGGTCGCGTAGACCGTGGGAGAACTGCGAGTTGGGTTTACCCCGAGGGCGAAGCGGGTTAGCACTTCCCCCACGCTTTTCGCAAGCGTGGCTACGTAGACTTTTCGTAGCCACGGTCGCGTAGACCGTGGGAGCACTGCGAGTTGAGTTTGCCCCGAGGGCGAAGCGGGTTAGCACTTCCCCCACGCTTTTGGAAGCGTGGCTACGGCAAACCTTTTCGTAGCCACGGTCGCGTAGACCGTGGGGGAACTGCGGGTTGCGCTTGCCCCGAGGGCGGAGCGGGCTAGCACTTCTCCCACGCTTTTCGCAAGCGTGGCTACGACGCGCTGGCGCGGTTACGCCAGCAGACCCCTCTCAATCGTCAATGTCTCTCTTTTCGTTAAAGACGACCCTCGCCCAACGCCGATCTACCAGGATGAAGGCGCTATCGCGAGATTCGCGGGCGCTGGCTGAGTCAACACGGGGGGGCATCCTGGATTGACTTGAAAAGCGGATGCGAATTTGGATTCTCATAGGTTGCTGTCTGGTGATCGCTAGCGGGTGCGCGGCTGTGCCCTCGGTGCGCGAGCAGCCCCGTTTCCATAACCCTTTCCCTCAGCTTGGGCGAGTGGCGATTGTTCCGATGAACAATCAAAGCGATGTCGCCACGCTGAATATGGATCAGGTCACCAATTCCTACTACGGCGAGCTGCAGAAGATCCGCGGGTTCGAGGTCGTCCCGGTCGGGGTGGTGCTGCGGGTCATGGAAGTGACTAGGAACCGAGCCGCCACGCCGGAAGAGATCCGCGAGTTGGGCAACATTTTGGGAGTCGACGCGGTCGTGATCGGTTCGGTCACCGACTACACGCCCTACTACCCGAAGCGGATGACGTTGGCCGTTAATTGGTATGCCGTGAACCCCGGTTTCCATCCGATCCCGCCCGGTTATGGCTTGCCGTGGGGGACCGCCGCCGAGGAGTTCATCCCGGAATCGCACCTGTGGGAAGCGGAATTCGCGCTCGCGCGAGAACAACTCGAGACCCAAACCCCACTGCCTGAAACCGCGACGCCGGACCAGCCACTTCAGCCCCCGGCGGGCAATGTGGCAGCCGCCTCCACGGAGATTTCCGCGGAAATCCCCCCCCATATCAAAAGGCCGGAGCCGATCCAGAGCCCTGATTTGGCTACCCGTGCGAGCACAACTTCCACAGCAGTCGCCCCGGCGACTGCCGCGGGCCTACCGGCCGATTGGCCCGATCCGCGCGGGTTTGTCCCGCCGGTACCCCAGCCTGAGCGGCCCCCTTTAGTTGAGAACGATCGTCCCATCATTTCCCAGATTCGCAGCTATCATGAGAACGACAGTGACTTCACCACACGTGCCCAATTGTATTTTCATTTTTTGGATGATGCCCGTAATGGCGGTTGGCAAGGATTTTTGGATCGCAGCGACGATTTCATTCGTTTCTGTTGCTACTCACACATCACGGAAATGCTCTCGCTTCGTGGCGGAGCGGGTGAATCCCGAGTGGTGATCCGGTGGTCGGAAAGCCGATAAGCGAACGTACCACCGATTGATTTTCACGCGATGCTCAGGGAGGCCGCCACACGTGACTGAAGAGATCAATGTCCTGGCGCTGGTTAAAGGCGAGGAACGCTACGTATTTCTGTTCAACGACCAACAACGCAGCGAAACCCTCCGCACGCTCGGTCGGTTCGCCTCCGACCCGGAGCTCAGCTTCTCCTGGTACGACGCGGCGGTCCTGAGCCAGAAAATCCGCCAGCAGGCCCCGGCCGAAAACGCTGTCGCTGCTAGCGGCGCGGTGAAGCCAAGGTTCCAATACCCGGCCCCCGGGCCGATCGATATTGGTACATTGGAATCAGAACACCTCGACTTCGACGAGTTTTCCTGAGTCGGGTAAAATGGTGGGTGGGTGAAGCGAAGCATCCCGTAGCGTAGCCACGCTTGCTTGGTGCCATGCCCACGCCCTCCAACGTGGGCATGTGAAGTGCGAGATTATCAAGTCTTTTCCGAGACGTCGGCACGCCGTCTCCGCTTCCTCGAGACGATATTGCCGGTGCGACGGGTTCCACTAGCGGCGTGTCCGGTAAGTGGGAGCTACCAAGACATCATATTGATCGTGGGTTTGCGGTCGGCCGTCTAGTTTAGTTGTTAACGGAGTTGCCGGTAGAAAATCAACCCGCCAAAACATGCCCACGTTGGAGGGCGTGGGCATGGCACCCGATGACCTCCCGGGGTGTGGCACGGGTAAACTCTAGCTGGACGGACCACTAGGGCCTTCACCCTTTTCCCTGTCCTCCGGAGTCCTTGCTGTGATTCAACGAACCGCCACTGGGCCGCTCACTCTCCGGGTTGCAATCGACCGTTTCCTTCGTTACCTCCGGGTCGAACGGAACGCCTCGGAGCTGACCATCAAGAGCTATGGGGAGGACCTGGAGGCGCTCGCCGGGTATCTGGAGGAGTCGTTCGCGGTCGACCCCGAGCCGGTCGAGATCACCACGCTTGACCTGCGGGGTTATGTCTCGGCGGTGTCCGAGGCGGGTTACGCCCCGACCACCGTTGCGCGGCGGTTGGCTTCGATGCGAAGCTTTTTTCGTTTCGCCCAGCGGGAACAACTGGTCGAGAAGAACCCCGCCAAACCGCTTCGTAACCCGCGAAAACGGCGGAAGCTGCCTCACTTTCTCTCAACCGACGAAATCGGCAAATTGCTGCTCGCCCCACCGGCGATGTCATACGCCGGCCAGCGCGACCGGGCGATCCTCGAAACGATGTACAGCGCCGGGCTGCGTGTGAGCGAATTGGTGGGGATCAACTCGCCCGACTTGGCCCTCGACGAAGGGCTGATCCGGATTCGCGGCAAGGGGCGCAAGGAACGCCTCGCCCCGCTCGGTAGCTTTGCGATTCAAGCAATCCAGCGGTGGCTGGAAATCCGCAAGCTGAGCCCCAAAAGTCAGTCGCTGGAGCAACCGCCGGTCTTCCTGAACAAGTTCGGCAACCGAATCACCACTCGCAGCATCGGCCGGATGCTGGAAAAGTACCTGGCCGAAACCGGCCTGGATGCCCGGACCAGCCCGCACACGCTCCGTCACAGCTTCGCCACCCACCTGCTCGACGCGGGAGCCGATATCCGCAGCGTGCAGGAACTGCTAGGCCACAAAAGCCTGGTCACCACGCAAATCTACACCCACCTCAGCACGGCAAACCTGAGAAACGTCTACGAAAAAGCGCATCCCCGCGCGTAGCGGGTTGAGCAAAAAGGGGATGAGTTCAATTACAAAGTAAGCGGCGGTTTGCCCCGAGTCCGCGGTCCCCGTATTTAAACTTATCCCCTTTTAAACGTTCCATTTTCAGTGGCGGATTTACTCGCCAACCCAAGATGGAGGACCCTATGGCCGGCATCCCGAAAGAACGGGGATAAGGTCAATTACGGGGGCCGCGGCTAAAACTTCGTTGCCGCCGACTCTTTGTAATTGAACTCATCCCCTGATGGTTCGCACTTCCCCCACGCTTTTGCAAGCGTGGCTACGTAACCTGCTACACCTTCACATGCTGCCACTGGCCGCTCAGGTACCTAGCCCCGAGCAGGCTCGCGCGGAGAATTTGATCGGCGACCATTGCGATCCAGGCCCCGGTAACTCCCCAGCCCAGCCCTTCGATTTCCCAGCCGGTCAGCGGAATTGGGATCGTTTCCCACGCCAAGTAGTACGCCCCAGGAATTCGCACCAGCAGGAAGCCAATGAGAGTTACCACTAGGGGCCAAGTGGTATCCCCCGCGCCTCGCAGGGCTCCGTTAACCACCGCGTACAGGGCCAGAAACGGAAATCCCAGGGCCACAATCTTGAGCAGGTTGGCGGCGAGGGTGGCGGTCGACTGCATGTCCAACGCCTCGCTGGAAGGTGGGAGGAAGAACTGCGTCATCGGGGCACTCGCCGCCAGCAGCACGAGCATATAGATGGTTAACATGCCGCCACAAATCAGCAGCGAGATGCCGGTGGCCCGTTTCGCCCGCAGCGGGTTGTTGGCTCCCAGGTGCTGCCCGGTGAGGGTCGCCGCCGAGATGGAAAACGCCCAGGCGGCCAGGTAGGCGGGGGACTCCATCTTCACCCCCAGCCCATGGGCCGCGGCGGAGAGGGTCCCCATGCTGTTGATGATGCCCAGGTACCAGAGGTGAAAGATCAGCAGCATCACTTCGTTCAGCCCGGCGGGAAGGCCGATCCGCAAGACCCGCCGCATCATCCGTGGGTCAGGCCTCAGGTTCTGCATCGTGAGCCGGATTCCGGCCTGACCTCTCGCCAAGAGCAGCGCGATCAGCAGCCCCCCCACGACATGCGAGACAGCGGTCCCAATCGCCAGGCCAATCCACCCCAGCTCCGGCAGCGGCCCCCAGCCGATGGTCAGGGCGGCGCTGATCGAGGCGTTCAGCACGTTCACCACCGCCATCACCACCAACCCACTGACGGTATCCCCTGCCCCGTGCAGACAAGCGACCCCGACCGAGATCATCATGAATGCCGGAACCGACGGAACCACAATCCGCAGGTATTGGCTCGCCAGCTCATGGGCATCCCCCTCCAACTGCAACAGCGAGACGAACGCATCGGAGAATTGCCACAATAGAAACGTCGCCACCAAACTGGCCAGCAGCCCCAGCAGCACCGCCTGATTGGCGGCGCGGTTCGCTTCGTCCTCCTGCTCCGCCCCGAACAACCGGGCCACGACCGCGGTCGCGCCGATCCCGACCGAGGAGAAGATGACAAACAGCATCCAAATGGAATACGAAACCAACCCGATCGCCGCCATCGCCGGCACGGTCCGCTCCGGCGGCAGGAAATTTCCCGCCAGCCAGGTATCGACCATCCCCACCAGGAACTCCAGAAACTGCTCTCCCAACACCGGTAGCGCAAGCAGCAGCACCGACTTGAGATCGCTGCGAGACTGAATCAACCGAGCTTGCGACACGAGGGGGCCGTGGGGGCAAATGAAAACCGCGAACCGATCGCGAAAACCAGCGGCGGGGGATTAACGGGACAACGCCAAGCACCAATTTAGAGAATTAACCACAGATTACACCGATATCACGGATGCGATTGATGGGGGCACGGCCTTCTTCGCCCGCTCGGATTTTATGACGTGGCGTTGCCGGTGGGTAATCTTCGCGCATAAGCATGCCTACGCTTCCGGGCTTGGGCATGGCACCCGGTACCCAATGGGTTCTCTTGCGACATTCGACTTCTATCCGTGTCATCGGTGTAATCCGTGGTTAAAAAAATCGTTGCCGTTGGCGCTGTCCAACCAAATACCGCAGCTCGAAATGGTTCGCTTCGACCAGTCGTTTATCGTAGCGAGAGGCGATGGGAGGTCAAAGGGCCGGACATTGATGAGGCGTTTGGGCAACAGCGGGTTGCCAACTTGCCACACGGTTGCCAATTGGCCACATTCCTCAGGAGGAGTCCAAAAGGGGCGGAGGGTGGTGGTTTGTACGGTATAATTGATAGATCGCGGCAATTACCCTCGCCCCGCAGTTCGTTTGGCACGTGAGCTGCAATTATGTTTCTTGACGCGACTGGACGCGTCCTGATCATCCCCTCATCCGCCACCGCCCCTTCGAGGAATCCCCAATCTTATGCACGTACGCGAACATGTCGAACTCGCGGCCCTGCTCGCCTCACGTGGCCCGGCCGAACTCCGCAAGGGGATCGTCCTCCGGCCCGAGGGGCTCGAGCGTTTCTGGACCGCTTCGAAGTGTCGACTCGATCGCTGGGGAGTCCGTCTCAAAAGCCATAGCCAATTGGTCCAAAGCAGCCCGGCCAGCGAACTGCCCCGCTGCTGGAATGCCGTGGAACCGGTCCTCCAGGAAATTTTGGTCGGCGATATTCTGACTCGGATCTGGATGTCGCTGGCCATGCTGCACGACCAGATTCAAGGAAGCCTGATCGCGCAGCCGATCGCGCGGAGTGTTTACTTGGGACACATGGAATCCCGCAACCGCGCCCTCGGGTTCGTCTTGAACGGCCGCGGCCTACCGGCCGAGAAAATGGTCTCGCTCAATCGGCTGCGACGGCAAACCGAGCGGTGGACCGACATGCTGTTGGGCTACATCGCCGCCGATTCCGACATCGACCAATTCGGCCACGACCGAGCGCGGATTCGGGATTTTTCCCTCGATATCCGCGACGAGCGTCGCCACTTGGGGACGACGCGGGAATGGCACATCCTGCTCAACTCCGCGCAGGACGCCTTCCGCCACGACCTGCTCGAACAACCGGCCAACGCCGACCTCAACCGCAAGATCGCCACGGCGGTGATGGCCGGCCTAGGCCGCGGCTTCTTCGATACCGCCGGCCTCATCAAATCGCTCTGGGAAGCCCGGTTAGCCCACGCGATGGAAGACACGCAGACGCTGGTCGATCAATTGTTGGAGAGCTAAACGCCGGGTGCCATGCCTACGCCCTCCAACGTAGGCATGCGAAGCGCGGGTTGGTTCGCCTCTCGTGCATCTTCAGCATGCCTGCTTGGGTTCCATGGAATCTCGTTGCCGGTGGGAAACTTGCGCGCCCAAACATGCCCACGTTGGAGGGCGTGGGCATGGCACCCGGATTATTCCATGCCGCCCCTATCGGGGTCACTCCGTACTCGGCGATTGAAACGGGTTGCCGGTCTCCCGCACCTCTGGCAGGTCTTTCGCCGCTTCATCGCGGAAGTCGGTTTCGTCGGTCGATTGCCAGCGGAGGATGTCGAGCAGGCACTGCTGGTAGTCCTCGGGCGAGGAAAAGATGGACATGGGGAGGATGGTCAGCGATTGGCCTTCCAAGATCCGCAAGACGACCGATTCTTCCAATATCACCGGCGGCAGCAGACGGGGCCACTCATGGAATCCGGCCATCTGGCTCGTGCCGACCGAGACCCCCACCGGGCTCAGTTCGACCCGGGTCTCTCCGCCGAACTCCCGCTCGAAATCCGGACGGGCGACGCGCTGTTGGTACCACTGAATGACCCGAGCGGCGAACACCGTCAACACCAGGCAGGTGATCAGCAGGATCGCGAAGTAGAGGGGTGAGAGGGATCGCTCGTAATGCTCGGCCGACATCCTCAAGGCGATCACACCGATGCCCATGACCATCGGCATCAGCCCTTCGGCGATCAGCGAGTTGACCGTCGTGAGGTTGACCTTGGTGTTGAACTGGTCTCCCATCAGGGCCACGCGTTGCCAGAGGTGGACCGGCCCGGGGAATTGCAGCCGCCAGGCGGGTTGCTCCGGTTCGGGGAAGAATTGGTCTTGGTGGCACCGAGCGAGCAGATCGGTCTGGGGTCCGCTGGCCGCGGTGGCGAGACAGTGCCGCAGTCGCGCGATAAACTCCTGCTCCCGCTCCACCGAGAAAAAGGCCCGTTTGGGAATGACGTACACCGTGCGATTCGCCAGCGAGAGGACCCAATGCCGGTCCACTTCCTCCAACTTGGAAAAGGCCCGCCACCGTCTCCGCGATCGCCCCCGATCGCCGCGGATCTCTAAAAACTCCTCCTCCAACCGCAAGGTTAAGGAGCCCTCGGGGATCGGGATTTGATCGAACTGCACACGAAGCTGTTTCCAAAAAGTGATCAGCATCAACAGCCCCAACGCGGCCATCAAACCCACCACCACAATCCAAAGCAGCCAATGCCCCAAGACCAGCAGAAACAGCAGCGTGGGCGCAAACGCCAGCGCGGAACCGCCCAGCAAGCGGAACATGCCCTGCTTCATCCCCGGCTGAGCAATGGCCGCGAGGGCCTGAATGTCTTCGCGGTTGTTCTCGTAGGTGACTTCCATAGAGCCCCGTTTTAACACAGCGGGTTAGCCCCCGCTTCCGGTCGTCGGCCGTGGCACCCGGCACGTGTACGGGGATGAGTTCAATTACAAAGAGTCGGCGGCTTAGAACCCTAATCCGCGGCACCCGTAATTGTACTTATCCCCCTGGGAAACGCCCCATCCTCAACACCCGCGAGTGAAAAAGGGGTCAGGACTCTTTTTAGGTGCGCGGGTACCAATGGATAGCGGGTTATTAAAAAGAGTCCTGCCCCCTTTTTCACGGCCCCTCATGATTTCGGCATGAACCGAATCGGTAACACCTCTACCGTGGCCACGGGTCGGCCTCCTCGGGTTGCGGCGAGGCCGCGCCATTGGCGGACCGCCTCGACGGCTGCTTGGTCTAGGATCGCGTAGCCGCTGCTGCGGATGACGCGGACATCCTCGACCTGGCCTGCGGCGGAGATGGCGATTCGCAGCACGACGGTTCCGTACCAGCCTTGCGCGAGGGCCTCTGGCGGGAACCGAGGGGGCGGATTGGCGGAGAAATCGACCGGGGTTTCCACCTGGGTGCCGGGCGGGATCGTCGCGGCGGCGATGCTCGGTGGCTGGTGTTGGGTCCGCCGAGGCTGCGACGCCGGTTCCGCTTCCACCTGGTCCTGGGCCTCACCACTAGTAACTTCCTGCCGGACCAGCTCGACCGTCCCCGCCGGTGGAGCGACCTTCCGCTCGGCCAGCGGATCGGTGGGGACAATCTCGACCGAGGCGGAAGAGGTTTTGGCAAGGGCTGTGGTCGACGGGGCGGCGGCCGATGGGGCCGGCGGCTCGATCGTGATTTCCACCGGTTCGGCCGGCTGGTCCGGCATCGGCGGGACGAAGGTCGCCTCCAACTGAATCGCCTGCGGTTGACCCGCGAACGAGACGGTCTCCACGCTTTGCTCGGATCGCCAAACGAGCCAGCCCGCGAAACCGAGGTGAGCGATCAAGGAGACGGCCAAGCCGATGAGCGTGTAACGGCCATAGCGACGGTCACCCGTCGAGACCCTGGGAGTCACCATCGACCGGGGTTGCCCCGCTGCGGCAAGCGGGCCCTCCGCGCGTACCTTCTCACCGGACCATGGCTGGCCTTGGGTGACGCGCTGGGCGTGGGTGATGGTGGGTGACATTCGTTCTATTTGGTCAAATACAGCTTGCCCGCCGAGGTCAGCCGGAGCCGATACATTTCGTCTCCATGGCGGATCCAAACTTCGCGGCGGCCCGACAGCAAATCGTGCGACTCCAGGATCAGCGGCGGGGCGGACGAATCGTGGGGCGGAGGGTTATTCCCCCGGCAGGACTCTTCGCTTTGCATAGTTATCGTTGAATCCCTTGCGATATTTTTCAACCGGCATCTTGGCGGTTTCCGAAATGAAAGCCTGGAAAGGGTCATAAAAGAGGCAATTTGCGTGCCAGCGGCCGATTGGGCGTCAATTCGGCCGTGATGACCCCTCGCGTGTCGCGCCGCCCGACAGGCGTGTCGCCTTGACCGACAAGATGGGATTTAGCCACAGAGGTCTCAGAGGGCACAGAGAGGAAAGGGGAGAATTGGCCAGAGATGAGGGAAATGCTTGTCGGATTTAGGGAATTAGTAACGCAGACGCGGAGAGAAGCCTTTCTCGCAGGTTTTGTCTCTGCGTTTCAAATTCCTTGATTTCGACCGGCAGACTCCGGACGGCGGGGATAAACCCCGCCGCTCGGGGTTGGCGTAACGAGCGGCGGGGTTTATCCCCGCCGTCTTCTCACCGATGCTAACCCTGCCGACGCACTCGTCGGCGGTTCCCGGGGGCGGGTGTCCACTCTAGTGGGGACAATGGGTTCAAGTCCGATTCCCTAAATACCGAAGGTGAGGGATGTATCTCTTGGAATGATTGTGACTGCTAGCCCCGCCGCCACGCTTTAGGCAATCATTCGCTTCAGGCAAGCACCATGCATCAGAAACTGATTTTGGCGTTGATTATCGGCGGCTTGGGATGTTCGTCCCTGTGGGCCCAGCAAACCTCACCCGGTACCGCGGCAGTGCGGCCCACGAATTTTCAGCAGGAGGAATCGGCGGAGCCGACGCTGCCACCGGTCGATGTGTTGCCCCCAGAGAGTGACCCGGAGCCAGCTCCGGACGTTCCTCCACCGACCGGCCTCGACCTGACAGCGCCCACTGCCAGCCCTTTTCCATCGCTGGCCGAGCAGGTGATCGGCGATTTCGAGAGCGGACTTCGCGGCCCCCGGGAATCCGTCTTCGACAGCCCCCGGGCCATCGAAATCATCAGTCGCCAACAACTGCTAGAACGCTCTCCGATCGACATGGGACAGGCCCTGGAGCAGTCGACCAGCGTGATGGTCCAGCGGACCGGCCGGGGGCAATCGTCCCCCTACTTGCGCGGCCTGACGGGGCAGCAGGTGTTGATTTTGGTGGATGGGGTGCGGATGACCAACTCCACTTTCCGCGCGGGGCCGAACCAATATTTCAACACGATCGATCCCAACATGGTCGAGCGCGTCGAAGTGATCCGGGGTGGCGGCAGCGTGTTGTATGGTGGAGATGCGATTGGTGGCGTGATCAACATCGTCACCAAGAAGGCGCAGTTCCGGGGCGAGAATTTTTTGACCGGCGGGACCACCCAGCGGTTTAGTTCCGCCGATCTGGGGTATACCGGTCGGATTGACGCCGAGGCCTGGTACGGCAATACCGGCGTGTATGGCGGTGGTGGCTACGGCAACTACAACGACTTGGATATCGCCGGAAGTCCGATCGCCCCGGAAGGTTTTGACCCGGGTCGTCAGCCGGCAAGTAGTTGGGGCTACCGCTCGGCCGACGTCAAAATCAACTATAGGGTGGACGACTACTCGGAACTCGTGTTCGGGCTTCAGCACTATAGTGGCGAGGATATTTTCCGGACCGATCGGGCCCCGGCCAACCGAGAGTCGGTCTTCGATCCGCAAGTCCGTGACCTGTACATGGTCCGCTATCAGGGACACACCGACGAGCGAGGCATCTTCGATACCTTCCAGATCACCGCCTCGCTACATCGGTTTGATGAGACGCGGATCGACCGCGACTTCCGACCTGGCCGTGAGCCGCTGCTGTTCAGCAACCGCAGCTTCTTCGACGAACAGACCGGCGTGACCGGTTCGTTCACGAAGGATTTGGAGGCGTTCGGGACTCTCTCGTACGGGTTCGATTGGTACCACGACGAAATCGGATCTTCCCGCACCGACATCGACCGGAGTGTCGGTCCGCCGACCGTAACCAACCTGCCCGGGGAAGTGCCTGACGACGCCTACTACTCCCGTTACGGCGGTTACCTGCAATGGGATGTCTGGCTGACCGATCGCTGGAAGGCGAGCGCCGGAACGCGGTACGAGCATGTCACCGCCGGGGCGACCGTGACGGTGCCGGGAGATGTGAGCACGCGGATCGATCCGTCGTACGGGGCCTGGGTCGGCAGCTTTGGATTGACCTATGAACTGACGGAAGAGATCCACCTGGTCGGCTCGATCAACGAGGCGTTTCGGGCACCGAACATCGACGACTTGGCGACGGTGAATGAGAACGTGTTTACCGGGGTTCAATTGCCCAACCCCGATTTGGCCCCGGAGAAAAGTATCACCTATGAGCTGGGTGCCAAGCTGAATACGGAGCGATTCCACGCCCAGACGTTCGTCTGGTGGAACGACCTGCGGAACTACATTGTCCGCGGGGCCCCCAACGCCGAGAACCTGCTGGACCGGACCAATGGCCACGCCTATCTCAACGGTGCCGAGCTGTCCGCCGAGTATCTGCTGGACGATACCTGGAGCCTATACGGCAACTACTGGTACACCTACGGCCGCGACCGAGCCAGCGGCGAGCCCCTATCACGGATTCCGCCGATGCAGGGGATCGTGGGCCTGCGAAGCCGCTGGAACGGCGGCCGCGATTGGTTTGATGTCTACGGCTGGTTGGTCGACAAACAGGACCGGCTC
>JBBDIM010000128.1:0-22483 GCA_040880405.1 Pirellulaceae bacterium | reverse complement strand
CCCGCCGATCATCCCCCCGGGCCCTGTGAAAACCGTTTGAGTCGAAGGTTGCCTCTATGAACAAGATTGCCACGCTCCTCGTTCTCGGTTCGCTGATCTTGGGCAGCGCCGGTTGCTCGATGTGCAGTCACCCGTTCGACTACTCTTACGCCGCGCACGACGAGGCCCACAACTACGGACACCGCGCCGGTTCAGCCTTCTCGCCCGTCTCGACGACCACCGTCCACGATGAAAGCGTGCTGGAGTCTGACATGAACGGGGAGAGCGTGTTGGAATCGGTTGAGTATTAGGAAGACCAACCGATCCGTGCGGCGTCTTCGCGACGAGGATAGAAACCGTGCCTCTACCACGTGATCCGGGCCCG
Source organism: Pirellulaceae bacterium (assembly GCA_040880405.1). Classification (GTDB taxonomy): domain Bacteria; phylum Planctomycetota; class Planctomycetia; order Pirellulales; family Pirellulaceae; genus JBBDIM01. Next base: position 22,119 of record JBBDIM010000128.1, on the reverse strand, counting down.
AGATTGTTTTATCGGGTTGCCTATCGGCGACTGGAAGAGGCGGAGACTTTGCGGTCCGCGGGGTACTACAGCGGAAGCATCTATCTGGCGGGCTACGCGGTCGAGTGCATGATGAAGAGCCTCATCCTGGCGACAACTCCCGTGACGCACCATAATCGCGTGATATCAGAATTTCGGGGTCAAATCGCTCACAATTTTGATTGGCTGCGACATCGGCTTTCCCAGAATCAGGCTTTGATTCGAGGTAGGCCAATCACCGATTCGTTTCTGGTTGTTGGTTCCTGGGGGCCTGATCTACGTTACGAACCTGGACCGGGTGATCCAGAGGAAGCTTTCCGATTCATGGCAGCGGTGCGTATAATAGTGAAAGTGATTGATGCACGTCTAGGAAATTAAGCTGGAGGAAGCACATGGGCGTAAAGATCCGAATGAAGCCGGACAGCGGACTCGAAGAAGTCGCACGTGCCCTACGTGAGTTCGAGCAGGATCATCCCGGGACCGACATCGTCTTGTACCGGTATAACCCTGTTTCCATCCGAATGAAGATCGTCTCCGAGAAGTTCAAAGGAATGTCTCGTAGCCAACGACACGATTACGCCATGTCGTACCTAAAAGATCTCGATCCGGAGACCTATGCCGATCTCTCGCTTCTTGTGTGCCTGATTCCAGGCGAGGGCTCGATGATGGATTATGAGTTTGAAGACCCTGAAGCGCTGATGCCGTAGGACGGCGATGCTGCAAAACGGCTCGTTCCAGCCTCTTCTAATACCACCACCCGGAGCGAATCATCACGGTGTCGCTCATGTCGAGATGGGCCGGGTCGTGTTTGTATTCCAGTTTTCGGGCGAAGACGTACCCGATCTCTACAAACGACTTACCGCCGCCGCTCCGTTTGTTTTCCATGCCGATTACGAGTCGCATATCGGACAGGGTGAGTGAGTCACGTTCGCCTGGCCGGGTGGGGTGATTGACGGCCCAGCTTCCTCCGCCGAACTCGCCGCCGACATACCACCAGTCCTCGAATTCTGGGCCATACCGGAACAACTGCGAGTACCGAGGCCGGGGAAAGGTCAGTTCCAGCCGATGGTCTTCGGTCGGGGTCCAAATCACCCCGGCGGCTGGCAGGATCGGGAAGTCGTCTCGGTTGAGGTAAACCGCCCCAAAGATAAACTGCAACTCATTGGTCCAGCGGTAACTACCCAAGGCCATGCCACTCAGGCGAAAGGCGTCGCTGTCTGTCTGCCGGAAGTCGCTGTAGACACCCGGTGTAATCGAGAAAATCCCTCCCAGCTTCTCTGTGATTTGCGGCATCCACAAGGTGGTGACATACGCCTGATAAAGCGTGGCGGGGGTGCTGACCGAATCGGGCCCTACCAAAAAATACATTCCGTAGCCCGGCGTGATGAGCATGGGGGACTCCCGCGTCGGCGCGGGGAAGCCGATCGTTCCGGAGGCGCTGACTTCGGTCATGCCGAGGTTGTCTCCGCTACCAGCTAACCAAGTGCTTTGCACGGTTAACGACTGGAGCAGGCTATCTTTACTTGGTTTGAGCTTGGGACGCGTGGAGAAAACCTCCTCCTCACTCATCACCAGCGCATCGCGGAGCTCCAGGTTTTCCGGTAGTCGGTCCACTTCCGGCGGGAGATTCCCGGTGGTCAATCGCATGCGTGTTGGGTCGTCTTCCGCGCGATAGGTCATACCGTCGGGGAAGACATCGGTGGGGGGCAACGTCTGGATTGGTTGGAATGTTTGCGGGCGTTGCCAATCGGTCACGCCTTGCCGCGCCCACGGTTGTGACTGGGCGTCCGCTGGATTCACCCCGCCGAGGATCAGCATCAACAGCGCGGTAAGGACGCAAGCCCCGAGGCGGATGCGATCAAAACAAAAGCAGGTTCGTATATTCATGGGCCGCTGGATCCGCGTCACGTGATGAGCCATCGGGATGGATTAGAAGCAGAAACCGGCGCGGACCATCATCGTGTCTTCCAAGCCGAGGTTGGACAGATCACTGCGATAAATGATCTTCCGGTCCCAGACATAGCCCACCTCGATAAAGGCCTTCATGTTGTTGGCGTGCGTCGCCTCCAACCCCGCGAAGACGCGCAGGTCGTTGATGTCGATTTGGTCACCCACTTCCTCCATTTCGATAAAGTCCTGCCGCTTGATCGTCCAGCTACCGCCACCATATTCTCCGCCGACGTACCACCAAACCTTCTTATCACCGAGGGTTGTTAGGTACTTCGAGATGCGGGGATAGGGGAACGTGATGTCATAGCGACTGAGGCTGTCTGGCTCCCAGACCAAACCGACCACCGGAAACAACTTTTTGTCCAGCCGGTTGATATAGACCGCACCACCCTTGATGGTCACGGTCGGGGTCAGCCGCAGGTTCAAAACCCCCAGCCCTTGCAGGCGAAGACTCTTCGTGCTGATTTGGTTGAAGTCCGAGTAAACACCGGCTCGGAACCCCAGTTCAGCGAACACCTGCGGGGTGATCTCTGGATTCCAACCCAAGTCCAGGTAAGCGCTATAGGCTCGGGAAGGAAGATCATGCACGCCATTGGAAGGTCCGTCCCACAGATGCAACACAAACCCGGGCGTCACCAGCAGCGGCTGGGCGCTGTGCAAAAAATTCGGAAAGAGGGCCGTGGTAGAGACCTCCATATCGTGGATCTGAAGCGCGGTATCGCTCTCAGTCAGCTTGGGGAGCCAAGTGTATTGGAACGAGACGTTTTGCAGGAATCGCTCGTACGGCACCTGTCCGAATTGCTGCGCGAAAGGATCGTTCGTTTGGAACAACGGCGCGGGCTGTTGCTGGGGAAACATCGCCGGTGGTCCTCCGGTAAATCCGGGTGGCGGACTTCCCGGAGGAGGCGGATACGAGGGGGGAGGCGGCGCACCCCCCGCTTGCGGATAGCTGACCTGCGGGTAGGAAGTCGCCGGATAATTCGAGCTTCCACCGATCGCCGGCGGTTGGGAAAACGTGCTGGCAGAGCTGCTCGAATACGGATCCCAAGATTGAATATTGGAACCGAGCGTGGCTCCCTGACCACTCGCGGGTGCAGGCGTAATCATACCCTGAGCCAGCAGGACGCCCGCTGTGGGAGGTACCCCGTCAAACAGTTCCCACGCAGTGGATACCATTGCTAGCCCTGCGAGGACCGTGCCGGTGATGATTTTACGTTGAAAGTTCACAATTCTCTCAAGCTGTGGGTGGCGACCTGCCGATAACCATAGATTCGATCAGGGCAACGATTTACCAAGCCCACGATTTCCGGTCAAGGTGAATCCCAACCGGATCGAGTGCCAAGCGGTCCACGCCTTATACGACATGGAGACTGGCTTGGTCGAATTTTCCGAGGTGAGTGAGTAGCTCGGACTATTCAAGCCGTTCCGCTTGGGAGTCGATCGTCATCGCCTCGCGTCTACCAATCGCCAGCATGATGCGGCGGACCTTTTCCGGCGAGTCGTAGGGACCTTGAACGTATAACGGCCTGCCATCCTTGCCGTATTCGAATTCCTCTTCGCACTGGGCCGTGTCGATGTCGCCGAAGATCCGCTTCGCCTTAGCGTAATCAGGATGAGGCGCTAACCCAAACGAGGCGGCGTACTCGACGCCCCCTTCGACCAGTTTTCGAGCGGCGGCCGGTTCGATTTTCTGCAGGTTAAAACGTTGACCGATCCCCTCCAACACCGTCGCGCGATAATGCTCTGGGGTACCGATGTTCAAATAAGCATCCTTCACTCCCAGGCAAAAGACATCAAGCATGAAGGCGGCATGCGCCACCTGGCCACCCGGCAACGTTCGGCTCAGGATCACGTACCCTAAGCCCGCCTCCCAGACATCGTCGCTCACAAAGCTGTGCAAGATCGGAGCGGTTCCCGCCGCCTCCAACGCCCGACCGGCTGCCCTGAGGGCCAGCGTCTGCTTATTCGCCTTGTTCGACTGATGCTTGGCCTTTTTCCGTGCGAGCTGCTTTTGCCGTTTGCGTGGATCAACCGCCATGTTGTGTGCCTCCTAACTTGAGGAAATACTGTCGCTACGCCGTCCAGCGTACATCAAATGTGCGCCAATCGAAATCGCGGGGCCCAGAAACAATGGCCCCTCAACTTAGCGGCCCATTAGTAATTTAGATTCGGGCCGAAGTCGGGCATTTGACCATTGTTGACCTCTGCGGTCCATAAGTCCAATTCCACTTGTCCCCGTTCCCAAAACTCGCGGCACAGATTGAAATATTCCAGGACGACCTGCGATTCGTTCCGCTCTAGCAACTCTTTCGCCAAGCTCATGCTGGGCCCGAAAGAGACAAGGTGCGGAGCCCCCTTGATCTTCGCCGAGGCAAGCAGATGGCGCTTGGCGGTGGAAAGATCCCCGATTGAAATCGCGACACGCCCCAGGATCGTATGGCCGGTGTGGAGCGAACCGCTATCGTCTCGGCGCTGTTCCGATAATTCAGGACCCGTCGCGACTTCCAACAACTGCTCCGCATAAGTCCGGGCCTGCTCCAGTTCATGCGCCGCGAGTGCCGCCTTGGCGAGTTCCCCCAGGGACGCCAATCGATTCATGAGCGCCGTGAGGTGTTCTACTTCGTGGTCCTCGTCGTTCGTGTGCGTGTCGCGTAGCTTCGCCGCTGTTTGGTAGGCGGCAAGTCCCTTGGCGGCAGCGGCGTCATGGGAGTTCGCCCGACGCATCGATTGCAAGGAGTAAAGCTGCCCCAGCCGATCTCGCCAAACTGGATTGGTGGGCTCCAGTTTGCCCCCTTCCAGCATGAATCGTTCCGCCAAATCGAAATCGTTCAGCACAAAGAATTCCGCGGCATTGGCCAGGGTCTTTGGACTTTTTGGGTTGGACTCCACGTGGGCCAACCAAATTGCTTTGGCCTCTTCGTAGCCGGCTGGATCTTGCGATCGAAGCAATTGTTTACCAGGTCCGAGACCGGCTTCGATTTCCGGTTCGTTCGCGAACAGCCAAAGTAGATTCCGGCGTCGGGCTTGCTTCGCCGTTCCCGATTCAAATTGACGCATCATATAGTATCCCAGCAGAACCAATCGAATTGCCAAGGGATACTCGTTAATCTCATCGCCCGCTTCCAATTCCGCAGCTTGCTCGTCGCAAATCTCGAAACCCAGGTGTTCCAAGCAACTAAAGGCCATGCTGCGTAACGTCTCGTTCGGATCGCGAATCGCTTGGCTCAAGAGTGGCACTGCGTCCATCAGCGGTGGCGAGTGGGACAACAGGTTCCCGATCGTATCCGCCCGCACCTCCTCGTCCGGGCTCCGCAAATCAGCCGCCATTCGCTCGATGTTCCACCGAGGTTCTTCCCCGCTCGCCTCTTCCTGGTCACCGACAATGGTCTCCTGGCACCAGGGACAAGTCCCCGACAGCAGTTGAGAATGGATGACCTGGCAGATGGGCTTGCTGTTCATAACGCCACCATTTCGACCGAAGGCTTGAGGACCGATTCACGCACAGACCGATTGTACCAATCTATTCTCCAGGTAGTTCAGAGAATAACCCGGAACGGAAGAGGGTCGAAATCTACGGGGCAGGGGAGGGTTAGTGCGCCGGGGCCAGGTTGTTGCTTTAGTCTGTAATTTCGATCCGAGGCACCTCGTACCGCAGTTCCACAAACCCCTCACCAAAAGTCTTGGCCGAGCGGAGCCGGAGCGGTGGCGTGACGATTTCCCTGGGCAACAGCGGCTTTCCGGACCCGAGAGTTACCGAAGTGACGTAGACGATTAGCTCGTCGAGCAGCCCTTGGTCATAAAACTGACCCGCCAAGTCACCACCCCCGACGATCCAAAGATTCTTCCCCCCGGCCGCCTCCACCATTTGCGGGTGGAACTTGCCGACATCCCCCTTAACAAGCCGAACATCGGATCCATGAATTATCGGCAGCGATCGACTAGAAAAAACCCAGGTCGGAATGGTATAGGGCCACGGCCGTATCTCCTCTCCCTCCGGCATCACCTCATGCCGCAGCAGCCACTCGTACGAAGAAGCCCCCATCACCATGGCCCCGACCTCACGGATAAACTCGTGATACCCGGTCTCCTCGACGTCATCAAACTGAAAGAGCCACTCCAGGCTGTGGTCCGGTGTAGCGATAAATCCATCGAGACTGGAGGCGGTGTAGTATTGGGTTTTCATGGTTTGGGTAGCGTGAAATCACTCCTCCGGTTTCCCAATCTAGACGGTAGGGTGGGTGGAGTCCTCGGAACCCACCGTTGCCAGCTATTTCTCTAATACCCGACGCTCAACACGCTCTAAAACCTCCGCCAAATCCAGCGGGGTCGATTGGCCTTGGCGACTTTGCTCGGCGGAGATGGCGTTACCTTCATTCCATCGGCGGAGCTTTTCCCAGTCTTCGGCGAGTTCCATCAACGAGCACTCGCGACCGAGTTGAATTTGTGACGTGGCGTAGCGGTGGAATTCTTCAAAGTCGCTGCGGGTTATGGACATGTCGAGCTGTCAATCTGGACGGACGTTATTCTGCAAACTGGGGAAGGCCTACCGCATTTACGACGAGTGTTGTGACTGCTCCATGGAGCATGGCAACCAACTCGCGATTGTCATCAGGCGTTATCTGAAGAACTTTATTGACAACCTTTATGTTGTGTGACTGTTTTGCGAGATCAATTGTCTCTCGTCCGCTCGCATGGCTAAGGGCGTGTCGAACCAACCTTGCCGAATTAAGTGAATTGGAAGACCAACAAGCGTCACAGATGTCACTGGAAAAGTTTTGGCGTAGTGCGATCTTGAACTCGCCGTCAGTCGTTCGAAGCCTCTCTTTTCCGAGCACCTTTTTGACACATTGTACAAGAAATGCCTCATAGGCATTATAGAAAGCTGTGTACGCGACCCGTTGAGATGACCAGACGCTCATCTGGAACGGCGGGATTTTCATGTAGTCGTTCCAAACGTCAGTGATGTCAATGGAAGTTGACGTGGAAGAACGTGCTTCTTGATATAACGCGGCTTGGTTTAACAGCTCTGCTTTGATTTTCACCCTCAACTTCTTACTTTTGATAACCTGAGGGATTTTTCGTGAAAGTGCTATCAGGACTAAATCGGCAAACTTAGCAATGCTGCCGTCCGGTGACTCATAGGCCAACCAACCATCCATGACGGAATGAAGTGAAGTAATTAGGATTCCAGGCATCGACGCGGTATAGGAGGTCGCCCGCCAGTCGAGCAATAAAGCGTCGACAAACTCATTCAAACCTGGCGATGGACATGCGGCCTCGGAAAGTGAACTCCCTTGATTTGTCGAAAGAAAATCTTTGTAACTGTCCGGTCGGTCATCGATGAAAATATTATGTTGCGAGTCTGGTTCCATGATATCTCCTGGGAAGTGACTCGTTCAGGACACTGACCAGTCGTGAAAGTTCATTTCAACCTCCTGCAACTTTGCCAAACCCGGTGGGTTCCGCCCTATCGGGCTTCACCCACCCTACCTTCTTGCCATCGGCCCCTCCCCTCTAATTATCCCCCAACATCTCCAAGCGCCCCGTCGAATCCTCCTCCACCAATTTCAACTTCACCCCTTCGCTGCGCTCGTCCAGGTTCACGCCGATGGTGATCCGGTGGGTTCCCTCGGGCCAGTCGACTTCGAGGGTGGTTTGGGGGGCGATTGGTTTTTCGTTGTCCCAGATTAGGAGGTGGTCGGCGGTGTTCAGCTCGAAGCGGAATTTGCCGGGGGTGGTTACTTTGAATTCGGCGCGGAGGTAACCATGTTTGGGTTGGCCGCGGTGGGGCTCGTAGGGGGCGAGTTCGCCAGTGGGGAGTTGGCCGCTGACTTGGCTGTAGATTGGTTTCCAGGTGAGGGCCTCGTCCAAAGTGGCCGCCGTGTCGTGGCTGGTGCGGTTTAATCGATTGTGGGCCTCTTGGGTCCAGGTTAGGGCCAGCCAGCCACGAACGATTCGCTCGCTGCCGATTGCGTACTCTCCCTTGCCGAGCGAGCCGAGGAACGCCGAAAGGTGGACGATCTCGTCGGTGGTGAGGCTATCGATCGAGCCGTCCGGCATCAGCGACCGCGCCTGGGCTCGGTCTTCGATTTGGTCGAGCGGGATGGAAAGTTCCTGGTCCTCGGCGTTGCGGAGGATCAAGCTGTTGCCGGTCTCGCGGACCGGGATGCCGGTGTGGACTTTGCCGTCGTCGGTGAGGACGTTGATCCCGTGGTAGCCTTCCTTGATCTTGGCGTCGGGCCGCAGGAGCGACTCGACGACGTAATCCATTTGCGAACTGGCCCCGAGGCTGATCATGTTCGGCCCGACCTGACCACCGGCCGAACCGATGGCGTGGCACTTGTAGCAGCCTAGCTCCTCGCGGCGGAAAATTTGCTCGCCGAGCTTCGCTTCCCCTTGGGTGCTGGCGAGTTCAGTGATTTGTTTCATCTGCTCGTCGCTCCACATCCGGACACCTGCGCTCAAACCGCCGGCGGTTTGGATCGCCTCGATCAAGGCCTCGGCCGGCCGGGTACTTGCCCTCGCAGCGCGGAGAGCGAGCTGGGCCTGATCGCGCGAGAGCTCGACACCGGCCAAGGCGTCCGCCACTGGCTTTTGGCCCCCTTCACGAGCCAAATGCGGAGCGAGGATCTCGCCCGCCTGCATCCCGGCCGGGGTGTTTTGCAGCAGGGCCACCACATGCTTGGCGGCCAGGGTTTGGTCGATCGCGGTCAGGTTTTCGAGCGCGGTCAGACGAAGCGGTTTGGCCAGGTCGTCGGACTCGACCAGTTGCACTAGGGCCTTTTGATTGTCGTTCCCCTTGAGTTTACCCAGGGCCGTGATCGCCGCGGTACGAACCTGCGGCGAAGCTTCCGCTCGAGTGGCGATGCTGCGGATGTCGACCCCCGCGTCGATATCCCAAGCCGCGGCCGCATCGATTGCGGCGGCAACTACGGCGGGGCTTTCGCTGTAAAGCAGTTGCCGGACTCGGTCCAGATCTCCCTCCGGCCGGGTTTTGCGGGTTTCCAGGGCACCGGCGAGTGATTCCAAAATCCTGGCCTGCTGGCCGGGATCATCGGCGTAACGCCCACCGGGGAGGACCGTCTCAAACAGTTCGCCCAGCCGCTGCGGACTACCGCGCTGGGCCGCGATTTGCAAAAGGCGTGCCGCCGTGGTTTCGTCGTTGGCGGGGACGATATGAATGGCGACTTCCGCCAACTCCGGGTTATCGACCGATTCAAACGCGAAGGCCCAATGGGCCGGTTTCGCTTTGGCGTCCAGGGTGGGTTGTCCCGCGGGCGCGTCGGCAAGGGCTCCGGCCTGAACCGCCGGAATCCAATAGGGCGCCAAATCAGTGGCGAGTTGCCAGAGGGCGAAGTCGAGCCACTCGTCCATCGGTTGGTCGAGGACCGCGAGGGCGATCTCCATCGACTCAGCTGCGGGGACTTCGGCCAAGGCGCGAACCGCCTCTAGGCGAACCCGAGCGTGCGAATCCTTGACGCCCGCGGTGAAGTAGTCGCGTTTGTTTTCCAGGTGGGCTTGCCAGCGTCCGGCGACCCGCTGGGCAGCGGCCCTCGCGTTGGGCTCCGGCGAGCGGAGGACCTTAGCGAGCAAGGCTTCGTTGGGCTGGTTGATGGTTTGGTAGGCCCACAAGACTTCGAGCAAGGTGTGAGCGTTTTCGCTTTCGTTTTGGGAAAGTCCCTCGACGAAGGAAGCCAGCTTCGTTAGCACTTCTTTTTGGTCACGGGTCTTGAGTTGCAGTTTGGCGTGCAAACGAACCCACTGCTCGTTGGCCTTAAGCAATTGGAGGAGTTCTTCGACCGTGGCCTTGGCGAAGTCGGGGTTTTCGACCAGCGGGCGGTCCTTCTTGGTGAGCCGCCAGATCCGACCATGGACCTTGTCTCGGCGGGGATCGCGGAAATCGACCTCGCCATGTTGGATGATTGGGTTGTACCAGTCGGCGATGTAGATCGCGCCATCGGGGCCCATCTTCACATCGACGGGACGGAACGAACCGTGGGCGGTTTTCAGCAGCTCTTCGGCCTGACGGCCGGCGTAACCGGAGCCTGATTCCTCGATGATGAAGCGGCAAACACGGTGGGCGCGGAAGTCGTTGGTGATCATGTTGCCTTGCCAGTCGTCCGGGATGTGGCCGCCGCTGAGGACTTCCAACCCGCAATGCTTCGGGTTGCCGGGGTTGAGGCCATTCAGAATCCGCCGGGCACCCGGTGACGAAACAAACACCGAACCGGGAAACACATAGTTGACCCCGTGGGAGTAAGCACCATCGGTGGCGAAGTTCGCGCCCCATTGGTTCCAGTGATGGCCCCAGGTATTCACAAAACCTTTGCACAAGATATCCAGCTCCATCGTTTCCGGGCGGAACTGCCAGATGCCACCGCCGTTGAGTCGCTTCACGCCATAGGGTGTTTCGACATGGCTATGGATATAGATCGACTGGTTGAAGTACATCATCCCATCCTGGCCCCAGCGGAAGGTGTGGATGATGTGATGGGTGTCTTCAGTACCGAACCCGGAGAGGACCACGCGGCGCTGGTCGCCGATGCCGTCACCATTGGTATCGCGGATGTGCAACAGCTCGGTACTGTTGGCGACGTAGACGCCGCCATCGCCTGGGAGGACGCCGGTCGGGATCAGCAGGCCATCGGCGAAGATGGTGGACTTATCGGAGGTGCCGTCGCCGTTGGTGTCTTCCAGGACGATGATCTTATCGTCGGCGGTTTGGCCTGGTTCGATTTGCGGGTAGACCTCGCTCGAAGCGACCCACAGCCGCCCTTGCTCGTCGAAGTTCATCTGAATTGGGCTAGCAATATCGGGGTCGGAGGCATACAGGTTCACCTCCCAGCCATCCGCCACTTGGAACGAATCGAGCTGGACCTGGGGGTCGGTGTCGGGGATTACCTTCAGGTCGCGCTGGGCATAGGCCGAGGTGGTCATCAGGAGTGTGGCCAGGATCGGCGAGATGATTTTATGCATGGGTATATATTGGAATTTAGGGGAAGGTCGTCGTTGGATACGAAAGGAAATTTAGATCGCAAAACCGCGGGCGATTAGTTGCTGGCGCGGAGGCGAATCGTGAGGACCATGGGACGGCAAAGACGAAAGATCTCCGCTTCCTTCTCTTCGATCAACGGATCGAACTGGGGGATCTCGGCCGCATTATTGCCCTGTTCATGCTTGCGGAACAGGAAGAGATAGGTCTCGTTTTGCGGGCGGTAGCGGTGAAAGAACAGTTCGTTCTTTGCGACGATCGTCTGACGTAAAAGTTCCGAGCGTTCCGCGAGTTCCGGCACGTGAATCGAGATGCCCGCTTGAAGCTGCCGCTCGGTGGCGATCTGGCTGGCCTCTTGGCCGACCCTCGCCGTGTAGGTCCCGGTGTCGAGGCCGGTGACTTGTAGCTTTACGTTGGGTGTATCGGCGATGGGGCTGGGGTCGACCGGCAAGGGAACGCTTGCTTTGGCGGTGGTCGTTTTGTTGAGATAGTTTTCCCGCGAGTCGGAAATGGAAGCGACGGTGCTCACCCCGAGTTCCTCTGCCAAGGCATGGGCCAATCGCCAGTAACCATGGTCGGTTAGGTGCAGGCCGTTGGTGGTCAGGCGCTGTTCCTCAGCCGCGTCGAAGATCTTTTGCGAGAGGGCCGTCATATCGGCCACCACGTAGCCACGGTCGTAGGCGAGGTCCTGAATTGTCTTCCCATACTTGGCCAAGTTTTCGTTATAGGGTGCGGGGTCGGGCAGGGGAGGGCCCATGTTTTCCATCGCCGGAGGCGTGACCAGGACGACCCTTGAGGTATATTTCTCGATCTCGGCGAGGAGAGTCTCATAGCCCTGTTTGAATCGTTCCTGGCCTGCCTCTCCTTCAAAGGCCTCGTTGCCGCCGTAGCAGATGATCGCCACGGTCGGTTTAGTCAATTCCAAGGAACGCTTGAGATGGCCAAAACCTTCGTTCACGTCACCGAACCGGGCCCGGGAAAGCCCGCTCACGACGTCGCCGCTCCAGCCGAGATTACGGAAAGTGGCCCGGCGGTCGGCATGCTTGAGGGTGAGGACCAGTTCAAGGTAGCCGTGCTGTTGTTCGCGTTCGATGAAGGTGTTGCCGATCAACACGACCCGGTCGCCATCGACCAGCTCGAACTGCCCCTCCTTCCATTTGCCGCCTGTGCCTTGGGCCTCTTGGGCGGGCAGGGGGGAGGTAGTGGAGAGCAGGAGCATCAAAGCGGACAAACCGCTAACCAAGAGGTATCGGAGCATAGCACGGTGCCGAAATGAGGATTAGGGGGAGGACGTACCGATGAAAGCATCATACCCAGGGAGGCGACTGCCTTCCACCGCCGAGCCCTGGGCTGGTCAATGGAAGACTCTCACACCCAATGTAAGGCTTATCCGGGCGGTTTTCCTCTTTTTGCGGCCATGGAAGCCGCCGAAAACTTCCCATAGCGGCTGCTTGTGGGTTAAACTGAGTGGCTGTTTCCAAAACAAAAAATCTCGGGCCGGAGACCCAGATGCTGATCATTACCTGTCCCCATTGTCACGATTCGGTTCGCATCCCCACCGCCGCGGATGAGTCCTCGCTGGTGCGTTGCCCTCGGTGCCACGTGGAGTACCGCCTGGACGAGGCGTTCGCGAGTTTGCCACCCCTGGTGGAAGTCCTCTCCGGGCCTGGCAGTAGCGATCCGGGAGTCGTCTCGGCACATAACATGGAGGACGACATCGGTTACGCCTTAGTTGCCGAAGGAGACCCACCCCTGAACCTCCGCGACAGCGGCCCGCTGCAAAGCCCGCCGATTGTCGGCGAAGGGCGCCCTGGAGGCGCGGTGCGGCCAACAAGGCCGGGTGGTGGACCGAAGCTCGATTCCAACCGTACGCGTCGTCCGAAAAAGCCAGAGGCGAGCCCGGTGGCGGAGTTCGCCAAGATCATCATCGGTGGGGCGATCGGGCTGTTCCTAGCGTTCGCGGGCATTTTGTGGTTTGGTAAGAAAGATGTCCTGGAAGTCGTCCCCAAGCTGCCCACCCAGGCTTATTTCCTGGTCCCGGCCGAACTACGGACCCCGGAAATGAAGGAGCTGGCCGCACAAAGTCAGGATGACACGGACGGGGATCCTACCGATCCGGAGGAAACGTCCACAGACGAGAATGAGCTTAGCAAAGACAACGAGCCGGAAGCCGCCGTCACGCAGGATGACTTGACGGATACAGAAGAAAATTCCCTGGAGGCCGCCTTCCGAGAGGCCCAGCAGCGGAACCAACCCCCGGCGGAACCGGCCGAAGAGCCTGAACCGGCAATGGAAGAGGAACCACCGCTCGAACTACCCGAGTTTTCTCTCGACGAAAACGACCTCCAGTCGACTTTGCCGGCCGTCGAAGGAGAGATCGACGCCGATCTCGAAAAGATGCTACAAGAGGCGACCGACGAGATCGGCCCGATTGGTGACTTGCTCGAAGAGCCGGAAACCGCCGCCCCGCCTGAACCAGACCTGGTCGAGCCACCGGTGACCTTGGAACCGCTGGAAGAAGATTCTCCGGAACCGGAACCCGAGGAGAGCGAGGACGATTAGTGGGCCATCCAGTTAGAGTTTACTGGTTCCACTCGCCGGATAGGTGATCGGGTGCCATGCCCACGCCCTCCAACGTGGGCATGTTTTGGCGGGCGTGCTTTCCACCGGCAACTCGACTAACAACCACCGAACCGGCCAACCGTCAACCCACGGTTAATTGATCGTCTAGGTTAGTTCTCACCTACAGGACAAGCCGCTCGTTGACCTCTGCCTCGCCGGTAATACCGTCTAATGCAACCGGAGAGGGCGGCCGGACTTCCCGGAAGGGGCAAAACCGTCCGCGCTTCGCATGCCCACGTTGGAGGGCGTGGGCATGGCACCCAGCCCAACCCCGGCGGGTGCCGCAGTTCTTCACTCCGCCCGCTGTAAGTAGGCGAATAAATCCCGAATTTGCTGGGCGGTCATCGCGTCCAGCAAGCGGTCCGGCATGAGCGACTGCGGGATGGCGATTGGGCCTTCTTCGATATCGTCCAGTGGGATGGTGATTTTTCCCCGGTCGGCGTTTTCCATCGTCAAGGTGTTTTGGCCACGCTCGCGGATGAAGCCGGTCAGGATCAGGCCATCGACGGTCAGGACCTGAAAGGTGGTGTATTCCTCGCGAATCGCGGCACTTGGGTCGATGGTAGCCAGCAGCATGAAATCGAGATTGGTCCGTTCGTAGCTAGTTAGTTCGGGGCCGATTTCTTTCCCCTCATTGAACAGCTTGTGGCACTTGGCGCACGTTTCATTGAAGAGCAGTTTGCCCGTCTCCGGGCTCCCCTTGCCGGTTTGCAGGATCGAGGCGACTTGCAGCATTTGGCTTTGGATCTCCTCGGAACTGGCCCGGGTGTTGCCCCAGATTTTTTCGATTTGTGCGGTGAGCTCCTCATCGCGGTGCAGCTTCATCGCTTCAACGGTCTCTAGCGGCAGATCGCTGCGAGGAATCCTATCTGCGGCAACGGCGGCCAGCAGTTGACCTGCCCAAGGCCGCCGGGCTGAGAGGACTTCGAGCGTGGTTTGCTTCAATCGTTGATCGACCGATAGGCTTGCGTAATCAGCGACCAGCCGCTGGCCAATCGCTTCGTCCTGGCCATAACGCAACCCGCTGAGGGCCTCGTGCCGAATTGGCGTTGGCTGTTTAGAAGTGGCGATTTCCAGCAACAGCTCCTGCGATTTGACCGGTGCGAGCTGCGCGAGCAGCCGGATCAAGTTCACGCGTTGGGATTGGTTTCGCTTAGGATCGCTAACAAAACGGATCGATTCGTCGATCGCCTTCTGATCGCCGATTACCGTGAGCAGACTGAGCCGCTGGATCGATCCGGTGGGCAGATCATCGGCCGCGACGGCGATCGCCTCAAGTAGCGGTTGGGGAAGTTCGCCGAGACGTTTTCCTTCCCACCCCTTCTGAACCGACGCCAATAAGTTCGAGCGGTCTTGGGGAGTCGGGGCCGAACGGAGCAGCGACGCAAGCTGCATCAAGTCTGACTCGCCGCCAACCGCCGCGATGCGTCTTGCCAATCGGGGCAACACGACCTGTCGGTTGATCGTTCGCGACCAGGCGACCGAGCCGGAGAGTCGCTCGATCAACGGGCTGAGCGCCTCGTCGGCCTGGGCCTCGATGCCCCACCAAACCATCAAGGGCAGGAACGGATCGCCGGAGTGCTCGTCCCTTTGGGTGAGGTTTTCCAGGATCGGGATGGCATCGCTGGGTGGAATCCGTTTGGCGGTCGCGGCCAGTTGCACCAAGACCTCCGGCGATCGGTCCTCCGCCGCGAGTCGGGCCAATTCCGCGGCAATCTCTGACGAGACCTCACGCCGATCACCCAACAACCGGGCCGTCCACAGCCGAACCTGCGGGTCATCGTGCGCTAGCGCGAATTTCGCCGTGGCGTCGTCCAGTCCGCCCGCGAGATGCGTGGCCCAGAGGTATTCGAGCGAGGTTTGACCACTGCCCGACTCGCGGAACTTCGCCTGCCAGAAAGTCGTTGCACCGCTGTCGATTCGACCAGCATGGGCCCGATCGGCCAGGACCCTCAGTGCCTGTTGGCGGTGCCACTTGCTGGGGCTCTCTAAGGTTTCCGCCAACTGCGAATTGGTTTGTTGGCTGATATCCAGTGGCTCGTTGGAAATCGGCTCGGCACCTCGAATCCGCCAGATCCGCCCCTTGGTCCGGTCCCAGGTATCGCGGGGGTCGACATGGGTTAGCCGAGTGTCGTACCAGTCAGCGATGTACACCGCACCATCGGGACCAGTCTTGATATCGACCGGACGGAACCATTGGTCCTCGGTCGTCACCACATGCTCCAGATCTTCAGTCTTCCAGGAGGAACCGTCCGCCGTCATCTCTGAGAGGGCCACATAGTTGTGCAGCGGGACCGGGGCAAACAGTTTGCCGTGGTATTTC
The DNA here is from genome assembly GCA_040880405.1 of Pirellulaceae bacterium. Lineage (GTDB taxonomy): Bacteria > Planctomycetota > Planctomycetia > Pirellulales > Pirellulaceae > JBBDIM01. The sequence goes on along the minus strand of JBBDIM010000128.1, from coordinate 6,214 downwards.
TCTGGCAAGAGCGAGGCTTCGTACTTCACCAGCGTGTGGCTGAACCGCTCGACCTTGGCGTGGGGGATCGCGTTGAAAAAGCCGTAGGCATGTGGGTTGGTCAGCTCGCCATGCTTGCCCCACGACTTGGAGTAGTATCCCCCTTGCACATAATGAAAGCCTCGGGCGTTGCCGCCATTATGGCCAGAGAAGAGTCGCCCCTGGGCGTCGAGCTCGACACAAAACGTGTTGCCACCCCCTTCGGCGAAGATCTCAAATTTTTTGTCGCTGGGGTGGTACCTCCAAATCCCCTGTCCCTTGAAATGGACCGGCGGGTCATCGCTTCCCGGTAGGGTGACATTCGCCCAGCAGGTGCTCCCCTGAGCTCCGTACAGCCAACCATCCGGTCCCCAGGCCAAACTGTTCGCCGCGGCATGGGTGTCTTCGATGCCGAACCCGGCCAAATGGACTTCCGGGTCGCCATCGGGAATGTCGTCCCCATCGGCGTCCGGGTAGAACATCAAGTAAGGCGGGTTCATTACCCACACGCCGCCGCGGCCTGGCAAGACGCTGGTGACGATGTTGAGACCATCGACGAAGGTCTTATGACTGTCGTACTGGCCATCACCGGTGGTGTCTTCGTGGATGGTGATCTTATCGCGGCCCCGGTCATGATGGGGCGGGGCAGGGGGGACCTTGTCGAACACCGCCCTCAGATGCTCGTCGTACTTGACGATCTTGAGCCCTGCGGGAAACGGGTACTGCAAGTACTGCACCACCCACATCCGACCGCGGTGGTCGAAGTTGATGCAAACCGGCTGCAAGACATCCGGCTCGTGCAGGACGGTGTCCATCCGCAAATCTTCCGGAAGCTGAAACGCGTCACGCGACTGCTCGGGAGTCTTCGACGGAACCGAGTCGATGGTCACCGCCCCTCGGCCTTTGAACTGCCGCATGTGTTCGCGAACCGCCTCGTTGTCGGCGAGTTCGGCCGGCAAATCGGCTGGGATCGATTCTGATGAGGATTCCTCCCGCTCTTGGGCCAACCCGGTGCGCGGCAGTGGCGATAGGCCAAACGCAACCACGGTCCCAAGGATTGCGAAGAATCGAAACGGGCAAAATTTCGAAGAAATTGCCTCGGTAAAGTGCATTTTCATGGTGAGTCGTTGTTTGGTGGGAAGTTTGGATTCAAGGCGGGAAAAGGGGAGCAATACCGCTTTAGTGTAACAGGATCATCATAAGATTTGAAAACCTTTTTGAAATCTGGCAATTTCCGCCGGTTTACCGTGAATTCGGCCGATTTCCCTGGCGCGGATTCTCGGAATCGAATCCCACTTTGACTTGGTCGACCAGGACCGTTTCGGATAGAATGAGGGATGCCATCGCACCTTGTGATGGTCCTCCAGAGTCGGTACATCCGCGTTAGCAGTACCTCTCTGCCTGCCCCGCCTGTTTATTCTCCTACCTTTTGGACATTCCCTCTATGCATGCTCGGAGCACCGCGTGGCTGTTGGCCTGGTTGGCATTTTCGATCCCGCTAACGGTTCACGCCGAAACCACCGCAGAGAAAATCGACCCGGAACAGGAAAAATTCTTCGAGGAGAAGGTCCGTCCGCTGTTGGCCACCCACTGCTACAGTTGTCACGGCCCGGAGAAGCAAGAGAGTGGTTTGCGGTTGGATTCTCGGAAGGCGATTTTACTTGGCTCCGAAAGCGGCAAGGTCGCCGAGCCGGGCAACCCGGAAGAAAGCAGCCTGATCCACGCCATCCGGTACGAAGGTTACGAGATGCCGCCGGAGGGGCAACTCAAAGCGGAGGAGATCAAGTCGCTGGAGCATTGGGTCAAGCTCGGCATGCCGTGGCCGGCAGGGGACACGGAGTCCGCCGCCCCTCTCAGCTTCGACGAGTTGCTGGTCGAGCACCGCAAAACCCACTGGTCCTATCAACCGATTACCGACCCCGCCCCCCCGTCGGTCGAACCAGTGGATGGCAAGGACTGGCCCCGCAACGAGCTGGACCATTTCGTTCTGTCCCGCTTACAGGCCGAGGGGATGACCCCTTCCCCGGAAGCGGACAAGCGGACCTTGATCCGCCGCGCGACCTATTCCCTGCATGGTCTTCCTCCGACACCGGAAGAAGTCGCCTCGTTCGAGAGCGACACCAGTGAGGACGCTTACGCGAAGGTCATCGACCGGCTGTTGGAGTCCCCTCGCTATGGGCAGCACTGGGGTCGGCATTGGTTAGATGTTGCTCGGTACTCCGATACCCGCGGCTATGCCTTTGGCGGTCGGGAACGCCGTTTCCCCCATGCCTACACCTACCGCGATTACGTGGTGGAAGCGATGAACGCCGACCTGCCGTACGACCAGTTCATCAAGGAGCAGCTCGCGGCCGATTTCTTTGTGGAAGAGGGGGACACTCGCTTGGCGGCCCTCGGCCTGATCCGAGTCGGCCGACAGTTCATCAATGGCCAGGAAACGATCGACGATCGCGTCGACGTGGTAACCCGGGGCCTGCAAGCGATGACGGTTTCATGCGCCCGGTGCCATAACCACAAATACGACGCTCTGCACCAAGCGGACTATTACAGCCTGCATGGCGTGTTCAGCAGCATCGAAGAAGACGACCCCCTGATCGGCACACCCAACGAAGAGGACCCGGCTTATCAGGAGTTCAAAAAGAAGGTCGCCGAGCAGGAACAGAAGATGGCTGAGCACGACCGCAAGATTTTCGAGACGGTCCGCAAGGAAACCAGCCAGCACTTTTTTGACTATCTCATCCGTGTGGTCATGGAAGCGAAGGAAGAAGATTACGACGCCCTGGAGTTTTCCACCTTCAACTCCGGCAATGTCCGCCGTCGCCAGTTGGAAACCTGGAATCGTTTTCTGGAGCCCCGGCTGAAGGCCGAAGATCCGGTTTGGGGTCCGCTCGCGCAGCTCAAGGATGTGCCCGAGGATCAGTTCGCGGCGAAGGTCGAAGAGCTGAAACCACAGTGGCAGGCCGAAGGGGACACCCAGCAACCTCCGGGGCTCAACCCCATGCTTCGCGATGCCCTGATCGCTCGGAATCCAACCCGCTTGATCGAAGTGGTTGACGTCTACGAGAAGCTTTTCCAAGCGGCGGTTAAGCCATGGGCCGAGGGCAACTTTGAGTCGGGCCTCCTCGACACGCTTGAAGGCCCCCAGCGGCAACTGGCCGATGCGGTGTTGCTGTCGGAATCTCCGTTGATGGTCAACCAAGAAGTCGCGGTCGGGTCGCAGCGACGGGATGAGCGTGCGGAACGACAAAAATTTGAAACAGCGATTGTCCGGCTTAGTGCCAACGATCCCGGGGCACCTCCCAGGGCGATGGCAGTGAAAGACAAACCGAACCCCGTCAATCCGGTGATCTTCCTCCGCGGCAATCCCGGCCGTCGGGGTGACAAGGTCGATCGGCGGTTTTTGCAAGTCCTTAAACCGGACGAGGACACCAAGTTCAAAAACGGCAGCGGTCGGTTGGAATTGGCCCAGTACATCGTCGCCGACGATAACCCGTTGACCGCTCGGGTTATGGTCAACCGCGTCTGGATGCAACATTTCGATCGGGCCTTGGTCACCACCCCCAGCGATTTCGGAATCCGCAGCGACGCACCCAGCCATCCCGATTTGCTGGACCACCTGGCCACCAAGTTTCGGACCGAGGGATGGTCGCTCAAGAAGCTGCATCGTTATTTGCTGAGCAGTGCCACCTATCGGCAAACAAGCATCGACCGACCCGAGATGCGGGTCAAGGATCCAGAAAACAAGCTGCTCTGGAAAATGAATCGCCGCCGGCTCCGTTTCGAGGAAGTCCGCGATTCCCTCCTAGCGACCGGCGGAAACTTGGACGATACCCTGGGTGGCCGCCCAATCGAGATCCTCAAAGAGCCCTACCCGCCCAGGCGGACCTTGTATGGGCTAATCGATCGGCAGGAACTCCCTGGGGTGTACCGTGCGTTCGACTTTCCCAACCCGGACGCTACCAGCCCTGAGCGGCCCCGAACCACCGTTCCGCAGCAGGCCCTGTACATGATGAACAACCCGTTCACCATCCGCCAAGCGGAGTTGCTGGCCCAGCGGGCCCGAGATAGCGACAGCATGGCCACCGAAGAGGCCATGGCCCAGCTTTATCAGGTGGCCTTCCAGCGCTCACCTACCGACCGAGAACGAGAACTGATTCTGGATTACCTTGAACAAGGACCCGCCGAAGCGGCCGAGGGAGACACCGCCACCACGCTAGAGCCTTGGGTCCAGGTCGCCCACCTGCTCCTTCAATCAAACGAGTTCATGTTCGTCGATTGAATTTAGTGCGCGATACCTCGCGAGTTTGGCATCGCTAAGGGTCGCACCAGCTCCGTGGGTACCTGCCACTCCCCTTGAAATCAACAAAGAAAAAATACCATGCACAATAATCACCAAAACCATCCGTATCTCAGCCGCCGCGATATGCTTTCCCGCATGGGTACCGGGCTCGGGATGATGGGCCTCGCCGGCTTGATGGGAGATGACCAACTTCTGGCCGACGCCGCGAGCGGCGTTTCGTACCAAAACCCGCTCGCGCCCAAGCCTCCACATGTGCCGGGCAAGGCGAAGTACGTGATCCACCTGTTCATGAATGGTGGGCCCTCGCATGTCGACACGTTCGATCCCAAGCCGCTACTGGATAAGTTCCACGGCAAGTCGCTCCCCGGTGGTGATAACCTCAAGACGGAACGCAAAACCGGAGCCGCTTTTCGCTCTCCCTTCAAGTTCAAGAAGTATGGGGAAAGCGGGATCGAGGTGAGCGAGCTGTTCGAGCATACCGCCCAGCATATCGACGACATCGCCGTGATTCGCTCGATGCAGGCCGATGTGCCCAACCATGAGCCCTCGCTGCTGCTCATGAACTGCGGTGAGTCGATCGCCGTGCGGCCCAGCTTCGGAAGCTGGATGACCTACGGGATGGGAACCGAAAACCAAAACCTGCCGGGGTTTGTCGCGATGTGCCCCGGTGGTTACCCAATCAAAGAGGGACAAAACTGGCAGTCCGCCTTTTTGCCAGGCATCTACCAAGGTACGTACGTCAACTCGGCCCATACCGAGATCGACAAGCTGATCGAGAACGTCCGCAACGCCAAGCTTTCCAAAGCAGACCAGCGGCGGCAGCTCGACTTGATGCAGCAGCTCAATGCGAATCACCGGGAAGAGCGTGGTCATGACCCGGCCCTTGATGCGCGGATTCAGTCGTACGAATTGGCTTACCGTATGCAGATGGAGGCGACCGACGCCTTTGACGTCACGCGGGAACCGCAAAACATCCTGGACATGTACGGCGAAGGGCACCAGGCCCGGCAGATATTGATCGCTCGGCGATTGGTGGAACGGGGCGTGCGCTTTGTTCAGCTTTGGCACGGGGCGGGCCAACCATGGGACAACCACGACGACCTGGAAGTGAACCACCGCCGCTTGGCCGGTCAGTGCGATAAGGCGATCGCCGCCCTCATCACCGATCTGAAACGCCTGGGGCTATTCGAAGAGACGCTGATCCTGTGGGGAGGCGAGTTCGGGCGGACCCCAACCGTGGAACTTCCCACCCCCGGCAGTAACGCCGGCAAAGTGAACGGCCGCGACCATAACCACCATGGCTTTACCGTCTGGTTGGCAGGCGGCGGAATCAAGGGTGGCCAGACCTACGGAGCAACCGACGAATCAGGCTTCCAAGCGGTCGAAAACCCGGTCCATGTCCACGACCTGCACGCCACGATGCTGGCCGCGATGGGCTTCGACCACAAACGTCTCACCTACCGCTACGCCGGGCGAGACTACCGCCTGACCGATGTGCATGGAAACGTGGTGAAGGAACTGTTGTCGTAGAGGTGGTTTCCTAAACCGGGTGCCATGCCCACGCCCTCCAACGTGGGCATGTTTTGGCGGGCCCGTTTTCCACCGGTAACTCGAATAACAATCAACGAAACGGTCGACCGCAAATCCACTGTCATTTGACCGTCTTGGTTGCTCTCACTCACCGGACAAGTCGATAGTGGACCCCTGTTGCGGCGGCAACACCGCCTGAAGGAACTGGAGAGGGCGTTCGGACTTCCCGAAAGAGGCGGAATCATCTCGCACTTTTCATGCCCACGTTGGAGGGCGTGGGCATGGCACCCAGACGCCACTCGCAAACTCTCGCTGGATGGCCCCATTTCTCTGCGCACAATGAATAATCTTTTGCGCACGTTTTAC
>JBBDIM010000127.1:0-3583 GCA_040880405.1 Pirellulaceae bacterium | reverse complement strand
GCTGGATGGCCCCATTTCTCTGCGCACAATGAATAATCTTTTGCGCACGTTTTACTTGTTTGGCCCTCCGCGGCGGCTTAGCATCTAAACTACCCCATTTTGCCATGTGAATTATCAGAGCCCTTTCCAAGGGGCCGCTCTGCCACTGCTCGCGATGTTTTTCCGAGGTCGTCCACCATGCTTTGTCGTTTGCCACGTTTGGTCTGGTTATTGCTTTTGGTGCTCGGTTTTTCCGCGAGTCCCTTAAGGGCCGAGGGAATCGCCCAGCTCAACGCCGAAGAGCTAGAGAAGCAGCCGGCCGACCCGCTCGATGGCCCGCCTTTGGTCACCTGCAAGGCCTGGATCATTGTCGATGGCCACACCGGCGAAAAGCTCGCCGGGCATGACGAAAAAGTCCAGCGCAACCCGGCCAGCGTCACCAAGATCATGACCGCGCTACTAGTTCTGGTACTAGCGGAAAAATCGCCTGAGATCCTGGACGAGGTGATGACCTTCTCCGAGCGGGCGGACGGTACCGTCGGCTCGACCGCCGCTCTTAAAGCAGGTGAGAAAGTCACGGTTAGCGAACTGCTCTACGGGCTGCTGCTCCCCTCAGGCAACGACGCCTCGGTCGCCTTCGCCGAGCATTTTGGCGACCGCCTCAGCCCAGATCCGGAGAAGAAGGGGTACGACGGTTTCATCGCCGCCATGAACAAAAGGGCGGAAGAAATCGGCATGAAAGACACCGGCTACCGCAACACGCATGGCCTAACTGCCGAGGGGCATCTGACCACCGCGGCCGATATGGCCATTCTGGCCCGGAAGGGGATGAAGCTCGAGCGGTTTCGCAAGATTGTCGGCACCCGACGGCATGCCTCACAGGTTGAAACGGCCGAAGGTGCCCAGCGGAATGTTGTTTGGCGGAACACCAATCAACTGCTTGAGCAGGAGGGCTACCTGGGGGTGAAGACCGGGACCACCGGCGCTGCTGGGGCCTGTTTGGTTTCTTGTGCCGAGCGGGACGAGCGACGCTTGATCATGGTGGTGCTAGGGGCCACGAGCAGCGACGCTCGCTACACCGATTCCCGCAACCTCTACCGCTGGGCCTGGAATGAATTGGTCAGTGATGAGGCCGCCCAGCCCAAGGAGACACCCATGCCGCAATCGACCGATCAGTCGAACAACGCGAAGCCTCGCGGTGCAATCGTCCTAACCGACAAGGCCAAAAAATTGCACTCGGCCAGCATGGTCATCGATGGGCACAACGACCTCCCGTGAGAGATTCGCAAGCGGAGCGAAGGGGACTTCGCCAAACTCGATTTGAGCCAGCCCCAACCCAAAATCCATACGGATATCCCCCGGCTTCGCGCAGGGGGCGTGGGCGCCCAGCGCACCTTCAGTGGACTACGCCCCATCGGGCCACATCCGCCCTCTATTGGAGGGCCTTGAATTGACCGTTCTGATAAAATAGTCCCGATCCTTGAGCCTATTTTCCGGAAAATCGTTACATTTTCACGGAATTCGCGGTCCTATTTGGGACAAGTGGCGTCAATGTTATTGTGTCGCGGGGGAATTGCTCCTGCCGCACAGGACGCCACACGCATAAGGAGATGTAAGCCATGTTGGTACTAAGTCGCAAGGAAGGCCAGGACATTGTGTTGGGGGATAACATCGTCGTCCGCGTGATGCGGACCCAGGGGAATCGCGTCCAGATCGGGATCGAGGCTCCCGCCGATGTCCGGATCACCCGGGGTGAGTTGGCAGCCAAGGTTTCAGATGAGCCAGCCCCCGCCAATCGCGTCGCCGAGGTTTTTCCCCGGATTGTCCAAGCCGGCTAAACGGCGATTTCTGACAAAATCCCTCCGATTTCTAAAACCATCGGAGTTTTCCGTTCGTCTCACTTTCTGGATGCGGGGCAACATTGCCCTTCGGCGCTAATCCTTGAACGTGGGAGCTTGGGAACAATGGGATGCTGGGACAGACATACGGCTAGGTTACCGATCGGTTTGGTGTTGCTGGGGCTGATCGTCTTCGGCGTGCTGGCGTCTTCCGCCGGCCGCCTACAGGCCCAAACTGTGGTGGTGATCCACCACCCAAGCTTTCCGATCCCGCTCCCCCGGCCGATTCCTATCCGTTGGCCACGGCCCACTCCCCGCCCGGAACCTACGCCCAGCTACAAGGTGCAAGAGCTATCGGTTGAGGCGCAGATTCGCGCGCAAGTGGCCAAGGTTCAGGTTTCGCAAACCTTCAAGAACACCGGCAGCAGCCAGATTGAGGTCTCGCTCCTGTTTCCGCTGCCCTACGACGGAGCGATTGATAGCCTGACGCTGATGGTCGATGGCAAGGAGTTTCCGGCTAAGCTGCTCGATAAGGACAAGGCCCGGCAGACCTACGAAGAGATCGTCCGCAGCAACAAAGACCCCGCACTGCTGGAATGGGTCGGCACCGGGATGTTCCAAACCAGCATCTTCCCGGTTCCCGCCGGTGCCGAGCGGAAGGTGACCCTCACTTACAACCAACTACTGCGACAGCAAGATAAAGTAACCGACTTCCTCTTCCCCCTCTCGACTGCCAAATACACCGACAAGCCGCTGGAAAAGCTGAAGCTGCGGATCCGGATCGAGAGTGAGCGGAAGCTAAAAAACATCTACAGCCCAACCCACTCGGTCGATATCGAGCGCAGCGGCGACAAGATCGCCACGGTCAAATACGAGGCCAAAGACACCATCCCGACCAACGACTTCCGGTTGTTCTTCGACGACTCGGACAAGGACCTCGCCGCGAGCGTGCTCAGCTACAAACCGGATAAGGAAGACGAGGGCTATTTTCTGTTGATGGCCAGCCCGCCGATCCCCCGCGAAATGGACGACCAGCCCCGCAAGACGGTGCTGTTTGTGGTTGATCGGTCCGGCAGCATGAGCGGCCCCAAAATGCAGCAGGCCAAAGACGCCGCCAAGTTTGTCCTCCAGAACCTACGCGAGGACGACCTCTTCAACATCATCCCGTACGACGGCGCGGTCGAGACTTTTCGGCCGGAGCTTCAAAAACTGGACGCCGAGACGCGCAAGCAGGCGCTGGACTATGTCGACGGTCTCTACGCAGGAGGTAGCACCAACATCGATGACGCCCTCAGCACCGCCTTGGGTATGCTCAAGGATTCCGAAATGCCCAATTACATTTTGTTCCTCACCGACGGCCAACCGACCAGCGGCGAGACCAACGAAATGAAGATCGTTGAGAACGCCAAGAAGCAGAACAAGCTCGACGCGAGAGTGCTTAGCTTCGGTGTGGGGTACGATGTCAACAGTCGGCTGCTCGACCGGCTCTCCCAGGCCTGTTTTGGGCAAAGCACCTTTGTCCGACCGGATGAGGACTTGGAGACCCATGTGGCGGCCCTGTACCGCCAAGTCAGCGCCCCGGTGATGACCGACGTGAAAATCGAGATCGATGTCGAAGAGGGGGGCGCCAACGCCATCAACCGAGTTTTGCCTGGCCGCGTACACGACCTGTTCGCCGGACAGCAGTTGGTGCAGGTCGGGCGATACCGCAAGGGTGGAGACGCCAAGGTCACCATCGAAGGGAAGCTGGGTGACGAGCGGAAGAA
>JBBDIM010000126.1:0-22993 GCA_040880405.1 Pirellulaceae bacterium | reverse complement strand
GGCAGGCCCGATTGCCCAGGACAATTTTGTCCTCATCCTCCTCGATTACATAAAAATCACCCTGGATCCGGCGTTTGAGATCAACCAAGACCGCGGCGACCTGTGAGCGGGTCAGTCGGTCAGTCACCAAGCCCTGCTTGTATTGATCGTCGATCTGCTCCCCAATTCGCTGACCGACGACACTCACAAACCCCGCGGCCTCCTCCAGGCCCACCACATCCTGCAACGTTCCCGCGAGTTCGCGAATCAGACTGCGAAGAAACAGATCTCGCTCCAACGGCAGCGAGAGGTCTTGAATGACCGAAAGCTCTTGATCTGCCGACATCTTTTTCCTTTGTTGTTGCGCTGTGACTGATGCGGATATTTCCGGTTCAGCCCGCTGGCTCCTCCTGGCGCGTCTTGGCGACCTAAAGTGCCGTTTGGCTTTTTGATTGTACCGAATCCCTCGGCATAACGAATGTTCGAGTATAAACCAGATTCGATTGCGATGAACCAGGAGGCACCATTTGGGGCGGCAAGCCGCATGGGACCCTCCATTTTGTGCCTTCACAGGGCAACTTCGTCAAGTCTCGCAGTGCTTCTCCAACGCATGGTTCCGCCGTTATTCCGCGGCGATGCAGATGAGATACTCCTGGAGGACATCCCCCTGACGCTCCGAGTATCGGTGGTATATGCGTCCTTGATGAATCGTGGGCGTGGCGAAGGTCTCCGCACCGAGTCGGTTCTCCGCAACCCGCTCAAACTTTTTCGGATTTGTTTTCACCACATAGACACTGCCCCGCTCGTTGGTGAAATAGAGGTGCTCTCCGCCGATCACCGGCGAGGCGCTAACCGGGCCACCCAGTCGGTTTTTCCACATTTCCTCTCCGGTCTTCGCATTCCAGCACAGTGCGATCCCATTGTCGTTAAAAGCGTAGAGGTAACCGTTGTGGACCACCATCGATTGCTCGTAGCATTTTTCCCGATTGGCCCACACCACTTCGCCGGAGCCATCCGCCTTGACTGCCATGGTCTGACTTTCCGGAAATCCGCCGCTGGCAAACACTAGATCATCCTCCCACACCAAGGTACCACAGGTCGCCTTGGAGGGGCCTTCCGAGGTCCAAAGCGGTTTTCCGGTTTTGGGATCGTAGGCGGAGATCTTCAACTGCCCGCTCAACAGCAACTGGTCGCGACCCGCCACGCGTGCCACGATCGGCGTGCTGTACGAGGTCGACGTTCGCGGTTGTCGCCAAACTTCCTTCCCGTCGCTTTGGCGAAATGCCGCGAGGAATCCTTGCTCGAATTCGGACGCCACGTAAACCAAATCGCCATGCACCATCGGCGAGGGGGCATAGCCAAATTCATACTGCTCCGGAGCAAAAGGACCGGCGTCCTTTTGCCACCGGATTTCTCCGGTAGCGCGGTCCAATGCCGTCAGCTCAACTTTATCGTGGTGATTGAATGTCACGAACAGGCGGTCCCCGACACAGGCCACGGTTGGGGTCGCATGGGAATTTTTGGAGTGAATCTTTTCCGGAAATCCTCCCTCGGAGTTGGTCACTCGTCGCCAAACCTCCTGTCCGTCGCGCAAGCCGTAGCAGACCACCGCTTGTTCTCCATTTCGCTCGTCCGCCTGGGTGAGATAAAGATGGTCTCCCACAATAACCGGAGAGCTGTGCCCTCGGCCCGGGATCGGAACTTTCCAAACAACATTCTTCACGTTGTCCCACTCGGTCGGCGCGGCCGCGCCGCCCGCGATGCTGTTGCCATGTGGTCCTCGCCAAGCAGGCCAATCTTCCCCTGGTTGCGCACTTGCCGTGGAAACGGGATTCCGCAACCGTTCGCGAACCCATTTTTGCTCGGCCGGTCCGAGCTTCGTAATGCGTAGCGCAATCTCCTGACCGTCCGTCTTTTTCAGGTAAACGTCTCCTTTTTCATACCGGAGAAAGGTCGCCTCGATCTGGTACTTGCCGCTACTGTCGTTCCAGATCCGTAGCTCGGCTTGCAAAGCGTACGGCCACAGACAGATGAACAGTAGCGGCAAGGCGGCAATGCCGATCGATTTAACATGCGCCATCGGTAAGATCCGGTTCAAGTGGAGGAATGCGGGAAATTCGTTGCCCGCGGGGGAAGCTCAAGGCAGCCTCTATTTTGTCTGATACGGCCTGCCGATAAAAGAACACAATCCGCGCGGCAAGCTCCCGCTCGCTCGGGCCGAAGATCCGGAATCGGTCCACGAACCCCGTGATTGTCAAGCCGCGAAAACAATCCGTCTCGACAAACGTCGCCGGATCGGCGTCGCCCGCGGGAGACGCAAACGGATTGATGGTAGATGGTGCCATGCGCCCATTGTAGGCGATTGGCCAATCCAGGGGGATCGCTTCCCGCCGGTACCGGGCCCCCATTTCGATCGAGCGCCGTTAGGCGTTATTACCGTTGGACGCCGGGGCGGTGGCGATAATCTCCGGGCGGGGAGACCAACCCGCTTGAAACAGGATATCGAAGAGCTGTGCCTTCGATTCCACATTCATCTTGCGGAAAATGCTGGAGCGCCGAAACTGAACCGTCCGCAGGCTCAGCTGCAAGGCGTCGGCAATTTCCTGATTGGTCCGGCCAGAGAAGATCAACTCCAGGACCTTGCGCTCTTCTTCGGAAAGTGGTTCAAGCAGTTGCTCCGCTTTCTGTCGGCGCAACACGCTCTCGAATTCTCCTTGATTCTTCTCGACCGCCGCGTGAATCGCTTCTAACAGCCGAGTCGTATTGCACGGCTTTTGAAACAGCTCGAACGCCCCCAGCTTCATCGCTTGCACGGTGCTCGGAACATCCGCATGTGCGGTCAAATAGATCACTTCCAGCGAGTGCCCTGACATTCTTAGACGGCGATGAAGCTCCAGCCCATTCATACCGGGCAAGCGTATGTCGAGAATGACACAAGCCGGAAAGTTGCTCTGGTACTGGGAGAGAAATTCCTCGGCGGAGCCAATGGCCACAGCGCGATACCCCGCGGACCGGGCAAGCATGCTGAGGGAGTCACGCGCCGCGGGATCATCATCGACAATATATAGGATGGATTCTGACATCTTGGGTCGCAATTAGCACCATGGGATCAACGACGGACTGTCATGCCCCTCTTCTCGAATTGCTGGCGCCCATGAAATCAGCGTCGTCAAGGTAGGAATGATCGGGCGGCGATCTGGAATCTTCGGGAATCTGCTCAGGCCCTCGGATTCGTCGTTGTGCAAGAGCAAAGTTGGAATGCACATCCAGTTTTACTCCCCCTATCGGGTCAGGAATCCCTCGATTCTAAATCGACCGACGCTTCTCACAAGTGTCAGAAAGATCGAGTCGGAATGAAATTTTCCAGGAGTCCTAAGTAGCTGATCGGCTGCAATTGAGTTCGTCTAAACTAAAATGTAGGCCAAGTTTAGCGTAAGGGGCAATGTTGCGTGTAACAAGCAACGAATTGAGCAGTGACTTGCGCCAATTTCTAGATTGAATGCGCGAAAACGGCAACTACTTCCTGTGCGATCGATCAATTCCGATAGGAATGTCCTGTATACCACAGGGCGATTAGGCATAATTAACGTCGATGGTTTTGCGCAAATCCCAACGTCGATTACCACTAACCCGGATTATTCAAGGCCAATCTGCTGCGAGGCCGTAAGTGCTTCCGGTGGACGGCGTTGGACTTCGCAATTCATCCTCGACGTATTTACAAATACGCCTCCGGGTGAATTGCTCGTCCGCCTTGCCACGAAAGCACTTACGACCTCTCGCGACGATTCCCCGTGAATAATCCGGGCTAAACATCCTGGACTGGGCTGACCTGGTTGCCAAGAAAAAAAGCTGGCCGGGATGAACCGGCCAGCCTTTGCTTTCCACTGAGGGGGAAATTTTCCCAACTTTCAATCGAGCTATGGCTGGATGGCTTGCTCCGCCAACTCTTCACCTGGCAAGCGAACCAACAGCCAATTCTGCCGCGACTCTTCGCCGAAATGGATCAACACCGGCGCTTCATCCTCGGTGAGGTTAAAGATACCGGTCTCCATCACCGTCGTCGACTTGTCACCGACAGACCAAGCGGCCCGTTGCGACTCCGGATCGACCATCCCGAATACCGGCAAGGTCGAATCGGTGAGGGTGTTGAAGTACGTACCCGCGATGACGCCATCTTGATCAACCGCCAATTGGAGGTACATGATCGGCTCGCCTTCGTCTTCGTTCACCAAGGCGAACATCCCCAGCGGCAACCAATCGTCCGGATTGCTATGTTCAGCCACCGGCGGCTTGGACGCGATGATCTCGCGACCTTGATCGGCCAGCACAATCGCTTGTTGCGAATACTGGGGGCCGGTCGCGATCGGTTCGCCATCGACGTACATGAAGTAATCATCGTAGTAGATGAGCGTGCCGTAGTCGTAAAACACCGGCTGTGAAATCCGCGGACCCCACGTGAACCAAGTGTTCAGGCGAGCGGGCGAGCTCCAACCCCACCAGAACCAGGGGCTCGGACGGTAGTTGAAGAAGTGCCAGCCACCCAGACCGCGCCAAGTCGGTTGCCAGCCGATAAACTGGTTGTGGAACCGAGGGCCATAATTACCACGAACCCAGTTGCCTCGGCTGTGCCAACTATTCCAGCGGTTGTTCCAATCGTTCCGGCCGCTGTAATAGGTTCGGTCCGGACGACGAGCTCCATCCCACCGATCTCGGCCCCAATCGCCGCGTCGATCGCCGCGATCTCGATCCCAGTCGCGGTCACCACGGTCTCGATCACCATCGGGGCGTCCATCCCGGTCACCACCTGGACGTCCATCGCCAGGTCGCCCGTCACCAGGTCGCCCGTCGCGATCACCGCCCGGTCGACCATCGCCAGGCCGTCCATCGCGGTCACCCCGACTACGATCCCTCAGCGCCTCTTGCCGTGCAGCAAGACGGTCACTCAGTTCTTCACCACGCTCCGGTCCCCGTTCACGGAGCCGTTCGGCCCGCTCGCGAAGTTCCGGATTGTTGCGGACGCGATCAGGCATCTCGCCACGGCCCGGACCACGCCGATCACCTCGATCGACCGTATCCGGACGCGAGCCATCTCGGCCGGGGCCAGGACGCCCCTCGCCACCGGGACGGTTGAGACCATCCGGACGATTCAGGCCATCTGGGCGGCCAGGACGAGTACGGTCGCCGTCACCACTCCGATCAGGGCCAGGCACCGTGTCAGGACGACGAACATCACCTCCAGGACCAGGCCGACCAATCCCATCGGGACGAGTTGAACCTTCCGGTCGAGTTAGCCCATCCGGTCGGCCGGGACGAGTACGATCTGCCCCGCCTGAACGATCGGGACCAGGTACGGTATCGGGACGGCGAACATCACCGCCAGGTCCCGGTCGGCCGGTGGATCCAGGTCGGGTTGAAGCACCTGGGCGTGAGGAGGCATCGCCACCTCGACCCGGGATTTGCAGAAAATCACGAACCTGTCCCTGCGAAGGCCGCCCGCCCGCGTCACCAGGCCTGTTAGCGCCTGGCCGTGTGGCCCCTGGTCTTGTCGTACCTGGCCGAGTCGACGCGCCAGGCCGTGTCGTACCACTCGATCCAGGACGGGAGGTTTCAGGCCGGGAAGTTCCGGGACGCGTGATTCCAGGTCGAGATATGTCAGGTCGCCCCGTCTGGGTCCGCCCACCAGGAGTGCCAATCGAAGGCCGTGAACTATCGGGCCTGGTTTGCGGGGAGCCGGTACGGCCCGGGAATTGACGGGACGGGGAGCTCCCGCCTGAGCGATCGGTTATGCCTGGTCGACTCGTTCCGCCTGTCCGCCCAGCGGCCGATCCGCCGGAGCGTGATCCTGGCTGGGAAGTTTGTCGGGCCGGAGTTTGCCGGGACTGCGCTTGAACTCGGCTACGCAGTGCGTCCATCGACCGCGATTGCGACGGGCTGGGCCCCGACTGTTGTTGCAACGAACGGGTCGGCGCACTTGAACCGGGCCTTGTGATGCTCGGCCGACTTGAACTCGATCCGAGCGAGCTGGGCCGACCGGTGCTGGGCCGGCTAATACTGGGCCGGCTCGAAGGAGCGGAACGAGCGGATGGCGCGGACCTCGGCGAAGTGGAGGGACGCGAAATGCTAGAACGACCCGCCGCCGGTGACCTGGAAGGTGAAGGGCGCGAGATCGATGGTCGACTACTGGAAGGCCGTCCGCCTCCACCTGAGGATCGTGACATGGATGGTCCGCCACCACCCCTGGAAGGGCGTGACATGGAGGGCCGGCCACCGCCGCCGCCACGTGCCGAACCACCACCTCCGCCTCGAGCTCCACCGCGATCACCGCCACCGCGGCCTTGGGCCATGAGTGACGCCGGTAATATCAAGACCGCAACAAGCAGTCCGATCAACCAATATTTTTTATGGTGTCTCATTGAATCTAATCCCTAATTGAAAATGGTAGGGACTCGATACCAACACCGGCTAAAGCTGATATCGCATCCTTACTCGACGGTTGACCTTCGCCGCACGACGAAAGGGCCTATATCCGGCATGATCTCTCCTTCGATCGACCGACCTGTGGTATGGATCTCGTAGCTGTCGGCGTCAATCACACGCAAACAACGCTGGGACGAGGCTTTTCGCCCATCGGGCAAGGTCCCCGACCCTTCAATCCACCATTTGTCCTCTTCACGGTGCCATCGCTCAGAGGCGAAACCACCATCGGAATCGAACACCCAACCGCGAATCGTTTCGTCGGCCGCGTTCCATCCCAAAACCTGCGTTCCTTCTAAATCCACGACTCCATCCACCTCCACTCGGAAAGAGCGAACGAGAAAGGACTCGTTCGTCGCCCAGCGGCACTCGGTTTCCAGGACCACATCCTCCGACTCGTCGCGCCAGGCACCAATCAGCCAAGCCAACTCATGCAAAGGAGACGCCGAATTCTCCGGGTCCGGCGTTGGGTTCCCATGGAGGGTTTCCCGGATGCTGTCGATTTTCCAGGAATCTTCCTCCCGCACGAAAACCGTGGTGTAGGTCAATTCCTGGGGATCTTCATCCCCTCGGAAAATCGTCGCAATCCCTTCTTCCAATCCCACATCCGGAGTAACGAACCGGATGAGAGCAACTTCCACTTCCAACCGAGGTCGTTGGCCTTTCTCAAGTATCCCCGCCTCAAACTTCTCCGCGAACAAGGCCCGAATTTCCTCCCGGCCACGCACGCGCTCTCCTGTAGTACGGCTGATGTATTCACCTTGTTCAGCCCAATATTCCGCTAACTGCTCAGCATCCCCCGCATTAAAGGCCTTCACGTACGACTCGATCACGGAATAAATCCGCTCCTCGTCCGTGAGGGAATCCTGTGCCTCCGCTGCTAAGTTGTCAATCGCCGGGGTGGCCGCCTCAAGGGCAGGCACTCGATCTTCTGCAACCCCCTCCTGGGCAGCTACTTCCTGAGCAGGCAGCTCTTGGGCCAATAGCTCTGGAACTATGAGCGAGCCCCCAACGAGAAGAGCTGTGAACAAGGCCAATCCGACACGCCCCGCGAGATTACTCATCGACTGTTCCCCCCAACCGCAAAAGTGACAAGCACCCGCTAAACTTTGCGCAACAGTTGTTATCCCCATTATGAGACCGATCGTTGCGTGGAATATTGTTTTTTCCAAAAATCTTTGTGGATTCGCTGAAGTCGGCGGGCAATTTCGCCCCTAAAATTTGAAATCGGTTTTCGAATCGTCCCGACCGCCACGACCTACACTTCCAGCATAGCTTACGAAGGGCCTTTGCCCCGCTGGCAAACGCCCCGATTACATTTCACGGAGTAACAACGATGTCTCAACCCATTTTTCCGAGTCGCCAATCACTCGTGTTGCTAACCGCAGCAGCGGTCATTTGGGCCGCGACCACTAACCTAGCCACCGCCCAGATCGTGCATACCGCGCCGGTCATGGTGCCACTTCCCACCACCGTCGGTTTTGTTCCGCAGCGAACGGGACTCCTGGGCTTACGGACCACCATGCGTCCGGTGTTCGCGGTGCCTACTGTCGCCACGGTACCGGTAACTACGAACTTCGCCCCAATCACCACAGTGCAATCGCCGGTCTGGACCACGAACATGGTGACCGTCAATCGGCCAGTCGTGACGACCCACTTCGCACCGACCATCACCCAAGGGGTGGTTACGAATTTTGCCCCGACCACCTCAGTTCCGGTCGCCACCCATTTTGCCCCCTCGAACTGGCAACCGGTGACGACCAATTTCGCGCCCTCGGATTGGCAACCGGTCACCACCAACTTTGCACCTTCCAACTGGGAATCGGTGAACACCCAGTCTTGGTCTTCGAGTTCGGTTCCGGTCACGACCCAGTTCATGCCGTCCACTTCGGCCCCCATCACAACCACTTGGCGGCCTTCAACGGCCGTCCCGGTGACCACCCAATTCGCGCCGATGCCAGCGGTGATCCATCCTTCCGCCGCGTCTCGCCCTCGAACCGTGGGAATGCCGATCATCGGTCATTGATTCCGCTGCGATCATGAAGTCATGGTTGGCTGCCACTCGTCTCGGTTCGTTGCACCTCGATACGGCCCGGTTTAAACTGAAGCAGTAATCTATTTGCCCGCTCTTTCGGAGATCCCATGTCGCGCCGTCGCCCCACCTCGCGGACACTGCTCACCCTGTTTTTGCTCCTCTTGCTCCCCAGTGGCTTGTTCGCGGAGGAGGGAAAGTGGGTCTCGCTGTTCAATGGGAAAGACTTGGAGGGCTGGACCGTCAAAATCCGCCATCAGAAACCGGGGGTCAATTGGAAGGACACTTTTCGCGTTGAAGATGGAATCTTAAAGGTCTCCTATGACCAATACGAGAAGTTCGACGAAATCTTTGGACACCTGTTCTACAATGAGACGTTCTCTCACTATCGACTCCGCGTCGAGTATCGGTTCGTGGGAGAGCAGTGCCCCGGTGGTCCAGGCTGGGCCTTTCGTAACAACGGCCTGATGTTGCATGGTGAGTCGCCTGAGACGATGGGCATCGACCAGGACTTTCCCGCTTCGATTGAGGTCCAGCTCCTCGGCGGCAACGGCAAGGACAAACGCTCCACCGCCAACCTCTGTACCCCCGGGACTAACGTCGTGAAGGATGGCAAGCTGTTTCTGCCGCACTGCACCTCGTCAAACTCCCAGACATACCATGGAGACCAGTGGGTGACCATGGAGGTGGAGGTCCGTGGCGACGGCAAGATCAAGCACATCCTCGATGGCAAGACGGTCCTCGAGTATGGGCAGCCCCAACTCGACGACCGGGATGCCCACAGCCGCAAGTTGATCGACATGGCAGGGGGCGAAAAACTCCTCTCCGGCGGCACCATTTCCCTGCAAGCGGAAAGCCATCCCACCGAGTTCCGCAAGATCGAGATCATGGTACTCGATCCGGAACAGCCTTAACCCGACTTTCCCAGCCTGCCATGCCCGGCATCGCCAATTGTCAAGGGGCGAAAACTCCGGTATTTTGTACGGTGTAAAAAAGTAGAGAACGCAACACCCCTATTTCAAACCAATAAGTCCCGGCGTGCTTTGCCGCCTGGGCGGATCCTGAGAGGTCCCCAAGTTGTCCGATACCGCTGACGAAGTCCAACAACGTTTTGAAGACCTGAATCTTTCCGACACCATGATGTCGGCTCTCAAAGCGGCCCGCTACGAGGTCCCCTCGCCGATTCAGGCCGGCGTGATTCCCCTGGCCATGGAGGGCAAAGATGTCCTCGGCCAGGCCCGCACCGGAACCGGCAAGACGGCCGCCTTCGGGATTCCGATCATCGAGCGAATCCCCTCCGGCAAAGGACCGCACGCCTTGATTCTGGTACCCACGCGGGAACTCGCGGTCCAGGTCCGCGACGAGATCACCAAACTCTCCAAAGGCCGCGGCACGCAGTGCGTGGCCCTGTACGGGGGCAAGCCGATTCGCTCCCAAATCGAAAAACTGCACCGCAATCCAGGCATCGTCGTGGGCACGCCGGGCCGGGTCATCGACCTGTTGTCGCGTAACGCCATCGATTTCGGCGGGCTGAGCTTTGTCGTGCTGGATGAAGCGGATCGGATGCTCGATATCGGGTTCCGGCCCGACATTGAAAAAATCCTCCGCCGTTGTCCTCAGGCTCGGCAAACCTTGCTTTTGAGTGCCACGGTCCCGCCGCCGATCGAGCGGTTGGCCCAGCGGTACATGCATGAGCCGGTGAAGATCGACTTCTCGCCGAGCAACATCTCGGCCGATACGATCGAGCAGCACTACTTCACGGTCGACCAGCCTAAAAAGTTCGACCTGTTGGTCCGCCTGCTCCAACGCGAGCAGCCGCAAAAGGCGATCGTCTTCTGCCGGACCAAGCGGGGTGTCGACAAGCTCAACATGCGGCTCAGCAAGAAGACCAGCATGGTCCGCTGCATCCACGGCGACCTAAACCAGGGTGCCCGGAATAAGGCCCTTTCCGATTTCAAAAAGGGAATCTTTCGCGTCCTCATCGCCACCGACGTGGTGGGCCGCGGGATCGATATCTCCGACGTCTCGCACATCATTAACTTCGATGTCCCAGAGTACTCCGACGATTACGTCCACCGAGTTGGCCGAACCGGACGCATGGGCAAAGAGGGGATCGCCTTCACCTTCGTCACGCCGGAAGAGGGGAGCCAGCTTACTAAGATCGAGATGCGAATCGAGAAACTGCTGGTTCGGGATGAGATGGAGGGCTTCGAGCCGTACATCAAAACCGTGGTTGACACCGGCCCTGCCCCCACGCGTGAGGATGGCAAGCCAGCCGAAGAGGAAGCTCCCAAGCCGCCACCCCCGCCTGGTCGGAAGGGGCGTAGCCGCAAGGTTTACCGCCGGGCATTATGATTGGGGTTCTGGATCTTCTGGATCAGCGACCTCGTAATTAATGTCGCAACTCATCGCCGCGCCGCCAGGATTG
This sequence comes from Pirellulaceae bacterium, assembly GCA_040880405.1. GTDB lineage: Bacteria > Planctomycetota > Planctomycetia > Pirellulales > Pirellulaceae > JBBDIM01. The sequence goes on along the minus strand of JBBDIM010000126.1, from coordinate 12,080 downwards.
GTTGTTGCCCAACCATCCTGGCGGAATATCTACCAACTCAATGGCGGATTAGTGTGCCGGCTCGCAGACCTTTTCCAAGGCTTCCCCGCTGAGCTGGTCATTATGTCCCCGCGCGGCGATATCCCCTAGCGAGAGAATTCCCACAAGGTTCTTGTCCCGATTGAGCACCACCAATCGCCGGATCTGCTTCTCCTCCATCAGGTTTGCCGCCTGCTCAATCGACTGATCGTCGAAGCAATACCTGACCTCGTGAGACATGATCTCCTCGACCGAGGTTTGCTCCAGATCCCGACCGACAGCGACCGCCCGCAGGATGATGTCCCGATCGGTGACCATCCCTTGTAGCCGGTTACCTTCGCCGCAAATCGGCAAACATCCCACATCCAACCGCTGCATCCGCTGGGCGGCCTGTCTTAGGTTGCAAGTAGGTTCCACGCATTCCGCGTTGGCGGACATAATTTCATGAACGAGCATCATCATTCCCTCCTGTGGCGCTTCGTCCGTGGACGATGCGCATTGAGTATTTACTGATTTGTTGATTCAAGGGGAAGCAACCAAACCACCGTGTGGCGGATGCGACTTCGCACCGCACAATTCCCGGTGAATCACGTCAATCAGAAAATTGTCGCAAACAATGCGCCCAGCCAAAGAAATGTGGCTTAAAATCCCCAAAATTTTGGCGTTGAATACCAATCCCTCCAGCGCTCGCCGAATTCTCCATCCTGCCCAGCACCCAAGACGAGACGCGAGCAGGCGGGCGTGTCGCGGACTTTGCGGCTACTCCAAGCTCCGTAAGAAGTTCACCAAGTCGGACCGTTGACCGTCGCTAAGCTCCTCGGCCAGTTGGTGATGTTCCTCGGTAAATACTTTTTCCAGTTGGTCGACTTCGGCGTCGTGGAAGAACCGTTGGCGGTGCCCCACGCCACGTAACGTGGGCGGGTTGAACTCGCGGACTCCGTCTTGATCGTGAATTCCGACATCGTAGTTTTTGGGCGTGGTGTAGGTGGGTGGCGCGTGGCAGGCGACGCAGTTGTTTTGCAAAAACACCAACCGGCCCCGTTCGACCGATGCCTGATCGTGTGTCCCCTGCAGCTTGTCGATAGAGGGAGGAGCCTGTAGGGTCTCCAAGTACGCGACCAGAGCCGCCACTTGCGGCTCCTCCAGCGGATCGCCCCGCATTGTTTTGTCGATCGAGGCCCGGACCTGAGCGGCCATGGTGGGGCTGCTGCCTGACCAGCCGAACGGCGCGGTTCGGTGTTTACCGAGCAGCGATAAAATCTTTTTGGGTGTCCCGAACGAGCCGTCGCTTAGGTTGTCGTTGGCCATGCCGCTGGAGTGCCCGTCAGTATGACAACTATGGCACGACATCCAGCTTTCCATGGAGAGACGGCTATCGAAGAACAACTTTTCACCCTCTTCCACCTGAGTAAGCGGGCGCATCGGCCCCAGCGGAATCCGCTCGATCTCGCGGACGTTTTTCAAGTCGATCACCGCAATGGCGTCCTGGGTGGCGCACGCGACATAGGCAATATTCCCCGCGGAGGGAACCTTAACCGCCATCGGCCGACCGGAAACTTCGGTCCGGTGCAAACCATACGAGCCCTCCTTGCCGATTCCCACCTCGCTCGCTCCGCCTAGGGTGACAATCACCTGACCATCCGGAATCAACGCAACGTCGGTCGGATCGCCCCCCCCTTCGTTCGGCTGGCCGATCGGCTGCATGAAACTTTCGCGGTAAAAGTCGGCCGTAGCGTCCAGGAGGTTATCGGCCTTGAGCCACCGCAGGTCGTTCGACATGAGCAGGCCCCAGTGGATGTCGTTATGGTTGGTGACCGCCAAGGAGTTGAGCATTTGGTGCGCGAAGATCACCTTCTCTCCATCATGCGAGAGCCGCATCGCGCGGATGTTATGGGCCGGAAACTCCCGCGCATGCTCTAGCTTCAAAGTCGCCGTATCGACCACCCCCACGCGGCCGGAAAAGTTATCGCTCACCAACAGCTTGGCGTCCTCCGCCAGCAGTAGCGTTTCGCGAGGCGAAAATGTGAGGTATTGGATTTTGGGATTTTCCAGCTTGTCCGCATCCAGCGAGATTCGCGTGATCGCCTTGGACCAGATGGAGCTAACATACGCCACCGTACCATCCGCCGATACCTCCACGCGGATCGGATAAGGGGCGACCTGGCACGCGTCCAGCACTTCCAGCGAATTCCCTCTGGCCGCCAGCAGAACCAACCGATGACCCGTCTGATCGACCACTAGCATGCGATCATTGGAAAGCCAAGCCAACTGGACCGGCTCGCCACCCACCGCGAATTCCTGGACCGTCAACTTCCGCGCAAGGTCGACCACACTGATGCTGCCGCTCTGGCGATTGGCCGTGTAGAGCCGAGACTGGTCCTCGGAAAGGAGCAGATCTTCCGGACCACGATACCCGGGCATATCCAGGGCGATCTCCGCCGCCGAAGCGTTTCCGGCAAATGGCAACAGAAGGAACAGGCCAACCATCAAACTTCGCATCAGGCCAATACCGGGGTGGGAATGGAGGGGAGACATGGGCGAGAGTGGATGCTTTGATTTTCCCATAACTGCGTATCCCCTTCCAAACGCTCCCTCCTCAATCCCGGAATCCCCCCTCTAATCGACCAAGCAACCTAAAGGGGCAACGGCTGTCTCGCACGCCAAATACATACGGGGATAAGGTCAATTACAGGGACCGCGGCCCAAGCTTCTTGACCTCCGACTCCTTGTAATTGAACTCATCCCCTGATCGCGAACCTTGCGGGAACCGAAGATCGTGCCAGGCGGGCGCGTGCACGGGGGAGTTGGGCAAGTTAGAATGGCACCAGACGTAACCACTTACCCCCAAGTAAAAAGGTCTTCCCCATGTCGTACGTTCCGCGCCGATCGCTGTTTTCCCTGCTCCTGTTCACCTTGGTGGCCGCAATCCCGATGACGACTTTCGCCGAAACCCTCTCGTTTTATGTGGGGACCTATACCGGGGGCGAAAGCAAAGGCATCTACTACGCCGCGCTCGACCTGGAGACCGGCAAGCTGAGCGAGCCGAAACTAGTGGCCGAGACCCCCAATCCCACGTTTCTGACGCTTTCGGCCGATGGCAAGTTTTTGTATTCGGTGGGAGAGATTTCCCAGTTCCGCGGCCAACGGACCGGGGCAGTCGCATCCTTCGCCGTGAAGGATGGCGGCAAGCTGGAAGCCCTCAACGAGCAGCCAGTCGGTGGCGCGGGGCCTTGCCATGTGTTTCTGAGCCCTGAGGATAAGTTTGTGTTGGTGGCCAATTATGGCGGGGGCTCGGTCGCCAGTCTGCCGGTGAAAGAGGATGGCAGCTTGGGCCCCGCCGTTTCGGTCATCCAACACAGCGGTAGCAGTGTGAATCCACAGCGGCAACAAGGCCCGCATGGGCACGCGATTTATGTCACCGCCAACGGCAAATTCGCCTTGGCGGCCGACCTGGGATTGGATCAGGTGTTGGTTTACCAGTGGGATAACGAGACCGGCAAACTCACCCCGAACGATCCGCCCCACATTGCCGTTACGCCCGGCGGTGGTCCTCGGCACCTGGCGATGGATGACGAGGGGAAGTTCCTGTACGTGCTGCAAGAGCTGAGCTCGAAACTGGAGGTTTGGTCGCTGGATTCCGACAAAGGGACCGGCGAAGAAATTGAGATCCACAGTACCCTGCCGGAAGACTTTGAGGGGAACAACTCCACCGCCGAAATCTACCTGCACCCCAATGGAAAATTCCTGTACTGCTCCAACCGGGGCCACAACAGCATCGCGATCTTCAAGGTCGACCCCGAAACCGGTAAACTAACCGCGGCCGGGCACGAGTCGACCCAGGGTAAAGTCCCCCGGCACTTCATCATCGACCCCAGCGGCAAGTACCTGTTGGCGGCGAACCAAGACAGCCACAACATCGTCTCGTTCAAGATCGACGCAGCGACCGGCCTGCTTAAAGAAGTGGGCAGTCAGATCACCGTGCCGAGCCCGGTTTGTGTGATTTTTGAGCCGAAGTGAGCTGTGCCTTATTGCCAATAGAGACCGCCGCTGCGGGGAATTGATTCCCGAGCGGCGTTTTTCACTTTGGACTCTTGTGGAACCGGTGGCCCGGTTTATTCCTCTCGCGCGAATTACTCCGCCGGATCCAGCACGCACCGCAGTCCCAAGGCCGCATCTCGCGTATCCGCTGGCAGGCCGATTCGGTAAGCCGAGGCGCACTCGTGGGCTGGGCTTTTCCAGCTTCCGCCCCGAGCGACGAATTGCGGGGGTGTTTTTTGCTCGTCCGGCGGATCGCGCGGGGCGACCGTTTCCGGAGCACCTGCGTGCGTTGCGTGCCAAGGATCGGCGCACCATTGCCAGAGGTAGCCATGCATATCGTACAGGCCCCACGGATTTGGCTTCTTGGCACCGACCGGCGGGTCGTTGCCTGCCGCGTTTTCGGTGTACCAGGCGTAGTCTCCTAGCTTGGCCGGATCGTTCCCGAAGCTAAAACGCGTGTCGGTGCCGGCCCTCGCCGCGTATTCCCACTCCGCTTCGCTGGGCAGGCGGATTTTCTGGTGATCGTCAATCAGCTTGGCCTGTCGCATCAGGGTGGTCACGTTTTCGCAGAAGGTAACTGCCTCTGCATGGGAGACCATCTCGACCGAGTTTCGCGGCCCTTTCCAGCGCGAGGGGTTTCCGCCGGTCACTGCCTCATACAGCTCCTGCGTGACCTCGTATTTGGCGATGGCCAAGGGCTTGGTCAGATGGATCGTCCGCACCGGCCGACTCGCGGGGAACTCTTCGCTACCGATCTTCTGCTTCGCGGGAAACGGTTCTTCGCCGGGCCGCAACGTGACGAACTCCTCCCGAAACCGCTTCAGGACCTCGATTAGCCTCGCGGCCTGCGTTTGGGCGGGGGAATCCGTCGGAGCGTCGGCTTGGCCGGTGGCCAAGCTCATCAGCAGGAGAGCCAAATGCATCGAAAAACTCCTGAAATTGAGGACTTGAGACGACGAAACCCACCGCGGGGAGCCATAATCCAGGACAATTGCCCTTTTTCGCTCGGGGGGAGTTTGTCTTCGGGGTGGATCTGCAATTATACTGAAGCGGACGCCCCCATATTGCTTCCGGGGCAGAATGCGGCCCTCGCTTCTACTAACGACCACCGTGTGAATCAAGCCTGATGAAAATACTCCGCACCTTCTGGATCATCCTGACCCTCGCCTTCATGCATGTGGCCGCCAATCCGCTGATGGCCCAGGAAGCGGAGGAAGAGGGGAAAAGCTGGGTCCTCAATTACATCTTCACGGTCCTCTTGATCGCCTTGGGGATGCTGGTCGTCGGTTACGGCACGAACCGAGAAATCGAAGAGCAGCGAACCAAAGAACGTCGCGAACACAAAGAAAAAGAAGAAAGAGAAAAGAAACACGCCGCCGGGCATTGATGCGGGGTTAAATGGCAAGGTTCGCCAAAAGGGGATGAGTTCAATTACAAAGAGTCGGAGGTCAAGAAGTTTGGGCCGCGGTCTCTGTAATTGTACTTATCCCCGTAAGTATTTGGCGTATGAGCCGATCGCTACGCCTAGTCTCCCGGGTCGATTACTGGGGGGACGGGTGTTGTGGATAGAGCGTTTGGAATGGGATAAGTTTAATTACGGGTGCCGCGGCCGAGGGTTCTAGGCCGCCGACTCTTTGTAATTGAACTCATCCCCGGTTCCGTTAGATCCCGATGCCTCGGAGACTGAATTTCGGGACACGTCTTACTTCTTGCCCTTGAACGGCTTCGTCGGGTCAACGCCCTCAAAACTCTTAGCCGGGCGTTTGTAGATCGTGCCGGCGGTAGCGATGTACAAAGTTTTGCGGTCGGGTCCGCCGAAGGTCACGTAGTTGATTCGGTTGTCGGTCACGTGCGGCCTCGGCAGGACAATCAGAATGCGGCCCCGAGGGTCGAAAATCTGAACCCCGACGCTGCTGGCGACCAACAGGTTTCCGTCGGAGTTGACGCACATCCCGTCCAAGTGGGCCGTTTCAGTGGCGACCGGCACCTGAGCATGGAAGAACGGCACCTTGTACTTGAGTGAGCCGTCCGGCTGAATCTGGTACGAGTACACAAACCGACCGGAGAAGTCAGTCACGTACAGCATGCTCTGGTCTGCCGAAAGGGCGATCCCGTTGGGGTTGGGAAAGTTAGGATCGGCCGCGACCGGCTTGTTGGTACCGGGCGCCACATGCCAAACCTTGCCCGCTTGGGGATCGGTATAGTAGATGTGCCCTTGGTGATGCACCACCAAATCGTTGGCGTGCGTGCCGGAGGCGATCGTTTCTCGTTTGCGGGTCGCCGGATCCCAGGCTCGGATTTCCTTGGCACCGCCGGCTGCGCCGTAGATTCTGCCATCGGGGCCGAGGGCCAACCCATTCGCTTTGCCGGTCTGATCATCGACGACACTGCGCGTTCCATCGGGCGTAATCTTGTACAGCTTGTCGGCACGGACATCGGTGAAAAAGAGGGTACCATCGGCGAGCGAAACCATCCCTTCCGCCCACTGGTGCCCCTCGGAGACGACCTCCCAGTCGGTTGTCAGGTCGATATAGTTCTTCGAGCTGGAGCGATATTTGTCCGGATGCGACTCGACGGTCTCGGTTTCCCAGAGCCACCGCATCACCTCCGGAAAGATCGACGCTCCATGGTTTTGGTTGTGCCCCCCTTCGCCCCAGCGGTGGTCGACTTCATAGCCGGAAAACTCCAAGGCCCGAAACAAGCTCAGGTTGGCGATCCACCAGTCGCCTGAGCCCAGGTCGAGGTCGTCCGTGTTGTCCTGCATGAAGACCCGCAGCGGTTTCGGATCGGTTCGGCGGACGAACGTGGGGTAGTCGTCGCCACCTCGGTGCCCGGTGTAAGTGCCCACAATGGAATAAACACGGCGAAACGAATCGGGCCGATGCCAAGCGGCGGTGAACGCTGCGATTGCCCCAGATGAGGAACCGCACAGTCCGCGGCGGTTCGGATCGTTCGAGATTTTGACGTTGTGCTCCGCCTGAACATACGGCAGAAATTCCTCGATCAGAAACCGAGCATAGGCGTCGCTCAGGGTGTCGTACTCAATCGAGCGATTGAGCTGCACATGATCCCCTTCCTTAACCGGCGGAAGGACGCCGGGGTTGATGAACAGACCGATCGTGACCGGCATCGCCTTTTCATGAATCAGGTTGTCGAACACGATATGGGCCCGAGAGCCGCCCCGATCGCGACAAAACCCGTCCCCATCCTGAAAGACCATGAGCGCCGCCTCTTCGCCATCCGCTTGGTACTGATCGGGGATGTAGATCGTGTAGTCCCTGGTAGTGCCGGGGTAGATCTTTGAATCGGCAAAGGTCCCCCGGGTCAGCGTCCCAACAGGAACTCCCTCCTGGCGTTTCGCCTCCGGCGGCGTCGGATAGTTGGGAGCCTGGGCCGAGGCGATGGCGGAGAAGGTAGTAAAAAGACACAGAGTCAAGAGCAAGCGTTTCATGGGTGGCTACACGTGGATGCGGGGGCGGGTGAGAGATGCTGTTATTCACTCTCGATTTTAACTGAGATGAGCCGCGATTTCACGTCGGGCGGGAAAAAGATGGTGGGAAATGGACGCGAAACAATCAATTTCCGGGGCTTCGGGCCCGAGAAGAAAAACGTCTTCCATTTTCACCGTGCGTGATCTCGCGACGTGGGAAACACTTGCCCCTCTCGCCCAGGGCAGGTTACTCTAAGAGGTTCCCACCCGAGTTCCCCACTTCCCCCGCCCGCTGGAGAGTCTTCGTGATCCGCCTTCCCTTCTTCATGTCGCTCTTGTGTTTATTGCCGCTACTCTCGGCGGCGGCCGACGAGCAGTTACCGACCACTAGCGAGAAACAGCCCTTGGCGGCGGACCACTTTCCGACGCCTGCCCATGCCGTCGTTTGGCGAAACTGGGGCCTGCTACCGGCCGAGCGATTGGCGGCAGTCCTCGAAACCTCGCCCGAGAACATCATCGCCACCGCCACCGGCATGGGACTACCGGAGAGTGTCGCCGCCGGTTCGCCCCAGTGGGACACCCAAGGTTACATTTCCATCATTCGCCGCAACTGGCACCTGCTGCCGTACGAGCAACTGCTCACACTGCTGAACATGAGTGAATCGCAGTTGGCGTTCTCGCTGCGCGAAGATGATTTTCTGTACATCAAACTGGGCAGCTTGAAACCGCACTGTCCGCTCGTCATCTGGCAACCACCGACCGAGGCGCAGGCGGCCCGAGCCGCGGAGATTCGCGAGGTTGTCCAGGCCCACTTTTCCGAGGAATCACTCGTCGACGCCCAGCCTCGGTTCGCGTTTGCGGAACACCTGGAATCGGGCCCAGAATTGCCCCAGCCCGAGAAGCAGCCTGCGGAATCAGGGGACCAGGATGCGGCACCACGGTTTTTGTATTCCTACTTCGGCACCTTCGGCGATCCCCTGGCCGACGACGCGGCCGATCCGTACCCCGATGCCTTGCTCAAGCGGTTGGCCGATCATGGGGTCAACGGTGTCTGGCTGCATGTTGTGCTGCGTCAGTTGGCTCCGCCGAGCGAGCTTTTCCCGGAGTTTGGCGAGGGACACCGAGAACGCTTGGCCAAGTTGCGGCAACTGGCCCGCCGGGCCCAGGGCCACGGGATCAAAATTTATCTCTACATGAACGAACCCCGGGCCATGCCGCTCAACTTTTTTGAGTCGCGGCAAGAACTTCAAGGGACAGTCAAAGGGGGCGATGCGGCCCTTTGCACCAGTGTGCCTGCGGTCCGTCGTTGGCTCTCCGATTCGATTGAATCGGTCTTTACGGCAGTCCCGAATCTCGGAGGAATCTTCACCATCACCGCCTCCGAAAACTTCACCCACTGTGCGTCGAGCTTCAACGAGGCGGGCTGTCCCCGTTGCCAACATCGGACGCCGGCCGAGATCATCGCGGAGTTGAATGCCGCGCTGGCCGAGGGTGTTCATAAAGCAGCTCCGGAGGCTCATGTATTTTGCTGGGACTGGGGCTGGGCTCGGCACGGCCTTGCCATCGATCACATTGAGGCGATGCCGGAAAACACCTGGCTCATGTCGGTCAGCGAGTGGGCCCTGCCGATCGATCGGGGAGGCGTGAAGACCGTCATCGGTGAGTACTCGATTAGCGGCGTGGGCCCTGGCCCTCGGGCGACCACCCACTGGCAAGCCGCGCAAAAACGGGGCCTGAAAACCTTGGCCAAACTACAGGTGAACAACACCTGGGAACTCTCGGCGGTCCCCTATTTGCCGGTCCTGGATCTGGTGGCGGAGCACATGGAAAACCTGGTGGCGCATCAGGTCGATGGTGCGATGCTCAGTTGGAGCTTGGGTGGATATCCTTCGCCCAATCTGGCGATTGCCCAGCAATTTTTCGACCACCCGGAGACCACCAAGGAAGAGGCCCTAGAGCAGGTCGCGCGTCGTTACTACGGCGAAGCCGCGCCGCACGTCCGAGCGGCCTGGAGCAAGATGAGCGAAGGCTTTCGAGAGTTGCCGTTTAACAACAGCTATCTCTACCGAGGCCCGCAACAGGTCGGCCCCGCCAATCTGTTGTACGATCGGCCCACCGGTTACGCTTCGACCATGGTCTGCTTTCCTTACGATGACCTGAACGCGTGGCGGGGCCCCTACCCGGCCGATATCTTTATTAGCCAATTCGACAAGCTCGTTGCGCTTTGGAAAGAAGGGGAAACGGAACTCGCCCAGGGGCTCAACTTGTCCTCGGCCGTCGCGGAAACGCTCCGCATTGCCCAGGCGGCCCGACTGCACTTTGAATCGACCGCCAACCAGTCACGGTATATCCAGGCCAGAGGCGCTGGCGACTCCGCCACCATGCAGCGGATGCTGCGGCAAGAGATCGAAACGGCCAAGCAGCTTCACCTTCTGGCGCGAGAAGACTGTCGCATCGGCTACGAAGCCACCAACCACTATTACTACGTCCCGCAGGACTTGGTCGAGAAGGTGGTGCGGTGCGAGTTTCAACTGCGGTAGGCTTGAACAAGTCCCTGGTTTTGCGCGCGGAATGTAACCCGCGTTAATAATTCCTGTTGTGACATCGGGCCCGTAGTTCCAGATACCTTTGGTGCAATTCGGCTTCGGTCAGGTCGGGATATCGGTGCCGCAGTCCGGCACGCATCAGGTTCAAGACTCGTTCGTTGAGCTTGAAGACCTGAGCCAGTTTTTGCTCGGGCGTCATTTGCCTCAGGATCTGGAGCGTGCGCTGATGATGGGGATGTGGTTTGGGATCAGTCATGAGTTTCCCTCCTCAAATTGTTATCGGGTAGCCCACCAGACCCAGGCCGACGATCAAAGCCAACACGCCGATCCATTCCGCGAGGAGTCGTGTCATGACGCTCCTTCCTGGATTTGGCACCCGCCATTTTCGGCGCACAAATCGCAAGGTGGGCCGCCGGCGTGCGTATGGGCCAGGCAGGTTTCGATCCGGTGCCGCATGACCTCGGCTAGTTGCCGGTGCAGTCCCAATGGCGAGGTGACGAGGTGGCGGATGCCGGGATGCTGGGAGGCCGCCTCCGCGGCCAAGCGGGGAATATCCTGACTCCAGTGCCGCCCTGGCGAGAGAAAGTAAGGATGCACCACCACCAAGTTCGCCCCTTGCCCCACACAGCGGGAAAAGGCCTGGGCGATGGTCGGCTCGGCCAGTTCCATGTGGGCCGGTTCGACGATTTCGTATCCGCTAACTTGTTGGAATAAGGCCGCCACCTCCAATAGCAAATCGTTGCTCTCGGCCCGACGTGAACCATGGTCGACCACGACGATTCCGACGATGGCCTCAGACTGCTCAGGTGGGGGATTGCTCATGAATTTTTTGGGGAAAACGAGGCGTTAAACTCAAATTCTGAGGGCCGATCTGATCCGGTCCCGGCGGTCCATTGTTGAAACAACCATCGTCCGCTACGCTGGTTCGATGGACGTTTCTCAGGTGGTCATGATCGTTAGTGTAACCGCGGCGGTGTTTGTCGTCATCGCGATTGGCGGCGCGGCTCGGTATGCTCGCTGGATCAGCCAGGAAGCGGACGCCGGCATTCTGAAGCTGATCATCCGCGTCCTGGTCCCCTGCTTCATCTTCAAAAACGTGGTGGGGAACGAGGCGTTCGAAGATGCCAGCAACGTCTTTCTGCCGCCCCTGTGGGGTTTTTTGGCCGTTGGACTGGGATGCTTGGTCGCGTACTATAGCGGGGCCTTGGGTGGCAAATGGCTCGGGCTGGATACCGCTCGGAAGGTGCAAACATTCGCAGTTTGCATCGGCATCTTCAACTATGGTTTTGTGCCGATTCCGCTGGTCGAACAGATTTTCGGCTCCAGGGCCCTGGGGGTGCTATTTTTGCATAACGTGGGGGTGGAACTGGGGATTTGGTCGATCGGCGTGAGCGTCATCTCCGGTGGGCTAACCAAAGGGTGGTGGAAGCATGTCCTCAATCCGCCCAGCCTGACGATCCTCGCTTCTTTGATCATCAACGCCCTGGGCCTGGCCCCCTACGTGCCGGAATTTATCGCGCAGGTGGTGGGGATCTTCGCGTCGGCGGCGATCCCGATGATGATGCTGCTGATCGGAGCGACGTTTTACGATCAACTGGCGATTCAACAGCCCGAGCAATCGTCGAGCAGCCCTTGGCCCACCTATGGGGCGTCGGTTTTGTTAAGATTAGGAGTGCTGCCGATATTGATTTTGGTCGCAGCTTGGTGGTTGCCGATTTCGGTGGAATTGAAACAGGTGGCCGCGATCCAAGCAGCGATGCCGTGTGCCCTGTTTCCCATTGTGCTGACCAAGCTTTACGGCGGCCATTCGCAAACCGCGGTTCGGACGGTGACCATCACCACGATCGTCGGTTTTGTCACGATACCGCTGTGGGTCTCGGCCGCGATTACCGCGTTGGGACTGACCGATACCGTACTTATGCCCACTTCGAAGGAGGCGACGATGCAGGTGGAACTGGTGAAAGTCCAGCCGATCAGGATCGTGGGGATCTCGGTCCGGACCAACAACAACACCGAGTCTCATGCCGACAAGGCAAAAATTCCCGACC